>CAWDKN010000026.1:0-18885 GCA_963802815.1 uncultured Alphaproteobacteria bacterium
CATCCTGCGTGGTCTCTGCAAGACCTACGCAAAGCCCGCGGTCGACCATCTCGACCTCACCATCCAGGCGGGCGAGCTCTATGCGCTTCTCGGTCCCAACGGCGCCGGCAAGACGACGACGCTGCGCATGGTCGCGGGCCTCCTGAAGCCCGATGCCGGTTCGATCTCCGTCTACGGCGTCGATGCACTCGCCGATCCGATCGCGTCGAAGCGCCTCGTCGCCTGGCTGCCCGACGAGCCGATGCTCTACGACAAGCTCTCGCCACTCGAATATCTCGAATTCGTCGCCGGCCTGTGGTCCGTCGAGCCCGGACGCGCGCGGGCCCGCGCCGAGGAATTGCTGCGCTGGCTCGATCTCTGGGACAATCGCGACCAGCATTGCGAAGGCTTCTCGCGCGGCATGAAGCAGAAGACCGCGCTCGCCGGCGCGCTCATCCACGACCCCAAGCTTCTCATCCTCGACGAGCCGCTGACGGGTCTCGACGCGGCGATGGCGCGGCAGGTGAAGGAAGTGCTGCTCGCGCGCACGAAGGAGGGCGCGACCGTCATCCTTACCACCCATATGCTCGACGTGGCCGAGCGATTTGCCGAGCGCATAGGTATCATCCGCGGCGGCAAGCTTTTGGCCGAAGGCACGCTGGCCGAATTGCGCGGCCGTTCGGGCCTTGGCGAATCCACGCTCGAGGACGTCTTCCTCGAGCTCGTCGGGAACGGCCACGCGTGACCCTGTTCTCGCGCGGCAGCGTGCTGTGGCTGCTCGGACATGAGCTGAGGCTGTTCTTCCGCGCGCGCTCGCGCGGCGGCGGCATCGGCTGGGCGATCGCCATGGTCGGCATCATGATCCTGATGTTCGTGGTCGGCGTGCCCATCGCTTATTCGGTGCGCAATCTTCCGCAGCGGGCTTCGCCGCTCTTCATCCTGATCATGGACACAGTCGAGCTGGTCCTGTTCTCGCTTCTGATGTCGCAGACGCTGGCGCAGGCGACGATGGTGTTCTACGAGCGCGGCGATCTCGACCTGCTGCTGTCGTCGCCCTTGCCGCCGTGGCGCGTGCTGGCCGCGCGCGCCACCGCCATCGCGGTGATGCCCTTTCTGATCTTCTGTTCGTTGCTGACGCCGTTCCTCCTGCCGATGGCGTTCTTCCACCACGCGGCGTGGCTCGGCGCCTATCTCGTGCTGGGTTCGCTCGCATTCCTCGCGACGGCGCTCGGGCTCATCGTGGCGACGATCCTGTTCTCGGTCATCGGCCCCAGGCGGACCAAGACGTCGGGGCAGGTGCTTGCCGCGATCATCGGCGCCGCGTTCTTTATCGGGGCGCAGAGCGGCAACCTGTTTCCGGGCCAGCGGCGCGCCTTCTACGGCGCGATGAAACGAGCGGCCTCATCGCCCCTGCTTGCGCCCGATGGACTATTGTCTTGGCCTGCGCGCGCGATTGTCTCCGACCCGTTGCCGCTCATCACCATGGTGACGGCGGCCTTCGTCATCTTTGCCGGCACCTGCTGGTTCCTGGGCACGAGCTTCGCGCTCAACGCGGCGGCCGCGATCGGCGCCGAGAAGCCCGCTCGTCGCGGGCGCAACACCGTCTCCCTCCGGAATTTCTCCGGCGGCGCCTTCCGGGCCCTGATGCGCAAGGAGTTCACGCTCTTCTACCGCGACCCCGCGCTCATCTCGCAGGTGCTGCTGCGGATGCTCTACGTCGTGCCGCTGATGTTCGTGGTCGTGCGCAACGCGGCGTTCCATCTCGCGACCGCCGTGGCCGCCAGCTCGGGCGCGCTCGTCTTCGTGTCCAGCCAGATCTCGGCCAACCTCGCCTGGATCGCAATCTCGGGCGAGGACGCGCAGGATCTGCTCGCCAGCGCGCCCATCACGCTGAAGCGCGTGCGCCGAGCCAAGCTCGCCGCCGCGCTCGTGCCCCTGATGCTTCTCCTCGCCGTTCCGGTCGGCGTACTGGCCTGGTTCTCGCCGCGCGCGGCCCTCGTCTCCGGCGTCGGCATCGTCTGCGCCGCGCTGTCCTCGGCTCTGATCAACATCTGGTACGAGAAGCCCGGCCAGCGGAAGAATTTCCGACGCCGCGGCAGCGGCTCCTTCGTCGCGTCGCTGGGAGAGTTCTTCGTCGGCGTGCTGTGGTCGGGGACCGTCATCGCGGCCAACACGGGAACACCCTGGGCGGCAGCAGGCGCCGCTCTCGCCCTCGCGACGCTCTACGCCTTCTCGTTCGGCGCGGTCGATCCCCTGGCGCGGAGCGCCTGAGGAGATCTTCGATGGCGCTTGCAATCGCGCTGTCGCATTGTTCGTGTGGTGTCGTCAAAGCGGCCCGCGTGGGCGAGACCGATGCAAGGCGTCTGGAACCACAACAGCCATTATCACGAGCTGCTCTTGGCGGTCGTTCCGGATGACGCGAGCCGCGTCCTGGATGTCGGGTGTGGATTTGGACTGTTTGCGGCTCGTTTGGCCAAGCCGTGTCGCCACGTCGATGCCATTGACATAGATGAAGTGGCCATCGAATTAGCCAAGCAGTCATACGGGAGCTGCCCAGGCCTGCGGTATTGGTCATCGGATTTCGTTGCGGCGGACTTCCCGGACGAAACCTATGACGCACTCACCTGCGTTGCCGGCCTTCATCACATGCCGTTTTCCGCGTCGCTTCTGAAGATGGCGCGCATTCTGAAGCCGGGGGGAACGCTTGCCATTCTGGGTCTCTACCGCAACGCATCGTTTTGCGACTACGCCGCCGCCGCCGTGGCCACTCCTGTTAGCCTTGTCCTGGCGTCATCCAACACCTTCCGCAAGGCGGCCAGAATGGCTCCTCAGCTCCGTAGTCCTGAAATGTCGCTGGTGGATATCCGGACAGACGCAAAAGCGCTGCTTCCCGGCGTTCAATTCAAGCGGCTCCTGTTCTGGCGCTACCTTCTCGTCTGGCAAAAGAATCCGAAATAGCAATACTGCGCCGCATCGGTCGTGTTGGACCCGGGAGAAACTTTCAGATGAAGCGTTTTGCGTTGTGCGCGATCGCCTTTGGCATTCTCGTCCTGTCCGCCTGCGGCAAGGCGCCCCCGCTTGCCACCGGAAAGAACACCGGTCCGAACCCCGAGCTTCCTGCCCCCGAGTTCGAGCTGGATACCGACCGTGCACTTCTCGGCGGCCGTGGGATGGCCTCAAGGCGCGCACCCGACCGCGCCGGCGGGATTCAAGGTCTCACTCTACGCGGGCGGCCTCGATCATCCGCGCTGGCTCTATGTGCTGCCCAACGGCGACGTCCTGGTCGCCGAATCGAGCACCGAGCCCAAGCCGCCGCAATCGCTTCAGGACTACGCGCAGAATTTTCTCGAGCGCAACAGCGGCGAGGTCAATCCAAGCGCCAACCGAATCACGCTCCTGCGCGACAGCAATGCGACCGGCACGGTCGACAGCCGCGCCGTCTTCTTGAAGGGACTGCATCAGCCCTTCGGCATGGCGCTCCTGAACGGCAACTTCTACGTCGGAAACACCAACGGCGTGTGGCGCTATTCTTATGTGGACGGCGAGACTGCGATCGCGGCACCCGGCCAGAAGATCGTCGACCTCCCCGAAGGCGGCTACAACAATCACTGGACGCGCAATCTGTTCGTCAGTGCCGACCGCACCAAGCTCTACGTCACCGTCGGCTCCGGCAGCAATGTCGGCGAGCACGGACCGCAGAACGAGATTCACCGCGCCAACATCCTGGAGTTCAATCCTGACGGCAGCGGCCTCAGGGTCTACGCTTCCGGAATACGCAATCCCAACGGCCTCGCTTACGCGCCCGGCACGACCACGCTTTGGACCGTCGTCAATGAGCGCGACATGCTCGGCAACGATCTCGTTCCCGACTATCTGACGAGCGTGCCGGACGGCGCCTTCTTCGGCTGGCCCTACAGCTATTGGGGCAAGCACATCGACGCGCGCGTCACCCCGCAGCGCCCCGACCTCGTTGCCCATGCGATCGCGCCGGACTATTCGTTGGGCGCGCATGTGGCCGCACTCGGTCTCGTCTTTTACACTGCAAACGCATTCCCCGCGCATTATCAGGGCGGCGCCTTCATCGGCGAACATGGCTCATGGAATCGCACGCCGTTCTCTGGCTATGCCGTCGTCTACGTCCCGTTCCGCGATGGCAAGCCGAGCGGTCCGCCGGAACCATTCCTGACGGACTTCATGGCGCCCGATCAGCCCGGCACCGTGCATGGCCGCCCCGTGGGCGTTGCCATAGACCGCACCGGCGCGCTGCTCGTCGCCGACGACGTCGGAAATGCGGTCTGGCGGATCGCAGCGGCGAAGCCGTAAACTCCGCGCATGCGTGCGGCGGGGGTGGGATTCGTACTGGCGTGCATCGCCATGCCTGCCGTTGCGCAGGTGGAGACGGTCGTCGTCACCGCGCGACCGCCCGATCCCGTCGGCAATGACGCGTTCTCCGTGGTCACGCTCGCGGCGCAGGACCTGAGGTCGTCCTCGCAGCTCGACGCGGCCCTGGAGCAGGTGCCGGGCCTTTCGCTGTTCCGGCGCGATTCGAGCCTCTCGGCGAACCCGACCACCCAGGGAGTTTCGCTGCGTTCGATCGCGCCATCGGGAGCCGGCCGGGCGCTGGTGACGCTCGACGGGGTGCCGCAAAACGATCCCTTCGGCGGCTGGGTGATCTGGAGTTCGCTGCCGTCCGAAGACATCGCGGGCGCCGAGATCGTGCGCGGCGCAGGTGCGGGTCCCTATGGCGCGGGCGCGCTGACCGGCGTTATCGCGCTCGACGAACAAAGCGGCGACGGCATTGCCGCCGCTGATGCGTCCTACGGCTCGGAGAACACGCAGCGCGCCGCCTTCGCCGGCGGCGTGGGCTCCGACCGCGTCCATTTCTTCGGCAGTGCGTCCTATGAAAGCTCTGATGGCTGGATTCCCGTCTCGCCGGCACAGCGCGGCGCGGCGGACGACGCCGTCACGCTGGTCGCACGCAATGGGTCTCTCGGCGTCGACATCACCCCCGACGCGGACACGACAGTCGCCGCGCGTCTCGGCGCCTATGACGAGAGGCGCGACTCGGGCCTCGTCGGGTCGACCTCGGAAGCGAGCGGCACGACGGGAAGCCTCAGCGTCGCCCATCCGGAAAGCGGCGGCGCGCTGGGCTGGCGCCTGCAGGCGTGGTTGCGCGACACAAATTTCTCCAACGTTTCGACGTCGATCGCGGTGGGACGCGTGTCGACGACGCCGTCGGACAATCAATATGCGACGCCCGCGCTCGGCTGGGGTGGCAACGCCGCGGTGCGCGGCGACGGCTCCCTGCTCGATTGGGAAATCGGCGCGGATGTGCGCGAGGCGGTCGGCGAGTTGCGCGAGCAGTACAATTTCGTCGGCCACGCCTTCACCATGAACCGCGTCTCGGGCGGTCGCGCCTTCGTCGGTGGGATCTATGCCGAAGGCGCGAGCCATTTCGACGGCTGGCTGCTGACGGTCGGCATCCGCGCCGATCAGTGGGCGAGCACGGGCGGCCATCTGGTGCAGTCCGTGATCGTGACGGGCGCGGAGACGCTGAACCAGAGTATGCCTTCACGCAGCGGAATTGTTCCGACCGCGCGCGCGGGCCTGCGCCGGGACTTCGAGGACTTCTATTTGCGCACGGCCGCCTATGAAGGATTCCGGGCCCCGTCGCTGAACGAGCTTTATCGCCCGTTCCGCCTAGGCAACAACGTGACGCTCGCCAATCCCGACCTCAAGCCCGAGCAACTCTACGGCGCCGAGATCGGTATCGGACAGGACGGTGGCGCGCTCAGTTGGGACGCGGACGCCTTCGTCAACCAGCTTCACCGCGCGGTCACCAATGTCACGCTCGCGCATTGTCCGACGAATTTTCCCTGCAGCTTGCCGGGGCCGGGCGGCTTGCTGATCCAGCGCCAGAATGCGGGCGATATCGACGCTTACGGCGTCGAAGCGGATTCGCGCTATCGCCTGTCGGACGACCTCTCGCTGCGCGCAGCCATCGACTACGTCGACGCGACGGTGCATGGCGGAACGCAGGCGCCGCAGCTGACCGGCAAGCGCCCGGCCCAGGCGCCGCGCTGGACGATTACGGCCGGCATCGAGGCGAAGCCCATCGACCGGCTCACGCTGTCGGCCGATGTCCGTTACGAGAGCGTGCGTTTCTCCGACGACCAGAACACGATGCCGCTGCCAGCGGCGGCAACCGTCGATGCGAAAGCGTCATGGGCACTGGCACCGCAATGGCAGCTCTATCTTGCCGCCGACAATCTCTTCAACGCGCGCGTGGCGACGACGGCGAGCCTGAGTTCGACGAACACGCTCGTCTACGATTACACCGCGCCGTTCACGATCGGCGGCGGAATCTCATTTGCGCATTAGCTGGAGCGCATCGGCGCTACGCGATGTCCTCGCCGGCACCGATGGCGTTGCGCTTTGAGTGCTCCTTCACCGCGCCATCGCGGCGGGTCTTATAGGTCTTGAGCTTTACGGTCGCGGCCTCGAAGGCGTCATGCAGCGCCGTGTCGACGTCGGGCTTCTGATGGCGGCTCTTGGCATGATGCTCTCGCTTCACGACGAGCGAGTTGCCGGGCACGTGGATCTCGATATGGACGGAAGGAATGTCGTCGGTCTTGCCTTTCTTGTTCGGCACTTCGATCGTCACGCGCGTCCACACGATACGGGGATAGAGCTTCTTGAGTTTCGCGACGTGCTTCTCGATCAGGCCCTCGATACGGGTCGAGGCCTGCATGTTGCGGAAAATGACTTCAAGCGGATTCTGCATGGTGGAATTCTCCCTGGGACGGAGACGGGCTGGATATCAGGAACGCACCTGCGCGGCGCCGGGTTGCGCGTTCGGGCGCGGGACATCGGCCGCGGCATACAGGTCGTCGATGGTCTGCATGTTCGCGATCGCGTCGGCGCCTCCGGCAAGCGGGGTCGCTCCGCGCAGGAGAACGTCCGCCACATGGGCAAGCTGGGCCCCGTAAGTCGAAAGGCCGTCGACCGGCTCGATTGTGCTGGTCCCGTCGACCGTCACCGTGAAGCGGCATCCCATCTGCGGCGCGATGAAATTGAGGATCTCGATCGACCCGCGCTCGCCTTCCACGAAAAGCCGCGCGGCGAACTTGGCCGCTATCATCGAGCAATGCAGATGCGCCGTGACGCCGCCCGGAAACAAAAGGCCGGCGTCCATCTCCGCATCAACGCCGTGCTGTATCTTCGCTATTGCGCGTTCGACATGCGGCTCGGCGCGCAAGATCGTGCGCAGCGCATGAACCGGGTAGCAACCGAGATCCATCAAAGCCCCGCCGCCGAGCGGCGCAGCCCAGCGAAGCTCCTCCGGCGCGTAGGCGATGGGAACGTCGAACATGGCGTCGGCGCGCTGGAGGCGCCCGATCTTTCCGCCTGCGGCGATATCGAAGGCGCGGCGCAGGACGTTGTGATGGCGATAATGGAAGGCCTCGATCAGCGGCCGGCCCGTGCGTTTGCTCGCATCGACCATTTCGCGGGCTTCTGCCGCCGACATCGCGAAAGGCTTCTCGCACAGCACGGCCTTGCCGGCGTCCATTGCGCGCACCGACCATTCCAGATGCATGGCGGGAGGCAAGGCGTTGTAGACGAGGTCGACGTCGTCGCGTGCGACCAATTCGGCGTAACTTTCCGCCACATGGGCGATGCCGTGCTGCGCGGCGAAATCCCTGGCGCGGGCGACATCGCGCGCCCCGACCGCCAAGACCATGAATTCGGATTCTCGCGGGCTGGCGCTATCACCGCGGCGGGCGCGATCTTGGCAGCGCCGAGGATACCGACCCTTATGGGCGCCGTCATTTCACCGTCCGCGTTCGAGAATCTTGAACTGCCGCTCCGGATCGTCCTGGACGGCTTTTTCGCCGTCGCGGATCGTGTAGGCGCCATCGGGAGCGTATTGCAGGATGTAAGCCTTGCGCACCGTTCCGCTTCGCCTGTTGGGGCCGGTGCGATGCGGGGTCAGCGATGAGAACACGATCACGTCGCCCGCTTTTGCCGGAATCGGAACGGCGTCCGCCGTATGCTCGAGGCACTTGAAGCCGACCGGCGTCACCCAGTGGTCGAGCGTCCCGAGCTTGTGCAGGCCGGGCGCAATCCACGGACAGCCATTCTCCTCGTCGACGTCGACCAGTGGAATCCAGAGCGTCAGATATTGCTGCGGCTCGATGAAAGTGTAGCCGTTGTCCTGATGCCAGGGAAATTCCTGTGCCTTGCCGGTCTTCTTGTAGACCGACTGATCCCAGTAGAGGCGCACGTCCTCGCCGATCAGGTCGTGGCAGACGTCCTTGATCGCGGCATGGGCCGCAAAGTCCCGCAACACCTGTGATTTGCGCACGAGATGGGTCGTGAAGGTGATCACGTCCGCCGTCGAGATGCTGACGCGGCCGCCCTTGGCGCGCAGCCAGGTTTCGCCGGCCGCCTCGAGCGGATCGATGATCTCGGCGATGCCGGCGATTTCGTCCGCTGCGAACATCTTCTGCAGCAGCACATAGCCATGTTCGTTGAAGGAAGAGCGTTCCGTGGGCGTCAGCCGCCGGGTCGCGCTTGGCGCGGTATCGGCCCAGGTGAAATCCCGGTTAAGCGGATGAAGGCGAACTTCGCGCTCGCGTATAGACGTCAACATGGTTTTTGAATGTGTGCCCTGTGACTCGACTATATCAGAACCAGCGGGCGCGGTGGACGGTTCCTTTGGTTCCGAAAAAGCCAGCGCACAGGCCGGTTTCCCCCTGTGCAATCCTGGTGCAATGCCACGAATCGCCGCGAATCGTCAGGCGAGCGTGCCGTCGAGGAAATCGAAAACGGTCGCCTTGTAGAGCCCATGCGCGATGGCCGAAAAGTGGTCGCAGCCGGGAAGCGTCACCGCGCGTCCGTCGCCGAAGCAATCGGCCAGAACCCGCGGATCGCCTGCGAGCTCGTCGCGCGAGCCGGCGACGACGAGCACGGGAACGGCGAGCGCCTTCAGCGCCGCGCGGTCCCACGGCGCTTCGTCCGCCGCACGCGTGAGCGCAGCGAGCGCGAGGCGATCCTCGCCCTGATCGTCGGCGAACTGGCGAAAGCTCCTCAGCATCGGATCGGAGATCGTCTGCGGGTCGGGGGCTTCCATCGCCTCGGCCATCGGATGGCCGGGCGGGCGCGGATCGAAGACCGTTCCGCCGACACCGCCGAGCGTGAGCGTCGCGACACGCGTGGGCGCCGCAAGCGCCGAGGCGAGCGCGATGCGCGCGCCCATGGAGAATCCCATGAGATGAAACCGTTCGATGCCCAGATGATCGGCGAGCGCGAAGACGTCGCCCGCCATCGCCTCGCGCGTGTAAGCCGAAGGATCGTGCGGCTTGGCGCTCTCGCCATGTCCGCGACAATCGAGCGCCACGCAGCGTATATGCTTGCGCTCGAACGCGCCGTACCAGCCGAGCCGGCGCCAGTTCTCATTGCGATTCGAGGTGAAGCCGTGAACGAGCAGAATCGGCCGGCCCTCGCCACGGCCGACATCGTCATAGGCGATCGTCCCGCCGCTCGATTGGAATTCCGGCATTCGTCCGTCCGCTTATCCTATCAGCCAGAAGGCTGCCGCCGGCTACCGTTCTCACACCAGTTGCGGTTTGAACTTCATCGCCACGCCGTCCATGCAATAGCGCAGGCCCGTCGGCTTGGGACCGTCGGAGAACACATGGCCGAGATGACCGCCGCAGCGCCGGCAGTGAACTTCGGTGCGCTCTTCCAGCAGGCTGCTGTCGTTGCTTGTCTGCACCGCGTTGGGCAGCGGTTTCCAGAAGCTCGGCCAGCCCGTGCCGCTCTCGAATTTCGTGTCCGACGAATAGAGCGGAAGATCGCAGCCGGCGCAGGAATAGATGCCCTTGCGGTGCTCATATTCGAGCGGGCTCGACCACGGCGCTTCCGTGCCCTGCTGGCGCAGCACATCATAGGCGGCAGGCGACAGAATTTTCCGCCACTGCGCATCGGTATGCGTGACCTCGAATGCGTCGGCACTGGTCGAAAGGAGACCGAAGAAAGCGGTTCCCGCCGCGCCCAGAAATAAATTTTGCACAATCTTGCGTCGTGTCGCGTGCATGGTCCAATTCCCTGAACTTCAATTCCTGCGTGTAATCTAGCCCGAATTGATACGGTCCCAAACTCCTGTTGGATTAATTCGCCCTCATGGGTTTCTTCGGAACGCGGTCGCCGCGGCTGCGTTTTGCCTTTGAACCCAGACAGGAGAATTCGATGGATAAGGATCGCATCAAAGGCGCCGGAAACCAGGCCAAGGGCGAAATCAAGGAAGCCGCAGGCAAAGTGACCGGCGACACCAAGCTCAAGGCCGAAGGCGCCGCGGACAAGGCAAAAGGCAAGGTGCAAAGTGCCGTCGGCGGTGCAAAAGACGCCATTCGCGACGCGACGGACGACTAGTAGTCATAAATTTTCTAATGACGGAGCGCAAAGAGCCCGGAGCCCCCCGGGCTCTTTGTGCGTCTAAAGTGCACTCTGTTTCGATTGAAACAAACGCCGTCATCGCCCGGCCGGCTGACAGGCGGTCCGGGCGCCCCGATTTTCGAGAGCGAGAAGGAAATGGGTCGCCCGGATGCGCTACGCCCGCGCGCCGGGCGATGACGGGCAGGGGCGTTCTTTTCAAATAAAAGCGCCCTACAGCGCGGCTTCCTGGAACTGCAGCTCATACAGCGTCCGGTAGACGCCGTCTTCTTTCGCGATCAATTCCTCGTGCGTGCCGATCTCGCGGACGCGTCCCTCGGTGAGAACGACGATACGATGCGCGTCTTTGATCGTCTGCAGCCGGTGGGCGATGATGACCGAAGTGCGCCCTTCGGTGAGGCGCCTGAGCGCGTCCTGGATGACGACCTCCGTCTCGGTGTCGATGCTCGCAGTGGCTTCGTCGAGCACGAGCACTTCGGGGTTCATTGCGAGTACGCGCGCAAACGCGAGAAGCTGGCGCTGTCCGTGGGAGAGGTTGCGGCCGCGCTCGTTGAGCGGCGTGTCGTAGCCCTGCGGCAGGCTTTGGATGAAAGGATGGGCGTGGACCAGTTTCGCGGCGCGTTCTGCCACCTCGCGCGTGACGCGCGGATCGCCGAGCGCGATGTTGTCGTAGACGGTGCCCGAGAAGATGTGGAAGTCCTGCAGCACGACGCCGATGCGCTTGCGGATGTCGGACGGCCTCACCTGCATGATGTCGATGCCGTCGAGGAAGATCTCGCCCGGCGCGACATCATAGAAGCGGCAGAGCAGGCGCATCAGGCTCGTCTTGCCCGAGCCGGTCGGCCCCACGATGGCGATGCGCTCGCCCGGCCGGATGTTGAAGCTGACGTCCTCAAGGATCGGATGTTCCGGACGATAGCCGAAGGTGAGGTGGCGGAATTCGACGCTGCCGCGCAGATCGGCGGGCAGGGGCACGGGATGCTCCGGTTCCTGCAGCGATTTCATCCAGTCGAGCGCCTGGAAGATACGCTCGCCGCTCGCCATGGCCCGGAAGACGACGTTCCACTGTTCCCCCATCGCGACGATCGGCCGGAACAGCATGTCGAGGAACTGGGTGAACAGGAACACCGTGCCGACGGTCATCGTGCCATTGAGCGCGTAATGCCCGCCCAGCCAGATGATTGTCGCCATGGCGAAGAAGTTCATGCCGTCGATGAAGGGTCCGTAGAAGCTCTCGATGTTGAGCGCCTTGACCTCCGTCAGCCGGTTGTCGCCGTTGATGGCGCTGTAGCGCTCGAAGTTGATTTTCTCGCGGCCGTAGAGCTGGACGACCTCCATGCCGGAGAGGTTTTCCTGCAGGTTCTCGTTCAGCCGCGACACGGTCATGCGGATGGCGCGGTAGAGCGGCCGCGACAGCGTGCGGAAATACCAGGTGAAGACGCCCGTAATCGGGATGAAGGGCATCAGCGCGAGCGTGAGCTTGGGGCTGAGCGACAGCATGATCGCCATGGCGATGAAGAACGGCACGAACTGACCGATGAGCTGTCCGAAGCCGGAGAACAGCTCGAACAGCGTCTCCACGTCGTTGGCCACGCGGGTCATCACGCGTCCGACCGCGACGCGGTCGTAGAAGCTGGAGGGCAGGCGTTCCAGATGCTCAAACAGGTCGCAGCGCAGGTCGCGCAGCGTATTGAGGATGGCACGGCCAAAGGTGACGCCGAAGCCGCGGCTGAAGAAGGCCCAGAGCAGGACCCACGCCATGTATTGGACGCAGGCCGCCGCCAGGGGCGGGATCGCGAAGGTGGCGATGATCCAGTGGTTCAGCGCCTTCTGGCCGAAATCGGAAAAGCCGTGCCCCGGCGAATGCAGGACGATGTCGTCCAGGAACACTCGGCTGATGACGGTGGGCGCCAGCACGGCGAAGATCGCCGAGAGCAGCACCATCGCCACCGCCGACCAGGCATAGAAGCGGTAGGGCTTCATCCAGTGCAGCAGGCGGCCGATCTGTCTGAGATCGAGGTTCTTGGCGTAGATCGAATTGTCGTCGAAGACGCCCTGGATGCGGCGCTGCGGCGCCGGGACGTCGTTCGCGTTAGCCACGGTCACTTCGCCACCTCGACTTCCTTGCCGGCGCGTCCCTGCTTTTGCGCCTCGCGACGGCCCTGGACGCGCGCGAAGCGGGCATAGATCCCGTCATGCGCCAGCAGCTCGGCATGGGTACCGAACTCGGCGACCTTGCCGCTGTCGAGCACCAGGATGCGATCGGCATGACGCGCGGTCGAGACACGGTGGGAGACAAGCAGCGTCGTGCGTCCCGCGCGCATCGTCTTCAGCCGTGACAGGATGTGCTCCTCGGTCTCCGTGTCGACGCTGGAGAAGCAGTCGTCGAGCAGGAGCACAGGCGTGTCGCGGATGAGGCCGCGGGCGAGGCTTGCACGCTGCTTCTGCCCGCCCGACAGGGTCACGCCGCGCTCGCCCACCAGCGTCGCGAGCTGGTCGGGGAAGCGGGCGATCGTGTCCTCGAGATCGGCCGCTTCAGCCGCGCTGAGGATTTCCTGCATCTCGCGCAACGGGTTGTCGTAAGCGATGTTGTGGCCGAGCTCGGCCGCGAACAGGAACGGATCCTGCGGCACCATCGCGATCTGGCCGCGCACCTGCGCGATCGGCAGCAGGCGGATGTCGCGGCCGTCAAGATAGATGGAGGCTGGTGGCGGATCGAGCAGGCGCACGATCAGGCGCAGCAAGGTCGACTTGCCGGCGCCGACGCGGCCGAGGATCGCGATCATCTCGCCCGGCTTGACGGTGATGGTGACGTCGTCGAGCGCGGGCGAACTGGCATTCTCGATGGCGCCGGCGCGCTGCTCCTTCGCGGTGGCGCGGCGCGGATAGGTGTAGGAGAGATGATTGATCGCGATCTCGCCGCCGATCGTGTCGAGCGGCGCCGCGTCCGGCGCGTCGCGGATCTCCGGCTCGTTGTCGAGGACTTCGAACAGCCGCGCCGCCGCCGTCGACCCGCGCTGGAACATCGTGACCATCTGGCCCGATTGCTGGATCGGCGCCACCACCATGCCCAGATAGAGGATGAAGGCGGTGAACGTGCCGATGGAGAGCTGGCCGTGCAACACCATCCAGCCGCCATAGCCCACAATGATGAGCGTCGAAACGCCCGTCAGCGCCGTCATCCAGGCCCCGAGCGCGGAGTTGAGCACCATCATGTCGAAGTAGCTGTCGGCGTAGTCGCTGGAGATGGTCTTGAAGCGCGCGATCTCGCGGTCTTCCTGAGCGTGGGTCTGGATCGTGCGGATGCCGTTCAGGTTTTCCTGCACGAACTCCGATAGCGAGGAAAATCCCTCCTGCACCTTCATCGACTGACGGTAGAGGCGCGAGGAGATGAGATAGGCCGCAACCGCGATGAACGGCATCACGGGCACCAGCCACAAGGTCAGCCGCGGCGACAGCGCGACCATGAAGACGAAGGCGATGACACCCGAGAAGGTCAGCACGATCACCGTACGGCTGCCGATGCCGATCATCTGACGCACGAGGTTAAGGTCGTTGATGGCGCGCGCCATCAGGTCTCCCGTCGGGAAGCGGGCGAAGAAGCGCGGCCCCTGGAGCTCGAAATGCCAGTAGAGGCGCTCGCGCATGGCATAGGTGACGACGACGCCCACTTGCCGCACGAGCTTGCGGCCCCAGGCGACGGCGAAATAACGCACGACCGCGAGGCACAGGATCGCCACCACCGGAAGCAAAAGGCGGCCGTCATGGACGGTGATGCGATTGATGCTGAGGCGGACCATCAGGGGGATGCCCGCCTCGAACACGCGCCCGGCGCAGATGAGCGCGAGGCCGCCCCAGAAGGCGAGCCCGTATTCGTTCACGACAGGCAGCAGCCGACGGAGCGGGTGCCCCTTTCCCGGCGGGGTGTTGCCGGATTGCGGTTGCGAACGCGGCATTCTACGCGCCTCTCCCGGTCGCGAAGGTTCCGGAATCGCGCCGGATTGTTTTTGGGGCCGGAGTTTAGGAACCGCGGGTCGCGAGTTCCAGTGGCTTCCGCCATTGTCGCAATCGTGTTAGCGGAAATGGCGCCCGCGGAGGAAAAATCATGAAGCTTGCGACATTTGAGACGGACGGTAGCCCGACGCTCGGCGTCGTGGAGGGGGCGTCCCTCATTCCGCTGCCGCGCGGACTCGCGACCGGGATGAGCGATCTGATCGCGCGCTGGAAGGCGCTGGAGGGCGAAGTCGGCAACATTGCAAAAGCGGGCGCAGGCAAGCTCGCGCTCGACAAGGTCCACCTCCTGCCGCCGATCCCGCGGCCGGGAAAGATCCTCGCGATCGGCATGAACTATGCCGACCATGTCGCGGAGATGGGGCGCCAGCTTCCCACGCAGCAGGTCTGGTTCTGCAAGCAGCCGACAGCCGCCAACGGGCCCCACGACCCGATCGAGATCCCCGCCGCGTCCGATCAGGTCGACTACGAGGTCGAGCTCGTCGTCGTCATCGGCAGGGGAGGGCGCAACATCTCCAAAGCCGACGCGCCAAGCCACGTCTTCGGCTATTGCGCCGGCAACGATGTGAGCGCGCGCGACTGGCAGAACGCGACTCCGCAATGGATGCTGGGCAAGTCCTTCGACACCCACGCGCCGTTCGGTCCTTGGATCACGACGGCAGACGCGGCCGGCGATCCGCATGCGCTCAGCGTTCGCTGCTTCGTGAACGGCGAAAAACGACAGGACTCCAACACGAAGAACCTCGTCTTCTCGATCTGGGACCAGATCGCCCACGTCTCGAAAGTGATGACGCTGGAGCCCGGTGATCTGATCTTCACCGGGACGCCCGGCGGGGTGGGGATGGGGATGAAGCCCCCCTGCTACCTCAAAGCCGGCGACAAGGTCAGGGTGGAAGTCGACGGCCTGGGGACCCTGGAAGCGGTCTGCGCCGCGGAGCGACCCTCCCCTTGAGGGAGGGTCGCATCGTGTTTCAACTAAAATGTATAAAATTCAGTACTTTAGTCGAGCGCAAGCAGATCGGTTAGGTGAGACCCGACGGCGCCCGATTGGCGTTCCTTAACCCGCTCGCCATATAAGGGGTCTCATTACACCAGCTCTGCGAGGTTCTGATCCGATGGTTGCGTTCCTGCGTTGGGGCCGGTCGATTCTGCTTGGCACATTAAACGGCATCGCCAAGGCCGTATTCGTCCTCGTCCTTCTGGTCCTTGTGCTGCTCGGTATCGGGCTTGCCGAGGGCGATGGCCTCCCGCGCAACATGGTGCTCGCGCTCGATCTCAGGAATTCGATCACCGATTCCGCGCAGCGCACGCCATTCGACTTCGGACAGCGCCCCCTCAATGTGATGGACATCGTTCTCGCCCTCGACGCGGCCGGGCGCGACCCGCGGGTAAAGGGCGTCTGGATGCGTGTCGGCGACGGCGGAATCTCCGTCGCGCAGGCCGAGGAGATCGGCACGGCACTCAAGCGCTTTCGCGCCACCGGCAAATTCGTGATCGCACACAGCCAGGGCTTCGACGCCGCCGGTCTCGGCGACTATCTGGTGGCGGCCTCCGCCAACGAGATCTGGATGCAGCCGATGAGCACCTTCGGCACTTCGGGCGAGGGCGGCGGCGAACTGTTCCTGCGCGGCCTCTTCGACAAGATCCAGGCCGAGCCGCAGATCGCCAAGCGCTCCGACTACAAGAGCGCGGCGGACATGTACATGGAAAAGACCATGACGGGCCCGGACCGCGAGCAGCTCACCGTGCTCATGCAGTCCTGGTACGACTGGGCTACGCAAAGTATCGCCGCAGACCGCAACCGCGACCGCAAGGCCGTCATCGCCGCGTTCGAGGCGAGCCCGCAATTCACGGCCGATGCGGTCAAGGCCGGCCTCGTGGACCATGTAGGCTACGATGACGACGCGTATAACCTCGCCATCTCGAAAGCCGGCGACGGCGCCAAGCCTGTGCAGATGCAGGATTATGTCCGCGCGCACGATGCGGTCGCAGAGACGGGCGCCGGCCCGCACATCGCGCTGATCGAAGCGTCCGGCGAGATCGTGAACGGTGAAGGCGGCGGCCCGAGCCTTTTCGGCGGCAGCAACTCGATCGGCGGCGACGACCTCTCTCGCGCGATCCGGCAGGCGACGCAGGACAGCGACATCAAGGCGATCGTCCTGCGCGTCGACTTGCCCGGCGGATCTGTGTCGGCCTCCGACCAGATCCTCGATGCGGTGAAGAAGGCGCGCGCCAAGGGCAAGCCTGTCATCGTCAG
The DNA here is from genome assembly GCA_963802815.1 of uncultured Alphaproteobacteria bacterium. Taxonomy (GTDB): domain Bacteria; phylum Pseudomonadota; class Alphaproteobacteria; order Micropepsales; family Micropepsaceae; genus Rhizomicrobium. Next base: position 16,703 of record CAWDKN010000026.1, read on the forward strand.
CATGGGTGGCGTTGCAGCCTCGGGCGGCTACTACATCTCCTGCGCGGCGAACGAAATTGTGGCCGAGCCGGGCACCATCACCGGCTCCATCGGCGTGCTGACGGGAAAAGTCTCCTTCGGCAAATCGCTCGGACTGATCGGCGTCGGCGCCGACCAGGTCAGCGTCGGCAAGAACACGCTGTTCGATTCCGACATCACGCCGTTCACGCCGGACCAGTGGGCCGCGCTGAACCATGAAGCGGACGCGATCTACGCGGACTTCACGCAGAAGGTCGCCGACGGGCGCAAGATGCCGCTCGCCAAGGTGCAGGACGTCGCCAAGGGCCGCGTGTGGACGGGAGCCGATGCCAGCGTGCGCGGTCTCGTCGATCAGCTCGGCGGCTTCTGGACCGCGGCCGACGCGGCGAAACGTGCGGCGGGAATCCCGGCTGACACCAGCGTCGTTTTCAAGGTCTATCCGCGGCAGAAGACGTTCTACCAGGCGCTGAACGAGATGTTCGGCGGCACTTCGGCGAGCCTGCGCGCGTTCCAGGGCCTCGTCACGTTGATGAATACGCCGCCGATGCGGGCCATCACCCAGGCAGCCGGGTCGTTGCCCCGTGACGGCGTCGAGCTGCGCGCAACGAACCTGCCGACGCCGTAAGGGGTTGAAATGACAGGGTAACACGTGACGGCCGCCGCCACCGAGCGGCCGTCACGGGAAATCGGGACGACCTTTGACCGGCACCCCAAATCCGATGTCGGAAGCCCTGGCGCAGCTCGCGTCCTCGCCCGCGCTCTATCCGCAGAAGCTCGATCTCATCCAGGACGGCGTGCTGCTGATCCGCATGAGCGAGGATGCGTACCGCCGGGCGAGCTTTCTCGACGACCGCATCCTCACCCCGGACATGCAGGGGCTCGGCGTTCCGTTCGGCGCGGTCGCGAAAGCCATGGCGGTGCCCACGGCGGAGCGGCCGCTGCACTTCATCTTCCATAGCGGTCATGTCGGCTCGACCTTGTTCGCCCGGCTGCTGGAGGATACCGGACGCACGCTTGCGCTGAAGGAACCGCTGCCGCTTCGTACGCTGGCGGAAGCTAGCGACGTCGACGGGCGCCCGGACGCCTTTCTCAGCCCGTTGCAGCTCGCCGAGCGTTTCGGCGTGTTCCTGTCGCTCTGGAGTCGCGGCTTCGTGTCGACGCAGGCCGTCGTGCTCAAGGCGACGAGCAGCGCGGCACGCGTGGCGCCTTTGCTGCTGACCGCGAAAGCCCGGGCGCGCTGCGTCTATCTCAATCTGCCGGCCGAGCCTTATCTCGCCACGCTGCTTGCCGGCCCCAATTCTCCCGCCGACTTGCGCGGCCACGGGCCGGAGCGGATCCGCAGGCTAGGGAAATTCCTCGGCGAGGCGCCGAAGCCTCTGTATGCTCTGTCGCTCGGCGAGCTTGCGGCGTCGAGCTGGCTTGCCGAGCGTCTGACCGAGCAACGCGTGGTCACCGGGTTCGGCGCGCGCGTGCTGCGACTGGATTTCGAAGCCATGCTCGGCAATCCGGCGGACGCGATCGCGAATGTCGCGCGCCATTTCGGCCTTTCTGTCGATGCCCGTACCCTTGCGAACGTGCCGAACAGCCCGACCTTGTCGCGCTACTCCAAGGCGCCTGAGCATGGCTATTCGCGCGCGCTGCGCACGCAAGTGCTCGACCAGGCGCGCCGCGATCATGCGCAGGAGATTCGCAAGGGTCTTGCTTTTCTCGAGGAAGCCGGAAAACGCCACGCGGATGTAGCGGCCGTCCTATGATTCCGACCACATCCGCATGAGGTTCTGGCGCACCGCTTCCAGGCGGATGCGGTTCTTCCAGCGCATGTTGAGGCTTTCGGCGCCGCGACTTGGTTTAGTTCGTCGTAGAGCTGCAGCGCTCTGCTCGTCGCGCGGTCACGCTTTCGATGAAGTTGGTGAGGTCGATGATTGGATGATTCTGAGTGTGTTGATTGAATGATGAGTGTGGTGGTGGTGGTGGTGGTGGTGGTGGGGGGGGGGGGGGGGGGGGGGGGGGGGGTGGTGGCACATCATCACTGACATGGTGGTGGGTGGTGGGTGGTGATGACTGGTGGTGGTGGTGGTGGTGGATGGATCGGATCTTTGATCAAATTTGGAGGGGGGGGGGGGGGGGGGGGGGGGGGGGGGGGGGGGGGGGGGGGGGGGGGGGGG
>CAWDKN010000027.1:0-40971 GCA_963802815.1 uncultured Alphaproteobacteria bacterium
CAAAGGGAATGCGCGCCGGCCCTACGCGGTCCTTTGCGAGAAAGCCTTTGTGCATGTTGAGGTGAGACTCGGCCTCTCTGTCGGTCCAAAGAAATTCATCGGCAGTGTCGCCGGGAGCTGTCGAATTGGTACGCATGACTATCTCCATTCATTTCGGCGAAGTGCCGAGGATCATGGAGAAACTGCGTATGCCGCCACGGCAAAAGGCGGCGTCGGATATCAGCGATTTCCGTAGCGAAATCGAGCCCGCTTAGCGCTTGATGCTTGCCATCTTTGCACATGCGCTCGACCATCCCCGCGAAGGTTTGAAGCCCGTTGCTCTTGGCTTCGCCGTAGCGCGCTTCGAGCGTGTCGAGTGCCTTCTTTTTGAGTATCTCGGAGCGGGGAACGCCGCCGCTGGGCCGGTATCGAGGGTTGCTCTTAATCAGCTCCCAAAGCGCGTCACGGTCCTTCTTAAGCCTCTTTTCGGCTTTGGTGATTTGGACATCCAAAATGAACTGCAAGCGCGTTGTTGCCATCCCCCGCGTCCTCGGGCGACCGCGATGCGACGGCTTAGCTGGCGCGATCTTGAAGCCCGGAATGAAGTCGCGACAGACGCACAGCAAGAGCGCCGGGGCTTGATTGGACAGGCTTCCGTCGCTGATGCCGTAGTGCTGGGCGAGCAAAGGGATTTTTTGAAGCGTCTGTTTCAGCGCCTCGGCCCACGCTTCGCCCTTGGCGCGCTCCCAATCGGCCACTGCTCGTGGAAATAGGAGCTGCGTGGCGGCACCTGGATAATCGGGGGAACTTAGCCCAATGGGCTTCGCCAGCTCGCCGGTAAACGTTGGCCGCTTGGCAGCTCGCCCCGTGATCTTTCGCTTTGTCATGACGCGGCTCCCGTGATGCTGACGACCTTGCCCACCTTGCGCCCGTTCAATGCGTCCGCGATGCGGAGCGACACACGATCCGCAGCCGCCACCAGCGCGCTATCCGGCGCGTTCGCGTATCTGCCCGTGATGCTCTTGACCGTGTGGCCTAGCAAGCCGGCGATGGTAAGTTCGGAGAATTCCATTGCCGCTGCTGCGCTCGCGAACCAATGCCGGAAGCCGTGAATCGAGACATCAGAGACGTCCGCGCGCTTGGCGACACGACGCCATACCTTCGGCAAGCCGACAAAGTAGCCCGCCTTCGATGCCGGCGACGGGAACACAAAATCGGCGGGCTTCGCGTCGTGGGGCTCAAAGCTCGCCAGAAGCTCGATGGCGGCCGTCCGATTGGCCGCGTCTGTGGCCCCGACTTCGTATCCGGGAAGCGCAGACAATGCGCCTGTGGCGATCCACGAAGCTCCATTTGAGCGTCAGGGCCTCCATGCGGCGCGTGCCGGTCATGAGCAGGAAGCGCACGGCGCGGAGGCCGACGATGTTCTCGCCGGCCGCTTCAAGCTCACGCGCCGCTTTGCCGACTGCCGCGATGGCTTCAAACGAGAACGGCGGATGCTTCTTCTGATCCTTCGGGCGCTTGATCCCGCGCACGGGATTTTTCGCGATCACGCCGTCGCGTACTGGCACGCTCTAGGATCGTGCCGAGCATGGAGAGCGAGCGGGAGCGCGACTGCGGGGCCTCCGCGCGTCTGGCCGCCTTTCGCGCGCTTGCCTTTCGTCTTGCCCTTGCGCGCGCATCCTTCGGGCGCGCTCTTTCCGGTTTCCACGTCGCGGAGGAACTTCTCCATGTCGCGCGGCGTCAGGCTTGGTCACGGTGCGGGAGGACCGAGAAGCGGTTTGACGTGGCGTTCGATCCGGCTCCGGTCCACGGCAAGCGTGCTGGCCTTGATGCGCGCCCACGGCCTGCGGCGAGGTATTCGTCGGCCAGCTCTGTGACCGTGACGGCGTTGCGCTCCGAATTCTTGTCGGCGACCGGATCGGGCGCCGCCGGCGATGCGGGCCACGGAGCTTCACCGCTGTCCTTGCGGGCCTGTTCGCGGCGTCATGCCAGGGCCGACCGGCAGCAATGTGGAGCTTGCGGGGAGCTGCTTGAATTTGTTCGCGGTACATGAGGACGTAGATTTCGCGCCCTGGGCTCTTACGCGGACCCCAAAGCCCCGGATTTCACTGTCGAAGTGGATCACGTCGCGGCCTTTGGGATCGGGCTGCAACGCGTCCACAATGCGCTTGGTGAGCTTCTCTCTGTCTCGTGCCATCGCTGCGCCTTACGTCCGGGGTAACGCCGGGGTAACATTGGACGGGAATTCCAGGGTATTTCGGAGAACGACCCTAATCCGAAAATGCCTCAAAATTGCCTACCAATCAGCGAGTTACGAAGCGCAGAGGAATGTCGGGGTATCACTAAGAAACTAGCCGTTTCAATCTTGCCAAGGTTAGGGTCGACGGTTCGAATCCGTTCGCCCGCTCCAGTTTTCAGACACGTAATGCTTTTCCAGACGAGCGGCGCCAAGACCACGCTGGTCGCTCAACAATCCGGGTCTCGTGGACGCACGCCTTGGCTTGCGTGTTTCGGCTTGCGCAACCATTCGAGCCAGTTATGCAGCACGTCCAGCGTGCCGCTGTTCAGGCGATACACGCGCTCGCGCCCTCGCCGTTCCGGTACGAGCAGCTTGGCACCTTCCAGAACCTTCAGGTGCCGGCTGACGGTGGGCCACGAGCAACTGAAGCGCTTGGCGATGTAACCGGCATTCGCCGAACCGCCGCAGACAGCGATTGCCAGAAGAATTTGCCGCCGCGCTGCATGGTCCAGCGCAGCGCAGACGGCTTCCAACGCGGCGAGGTCGGCTGCGGGATCCTTGGTCACACGGCTTCGAGACTTGCGATCTCCATGCTTCGAGCAGTTCTCCCATCGGCTCCCATATGGCCATGACCTCCGGAGTCTGATGGGCGATATCAGGCGAATTGGGATTTTTCCATTCGAAGAATTCCACGATCGAAACGCCGCTATGCTTGTTTTCGGCCCGCCAGATCGTGGCAGGCTTGTCGGTTACCAGCCCCAGACTATCAGCGCCGGCCAGTGCTTTTTCACCAAGGCCAGCAGCGCGGCCTCCTTGCCCGACTTTGGGCGATACGTGACCAGCGTTGGCACCGCACCTTTTGGTTTGGCAGACATGAGCATCTCCCCTCAAGTGTTGACGTCCTATATTTAGCATGTACGCTAAATGATGGCAACTATCAGAATGCGCAACACCGGGCTTCTGGCAATTCCGCACGTGGCATTCGCGTGGCGTTCGCGCAGCATTCGTGACGCATTGACCGATCTGACGGCCAGCAATGCCGCAAGACAGCGCGCCCAAGATCGAGTCAAATTCGAGATTGCGCACACGAAGGTCTGGATTTTCCAGGGCGCGCCCACAAGGCGCTCGCCGATCCCGCCGACATGCGACACGGTCGACCATATTTGCGCGTTCACGCGCATCTCAGAGCATAAATCCACGAAATTTGTTTCGTCCTGCACGCGCGCGACGCGGCAAATTCCGCAGACTACGGGACGGCACGACCGATCGTGCACCGATATTCCACTCTGCGGCGGTGAACCGGCGCAGCCAGTTTCGAACAACATACGCTAAATCCGTGAGCTACACGGCCTGATATTGATCTTTGCTTCATCGAAGGCTACGACTTTGCGGTCTGCGTATGCGTATGCGACCATCTTTTGTACATTTGAGTTTCGAATAATTCTCGCTGCCGGGGCCGGGGCGATGCTCGTGTTCGCGCGCAAGGGAGCGTCGGGCGGGCGGCGGATTTGCATCCGCTGGCCGCGCTACAGCCGAAGCCTTGCGCCGTGCGTCGCCAATTCTAGGGCGGCGTAGCGCACGCGATCATCCACCTTCCTTGCGAACGCCGATGGCTACCAAGAGGAAGTGATCGCATGCGATGAGTACCAGACGAATCTGCGGCACGCGCCGCCTTGTCCGATCTCGGCTTTGCCGGAACAGCCGAAGAAATCATCGCGTTGCAGGAGACTTGGCAGATCGTGCCGTCCTGGAAATAAGGACCGGGAGACGATTGTCCTCGTAGTCGACATCCGCGACGCCTGGCCGGATTGCGCGCCGGCATGGCCATCCCGACCCAGCCGCGCCGTGAAGGGACGCATTACCTCCGCTGCCGGCGAGGCGGCGCCGGGCCTCTCTGTGCAACTGGTGGAGCAGAAATTCCGCGCCGAGGTTCGGCTGGCCGAGGGCAAGACTGGCCCGGACGGGCAATACGAGCTTTTGTTTCCGCGCGGCAAGATCAAGCTGCCCGGTGGTCGTGCGGGTTCTGGACGATGGCGCCACCGTCGCCCAGTCCGATGCGCGAGTGATCTCAACGCCACTCAGCGAAATCGATCTGACGGTCCCTTCGTCCAGCCTGCATGGCCCGACGGAGTTCGACCGCGTTCGCGCCGATGTCGTCATGCAAACGGGTGCCACGCCCATTGCAACGCTGCGCCAGGACGAAACCGCGACGGATATCACGTTCCTGAGCAGTGCGACCGGTTGGCCGTCCGGCACTCGTGGTCGACCTCGTCATGGCGTATCGGCTCGGCGAGCTCGCCAAGCTCGATCCGGTATTCTTTTACGCCTTGCTGCGACAGGACGCTCTCTCCGGCAACGCGTCGTCGCCGTTGCAGGCCCGCTATCAGATCAGCCTGGCAACGCCGACCCAGTCGCTGCTGTACGACGCCGCATTGCTAGACTCCCGACGCGGTTCGGGCGGCCGTGCGGGCAGCGGTCGCCGCGCGCATCGTGCCGACGCAAAGCGACAAAGCGCTCGATGCCGCACTCGCCACGCTCGCCGCGAGCACCACAGCAGCGCAGGCTTACTATCAAACCAACATGCCGCAGGCGACCTTCCAGACGCTCGCCGCCAATATCGCCGCCGGCAATCACGAGCGCGTGCTCGCCGCCTTGCAGCAGAACAGCGGCGGCGATCCCCTTGCGCTGCTGCGCGGGCTTTCGTCTGTTACGCTGACCGACGGCAGCGCGGCAAGTCCCGACGTCGTATCGGCGTTCACCGAGCTTCTCGCGACGCAGCCCGATATCGGCCTGCTGCTTAAGAACCTGACCGGCACAGGTGCAGCGACGACCGCAACGGCGACGGGTTCGCCTGCGACGGCCGCCTTCACAGCCGCGCTCGAAACCGCGCCCGGCAAGACAGCAGCTCAACAGACGTTGCTGTCCCTGCTCAAGGCCAATCCCAACTTCGATCTTGCCACAGGCGATATCGGCGGGCTGTTGAAGGCTCAGCCGATCGCGAGCGGCAGCGAGCGGCAAACCGCAGCAATGAACCATGGGGTCAGGTCGATTTCAGCGCGTGTTCAAGCTGACGCAGAACCACAGCCAGACCTCGGCTCTGTTGAATGCCGGCATTCAGTCCGCGGCGCAGGTCTCGGCGATGGGGCAGGCGCAGTTCGTCAGCCGCTTCACCTCCAACGGCACCTTTACCGCAAGCGAGGCCGTTCAGGTTTACCATCGTGCCAACGACATCCATGTCGCCACCGGGCTGGTCGCGGCCGAAATCCATGCGATGTCCAACGCGGCCAATATCGCGGCTGCAGCTCCGCCATCCGCCGCGCGGAAGCTCAAGCAGGTGTCGAAGGACAATCCGAATTTCAAGAACCTGTTCGCGCTGACGGATCTTTGCGCCTGCGACGATTGCCGCTCCGTCGCGGGTCCGGCGGCCTATCTCGTAGACGTGCTCCAATATCTGAAGCTGCGGATGGTCGTCGACACCACTGTCGGCCCGCCGGTTGCGACGAAGAGCGGGCGCGACGTGCTGTTCGCGCGCCGCCCGAGACCTCGGCGACATCGATCTGAGCTGCGACAACACCAATGTCCCGCTGCCCTATATCGATGTCGTGTGCGAGTTGCTGGAGCAGGCGGCATCGCCCGATCCGGGGATTGCCTATAGCGGCGCCATCGCCGCAGGCAAGATCACAAGCGCCCTGCAAGTCGCGCTTAGCGCGCAGAATCTGCCTTACACGATGGCGGCCTTTATTCAGGAAGCCGACGCGCAGGGCAATTTCTACGTTCGCGACGCGAAGGCGGTCTGCAAGATCGTGCCGGCCGGCGGCGCGGGCAATTGGAGGATCTACCGGCTGCGCCAGACTTTCGCGCCCGCCGACGAGCTCGCGGCGGCGCCCGAATATGTCAACGACGCGGCCTACAATACGCTGGCGGGATCGAATATCGCCTTCCAGCTTCCCTTCGATCTGCCGCATGAGGAATCGCGCGCCGATTTCGGCCAGTTCGGCGTGGGACGCGACGCGTTGATGCGTGCGCTGGCCACCGGCGGCACGCCGGCGCCGCGCGATATTGCAGCCGAGCAGCTCGACATCGCCATTACCGAGCAGCTGCTCATCGGAACGCCCGATACAGGAGCCGGCGATCAGAACGTCTACTGGAACACGGGAGCCACAGTCCCCACGACCGTGGTCAACGTGGTCGACACGTTTCTGACGCGCACCGCGATGAGCTATGCCGATCTGCAGCAGCTCCTCGCGCTCGCTTTCATAAACCCGTCCAACCAGCTCTACATCAAGCATCTCGATTCGTCCTGCGACACGACGCAGAAGACGATCGCCAACCTCGACATTCCCGCTCTCGACCGGATTCACCGCTTCCTGCGCCTGCAGCATCGCCTGGGCTGGAGCATGACCAGCCTCGATGCGGCGATCGCGGCGCCGCGACTTGGAGCCGGCCAAATCACGGCCGATCCTCTCCTAGTGCGAACTCTCAGATCTTAACAGGCTGCAGGCGCGACTCAACATTCCGCTCGACGATCTGATCGTCTATTACGGCACGATACCGACCGCGACGCCCCTGGACGGAAGCCCCTCGCGCTACGCCAAGATTTTCCTCAATCCGGCAGCCAACGGCACTATCGACGACCGGCTGAGCGTCGCTGCGGTCACGGCGAACAGGGACGCCGGTTCCTGTGGCGCCGGTACTGCTGAGCGACGTCGCGGCGACGCTGTCGCTGACCCTTGGCGTCACGCCGAACGATCTTGCGCTCCTCATCGCCGCGCAAGGCGCCAATGCACCGTTGACGTTTGCCAATCTGGCGAAGCTGTTCTCGCAGATCTCGCTCGCCAGGGCGCTGGGTCGGCCGAACAGCGACCTGCTCCTGCTGGGCACCTTGACGGGCCTCGATCCGCTTGCGGATCCGGCGACGGCGCTTTCCTTCGCCGGTGCCAGCGACACGCTGTCAAACGCTGGTATCAAGCCGGTCGACCTGCAGTTCTTCTTGTCCTTTGTCGCCGTCGACGTGACGGTGCGCAGCCTTAGCGATGCGGCCACGACGACCATCCTCCTGGCGCTGCAAGCGGCCCTGCAGGCCGCCTATGTTACGGACAGGTCACCCTTCGATCCGACGCTGACTGCGGACGAAAACGAGGCGGCGCTGGCCGGCGTCGTGGGCCGGCTGCCGGGTGTCACGGCGACGCAATGCTCGAAGCTTCAGGCCATCGTCGAGCGCAGCTATGCCGACGCCCTGCCGGCTAACAGCTTCCTGGATGCCGTGCTCGGGCCGTTCATCGACACGACGGCGATCAAGGGCCTTCAGAACGCGCTGCAGGCGGCGGTTACGCCGGCAAATATCGAGACGGCACAACTCAATCTGATCCAGGCGATTCTCGACGCCGTTTCGAACTATCTGTACGCTCAGGCGCGCGCGACGCTGGTGCCGGCGACGCTCGCCACCAGCCTGCAGCTCGATCCCGACCTGACTACCCTGCTGCTCAACCATGCGCATCTGACCGTCGCGGCTGGACGGCTGACCCTGCTCGATATCCTGGGCAGCAACGCGTTGATCGACACAGTGGGGTCGCCGCCCGTGGCGCCGGCGATCACCCCTGCGGCCTTTGCCGACCAGTTGGCGGCGACCAGGCTGCTCAAACAGGCCGCGCGGTTCTCCGGGACGCTCGGGCTCGCCAACGACGATTTGCAATGGTTGCTCGACAGCGCGCCCGCGCTGGGCTGGCTGCAGATCGATCTGTTGCCCTACCAGTCCGGCATGCCCGCTGCGACCTGGGCGGCGTGGAATGCGTTGCAGCAGGCAATCGGACTGTTCACGCGCTACCCTGCGATCGTCAATCCCGCCGATGCATCGACGCCGTTCACGCTGCGCAGCGTTTTCGACCTCGCTGTCACCGCCGGCACGACGATCGGCCAGCTTCTCGACCGGCTCACGCTCGTCACCGGCTGGGACCGCAGCGTGCTCGGCGATCTCGACACGCGGTTCGGATATTCGGCCGGCAACCTCGCGGCCTACCGGCAGGCATCCACCTATGTCGCGCTCGAGACGGCCGTCGTCGCGCTGCGCATGTTGGGGTGACCGTCGCCGGCGGCGTCGCGCTGATCAAGCCGCAGCTGCTCGCTGCCGATGCGCTGTCGCTACGCCAGGCGTTGAAGACGCGGTACGACGGGGCCGACTGGCTTTCCGTGCTCAAGCAGATCTACGATCCCCTGCGCCAGCAGAAACGCGACGCGCTCATCGCCTATTTGCTGTCGCAGAACCCGCAGATGTCGTCGAGCGACGATCTGTTCGACTATTTCCTGGTCGACGTCGAGATGTGCTCCTGTGCGCCGACGTCGCGCATCGTGTCGGCGCACGGCTCGCTGCAGCTGTTCGTGCAGCGTTGCCTGCTCGGCATCGAGCCTACGGCTGTCGCGGACGTGTCCGTCGACAGCGGCTGGCAGCAATGGTCGTGGATGCAGGCCTACAGGGTCTGGCAGGCGAACCGCGAAGTGTTCCTCTATCCCGAGAACTGGATCAATCCGCCGCTCCGCGACGACAAGTCCGACCCCTTTGTCGCGCTCGAGAATGTCTCTCGCAGAGCGATCTGAGCGACGGCGCGATCAGCGACGCCGCAACGCAGTACCTGGAGGCGCTCGACGACATCGCCTTCCTCGAAGTCGTGACGATGTGTTATGACGAAAGCGCGCTGACGCTGTATGTCTTTGCCCGCACCAAAGGCGGCGATCCGCACACCTACTACTTTCGTCAGTTCGTCCAGGAGCGGACCTGGACGCCATGGACGAAGGTCGACGTCGACATCAAGGGCGACCAGCTGATCGCCTTCATCCGCAACGGCCGCCTCAACCTCGCATGGCCAATCTTTACCGAGCAGGCGAACCAGGACCAGGACACCACAGTCCCCAGCAGCACGCCCGGCACCAAGGTGGCCAAGACGCAGCGGCAATGGCAAATCCAGCTTTCGGTCAGCGAGCTCGCGAACGGCGCCTGGACACCGTCGCGCATGTCGAAGGAATCGCTGGACTGGACGCCTGGCTTTTACGAGCAGCTCCCGCTCGAGGATACGTTCCGCTTCATACCGGTCGACCTGCGCAGTGGCGGATTCTCGATCGCCTGCAGCTTCATCGACAACGGCAAGGTCGCAACGGGCGACACGCCGAGCGGCGAATTGCGCTTCCTCGGGGGCTTTACGCTCTACGGGTGCAAGGGATATCCCGAGCCCTATAACAGCGGCCCGAAGCTCGACTTCCTGCCTGACTTCATGAACACGGACGTCGAGGATCTGCGCTCCGTCGAATTATCGGGGAACGAGCTTGCGATCCGCACCATCGCCAATCAGCAATACCTCGAAATCCTCGCCAAGACGCCCAACAAGTTCAAGGTTACCTACCCGCAGCAGATCACGCTCATCGACTACATCATCCTCCTGATCGAGATGCTGGAGCGCGCCTACTACGGCGATCGGGCAAGGATCGCCGACTTTCCGATCGTCGTGCCGCTCGGCAGCTTCATGCCCTATTTCTACGAAGACTCGGTCCACAATTACGTGGTCATTCCCGGCCTATTTTCGCGGACCGACGACAGAAACAAGAACCAGCCGATCCGCCGCACCTTCTCGGACTTTCTGTCGCTGACGCAGGACATCGTGGCGCTCGCCAAGGCCTACCTCCTCAAATACGAACAGGACCCGAAACACGACCTGGTCGCGCTGCTGAAGGCGCTGTTCAAGGATTTCCGATTTCCTCGCGATCTGCGCTGAGCTCGCGATCTACGTCAAGCTACGGCCGGGCATAGAGTTCGACAATTTCTATCATCCCCTGGTCTGTTCTTTGCGCAAGACCATGTATGCCGATGGCATCGGCGCGTTGATGGATCGCTCGACGCAGCTGCAGACCACGTCGTTCGATTTCGGCGCCAACTACAGCCCCAGGCCGATCGTTACCAAGCCATATCCCATCGAAGACATCGACTTCACGCAGAGTGGCAGCTACTCGAGCTACAATTGGGAGCTGTTCTTCCATCTTCCGCTGGAAGTCGCCGTGCAGCTGAGCCAGGACCAGCAATTCGCGGCGGCGGCGGACTGGTTCCACTACATTTTCGATCCCATGGACGCCAGCAGCGCGCCGGTACCGCAAAAATACTGGCAAACCAAGCCGTTCTTTCAGACGACGCAGAGCGACTACGTCGCCCAGCGCGTCGACACGAACATGAATGGCATCGCCGCCGATCCGAGCGGCGCATCGATCGACCAGTTGCGCAATGCGGTCGCGGATTGGCGGGCCAATCCTTTCGAGCCGTTCCTCGTGGCGCGCTCGCGCACGGTCGCGTTCCAGCAGGCCGTGTTGATGAAGTATATCGACAACCTCATCGCCTGGGGACTTGTTGTTCACGCAGGACACGATGGAAACCGTGAACCAGGCGACCCAGATGTATCGTGCTCGCCGACAAATTGCTGGGACCCAAGCCGCGGATCGTTCCGCCGGTCGTGACGCCGCCGCCGGAGACCTACACGCAGCTCGACGGCAAGATCGATCTGTTCGGCAACGAGCTTCTCGACCTGGAGAACCTTATTCCCGACCTGTCGCTGCTGCCGCAAGGCGGCAACGAGTTGCCACCTCCGCCGCTGACGCTGTCGAGCCTCTATTTCTGCATCCCGCCCAATCCCAATCTCGCGCAGTACTGGGATACGGTCGCCGACCGTCTATTCAAAATCCGCAACTGCCAGGACATCAACGGCGTGCAGCAGACGCTCGCGCTGTTCGCACCGCCGATCGATCCGGGGGCGCTGATAGCGGCGCGCGCGGCAGGCCTCAGCATCTCGCAGATCCTCGCAGGCCTCAACGCGCCCCTGCCGCTTTACCGCTTCACGGCGATGATGCAGAAGGCCACGGAACTGACAAATATCGTGAGCCAGCTCGGCGGCTCGATCCTGCAGGCGCTGGAAAAGCGCGACGGCGAGGCCCTTTCTCGGTTGCGCTCCACGCAGGAAATTTCCCTCCTGAGCGCCATGCTGCTGGTCAAGCAGCGTCATGTCGACGAGGCCGCGACACAGGTCGACGTCATCCAGAAGTCGATCGACCTCACCACTGCAAAGAGCCAATATTACCACTCTCGCCCCTACATGAACGGCGGCGAGACCGCGGCGCTCGTGCTCAATGCCGTGGCGCTGGCACTGGAGTTGGGCGCCATGGGCCTCGACATCGGCGCGGCGATCACCCACATGCTGCCGACATTTTCCATCGGCATCGCCGGCTTCGGCGGCTCGCCGGCCTTCACTGCGGCGTGGGGCAGCGAAAACATCGCCGGCGCGGAGTCCGGCTTCGCCCAAGTTATCCGCGACATCGTCGGCATGCTGCAGGGCGGCGCGCAAATGGCGACAACCATCGGGGGCTACGATCGCCGCCAGGACGAGTGGACCTCCAGGCTCAACTCGCCGATCTCGAGTTGATCCAGCTCCGCCGCCAGATGGACGCGGCGAACATCCGTCTCGACATCGCCAAGAAGGAGGTGGCGGCACACCAGCTCCAGATCGCCAACGCCAACCAGACCGACCAGTTTCTGAAAACGAAATTCACCAACACCGAATTGTTCGATTACATGGTCGGCCAGATCAGCGCGGTGTTCTATCGCGGCTACCAGCTCGCGCTCAACGTCGCGCACCAGACCGAGCGCTGCTTCCAGTTCGAGCTCGGCTCCGACACGAACTTCATCCAGTACAACTACTGGGACAGCATGAAGAAAGGCCTGCTGTCCGGTGAACGGCTGATGAGCGACCTCAAGCAGCTGGACGTCGCCTATATGCAGCAGAACAAGCGCGAATACGAGCTCACCAAGCACATCTCGCTCGCGCAACTCGATCCGCTGGCGCTGCTCGCGCTCAAGGCGACCGGCGCGTGCACCTTCTCGATCCCCGAGGCAAGCTTCGACCTCGATCATCCCGGTCATTATTTCCGCCGGCTGAAGACCGTGTCGCTCACCATTCCGTGCGTTACGGGCCCCTACACCTCGGTGAGCGCCAAACTCTCCCTGGTGGGCAACCGCTATCGCAAGAGTGCGTCCACCGGTGGCGGCTACACCGAATCGCCGGGCAACGACACGCGCTTCGCCTACAACGTCACCGCTATCCAGTCGGTGGCGACGAGCCAGGGCGAGAACGACAGCGGCCTGTTCGATCTCAATTTCCACGACGAGCGCTACCTGCCGTTCGAATATGCCGGCGCACTCAGCAGCTGGCGGTCCGACTCGCCCAAGGCTTCCCGCAGTTCGACTACAACGCCATCGCGGACGTCGTGCTCAAGGTGCGCTATACGGCGCGCGACGGCGGCAGCGGCCTGCGCACGACGGTCGAGACGCAATTGCGCGCGGCGATGAATGCCATGCTGGTCGATGCGAGCTCCACCGGACTTTACCAGGGCTTCGACCTGCGTCGACAGTTTCCCGATGGATGTACCAGCTCACTCAGACCGGCACGGCAACCATCAGCATCACGAGCGACTATCTGCCGTTCTTCGCGCAGGCGCACGGTCCGGTGGTCGACGCCGCGTCCTGGTTTGCAGAGCTCACCGGCAACCCGCCGACCACGTCTGCGGCGATCGACGGCACGGCTTTCCCCCTGTCGGCCAGCGCCAATTTCGGCGGACGTTGCAAGGGTGACTCCGCGACCATCACGCTCGGCACCGCCTTCACGCTGACGACGCCGGACTACGCCAAGCTAGAGGAGCTGTCCTTCGTCATCCACTACACGCTCGGTCACTGACCTTGGCCGAGAGCGACACCGATCGCGCATCGAACGCGGATGCGCCGACGACCGCGCCGCCGCGGGCGTCACCGATTTCGCTTCCCAAAGGTGGCGGCGCGATCCGCGGCATCAGCGAGAAGCTCGGCGTCAACGCCGTGAACGGCACGGCAAATCTGTCCGTGCCGCTGCCCTTCAGCCCGGGCCGCGACGGCGTTGGGCCGGACCTGCGCCTCAACTACGATTCCGGCGGCGGCAACGGCCCGTTCGGCTTTGGCTGGAACATCGACCTGCCGGCGATCTCGCGGCGCACGGACAAGGGCCTGCCGCGCTATTGGGACGGGGTCGAATCCGACATCTTCGTGCTCTCGGGAGCGGAAGATCTGGTACCGCTGCTCGACGGCACGGGCGTGCGCGTGCAAACCCCGCGCACATGGCACGGCATCGATTATCTGGTATTTCCCTATCTGCCGCGCATCGAGGGACTGTACGCGCGGATCGAGCGCTGGGTTGCCACGAAGAGCGGCGCGACGCACTGGCGCGCGATCAGCGGCGACAATGTGACGTCGCTCTACGGATTCGACGACGGCAGCACCATCGCCTCGGGCGCCGATCCCGATCAAGTCTTCAAGTATCTGCTCTGTCGCCGTTTCGACGGCACGGGCAATCTCACGCTTTTCACCTATGCCGCTGAGAACGACGAAAACGTCGACGTGACCGCGACGCATGAGGCGAACCGCGCCGCGGAGGACCGCAAGCGCGCACGCTACCTCAAGTCGATCCGCTATGGATTCACGACGCCGTATTTCGAGGACTGGTCCGAGGCCGGCCCGGCGCCGGCGCTGCCTGCGGACTGGCATTTCGAGATGGTCCTCGATTATGGCGATCACGAGCCGGCCGTTCCCAAGACGGGCGACAGCCTGGCGCGGCCTGTGCGCCCCGACCCCTTCTCGAACTATCGCGCAGGTTACGAGGTTCGCACCTACCGTCGCTGCCTGCGGGCCCTGATGTTTCATCATTTCGAAGCCGAGGCCGATGTCGGGCGCGACTGTCTGGTGCGTGCGCTGGAACTTCAATATGACGACCAGCAAGCGCCGCCGGATCCCGACGCGCCAATCTATTCGTTCATGACCTCGGCGACGTTGGCGGGTTTCCGGCGCGACGGTACCGGCTACCTGCGCAAGGCCTTCCCGCCGCTCGAGTTCGAATACGTCAAGCCGGTCATCGATCCCACGGTGCACACGCTTCCTAAAGCAAGCGTCGAGAACCTGCCGCAGGGCGTGGACGGCGCGAATTACCGATTTATCGATCTCGACGCCGAGGGCATGCCGGGAATCCTGAGCGATGACGGTACCGCCTGGCGGTATCGCCGCAATCTCAGTCCGCTGAGCGGCGCGCCGCTGCCCGACGGCTCGGAGCCGGCTGTGACCGCGAGCTTCGAGCCGTTGGGGATGGTCGCCGAGCTTCCGTCGAGCCACGCGCTTCAGGGCGGCGTGCAGTTCATGGACGTGCTCGGAGAAGGACGCATCGACGTGGTGTCCTTCGATCCGAGCAGCCCGGGCTTCTGGCGGCGCGAACCGGAAACCGGCTGGAACTCCTTTATTCCGTTCCGGTCACGCCCGACGACCGACCCCGCCAGACACAACGTCCATTTCGTCGACCTCACCGGCAACGGCTGCGCCGACACGCTGGTGGGCGAGGACAATGTCTGGACGCTTTATCCCTCGCTCGGCGCGTTGGGGTTCGGGCCCGCGGCGCGGGTCCAGGCGCCCTGGGACGAACGAAGCGGCGGACCGCCCGTCTACGCCACCGACGACGCCGTGATGCAGCTCGTCGACATGACCGGCGACGGACTCGCCGACGTCGTGCGCGTCCGGAATGGGGAAATCTGCTTCTGGCCCAACCTCGGCTATGGCCGCTTCGGTCGCAAGGTGACGATGGAAGGGTCGCCGCACTTCGCGACGCCCGACCAGTTCGATCCCAGGCGCGTGCACCTCGTCGACATCGACGGCTCGGGCACCGCAGACATTCTCTATGTCGGCGCCGACGGCGTGCGCGTGTGGTTCAACCGCTCCGGCAACAGTTGGTCGCAGCCGCAGACGATCGCCGTATTTCCGACAGCCGACATGCTCAGCTCTGTGCAGACCGCAGACTTGCTTGGCAACGGTACCGGATGCCTGATCGGTCTTCGCCGCTGCCCGGTCAAGGCGCCGCATCGCTGCGCTACATCGATCTGATGAGCGGACGCAAGCCGCATCTCCTGCTGCGCACGCGCAACAATCTGGCTCCGAGACGCAGATATATTATGCGCCGTCCACGCGTTTCTATCTGCAGGACCGCCTCGCCGGATTGCCCTGGATCACGCGGTTGCCGTTTCCGGCGCAGGTGGTCGAACGCCTGGAGATATTCGACTGGATCGGTCGCAGCCGCTACGTCACGCGCTACGCCTATCATCATGGTCACTATGACGGCGAAGAACGCGAATTCCGCGGTTTCGGCATGGTCGAAACCTGGGACACCGAAACCCATCGCGCCGACACCGCCTTCCCCGATTGGGAAAATTGGGACGCGGCGTCATGGTCGCCGCCGGTTCACACCAAGACCTGGTTCCACACCGGCATATTCATGGAGGCAGGCCTCGTCTCGAAGCAGTTCGAGAACGAGTACTGGATCGAGCCGGCTCTGCGCCCGGTCGCGCGCTCGGACGACCGGGGCGGCGATGGAGCTGCCCGACTTGACGATACCGGCGGGCCTCTCCGGCTTCGAAGCGCGCGAGGCCTGCCGTGCGCTCAAGGGCCACGTGCTGCGCGTCGAGACCTATTCGGACGACGACACGTCACTGGCCCTTCTTCCCTTCGACGTGGTCGAGCATAATTACGAAGTGCGGCGCATCCAGCCGGTCGGCGTCAATCGCTATGCCGTGTTTGCGCCGCACGAGCGCGAGACGCTGAGCTTCCATTACGACCGCGTGGCCGACGACCCGCGCGTCGAGCATCACGTCGTGCTCGAAGTGGACCCGTACGACCATCCGCTGCGCGAGATCTCGATCGCCTATCCGCGCCGCGCCGGTTATCCCGATCCCGAGCCGGCGCTGCTCGCGAATTTCCGCCAGATGCTGGCCTACGACCAGACGCGGCTGCATGTGATGGGGAAAGGAGCACGAACTGACGCTGCCTGCCATCACCGACGATGCGCGGCGCCTGCCGATGCCGGCCGAAATGGTGACAGCCGAAATCACGGGCCTGACGCCGGCGAGTGCGCGAGCCGAAATCACCAATCTGTTCAAATTCGGCGAGCTCGATACGGATTGGACGACCGTATGGAATGCGGCTCGCGACATCCCCTACGAGCAGACCGCCGCCGCCGACGTGGACGGCACGGGTCCGCCCCCCGGCGGGCCGGCGCGCCGCATCATCGAACGGCAACGCACGGTATATCGTAGCGACGATCTGACGGCGCTGCTGCCGCTGGGTACGGTGGAACCGCTGGCGCTGCCCGGCGACACCTATCGCCTTGCGCTCACTCAGGCCCTGTTGAGTTCGCGTGTCCGCGGGTCTCGTGGGCGCGGCGGAATTGACCGAAGGCGGATATGTGCAGCTGCCCGCCGACAGCGGCTGGTGGATCCCGGGCGAGAGCGTGCGCTACTCGCCGGGCGACGCCGATACGCCCGCAATCGAGCTGGCTTACGCCAGGCAGCACTTCTTCCTGCCGCGGCGCACGATCGATGCGTTCGGTTCCGTGAGCCGCACCAATTTCGACGCTTACGATCTCCTGCCGGCGGACACCATCGACCCGGTCGGCAACACGCAAAGCTCGATCAATGATTACCGCGTCCTGAGGCCTTCGGAGGTCGTCGACCAGAACGGCAATCGCGGCGACGTCGTCTTCGATGCGCTCGGATTTGTCGTCGGCAGCGCCGTGCGTGGAAAAGCAACGGAGACGCTGGGCGATTCCCTGGCCGGTTTCGTCAGCGATCTCGACGACGCGACCATCGCCGCGCATCTGGCCGATCCGCTCGCCGATCCGCTGAGCGTGCTCCAGGGCGCGTCGGCGCGACTGATCTACGACGTGAACGCCTTCTACCGAACGCGCGCCCAGCCGCAGCCCGACGCTGCCGTCACCTATCTGATCGAACGCGAAACCCACGTCTCCGATCTTCCGCCCGGTGGCACAACCCTGTGTCGGCATGAGCTGATCTACTCCGACGGAAATGGACGCCAGATCCAGAAAAAGGTTCAGGCCGAGCCCGGCCCCGTGGTCGACGGCGGTCCGGACGTCACGCCGCGCTGGACGGGATCCGGTTGGACCATCAAGGACAACAAGGCGCGGCCCGTACGTCAGTACGATCCGTTCTTCAGCACGACACACCAATTCGAATTCAATCCCGTCTCGGGCGTCAGCAAGCTCACATTCTACGATCCGCTGGGGCGTGTGGTCGGCGTGCTCCACCCCAACAACACATGGCAGAAGACGATCCGCGGACCCTGGCGGGAGGACAACTGGGATCAGAACGATACGGTGCTGATTTCCGATCCGCGCAACGATCCCGATATCGGCGACTATTTCACGCGATTGCTCGGCAGCGCACCGGGCGCCTTCATCTCCTGGTACGACGCGCGGATCGGCGGCACGTTCGGCGCCGATGCGGTCGACAAGGCAGCGGAACAGGACGCAGCACAGAAGGCCGCCAGCCATGCCGCTACGCCGGGTGTCGAACATTTCGATCCGCAGCGGCGGCAATGCCTGGCGGTGAAGGATTTCGGCACCGGCGGCCGGCAGCCGACGCGGGTGGTTCACGACGCGAAGAGCGAGCCCCTGGCGACGATCGACGCGCTCGGCCGCCGCGTGATCGAATATCTGGTACGCGAGCCGTCGGGGGCGGGATTCCAATACGTCGCCGGCCGCGACATGGCGGGGCGCGAGCTGTTTCACAATCAGATGGACGGCGGAATCCGCCGCGCGCTGCCCGATGTGGCAGGAACTCCCGATCCGCTCCTGGGATTCCCGCGCGCATGCAGTGCGGCTGCGCTATGATGCCATCCGCCGGCCCACGCATCGCTATGTGACGACGGGTGCCGGGCCCGAGCACCTGGTGGCGCGCACCGTCTATGGCGAGGGTCATCCCGACAAGAATCTGTGCGGCCATATCTTCCGCCACTACGACCAATCGGGGTTCGCGGGCAACGAAGTCTACGATTTCAAGAACAACCTGATAGATCGTTCGCGCCATCTGGCGGCGGAGTACCGCAAGGAGGTCGACTGGTCGGTCCTGGGGGACGAGACCGACCCAGCGGCGCTCGATACCCTGGCGGCGCCGTTGCTCGTGACGGCTGATCTCTTCGTCTCGCGCGTCCTCTATGACGCGGTCAACCGTCCGGTCGTGGCCGTCTCGCCGCACAGCGCAACGATGCTGCCGAATGTCTTGCAGGTCACCTTCAACGAGGGCAGCAAGCCGGCGAAGCTCGACATGTGGGAGCAGGTCGCGGCCCTCCCCAGCAGCCCGGGCGATCCCGCCACGGCGGACAGCCACGTCGTTACCGCCTGTACATATGACGCCAATGGGCTGCGCACCTCCATCACGCACGGCAACGGCACGATCGTCAATCACACGATCGATGAGCTGACGAAGCGATTGGTGCGCGTGTTGTCGACGAGGCCCGCGAGCTTCGCCGCGAATGCGCGCGTCGTCCAGGACCTGCGCTACACGCACGATCCGCATGGCAACGTGACGCGCACGCGCGACGACGCGGACATCCAGGACGTGGTGTTCTTCCAGAACAAGCGAGTCGATCCCTCGAGCGACTACACCTATGACGCGGGCTATCGCCTGGTACGGGCCACGGGGCGCGAACATCTGGGCCAGGTCTCCGGCACGCAGCTGCCCCCGGCGCAGCCCGGCGACGATGACTCCGCTCTGATCGGCCTGCCAAGTCCCGGCGACGGGACCGCGATGGGCACCTATATCGAGAGCTATGATTTCGATCCGGTGAGCAACATCCTGGCGATGTTCCACCTTGTGTCCTCGGGGAACTGGCGCAGGCATTACACTTACGCCGAGCCGTCGCAGATCAATTTAAGCGTGACCTGCAACCGGCTGTCGTCGACCAGCCTGCCCGGCGATCCGGATGGCGGACCGTACAGCGCGCATTACAGCTACGACGCGCATGGCAATTCGGCCGCCATGCCGCATCTGTCGTTGATCGCTTGGAACGAGCGCGACGGCCTGCAGGCAACCGCGCGCCAAGTCGTGGCCGCCGGCACGCCGGAAACCACTTTCTTATACGTATGACGTCGCCGACCGGCGCATCCGTAAGGTTACCGACCGCAGCGCAAATCCCGGGCCGGGCGCGCGACGCTACGAGCGGATCTATCTGGGCGCGCTCGAAATCTACCGCGAATACGACACGGACGGCACGACCATCACATTGCAGCGCGAGACGCAGATCCTCGCGTCCGAGCGCAAGACGGTGGCAGTTCTGGAGCGGCGCACCGTCGGCACGGATCCCGCACCCCGGCGCGTCCTCAAATATCAGTATCTCAATCTCGTCGGCAGCTCCTGTCTCGAGCTCGACGATGCCTCGGCGGTCATCTCCTACGAGGAATATTTCCCGTATGGCGGAACGTCATACCAGGCGACCAGCAGTGCGACCGAAACGTCCAAGCGGCTGCGCTATTGCGGCCTCGAACGCGATACCGAGAACGGGTTCTACTACGCCGGGGCGCGTTACTACGCGCCGTGGCTGGCGCGGTGGATCAACCCAGATCCTGCCTTCCTTCACGACGGGCCCAACCTCTATCTCTACGTTCATGCCAATCCGATAACTACGATCGACACGAGTGGCACGGTCGGTGCCGTTCTCGGCGGTCTTACGATTTACGAGCTGGCCATGGGTGCCGCGTTCCTGCTTGCGGGAACCGGGGTCGTCGCCAGCAGCCAGCAGATGCAGAAGCATCCGCCGCGGATCAATTGGCATCCTTTCTCGACCGGAGAGGAATGGACGCCCCCGGTTGCGCCGCCGATACCTATTCCCGTACCGCAGCCGCCGCGCCCGGCACCGCCGGTAGCACCGCCGGTACCGCCTGTGCCGGTAGCGCCGCCGATTTCCGTTCCCCTGCCACCGGTGCCCGTTCCAGTACCCGTGCCGGCTCCTCCGCGTCCCATTCCGGTCCCCGTGCCGATTCCGCACCCCCCAGGCCCCATCACGATCCCCATTCCGCACCCGCCGGGGCCCATTTCCGTCCCGGTTCCCGTGCCGCGAGCGGTGCCGCAGACCAGGGCGGAGCCGCGCGCAGTGCCGAAGACGGAAGATCCTCCGCCTCCGATCTATTGGTACATCACCTACACGAAGACTAAGGTCGAGAACGGAAAGACATTGGTCTATGTCGGTCACACGGCCGGCTATGGACCCGATCCCTACACCGCGCTGCACATGGCCAGACCTGACAAGTCGCATCACATGACAAAAAAAGGATATGGACCGGCTCAGCTCGACACGTTTCTTCCCGCGACCTTGCCGCCGGACGACTACATGGCAGATCCGTCCTATTGGGCGATGCGAGGACGCGAACAGCAGATGATCGATCATTATGGCGGCGCAAAAAGGGATCCGAGCCGAAGCCCGAACTCGGTATCCGGCAACTCCTATCGCGGCGTGCGAAAGGACAACCTGATGGGCCCACCGATCACCGGGCCGCGTCATTCGCATTCGGGGAAGCCCATCCCTATACCGGCAACTGAGGGAGAACGAAGAGTGGCGCAAAAGAAATGGCAGCCTGACACGTTGATCAGCAAGGAGCTGGACGATGGCTGGACCTATTACGCGCGGCTCCTTGTGCTTCCGTGGGTCGCGTTTTACCGCTATCGGACCAAAGGGAACGAGCGAGCAGATCGACGAGATCGCGAGATCGCCGGTGCTATTTACGCTCGCGGTGCATCAGAGCCTTCTCTCGCGCAAGGAGTGGAAACCGATAGGCGAGCTGCCTCCGACCCCGCCATTCGTAGACCGCGCGCGCAGGCAATGTTCAACGACCCCAACGGATATCGGATCATCGACGATCAGAATGTCGTGCGCTGGGCCACGCCGGAGGAGTGTAAGGGGCTTGAGCCAGCGGCCGTCTGGGAGCCCGGAGCACATCCCGCTCATCGCCTGAAGGACGAATTCGCCGGGCGTCCAAACCGATGGCTGACACAGATGTTGCCTCCGGCCAAATGAAACGGCGCTGGCGGCTGCGTTTGGCCGGGCCCCGCGATGCGCAGGTGACCACGAGGCGAAAGATATCGAGGACATGGCGGCGCCGGACGTAGACGGCATTCTGCTTTCGCCGCCGCTGTGACCAGCCCGCCAGCTAAAGCCAGCCGAAATGATTTTGATCGGGATCGCCCGTCGCCCGGTCGGAATTGACGTGCCCGTCCTCGTGCCGGACGACACAGGCCACGTCGTTCACCGTGACCCCGTCCTCGCCGGCTTGGGGCAGATATTCGGTGCAATCGGCAAACCGGCAGACGGTGCATCCGAGGATGGACGAATCCAGCCTCGCTGCGGATCCCATGCCCACACAATAATCGTTCACGTCCGAAATCGGCATGTATTCGCGGTCGACGCCGTCGGCCGGGTGATCATACAGCGGCGGCGGCATGAGCAAGACATCGCACAGATCGGCGTGAGCAACGCCTCCGATGCCCAGGAGTGCCGATAGCACCAGGCTCGCCATTGCGGTGGAACGGGTCTTTCGGCGCATCCCGCAACATCGCCTGAGCCCCCCTGCAAACTTATTAAACCCGCGGGCCGTTCCGGCCGCGATCCACGTAGGGAAATATCCGGATTTCGCTGTAGAGACAGAGACCTCGGGGTAGACTGTCGCCGGCCCGCGGAGCCTTTCGGGGACCACAAAGTTCGCCGCATGATTACCCAATGCCTAATGTCTGGAGATGAGGACGCGCAACCATGACCTACGCCGCCGCGCTGCGCGACATCACGTTCACGCTCAACGAAGTCGTCGGGCTTCCCGCGCTCTTCAAGACGCAGCGCTTCGCCGCGTGTGACGACGATACCGTCCGCGCCGTGCTCGAAGCCGGCGGCGTTTTCGCCTCGGAGGTGCTTGCGCCTCTCAACGTCATCGGCGACCGCGAGGGCGCGCAATTCGAGAACGGCCGCGTTCGCGCGCCATCGGGCTTCGCGCAAGCCTACGCGAAGTTCGTCGAGGGTGGCTGGGGCACGCTCTCGGCCGGTCCGGCTTACGGCGGGCAGGGGCTTCCGAAAGCGATCGAGCTTGCCTTCTGCGAAATGATGCATGCGGCCAACATGGCATTCGGCTTGTGCCCGCTGCTCACGCGCGGCGCCATCGAGGCGCTGACCGTGCACGGCACCGAGGCGCAGAAGCACACCTATCTCGCCAAGCTCGTCTCCGGCGAATGGTCGGGGACGATGAACCTTACCGAGCCGCAATCGGGATCCGATCTCGGCACGTTGCGCACGCGCGCCGAGCCGGACGGCAACGGAAAATATCGCCTCACCGGCCAGAAAATCTTCATCACCTGGGGCGATCACGACATGGCCGAGAACATCGTCCATCTGGTGCTCGCCCGTCTGCCCGATGCGCCGCCGGGCACCCGCGGCATCTCGCTTTTCCTCGCACCGAAAAATCTGCTGACCGCCGATGGAAAACCGGGCCAGGCCAATCGTCTGGCGCCCAGCCGCATCGAGCACAAGCTTGGCATCCATGGCTCGCCCACCTGCACGATGCTTTTCGATGGTGCGCAGGCCGAACTCATCGGCGCGCCGCATCAGGGTCTGGCCCTGATGTTCACGATGATGAACGCCGCCCGCCTGCAGGTCGGCGTGCAGGGCGTGGCAATCGCGGAGAGGGCGTATCAGCAGGCGCTCGCCTATGCGTTGACGCGCCAGCAGGGCCGCTCTGCCTGGACCGGCGATCCGTCGGCGCGGATCTTCGATCATCCCGACGTGCGCCGCATGCTGATGCTGATGAAAGCGAAGATCGAGGCGGCCCGCGCGGTCTGTCTCTGCACCGCCATCGCCGCCGACCTCGCCGAATGTGAAGAGACGGACGCGGCGCGCGCCGCAGCGAGGCTGCGCGAGGAACTCCTCACGCCGATCGCAAAGGCGTGGTCGACCGACATCGGCGTCGAAGTGGCCTCTCTGGGCGTGCAGGTCCATGGCGGCGCGGGCTTCATCGAAGACACCGGCGCGGCGCAGTACTATCGCGACGCACGCATCGCGCCGATCTACGAAGGCACCAACGGCATCCAGGCGATCGACCTCATGGGCCGCAAGCTCGCGCTGGACAACGGTGCCGCCGTCGACGATCTTCTCAAGGAGATCTGGCGCTCCGTCGGCCAGCTCAAATCGCACGAGAACGCCTGGCTGCACGCGATCGGCACGCGACTGGAGTCGGCGGCGAGCGCCGCGCAAATGGCGACCAGCTGGATGATGGAACGGCGCGGCCACGCCCAGCCCGACGCCCTCGCCGGCGCCACGCCCTATCTGAAGCTGATGGGCGATCTCATCGGCGGCCATATGCTGGCGAAGGGCGCGTTGATCGCGGCCGCGCCCGCGCCCGACGACGCCGATCTATGGCGGCGCACGCGCATCGGACTGGCACGGATTTTCGGCGACCAGGTGTTGGCACAGGCACCCGGGCTCGCATCGGGCGTCGTATCAGGCGCAATCGATCTTTTGCGGACGACACCCGAGGCGCTGGGTGCGCAATAATTGCCGCAGCGGAGGTGGCTCGATGTTTCTCAATTCGCCGCAGGTTTCCGGATCGACCTGTCGCTCAACGTCGGCCATTCGCCAAATGCGAACATCCACAGCATCACGATATTGATCCCCGGAAACAGCCAAAGCAGAACCAGCCACCTGTTCCAACCCGCGCGGCCGAGGACATTTGAAATCGGAACGAGATACGCCGCCAGAACGATGGCCAGTATCAAAATGTGCCAGATACTCAATTCCATAGTGCGCCTTTCATTTGTCAAAAAGTATGCTCCGCGCGCTCCAAGGGTGTCCAACCTTCCACCGCGCGACCGCCCGGACGGATCGTGACAGACACATTGATCTTCTGCGATGCTTCTCGTCACGGTTCATTCCAGGAAGGTCACCACATGCTCCCCGATCGCCCGGTCTATGACGAAGTTTTGCGCGAATTCCGGCGCTCGGTGCGCGGCTTCCTGAACAAGGAAGCCATGCCCAACATCGTAAAATGGGACGAGGAAGGCGCGGTGCCGCGCGAATTCTGGCACGCGGCCGGTGCGCAGGGTCTGCTGTGCCCCACCGTGCCCGAAGAGGATGGCGGCGTCGGCGCGAATTTTCTCTACAACGCCGTCGTGATCGAAGAGGCGGGCTATGCCGGCTTCACCGGCTGGGGCGTAGGCGTGCATTCCGACATCGTGACACCTTACTTCGTGTCGCTGGGCACCGACGCGCAGAAGAAGACGTGGCTGCCGAAATTCGTCGAGGGTACCGCCATCGGCGCCATCGCCATGACCGAGCCCGGAACGGGCAGCGATCTGCGCGGCATCCGGACCATGGCGCAGGCCGAAGGCGACAGCTGGCGCATCAATGGCGCCAAGACCTTCATCTCCAACGGCCAGACCGCGGGTGTCGTCATCGTCGTCGCGCGAACGCTGGAGAGCGGCAACGATGCCGGCTTCAGCCTGTTCCTCGTCGAGACCGACCGGCCGGGATTCCGCCGCGGCCGCAATCTCGCCAAGCTCGGGATGAAATCGCAGGACACCTCCGAGCTCTTCTTCGACGACGTCGTCATCCCGCGCGACAATCTTCTCGGCGAAGTGGGGCGCGGGCTGAACTATCTGATGATGAACCTGCCGCAGGAGCGCCTGTCGATCGCGTTGCTCGCCATGTCGGCCGCGCAGAAGGCGTTCGACATCACTGTCGCCTATGTCTCCGACCGCAAGGCCTTCGGCAAGCGCATCGGCGATTTCCAGAACACCCGCTTCAAGCTCGCGGAGATCAAGACCGATCTCACCGCCGGGTGGGCGTTCCTCGACCAGAGCCTCGCCAAGCATATCCAGAAGGAACTGACCGCGACCGATGCGGCCATGCTGAAGCTGTGGACCACGAACCTGCAAGGCCGCACGGTCGACGAATGCCTCCAGCTTCACGGCGGCTACGGCTACATGGCCGAGTACGAGATCTCGCGCCTATACGCCGACGCGCGGGTACAGCGCATCTATGGCGGCACGAGCGAGATCATGAAGGAAATCATCGGCCGCGAGATCTTCGGCGGCAACGCGCGCGTCGGCTGAAACGCCGCCGGCCTCCGGCCAACTGCGATGGTCCTTGAATTTCGCGTTTTATGTGTCATATGGAGGGTGGCGCTTATGCGCATTGCCCTCAGAACAGACTTTGGTCGATAATTCCGGCGAACATGTGCCGGCAGGCGCTGGGGCTTTAGCCAATCCACTTCAAATCGCCACAGCAAGCCATCTTGATGCGATGAGTGGACCCAACACGAGATGAAATGAGTTCCAAATCCAATTATCGCGGATCGAAGCCGAACGCTTCGAAGGCGCCCTCAAATGCAAACCACCAGCAGAACGCCAACAGCCAATGGCGGCAGCGCTATGAGTACTATTGCGATCTCGCAGAAAAAGCGGGAGCCGGCGACCGCGTGGCGCGCGAGCAGTATTGGCAGCACGCAGAGCATTTTTTCCGTCTGATGAACGGATCGGCGCAGCGCCAGGAGTGAGCGCGACAAAAACAGGTTTGTCATCCCGGGCGAGCCCCCGCGGCCGCACGAAGCGCGGCGCGCGGATAAACTCCGCGCGGTAATGGGCACTCAGTCAGCGTCCCTTCGGTCGCTCGCCGGGAATGACGGCTTTTTCTTGCATCGCGCAGAATTCAAACCGACTTTACCGCCGCGCGCGCCGAACGGTCGGCCATCGCCGCCTCGCGGAAAGACACGAGCTTCTGCCTTGCTTCGTCCCATAAAGTCAGCCTGACGCTGCGAATGCTGTCGACGAAGGTCAGCCGTCCGATCGCACGCAGTTGCGGATAATCGCGCAGCACCTTGCCCAATCGATAGAACGGGATGCGGCTGCAAAGATGATGCACGTGATGCACGCCGATGTTCGCCGTGAGCCACCGTAGCGGCGCCGGCAGATCGTAGTGCGAGCTGCCGAACAGCGCCGCCTCGGGCAATGCCCAGGTTCCGCTCCGGCTCCAAACGACATGCTCGAATTGATGCTGCACGTAGAACAGCCAGACGCCGATCGACGCCGCCAGCAGCATGACGGGCACCTGGATCGCCAAGAACGGCCACACGCCGATGAAGAGGATAGCGACGCCTGCCAAAAGGGCGATCCCGGCATTGGTCGCGGTGGTGCTGAGCCATGGGCGCCAGCCTCCACGCATCTGGTCGAAGGGAAGCCTGTGCTGCAGGAAGAACAGATAGGCCGGACCGATGCCGAACATGACGAAGGGACTGCGATAGATACGATAGAGCAGCCGGCCGAGCGACGAGCGCGCGCGATACTCCTCCGCCGTGAGGGTCAGGATGTCGCCGACGCCGCGGCGGTCGAGATTGCCGGACGTCGCGTGGTGCATCGCGTGATTGCGCTTCCAGTAATCGTAGGGCGTGAAGGTGAGGACGCCCAGCATGCGGCCGACCCAGTCATTCGCGGGCCGTTCGGGAAAAAAGGATCCATGCCCGCAATCGTGCTGGATCATGAACAGCCGGACCAGGAATCCGGCTGCCGGCACCGCAAGCAGTAGGGTGAGCCAATAGCCGACACCGAGCGAAAGCCACATCAGGCTCCAGCAGAGCACCAACAGGCCCGCCGTCACGCCGAGCTCGAACAGCGCCCGCCACCGGTTCGGCACCCGATACCCGACAAGGCCTTGAATCAACGCCCGCGTATCGAGCCTTTCGTCGGCCACAATGTTCGCGGGGACCTGGTTTTGCTCCAGCGACCCCGAAATTGCTTCAAGCGCCATGCTGTTCCCTTGCTGCGCTCTTAGCCGGTCGCGCTCTGGTGGTCTTTATCCGAGGATTGCGGCGGATAGATGTGGGCGCCCAATTAAGGCCCCAGGATATGAAGTTTGGCTGAACCGCCTGCCGCAGGCGCCAAATCCCACGAAAAATGCGCCGCTCGCAATGGCGGCGCGGGCATTCTCACGAAGTCAACCTGAGGTGGGAGGGGGGCGCGACCATTTCAAGCCAGGGCATTCCCCAGCCTGGCTGCGCAGGCGCCGATCGCCGCCACCACACCCTCAGCGATGCGAGCGTCTTTCGCCGCCGCCAGGAAATCCGCGACGATCGTATTCCAGGCGGCATCGCCGACCTTCCGGTGCACGCCCTGCGTGGCGATGATCTCGACCGTGCGCTCGCCGAGCGAGACGAAGAGGAGAACGCCCTCGCGATGGTCGGCGGGTGCGAGGATGCGGGCGGCGAATTCGCGATGCGCCATGACGCGCGCATGGTCGCGCTTCGCGCGGCCCGGCACGAGAGAAAGGCGCAGCGGGAACCAGTCGGCCGCAAGCGCAGCGGCCGCGAAGACGGCGGCCTCGACCACGACGCCGTCACGCAGCGACGTGTGGCGGGCGAACAGCGCGAGCCCGGCGCCGGCCGCGAACGCCATCAGCGTGCCGAACAGAAGCGGATAGAGCGCGTAGCGATCGCTCGCCGGCAGGACGACGCAGGCAAAGCGCACCGACGACTTCGCTTCGGCGTCGGTGATCGCCGTGTGGATGGCTTTCCGCGCCTCTTCGGAGAGTCTCATCACCAATGTCCCGACGCGCCGCCGCCGCCGAAGGATCCGCCGCCGCCGGAAAATCCGCCGCCGCCGAAGCCGCCGAATCCGCCGCCGCCATTGCCTCCGCCGAATCCGCCGAACCCGCGTCCGCCTCCGCCACCCAGACCGCCGAGGAACAGAAGCGGCCAGAAAAAGCGTCCGAATATCAGCCAGATCACGAACAGCGCGATGATGATGCCGAAACCGCCGCCGTGGTGTTGCGCGGTGTCGTCCTGCTGCTGGTCGATCGCCGCCTGCTGCGACAGCACTGCGTCGACGTCTTTCGTCTCAACGCCCAGCGCCTGCAGGATCGTTGCCGCGCCGGCGAGAACGCCGCCGTCATAGTCGCCGCGCCGGAAGGCCGGCATCATGACGTTCTGGATGATCAGCGCGGATTGCGCGTCGGTGAGCGTGCCTTCGAGGCCGTAACCCACCTCGATGCGCACCGCGTGCTCGCTCGGCGCCACGATGAGGAGCGCGCCGTTGTTCTGGCCTTTCTGACCGATCCCCCAATGCCGGCCGAGCTGGTAGCCATATTGCTCGATCGTGTAGCCCTGCAGCGACGGCAGCGTGACGACGACGAGCTGGTCCTTGGTCTTCTGTTCCAGCGCGTACGACATCGCGGTGAGCCGCGTCTGCGCATCCGTCGAGAGGACATGCGCATTGTCGACGACGCGGCCGGTGAGCGGCGGAAAGGTCGGTTCGGCGAGCGCCACGCCGGCGAAGAGCAGCAATGCGCCAGCGAGCGCGCCGATCGCAAGGCGCAGCCGTGAGACATGCCACATCACAGCGCTGCTTCTCCCTTGGGTTCAGAACTGAACGTGCGGCGCCTGCTGAGACTGCTCGCTGATGGTGAAGGTCTCGCGCGGCTTGGCGTCGGGATAGAAGATCGCCGCGATCCATCGGCTGGGAATCGTGCGCAACGTCGTGTTGTATTGCTGCACGGCGTCGATGTAGTCGCGCCGCGCCACGGCGATGCGGTTCTCCGTGCCTTCCAGCTGCGACTGCAGCACCAGGAAGTTCTGGTCCGATTTGAGCTCGGGATAGTTCTCGCTGACCGCGAGAAGCCTGCCGAGCGCGCCGCCGAGCTCGGCCTGATTCTGCTCAAACTCGTGGAACGCCTTCGGGTTGGAAAGGATGTCTGCCGGCAGCACCATCTGCGTCGCCTTGGCGCGCGCTTCCGTGACGCCGATGAGGACGGTCTGCTCCTGCTTGGCATAGCCCTTTACCGTTGCCACCAGGTTGGGGATCAGGTCGGAGCGGCGCTGATACTCGTTGAGCACCTGGCTCCAGGCAGCCTTCACCTGCTCGTCCTGGGTCGGCACGGTGTTGATGCCGCAACCGGTCAGGCCGAAGGCGACAAGCAGAACGGCGCCGACACGGGCGGCAAAGCGTGCGACCGACATGAGCAATCTCCCCGGAATCCAACGATAGCCGGATCATACATGGTTCCCGCGACGGGATCCGGCAAGGGGCCGGCGGCAATGCGGCGGGCGCGTCCGGACCCGGGGCGCGCAAGGCCCAACGGCCTGCTATCCTGCTGCGAACAGGGGATTCGAGACCGTCCATGACCATTACCAACAGGGACATTGCGACCTGGTTCGTCGGCAGCCTGTCGCTCCTCGTCCTGCTCTATGTCGGCCGCCCATTGCTGGTGCCGCTGGTCTTCGCCCTTCTGCTCTGGGCCGTCCTGAACGCGTTCGCCGACGCGCTCCTCCGTTTCCAGCTGCCGCGCTGGTTCGCCTGGGCGAGCTCGCTCGCGGCGATCGCCGCCGCGATCTATGTGACGACGCGGGTCGCCGGCGACGATGCCGCCGGGCTTGCGGCAGCCATGCCGAGCTACGCCGGCAAGTTGCAGCTGATCGTGACCGGCATGCTCGCGCCGCTCAAGCTGAAGCTCGACCTGCAGACCCTTTTCAGCAAAGCTGACGTCACGCGTTTCCTCGGCGCCGCCGCGGCCTCGGTCGGCACCTCGCTTTTCGCCTTCATACAGGTCATGATCTATGTGGGCTTCCTGCTTTCCGAGCAGGGCCAGATGGCCGTCAAATTCTCCCATCTGCAGCCGGACCAGGCGCGTCACAATGAAACCCAGGACGTGATCCGCGCCATCGCACGCCAGGTCCAGTCCTATCTGGGTGTCTGCACCGTGCTCAGCGCGGTCATGGGACTTGCGACCTATGCGCTCCTGGTCGGCCTCGGGGTCCAATTCGCCGGCTTCTGGGCACTGTTCCTCTTCATCGTCACCTACATCCCGACCATCGGCGCCGCCGGCGTCGCGCTGCCCGCACTGATGGCGCTCATCCAGTACGGCACGTTCACCGACGCGATCATCATCATTGTGGTTCTGGGCTCGCTTCATTTCCTGCTGATGAACGTTGCCGAGATGGTGATCCTCGGCCAAACGCTCAACATGAGCCCGTTCGCGATCATCATGGCGCTGACGTTCTGGGGCCTCGTCTGGGGCGTTTCAGGCCTGTTCCTCGCGGTGCCCGTCACGGGAGCCTTTGTCATCGTCTGCGGCCATGTCCGCGGCCTCAGATGGATATCGACGCTGCTGGGAGCCGAGCCGGTGCCCAAACAGAAGAAGCGGCGCGCGAGGGCGTCCGCGGAAGCCTGATCCGCCGCAGCGGGCATTCCTGACGCATATTTGCTCCCAAAACGTTCTTATGGTGCGATTCACCGCGCCGCCCCAATCCGCGCACTCCTCCTGAGGGAAAGCTCATGCGCCGCTCGATTGTCCTTGCTTCCGCCGCCGCTCTTCTCTGTGCCGCATCTCACCCCGCATTCGCGGCTGATGGGCCACCCCTCTACAAGGTGACGAAGGCCGTCGCGCTCGGCGCGCCTGACCACTGGGACTATCTCGTCTTTGATCCGGACTCACACCGGGTCTACGCCTCGCATGGTACCGAAGTGACGGTCGTGGACGGTACGGATGGAACGATCATCGGCAACATCGCGGGATTGCCCGGCGGAACGCACGGCATCGCGATCGCCAAGGATGCCGGCCGCGGCTATACGGATGAGGGCAAGACCGGCAATGCAACCTCTTTCGATCTGAAATCATTTGCCATTCTCAAGCGTACGCCGACGGCGCCCGATGCCGATGGCATGGGCCTCGATCCGGTCAGCGGCCATGTCTTCGAAGTCAATGGCGACAGCGGTTCCGTCTCCGTGATTGATCCCAGGACGGACACATTGATCACGACGATCAAGGTGGGCGGCGGCCTCGAATTCGGCGCGCCGGACGGCAAGGGCAAGTTCTACGTGAACGGCGCCGACGAGAAGGTGCTCTATCGCATCGACACCGGGACAAACACGGTCGACGCGCGCTGGCCGATCCCGACTTGCGACAGCCCGCACGGTCTCGCCATCGATGCGAGCGCGCGCCGCGTCTTCGTCAGCTGCGAGAACAGGGTGATGCTCGCCATCGACGCGGATACCGGCGCAGTGATCGCGACGCTGCCCATCGGCGGCTTCACCGACGCGGCGGCGTTTGATCCGATACGCAAGCGCATCTTCAGCTCGAACGGCGAGGGCACGATCTCGGTATTCGCGGAAAAGGATCCGCAGACCTTCGTCCTGCTCGGCACCGTGACGACGGTCCCGAGTGCGCGGACGATGACGCTCGATCCCGCAACCGGCCGGCTCTATCTCTCCGCCATCGACGTGATCAAGATCGATCCGCCGACGACGCCGGGCGGCAGGCCGCATATGGACGTGGCGCCCGGCTCGCTGAAGCTTCTGTTCCTGGATCCGACGCCGTAACCGGAACCGGCGCGGGCGGCGTCTATATTTCGGCGCGCGCGCGACGCTCTCGAATTTATATGGGCATTGCGGTTCTGTGGTCTCCACGCAATGGAGGCGCGCATGCTCGGTCGCTCCTATGATTTCGGCTTCAGCGGATGGGACGAACCGCCCTTTCCGCGGCCGCGTTCGCTCAAAAGCGCCACGCCCTTCGACGACATCGTGCCGGAGGAGCACGACAACGCGTCCGACCGCGTGCTGCTCGAGATCGGCCTGGTCCTGGCAACGCCGCTCGTGCTTTCCGTGATCGTGACGCTCATCCTGAACGCAACGGGCGTCGTCACGGCGTTCTGAACTGCTCCGGCGCCTGACGCGGGCGACCAACCCCTCGAGGGGAGGGGGCGACCGCAAACCCATCCGAGGCTGCGACATATCTGTCGCGCCTCGTGCGAAGGAACAGAATACCGCCGCCGACGGGCTTCGCTGCAGCGCTTCTATACGAGATCTATATGAACTCTGCGCTGGATCAGTCTCGAAATCCTACCCGCGGCGCATGATGTTCCGGCATCGCTAGTTCCGTTGCATCGCATCATTTTCCGCCCTGCCGACTCGCAGGGGCAGTTTCAAGGAGCGCTACATGCTCGACCTGATCTTCATCGCCCTGGGCGTCGGAATTTTCGTCGTCGCCATCTTCTATACCGCCGCCTGCGAGCGGATGTGAGGGACACTATGGGATTCGATTACATCTTGGGCGCGATCGTTTCGGTCGTGATCACCGCCTACCTCATTTTCGCGCTCATTCGTCCCGAGCGGTTTTGAGGATGTCATGTCCGTCAACAGCTGGGTTCAAGTCGCATTCTTCGTCGTCGCCGACGTGACTTTCGCCAGCGTTTTTCCCGAGCAGCTCTAAGGAATTTCCGATGACACTCAACGGCTGGGTTCAGATTGCGCTCTTCAGCGTGATCATCATCGCCATCACGCGGCCCATCGGCGGCTACATGACGGCCGTCTTCGAGGGCGAGCGCACCTTCCTGAGCCCTCTGCTCAGGCCTGTCGAGCGCGGTTTCTACGCGCTCGCCGGCGTCGATGAGCGCGAGGAGCAGCACTGGCTGGTCTACGCGGTCGCGATGCTGATCTTCAGTGCGGCGGGATTCGTGCTGCTCTACGGGATCATGCGGCTCCAGGCCCTGCTTCCGTTCAATCCGCAGAAGCTGCCCGCGGTCGGCGAGCACCTCGCCTTCGACACCTCGGTCAGCTTCATCACCAATACCAACTGGCAGTCCTACGTGCCCGAGACGACGATGAGCTATCTCGTCGAGATGGCCGGCCTGACGGTGCACAATTTCGTCTCGGCCGCCGCCGGCATCGCCATGGCGCTCGCGCTCATCCGCGGCTTCTCGCGCCGCAAGTCGAAGACGATCGGCAATTTCTGGGTCGATCTGACGCGCTGCACCCTCTACATCCTGCTTCCGATCTCGATCGTCGTGGCGTTGATCCTGATCTGGCAGGGCACGCCCCAGAATCTGGACGCCTACACCGCCGTCACGACGCTGGACGGCGCCAAGCAGACGATCGCGCAGGGGCCTGTCGCGTCCCAGGAGGTGATCAAGATGATGGGCACGAACGGCGGCGGGTTCTTCAATGCCAACTCCGCCCATCCGTTCGAGAATCCGACGGCGCTCACCAACCTGATCCAGATGATCCTGATCTTCTCCCTCGGTGCCGGCCTCACCAACGTGCTCGGCCGGATGGTCAAGAACGAACGCCAGGGCTGGGCCGTCTTTGCCGCCATGGGCGTCTTGTTTCTGGTGGGCGTGGTCACGGTCTACTGGGCCGAATCCCAGGTCGGGCCCGCCTATGCGGCGTACAATATCGATTCGCATGCCTCCGCCCTCCAGGCCGGCGGCAACATGGAAGGCAAGGAAGTCCGCTTCGGCATTGCCGACACCGCGATCTTCGTCACCGCGACGACCGATGCGTCCTGCGGGGCGGTCGATGCCATGCATGACAGCCTCATGCCGCTCGGTGGAATGGTGCCGCTGGTCAACATCCAGCTAGGCGAGATCATTTTCGGCGGCGTCGGCTCGGGCCTGTACGGCATCCTCGCCTTCGCGATCATCGCCATGTTCGTGGCGGGACTCATGGTCGGGCGCACGCCGGAATATCTCGGTAAGAAGCTGGAGTCGAAAGAGGTCAAGATGACGATCATCGCGATCCTCACGCTTCCCCTATCGATCCTGGGGTTCACCGCGCTTGCGACCGTGCTGCCGGCAGGTCTTGCGGGAATCGAGAATGCGGGCCCGCATGGCTACAGCGAGATCCTCTACGCCTTCACTTCGGCCACCGGGAATAACGGCAGCGCCTTCGCCGGCCTCACCGCGAACACGATGTTCTACGACACCACGCTCGCCATCGCGATGCTTCTCGGCCGTTTCTTCTTCGTCATCCCGCTGCTCGCAGTCGCCGGCTCGCTGGCGGCGAAAAAGCTGCTCGAGCCGTCGGCGGGCACCTTCCCGACCCACGGCATGCTGTTCGTCGGTCTTCTCGTCGGCGTGATCGTCATCATCGGCGGCCTCACCTACTTCCCGGCTATCGCGCTCGGGCCGGTGGTGGAACAGGTCGCTATGAACGCGCACGCCCTTTACTAGATCGTCTTTGAAGGAATTCAGGTCATGAGCACCATTGCACCCGCAGCCGGCAAGAGTGAGGTCTTCAAGCAGCGCGCCAAGGAGCCGTCGCTGTTCGACTCCACGCTCGTGCTGCCCGCCATCGGCGCCTCCTTTCGCAAGCTCGATCCCCGTACGCTCGCGAAGAACCCCGTCATGTTCGTGGTGGAGATCGTTTCCGTCCTCACCACGATCTTCTTCGTGCGCGATCTGATCGCCGGCCCGGGCGCCGTCGTCGGAACCAGCGCCTTGTTCTCCGGCCAGATCGCGGCATGGCTCTGGTTCACGGTCCTGTTCGCGAACTTCGCCGAAGCCATCGCCGAAGGCCGCGGCAAGGCCCAGGCCGACGCCCTGCGCAAGATGCGTACCGAAACGTCCGCCAAGAAGCTCGCCTCAGCCGGCACGCGCCAGTTCAGCGTCGTGCCCGCGACGGCGCTCAAGCAGGGCGATTACGTTCTGGTCGAGCCGGGCGACTTCGTGCCGAGCGACGGCGAAGTCGTCGAAGGCGTCGCGTCGGTCGACGAATCCGCGATCACCGGCAAATCCGCGCCCGTCATCCGCGAATCCGGCGGCGACCGTTCGGCGGTGACCGGCGGCACGCGCGTCACCTCGGACTGGCTCAAGGTCCGCATCACGGCCGCCCAGGGCCAGACCTTCCTCGACCGCATGATCTCGCTCGTCGAGGGCGCCGTGCGCCAGAAGACGCCGAACGAGATCGCGCTCAACATCCTGCTCGCCGGCATGACGCTCATCTTCGTCT
The DNA here is from genome assembly GCA_963802815.1 of uncultured Alphaproteobacteria bacterium. GTDB lineage: Bacteria > Pseudomonadota > Alphaproteobacteria > Micropepsales > Micropepsaceae > Rhizomicrobium. The sequence goes on from CAWDKN010000027.1 coordinate 34,898, forward strand.
TCGCCACCGTGACGATCCCGGCCTTCGCCAGCTACGCCAAAGGCGCCGTTTCCGTCGTCGTGCTGATCGCGCTCTTCGTGACGCTGATCCCGACTACGATCGGCGCGCTCTTATCGGCCATCGGCATCGCCGGCATGGACCGCCTCGTGCGCTTCAACGTGCTCGCCATGTCGGGCCGCGCCGTCGAAGCCGCCGGCGACGTCGATATCCTTCTGCTCGACAAGACCGGCACGATCACGCTGGGCAACCGTCAGGCCACGGAATTCCTGCCGCTCGACGGCGTCAGCGCGCAGGAGCTCGCCGACGCGGCGCAGCTCTCGTCGCTTTCCGACGAGACGCCGGAAGGCCGCTCCATCGTCGTGCTGGCGAAGGAGAAATACGCGATCCGCGCGCGCGAGATGTCCCAGCTTCACGCGCAGTTCGTGCCGTTCACCGCGCAGACGCGCATGAGCGGCGTCGACGTCGACGGCCGCTCGATCCGCAAGGGCGCGGTGGACGCGATCCTGGCCTATGTCGGCCAGCGCCGCGGCGCGGGCAGCGCCCAACCCGCCGCAGCTTTCGCGATCGTGGAGAAGATCGCCAAGTCGGGTGGCACGCCGCTTGCCGTCGCCGTCGACGACCGCGTCCTCGGCGTCGTCCATCTGAAGGACATCGTGAAGGGCGGCATCCGCGAGCGCTTCGCCGAGATGCGGAAGATGGGCCTTCGCACGATCATGATCACGGGCGACAACCCGCTGACCGCTGCGGCGATCGCCGCCGAAGCCGGTGTCGACGACTTCCTCGCCCAGGCCAAGCCCGAGGACAAGCTCAAGCTCATCCGCGACGAGCAGGCCAAGGGCAAGCTGGTCGCCATGTGCGGCGACGGCACCAACGATGCGCCGGCGCTCGCCCAGGCCGATGTCGGCGTGGCGATGAACACCGGCACGATGGCCGCGCGCGAGGCCGGCAACATGGTCGATCTCGACAGCGATCCGACCAAGCTGATCGAGATCGTGGAGATCGGCAAGCAGCTGCTGATGACGCGCGGCGCGCTCACCACCTTCTCCATCGCCAACGACGTCGCGAAGTATTTCGCGATCATCCCGGCGATGTTCATCGCCTTCTACCCGCAGCTCCAGCGTGCTCAACATCATGCGGCTCGGCTCGCCGGAGAGCGCGATCCTGTCGGCGATCATTTTCAATGCGCTCATCATCATCGTGCTGATCCCGCTGGCGCTGCGCGGCGTGAAATACCGCCCCACGGGCGCGGCCAGCGTCCTGCGCCGCAATCTGTTCGTCTACGGACTGGGCGGCATCGTCGTACCGTTCGTCGGCATCAAGCTGATCGATCTTTTCGTCAACGCCGTCGGCCTCGTTTAGGAGGGCCAAGCCATGCTCGCACAAATCCGTCCCGCTATCGTCATCCTGGTTCTGATGACGGTCCTCACCGGCCTCGTCTATCCGCTGGCCATGACCGGAATCGCGCAAGTGATCTTCCCGCACCAGGCGAACGGCAGCCTCGTCGTTGTCGGCGGCAAGGTCATCGGCTCCGAGCTGATCGGCCAGTCCTTCACCAACGCCAAGTACTTCCACGGCCGCCCGTCGGGCCGCCGGCAACGGTTATGACGCAGGCAATTCAGGCGCATCGAACTAGCGGTCCCACCTCCAAGCCGCTGATGGACCGCATCAAGGGCGATGCGAAGACGCTGCAGGCCCAGAACCCGGGCACGCCCATCCCCATCGACCTGATCACATCGTCGGCGAGCGGCCTCGACCCGGACATCACGCCGGCCGCGGCCTATTTCCAGGTCCCGCGCGTGGCGAAGGCGCGCGGCGTTTCCCAAGACACCTTGAAAAAGCTCGTCGCCGCCCACATCGAGAATCGCCTCCTGGGCGTGATCGGCGAGCCGCACGTCAACGTGCTGGCGCTGAACATGGCGCTGGACGAGATGCCGGCAGGGACGAAGTAAAGACAACCTCCCCCTAGTGGGGAGGTCGATCCGTCGAAGACGGATCGGGTGGGGGAAGCTTTCCCGACAGGCTTCCCCCCACCCGACGCGCGCATCGCACGCGTCGACCTCCCCACGAAGGGGAGGTGGGTCTAGTATCACCCCATGGCCGCCAACTCCGCCGAGCAGAGACCTTCGCCCGACGCGCTTCTGGAGAGCGCGAACAAGGAAGGCCGCGGGCGCCTGAAGATCTTCCTCGGTGCAGCACCCGGCGTCGGCAAAACCTACGAGATGCTGGCGCAGGCCAAGCGCCGCCGCCTCGATGGCGTCGACACGGTGATCGGCGTCGTCGAAACCCATGGCCGCGTCGAGACCGACATGCTGACCAAGGGTTTCGAGGTCGTTCCCAAGAAGCGGCTGCTCTACAAGGGCCGCGTGCTGGCCGAGATGGATCTCGACGCGATCCTGCAGCGCAAGCCCAAGCTCGTGCTCGTAGACGAGCTCGCGCACACGAACGCGGAAGGCAGCCGTCATCCCAAGCGCTATCAGGACGTCGAAGAGCTGCTCGACTCCGGCATCGACGTCTATACGACCCTGAACATCCAGCACGTCGAAAGCCTCAACGACGTGGTCGCCGAGATCACCCATGTGCAGGTGCGCGAGACCGTGCCGGATTCCATCATCGACCGCGCCGACGACATCGAGGTCGTGGATCTCACGCCGGACGACCTGTTGCAGCGGCTGAAGGACGGCAAGGTCTACATGCCGGAGCAGGCAGAGCGCGCCATCCGCAACTATTTCACCGCGGGCAACCTGACGGCCTTGCGCGAGCTGGCGCTGCGCCGCACCGCCGAACGCGTCGACGATCAGATGCTGTCCTACCTGCGCACCCATGCGATCAAGGGGCCGTGGGAAACGGCCGATCGCGTCCTGGTCGCGATCAACGAGGACATCTCCTCCGTTGCGCTGGTGCGCTCGGCGCGGAGGCTGGCCGACCGCCTCCACGCACGCTGGACGGCGCTTTACGTGGAAACGGCGTCGTCCGAGCGCCTGAGCGAACGCGAGCGCACGTTCATCGGTGATTGCCTGCGTCTTGCGCAAAGGCTGGGCGGAGAAAGCGTGACGATCCCTGCGCCGAACCGCGCCGACGGAATCATCCAGTACGCCGAGCAGAACAACTTCACCCATCTGTTCATTGCGCGCTCGCGCCGGCCCTGGTGGTACTTCCGCGAGGTCGACGGTTTCGCTTCTCGTGCGCCGCGCGCGCGGCATCAATGTCCACGTGATGGCGGACGAGCGCACCGCGGCGAAGCTACCCGATCATGTCGATACGGCCAGCGGCACGCCACCGGGCGTCGTCGCCCAGGCGTATGGCGGGAGCATCGCCATGGTGGCCGCGGCACTCGCCCTGGGCATCGTGCTCAGGCATTATCTGGGCGTCTCGAATGTTGCGCTCGTGTTCCTCACCGCCGTGCTCGCGAGCGCAGTAACCTATGGCCTGTGGCCGTCGCTCGTCGCTTGCCTCGTTGCGGTTCTCGCGTACAACTTCTTCTTCCTGCCGCCGCTCTATACCTTCACTATTGCCGACCGCGAGAACGTCGTAGCCCTGATCGTCTTCGCCATCGTCGCGGTCGTCGCAAGCAACCTCACCGCGCGCATCCGCGCGGAGGCCCTGGCCGCTCAGCGCCGCGCCAAGACGACGGAAGAATTGTTCATGTTCAGCCGCAAGCTCGCGAGCGTCGTCTCCCTCGACGACCTGCTGTGGGCCATCGCCTATCAGATCTCCTCGATGCTCAAGCTGCATGTCGTGCTGCTGCTGCCCGAGAACGGGACGGTCGCTGTGCGCTCGGGCTATCCGCCGGAAGACCTGCTCAACGACGCCGATCTCGCCGCTGCGAAATGGAGCTGGTCGAGCAATCAGCCGGCGGGCCGTGGCGCCGACACGCTGCCGGGCGCGAAGCGGCTGTTCCTGCCGATGCGCACAGGGCGCGGACCCGTCGCCGTGGTGGGCCTCGATACCGAGCAGCCGGGACCGCTGCTGACGCCCGAGCAGCGCACGCTGCTCGACGCGCTCATGGACCAGGCTGCGCTCGCGATCGAGCGCGTCAATCTCGCCGCCGATGTCGACCGCGCGCGCTTGCAGCCAGGAAACCGAGCGTTTGCGTTCGGCGCTCCTGACGTCGATCTCCCACGATCTGCGCACGCCGCTGGCGGCGATCCAGGGCGCGGCCTCGAGCCTGCAGGATGCAGCGCGAGCACGCTCGATGCCGCGGCGAAGGACGAACTCGTTGCCACGATCCAGGAAGAGGCCGAACGCCTCAACCGCTTCATCGGCAACCTGCTCGACATGACCCGGCTCGAGTCGGGCGCCATTGTCCCGCATGCCGAGCCCGTCGATCTGGCGCGATATCACCGGCAGCGCGCTGCGGCGCGCGGCGAAGGTCCTCGCTCGACATCGGGTCGAGGTCGATCTGGATGCCAACCTGCCGATGCTGAAGCTCGACGCCGTGCTGTTCGAGCAGGTGCTATTCAACCTCCTCGACAACGCCGCCAAATACACGCCGCCCGGAACCTGCGATCGCGCCTGCGGGCGCGGCGCGAGGACGACGCGGTGCGCATCGAGATGCGCCGACGAAGGGCCGGGCATTCCGCCCGACGATCTCGAACGCATCTTCGACAAATTCTACCGCGTGCACGCCGCCGACGAGAAACGCGCGGGCACCGGCCTCGGCCTCGCCATCTGCCGCGGCTTCGTCGAAGCGATGGGCGGCACGCTCGCGGCCGGCAACCGGCTCGACGGCAGCAGGAGCGATGTTCACCATCACCTTTGCCGGCGTTGCGGCACAGCCGCGGGAAGCGAAGATCGCATGAGCGGACACCAGCTCCGGTCCTGGTCGTCGACGACGAACCGGCCATCCGCCGTCTCCTGCGCACGGCGCTTGGCCGCCAGGTTATCGCGTCGAGGAAGCCGAGAACGGCAAGGCGGCGCTCGAGTGCGATGTCGCAGGAAGCCGGCGGATATCATCGTGCTCGATCTTGGCCTTCCCGACATCGACGGTTTCGACGTCCTGAGCGCTTGCGCGCGAAAGGCTCACGGTGCCGATCGTCGTGCTGTCGAGCCGCACCGACGAGAGCGGCAAGGTGCACGCGCTCGACATGGGCGCCGACGATTACGTCAGCAAGCCGTTCGGCGTCGAGGAACTGCTGGCCCGCCTGCGCGCGGCGATGCGCCATCGCTCCAGCAGCCAGGGCGAGCAGCCGGTGTTCAGAGCGGCGATCTCACCGTCGACCTGGTCCGGCGCATCGTCACGGTGCAGGGCCAGGAGGTGAAGCTCACGCCGCGCGAATACGACATCCTGCGGCTGCTTGTCGCCCACGCGGGCAAGGTGCTGACGCACAATTCATCCAGCACGAAGTCTGGGGCGGAGAGACCGAAGTGCAATATCTGCGATCTACATGCGCACGCTGCGCCAGAAGCTGGAAGCCGACCCCCACAGCCGCAGCTCGATCCTGACCGAGCAGGGCGTCGGGTATCGGCTGAGGGCGGCCGATTGAGCCCACTCCCCTCGAGGGAGGGTCACCTCGATAGCCTTGCGAGGCAGCGGTCATGGCGGGCCCGTGAAAATTTCGGCCTCTGCGGCGAATGCGGCTGGATTGCAACGGGCTATCGAGCCCGTCTCGTGCTAGCTAAACTCAGCGTCGGCGATTGCGACATCTCGACCGACGGAGCCGCCCAACTGGAACCATGACCGGACCCGCCATAGCGATTTTCGGCGCCACGGCGATCTCGCCCAGCGCATGCTGTTCCCTCGCTCTCTTCCTGGATTGCGAGGGGCTGCTGCACCCTGACCTGGTCGTCATCGGCTGCTCGCGCGGCAGGCTCAGCGACGAGGCGACTCCGCAAAGGTGGGCGAGGCGGTCAGCTGAGTGCCGGCGAGCATTTCACCAACTCCGGCTGGGAGAAGCTCAAGGCGCGGCTGCGCCATGCGGCGGTCGATGCGACCGATCCGCCTCGTTCGCCAACCTGAAGCATGTAGCGGGCGAGGCGCGCGATGTCCTTTATTACCTCTCCACCTCGCCGACGCATACGCCGCGATCTGCCGCAATCTCAAAGCGCGGGTATCGCCCATGACGGCGCACGCGTCA
>CAWDKN010000028.1:0-9638 GCA_963802815.1 uncultured Alphaproteobacteria bacterium
TAGTTTCTGTCGCGAAACGCATTAGAGCACTGCAAATAAAAGGTTTCTTGCGATTTTATCCGTGTGATTTTGCTTGACCTGTACGTGTGTATAATATCACATTATTGGTATGAGGCATGCTGATTCGGAATCGCCCGCTGATGTCGCGCACTGGCTGCGAGGTGCATCGGCTGATCTTTGGCCGGCGTTGCTTGGTTCATTGAGCCTGCGGCGGAGCCGTTGCATCCGGAAGAATTGTCCGGCCTGTCGGTCCGGCGAGCAGCATCAAAGTTATGTGCTCTATGGTCGCGCGAATGGGCGTCGCATTGCCGTCTACGTGCCGGAAGAGCTTGTGCCGGAGGTTCAGCGCAGCCTTGATAATGGGCGCGCTTTGCAGGATCTGCTGCACCAGGCGGCACCGCGATATGTCAAGGCGCTGAAGCGAGCGCGCGCCGGAACTACGAAGAACGAAGAGGACTGAGCGGTGTCGAGGACGGTGCAGCAACAAGTCAGTTTTGCCGATTGGGAGCTGATGCGTCAGGGCTTGCGCCTCGATCCGTTGCTGCAGGCCATTTCCGATTTTCTTGGCGACCAGAACGAAATGATCGAGCAGGTCCGCTGCGATCTGACGCGGGGTTTGAAGAACGCCGAGACGGGTCGCAACGGCTTGACGCCGCAGCAGATCCTGCGCTCGTTGGTTCTGATGCGCGTCAAGAACTGGGACTATCGCGAATTGCGCGAGCGGATTGCCGATGGATGCACCCTGCGCCAGTTCGCGGACTTCTATTGTCTGCCGGTGCCGCGACACGATGCGTTCCACCGCGGCTTCAATCGGCTGACGCCCGAGACACTCAAGGCGATCAATGATCTGGTGGTGAAGGCGGCGGTCGAACTCGGACTGGAGGACGGCCAAAAGCTGCGCGTCGACACCACGGTGGTGCAGACCGACATTCATCATCCGACCGACAACACGCTGTTGTGGGATGTCGTTCGCGTCGTCACGCGCCTGATCGGTCGTCTTGCTGCAGCACTTGAACGCCCGCGTATCAAGGGTTTTCGAGATCGGACGCGATCGGCGCGGCGCCGGATGCAAGAGGTTCAACGAATGACCACAAGACAACGCCAGGAGCAGCAGACCGGGACGTACCGCGAGCTCATCGGCATTGCCCAGGAGGTCGTCGAAAGCGCACGAACGGCGCTCCGGCAGACCAGCAAAGCGCGCGGGAGAGATATGATTGCCGAACTGGCTATTGCGGAGACGCGTAAGGAGATCGAGCATTTTTGCGATTTGGGAGACCGTGTGATTGATCAGTCGCGCCGCCGCGTGCTCAACGGCGAACAGGTTCCAACTGCGGAGAAGATCTATTCGATTTTTGAGCCTCATACCGACCTGATCAAGCGCGGCAAGGTGCAGACGCCGATCGAGTTCGGCCACAAGGTCTTCCTCGCCGAAAGCGCGCGCGGCTTGATCACGCAGTATGACGTATTGGACGGCAATCCCGTCGATGAACAGCACGTAGTTGTTTCGCTGGAACGCCACAAGCAGACCTTCGGCGATGTCCCCGAATTGTATGGATCGGATCGCGGCTTCTTCAGTGAACGGAACGTGACGTCGTGCAAGCAGCAAGGCGTCGAGGTGGTGTGCATCCCACAGCGGGGCGGCACCAAAACGCCCGAGCGCGAAGCCTATGAGAAGAGCCGCGAGTTCAAGGACGGCCAGCGCTTTCGCGCCGGGATCGAGGGGCGCATTTCGGTGTTGTTCCGCGGTCGCGGCATGAAGCGCTGTCTCGCCGAAGGTCGCGAGCGTTTTGAGCTTTGGGTCGCCGCGGCCGTGCTCGCCAACAACCTCATGAAGATCGCAGCCCTGATGGCGGATCGATCGTCGCGCAGACGAAAAGCCGCCTGACAATATCCCCTCAAAGTCCTCGTTCGTGGCGGAAAGATATCCGCTGTACTCCATTGCGACCACCGCGCCGTCCAATGGATGCTTCTTGAAATCATAAGAAAAATCGGGTCAAAATACGCGGCAAGCGCCCGTTGTCGCGCTCAATTTGCTCTGATTTTATTGAGGAACTCGCGCGCCTCAACAAAAATGCAGCGTTTCGCGACAGAAACTAGCTAGCCGCATAAGCTGCCGCGATGCGAGCGGTCATTTCGTCTAGCAGGACCCTCCACGAGTTCCAGGCGCTGTAGCGGTATCCTCGCCAGCCTCTTCCATGGTGCCGAACGATACCGGGCAGATCTTGCCCCTCCGTTCAACGCAGGTCGATTTTCCCATACGTTGGTATTATGTCGATGCGAAGCCCACGGGAGCCTCTCTGATTTTTCAGAGTGATTTTGACAAAAGTGCGCGCAATGATATTGCCTTGCACTCGACTCTGCGTGCTGAGATCGATTTGATGCGATCCTTCGACAATTCTGGTTCGCGGAGATGCTCTTGAATTTGATGATATAAAATAGATAGCTAATCTACCAAGCAGTCAATGTTCTTCGAATCGAGACCGACCGATGGATCGCATCGACGCCATGAAAGTGCTTGTGTCGGCCGTGGACGAAGGCAGCCTCGCTGCAACCGCCAGACGCCTCGGTAAATCGCCAGCGGCTGTAAGTCGCGCGATCGCGTTTCTCGAAGCCCATGTCGGCGCCGAGCTGCTGCATCGCACAACCCGATCCCTCAGGGTGAGCGAGGCGGGCGAGCGCTATGTTTCCGCTTGCCGTCGCGTCCTGATCGATCTTGAGGAAGCTGACATTCTCGCCGCTGGCGAACGATCCGCGCCGCGCGGCACGCTGACCATCACGGCGCCAGTCATCACCGGCGAGACCCTTCTGAGGCCGATCCTTGAAGCCTTCATGGACGAATACCCGACAGTGTCGGTCAGGTTGTATTTGATCGACAGGCCGGTGAATCTGATTGACGAAGGGATCGACGTGGCGCTCCGCATCGCGCATCTCATGGACTCCAACTTCGCCAGCATCCGCCTTGGCGAGGTTCGCCGCGTCATCGCCGCGTCGCCGGTTTATCTGACGCAACACCCCGTAATCCGTGAGCCCGCAGATCTAGCAAAACATCGGATTATCTCGATGACGCACTTCGGAATGGATTCCTGGAGCTTCCCTCCACTCGAGGGTTCGTCCATTCCAAGAACCGTTCAGTTCACGCCGCGGTTGGTCGTCAACACGGTCCGTGCGGCGGTCGCTTCGACGGTGGGAGGGTACGGCGTCACCCGCCTGTTTTCCTATCACGTCGCCGAGGAAGTCGCGGAGAAGCGGCTGCGTATCCTCCTTAGCAAGGACGAGTACCCACCATTACCCGTTCAGCTTCTCGCCCCGGAAGGCCGTTTCGCCGTGCCCAAGGTACGTGCGTTTGTCGATTTTGCTGCACCGCATCTCAAGAAATACTTCGCGGAACGCTCGAGCCAAGCCAACTGCAACGCGGATGCCATTCGATCGCCGCGCGGAAGAATGTCTGCCGAATAGCGGGCATTCGCTGCGTCAGCGGAGATGCCTACCTTGATCATCATCAAGACGATGGTCATGGAGGCCAATCATGGGCGCAGAACAAAGGGTCGCAATTGTCACAGGCGCATCCCAGGGCATCGGATCGGCTTTGGTGCAGGCCTTTCGCGCTCGCGACTATCGCGTCGTCGCCAATTCGCGGAAGATCAAGCCATCCTCGGATCCGGGTATTCTGTCCGTTCCGGGCGACATCGCCGATCCGGCAACCTCGCAGCGTATCGTTTCCGAAGCACTGCTGCGCTTCGGCCGCATCGATTCGCTGGTGAACAATGCAGGTATTTTCATCGCAAGGCCGTTCACCGACTATACCGACGAGGACTACCTTTTGGTGCTCGCGATCAATCTTGGCAGCTTCTTCCACCTCACCAGGCGCGTCGCCGCCGGAATGTTGACGCGGGGCTCGGGCCATATCGTTCAGATCACGACGAGCCTTGTGGACCATGCCAACAGCCATGTGCCGTCGGTGCTGGCCTCGTTGACGAAGGGTGGATTGAATGCTGCGACGAGATCGCTGGCCATCGAGTACGCATCGAGGGGCGTGCGGGTAAATGCCGTGGCTGCCGGCGTCATCAAGACGCCAATGCACGGTCCGGAAACTTACGACGATCTATCGAAACTGCATCCACTGGGACGCATGGGTGAAACCCGGGACATTGTCGACGCGGTTCTATTCCTGGAAGGCGCACCCTTCGTGACCGGCGAGATCCTGCACGTCGATGGCGGCCAGAGCGCCGGCCACTGAGGCGCGAGCTCAAGGCCCCCGCGAGGAAGCGCTGATGCGATTGACACAGAGCGGCGACTGGGTCAGAGCCGTCGGATGGGATTTTTGAAGGTTATCGTTTTTCAGGACACATCGGGGGATCTAACCCATGCAGATCGATGTACCTCGGCCATGGTGACCGCAGGGCACGAATGAGAAGTGACGCACTCACGGTCCCAGAGCTCCTTCGATCGATTTGATCAAATCATTGATTTCAAATGGCTTCTGGAGAAGGCAGGCCGCGCCTGCGGCGGCCGCCCTCGCATCTAGACCGGCCTCGGAATGTGCGGTGATCAACACGGCAGGGATCTTCGAACCCGAAGCTGAGAGATGCCTGATAAGATCCAGTCCGCTCATGCCGGGCATATGAACGTCTGTTACAATCAACCGGCAAAGTCCCTGCCCGTTCCCGGCGATGAATTCCCGAGCGGAGCTGTATCCGCTGGTCTCGAACCCAAGTGAACAAAGCGAATCGACGAGGGCTATCCTGAATGAATCGTCATCATCAATGACCGCAATTGCGCAACGTGTCTGCACAAAAACGTCCTCGCCCCCTGTTTGATCGGCCACCGCCAATTCTACGTCTTCGCATATTCCTGCATTGCCTAGACATTATACACCAGTGTTATTGCCGTTGCGCTCTATCGGCTGGAGGATTGCAAACAGCCCGGACCTCAAGATCCCAATCGCTGAGGTACCAAGTTCAATGAGGCGGTGTGAGTCGACGCCTGAATTGCGAGGATGAAGGCGCCAGGAGTAGCTCAGTTCCGAATGGTTCGTTAGCAATACTGCCTGCGATGAGCGAATTGGCATGGGTCGACACGGCTGGTGAACAACGACTTCTGCAACCGCTGTGGGATGACGGCGAGCGTGTTCATTGCAGAACATGGAGCAACGACGCTAAGTCTGGTTCACCGGTTTCGGCATCGCAACACGGGCTCGCCTTTGTTTGCAAAGTCGGCTTCGTAATAATCGAGGGCTGGATACTGGGCCAGCTCGGTCTCATCCGCAGCCTACGGGGATTGACCGCCCGTCTAGGCTCGCGGTGTTTCGTGAAAATGATCTCGAGCGTAATCTGGATGGCAACCCGGCGCTGGCGCTCCCGGAATGTTGGAACTACATCCGCGAGCTGCAGGTGCGCTTTCTCGCTGGCGAATACGTAGACGCATGGCGTGCTCGTCGAGGTAAGTGATTCCGGTCCGGGGCTGCCTCCGGCGAATCTCGCGCGCATCTTCGAGGCTTTCGATACGACCAAGTCGAACGGTTCGGGCATGGGGTTATTGATCTGTCGCTCGATCGTCGAAGCGCACGGCGGCCGGCTCTGGGCGACGGCGAACGAACCTCGCGGCGCTGTCTTTTGTGTGATGCTGCCGATCGGGGAGCAATCGCTCGGGACTTGGTGCCATCGGAGGCCTAAAAACCGCCGTGGCGTTAGCGATGAGGCAAGTCTCGTGTTACCATGGCGTTGACACATACCAAGGTATCAGATAGCCGTGCAGGATTGGAGCATATCAAAGGGCCAAGAATAGCTTAGCTTCCAGCGGATGGTTAGGCGATGCTGCCCGCGATGACCGAATTCGCATTGGCCGATGTTGGTGGGGAACACCAACTTCTCGAACCGCTGTGGGATGACGGCGAGCGCCTTTATTGCAGAACGTGGCGCAATAACACGGAGGGTGTCCGGCAAGCACTTATAGCCGTGATGCCGGTTGCCGAGCACCCCGCGCCCACCACCATCAGTCGACTCGCTCATGAATTCGAACTCAAGAACTATCTGGATAGCGCGTGGGCGGCTCGACCGCTGGAACTTGTGCACAATCGCGGTCGAACGCTACTGCTGCTTGAGTCCCGCACTACCAGCACGCTGGATTCGTTGCTGAGCGAGCCCCTGCCGTTGGGACACTTTCTTCGGCTGGCCCCAGCTATCGCTCATGCCATCAGCCGGTTACATGAGCGCGGCCTGGTCCACAAGGACATAAAGCCAGCCAACATTCTTCTCGACCCCCTCACCGACCAAATCTGGTTGACCGGTTTCGGCATCGCCTCCCGGTTGCCTCGCGAACGTCAGGCGCCCGAGCCTCCCGAGTTCATCGCCGGATCCTTGGCCTACATGGCGCCAGAACAAACCGGACGAATGAATTGCTCCATCGACTGGCGCAGCGACCTATACGCGCTCGGCGTTACGTTCTATCAAATGCTGACGGGAACGCTGCCGTTCGCGGCAACCGATCCCATGGAATGGGTGCATTGCCACATCGCCAGGGTGCCCGTGGCGCCGAGTCGTCGATGCACCCAAATACCCGAGCAGCTTTCCACCATCATCTTAAAGCTGCTGGAAAAAGCTCCAGAAGGTCGCTACCAAACGGCCGCGGGTCTGGAGACCGACCTTCAACGTTGTCTTTCGACTTGGCAAGCGCACGGGCGGATCGACTCGTTTCCGCTGGGCGCACGTGACGTACCCAAACGGGTGACAATTCCCGAAAAGCTCTACGGACGGGAAAAAGAAGTCGTACTCCTGCTTGCGACCTTCGACCGCGTCGTCGGGCAGAAAGGGACGGAACTGGTTTTGGTTTCCGGCTATTCCGGTGTCGGAAAATCTTCTGTCGTCAATGAACTCCACAAGGCCCTTGTGCCACCGCGCGGTCTGTTTGCAGCTGGCAAGTTCGATCAATACAAACGCGATGTTCCCTACGCAACGCTGGCGCAGGCATTCCGAACCCTGGTTCGACAAATACTAGGCGGAAACGAAACCGAGATTGCTCATTGGCGCGACTCCCTGCTTGAGGCGTTGGGAGCAAATGGCGAACTCGTTGCAACTCTGATCCCAGAACTCGAACTCATCATAGGAGCGCAGCAGCCTGTCGTCGACCTACCGCCGCAGGAAGCCCAGGCGCGCTTCCAATCGTTATTCCGACGCTTTCTTGGTGTTTTCGCACGCGCTGAGCACCCTCTGGCGCTTTTTCTCGACGATTTGCAGTGGCTGGATGCCGCAACCCTCACGCTGCTGGAATACCTCGTTACGGAGCCGGATGTTCACCATGTCATCTTCATCGGCGCATATCGAGATAACGAGGTCGGCCCTACTCACCCGCTGTTGAGGACACTTGAGCGTTTGCAGGCCAATGGCGCCAGGATACATCACATCGCCCTACAGCCCCTGACACAAACTGACGTAGCGTGCCTGGTTTCCGACTCACTTCGGTGTGAGCAGGAACGTGTCGGCTCGTTGGCGGCGCTGATCTTTGAAAAAACCGGAGGCAATCCTTTCTTCACAATTCAGTTTGTCACCGAACTGGAGGAAGAAGGCCTTCTGAGGTTCGAGCCGGCTGCTGCGGCCTGGCGGTGGGACGTTGATCGCATTCACGCCAAAGGCTACACGGCCAACGTGGTAGACCTGATGGTCGGAAAGCTGAGCCGATTTCCGAATGCGACACAGGAATCCTTGAAACAGCTCGCCTGCCTGGGGAACAGTGCTGAGTTCGAACTGCTGCGAACAGTGTATCAACATTCAAAAGAAGAAATGCATGATCAACTCTGGGAAGCTGTTCGCGCCGGCCTCGTTTTTCGCTCGGAAAACTCCTATCGTTTCCTTCATGACCGGGTCCAGGAAGCAGCTTACTTCCTGATTCCAGAGCAGCTGCGCGCTCAGACCCATTTGCGCATCGGCAGAATTCTCAGGGAGAGCACCCCGCAAGAGCGGCTGGAAGAAGCGATTTTCGACATCGTCAATCAACTCAACCGCGGCTCAAGTCTCATCACTGATGTCGGTGAGCGTGAGCGAGCGGCCGAGTTGGATCTTATCGCGGGCAAACGGGCGAAGGCATCCACGGCATACGCCTCGGGCCTGAAATACCTTCATGCTGGCCGCTCGCTATTGAGTGAGGCTGCTTGGGAGCATGACTATGGCCTTGTCTTCGCGATTGAGTCTCTGATTGCCGAGTGTGAACTGCTCACTGCAGATATGGTCGCCGCCGAAGGCCGCCTGAGCATGTTGGCGCGGCGTGCCGGAAGCCGCCACGACTTTGCGGTTGTTACTCGATTGCAGATAACCCTTTATACAACCCTGGACCGCAGTGATCGCGCCATCGACGTGTTTCTCGATTACCTTCGCCGCAACGGCACGAATTGGTCGGCGCATCCAGCGCGCAATGATGTCATGCAGGAGTACGACCGGATCTGGTCGTTGGTTGGCACCCGTCAGATCGAGGACCTCATCAATTTGCCGCGGCTCGATGATCCCGACGTCCTCGACATGCTCGATGTTTTCACCGAAATCGTCCACCCGGCCATGTTCTTCGACGAGAATCTATCCACGCTAGTGGTATTCCGCATGGTGAGTTTTTGCCTGGAGCACGGTAACTGCGATGCGTCGTGTTTCGGCTACATCTGGTTTGGAATGTTCGCTGGGCCGCGCTTCAACAATTATGCGGATGGATTCCGATTCGGACAGCTGGGCTACGATCTCGTCGAAAAGCGTAACCTCACTCGCTACCAAGCGAGAACCTACACATCGTTTGGCACGCTAACGCCGTGGGCGAAACATGCCGCGAAGGGACGTGAACTGCTCCGGCGTGCTTTCGATGTAGCATATCGAACAGGGGACCTCACATTCTCTGCCTATAGCTGGCATTCGCTGATCGCCAATTATTTGGCCGTAGGCGACCCTCTTTCCGAGGTCCAATCGGAAGTTGAGAAGGGCCTCAATTTCGTCGAGAAGGCCGGCTTTGGGCTGGTGATCGAGAATTGTAGGGTGAATTTGGGCCTCATTCGTACGCTTCGCGGCCTGACTCCGACCTTTGGATGCTTCGACGCCCACGACTATAGCGAATTGGACACCGAACTTCGTTTCGCAAGCAATCCGGTGCTGGCTCTGGCCGAATTTTTCTATTGGACTAGAAAGCTGCAGGCCAGATTTATCGCTGGCGATTATGCCTCGGCTGTCGAGGCGTCGCAGAAAGCCCATCTGTTGCTTTGGCCGGCGGCATCGCAGGTGGAAACGGGCGATTTTCGCTTCTATGCAGCCCTGGCCCATGCTGCCGCCTGGCACTCCGCTTCTTCCGAAGAGAGACAAGAGCATTTTGCCGCCCTTGACGGCCATCACCGACAGCTCGAGATATGGGCACTGCATTGCCCTGCAAATTTCCAAAATAAGACTGCGCTCGTCAGCGCGGAAATCGCGCGCATCGAGGGCCGGATGATCGACGCTGAACATTTCTACGAAGCGGCGATCCGTTCGGCGAACGACAGTGGTTTCGTGCATTGTGAGGCGGTCGCCAACGAATGCGCAGCACGATTTTATTCGGCACTAGATCTTGCAAAATCGCTCACGTCTATTTGAGAGAAGCCCGGGACTGTTATTTGCGTTGGGGCGCGGACGCGAAAG
>CAWDKN010000029.1:0-125295 GCA_963802815.1 uncultured Alphaproteobacteria bacterium
ATCGCGATGGGCGCCGAGCTCGTCAGCGACGATCGGACCAACCTTTTCGTGGCTCGCGGCAGGCTCTGGGGGCGCGCGCCGAAATCGATTGCGGGGCTGCTCGAGGTTCGCGGCATAGGCATCCTGGAATTTCCCCATGCACGCGACGCGCGGATCACGCTGGCTGTTTCGCTTGCCTCCAGGGTTGCAAGGCTACCCGCTCACGGGTTGTACGCGCCGCCCAAGGCCCTTGGCCTCCCCGCCGCCGCACGCCCGCCTGTGGTTAAGATTTCGGCATTCGAAATCTCCGCCACCGAGAAAATTGTCGCAGCCGGCAGCCGCATTCTCGCACGGCCTCTTCCGCGAAACTGTCAAGCCCTAAAGGCGGCTTTCCGGCCCTTCCTTCGCCACACAGGCTTGATATCGTTCGCTACCATTTTGGGACACATCATGATCGGCATCGTTCTCGTCACCCATGGCCGCCTGGCACAGGAATTCATCTCCGCGATGGAGCACATGGTGGGGCCTCAGACGCATCTGCGCGCCGTCTGCATCGGGCCGGAAGACGACATCGAACGGCGGCAGCGCGAGATCGCGGCGGCAGCCAAATCCGTCGATCTCGGCCAGGGCGTGGTGATCGCGACCGACATGTTCGGCGGCACGCCGTGCAATCTCGCGCTCACGCTGCTCGAAAAGTCGAAAATCGAGGTCGCTCGCGGGCGTCAACCTGCCTAGCCTCATCAAGCTCATCGACGTGCGCACAAAGCTGCCGCTCGAGCAGGCGGTGAAGGAAGCCATCGACGCCGGGCGCAAGTACATGCGCGCGGGCTCGTCCGATCTTGTGGGCGGTACGCACTAATGAGCGATGGCGAGCGGCGCAGCGCGACCGCGACGATTCCGAACAAGCGCGGACTTCACGCGCGCGCGTCCGCGAAGCTCGTCGAGGCGTCCGCCCAATTCCGCTCGCAGATCATGGTGTCGAAGGACGGGCAATGCGTGAATGCGCGCTCGATCATGGGACTGATGATGCTGGCCGCGAGCCTCGGCACCGAAATCCGGATCGACGTGACTGGCCCCGATGCCGACCAGGCCATGACGGCGGTCCTCGCCCTGATCGAGGCCAAGTTCGGCGAAGAGTGAGCTGCCGATTTACGGGATAAAGCCCGCCGGCGTCTTCCAGCCCTGCACGGCTTTGTCTAAACTCCGTCTGCAATCGGGCGATTGCTCTTCCTCGCAATTCTCGCTGTGGTGTCCGGTGTCGCGCCTGCAGGGGCCAACGCGGGCGCGCAGACTGTCGCACATCCGGCCTTCTGGACCGTGCACGGCAAGGACGGCACGGCTTACATCCTGAGCTCGGTGCACGTGCTGCCGCGGAGCATGGTCTGGCGCAGCCCCGCAATCGACGACGCCGCGAAGTCCTCGGGCACCTTCATCTTCGAAGTCCCGGCCGGAAAGGACGACGAGGCAGAGGCGACGCGCTTCATCGTCGCGCGCGGGCGCCTCCCCGACGGGCAGACTTTGTCTTCGCTCCTTTCGCCCGTGGCGCAGAAGGACTATGCGGCCGCCTGCGCGCGCGCCGGCATGCAGACGTCGACGCTCGACGACATGCGTCCGTGGCTCGCCGCCGTCGTGCTGACCGTGTCCTACATGTACAAGCGCAAATTCAACTCGAGCGCCGCGCCGGACAACTTGATGCTCGGCTACGCGGAACGAACCGACAGGACGGTGCGCTACTTCGATACGACGTCCCAGCAGCTCGAGTTCCTCGCGCGGTTCGACGCGGCCAGAGGCCTCGCCGGCTTCAGCGCGCTGGTCGGCGATTTCAGCAACCAGCCGCAACGCGAGGACGCCCTCATCGACGCCTGGAGCCGCGGCGACGTGGCGACCCTGTCGCGGCTTATCGATACGAATTTCGCGAGCGACCCGGACGGACGCAATCTGATCGACGCGCGCAACCGCGCCTGGGCCGACCGCCTCGAGGGTCTGCTCGGCGCGGACCGCACCTATTTCGTCACAGTCGGCGTCGCCCACCTCGTAGGGCCGACCGGCCTTCCTGCGCTGCTGCGCGCCGACGGCTACACCGTCGACGGGCCCTGACGAATGCGCGGCCGCGTGTTTCTACTCTTGCTCACGCTCTGCGGCGGAATTGCTCAGGCCGATGCGGTGTCGCCCAACGATGGGCCCACCGCGGCGCCGGCCGTCGTGTTGCCGAATGGGCAAAATCCCCTTCCACCCGTCGCGGCTCACCCAGCGCTGTGGAAGATCCACGGCCGGCACGGCATGGTCTACCTTCTTGGTTCACTGCATTTGTTGCCGCCGAACGTCGACTGGCGTGCTCCCAACATCGCGCACGCGATCGCACGCGCTGACGTCTTCGTGTTCGAAACGGCCCTAGACCAGGCGATGCTGCAAAAGGTGCAGGCGCTCATCGCCGACAAGGGATCGCTCCCGATGGGCCAGAGCCTGCGCGCGATGCTGCCGACCGCGAGCCAGCTCGACTACGACGCCGATCTCGCAGCGCTCGGAATGTCGCCTGCCGCGGTCGACGGCAAACGGCCGTGGCTCGTGGCACTCCTGATGGACGTCACGCAGATCATGAAGGACAACGCCTCGCCCAATTCCGGCGTCGACATCGTGCTGATGAAGGAGGCGGCCGCGAGGCACAAGGAGATGCGCTATCTCGAGACGATCGACCAACAGATCGCACTGATCGTCCCGGACGACGCGACTGTGGAGCTTCAGGAGTTCGAAGTGGAGCTCGAGCAGGCGCGCACGAAAACGGACGACTATCCCCGCTTCGTTGCCGCGTGGTCCAGGGGCGATGTCGCTAAGATCGACGCGCTGATGAACGGCGAGTTTGCCCTCTATCCCGGCGCGCGCGCGGAGCTCCTGGACGACCGCAACCGCGCCTGGGTCCGCAAGATCGAGACAATGCTCGATGAGGACAAGACCTTCCTCGTGACGGTCGGCGCCGGCCATCTGGCGGGACCGACAAGCGTTCCAGCCCTCCTCAGGGCCGAGGGCTACAGGGTGGATGGCCCGTGACGGGAGTCCCGATGGTTAAGATCTTGGGATTTGCAAGCCGTTAACGGTGGAGGCGCGACACTGCCGGCCCAAATCCCGGGTCGGAGCGACCATGTCCAAACGCCTGCGCTTGCTTCTTGTGCTTTGTGCCCTTGCCGCCGCGCCGCAAGCGGCCGCGGCAGATGGAACGACGATCGAGGCCCATCCCGCCATGTGGACGGTCCACGGCCTGAGGGGCACGGCCTATCTGCTGGGATCGATCCATGTGCTGCCGCCAAACGTGCATTGGCAGACCAAGGAAATCGCTGCGGCCATGAACTCCGCCGACGTCTTCGTTTTCGAGATCCCGCTGGACGAGCAGGTTCAGGAACTCTCAAAAGATGCAGAAGATCCAGAAGGAGATCATGGACCAGCACGGCCTGTTGCCGCCGGGCGGAAGCCTGAGAGGTTCGCTGCCTACGACAATGGTCGCCGGCTACGACCAGGCGCTCGGCGTGCTCCAGATCTCCCCGGGCTACATCGACCGGCTGAAGCCTTGGCTCGCGGCCATGGTGTTCGAAACGGCCCAGTTCGCGCGCTCCGACTACGACGCCGAGCGCGGCGTCGACCGGCAGGTCTATGCCGTCGCCACGGCCGCGCACAAGACGACGCGCGGCCTCGAAAGCTTCGAGGATCAGCTCAATATCATCACGCCGGAAGAACAGAAGGCCGGCGTCGAGTCCTTGAGCGAACAGATCGCGGAAGCAACCAAATCGACCGGGACGGCGACCGTCGACACCATGGTGGCCGATTGGTCTCGCGGCGACGTGAACGCGATCGCCAGATCGAGCAGCGACGCGTTCGGACGCGATCCGGCGTTCCGGAAAATCATTCTCGACAACCGCAATGCGCGGTGGGTCGGCGAGCTCGAGACCATGCTCGACACGACCGATCAGACCTATTTCGTCACGGTCGGCGCGGCCCATCTTGCAGGGCCCGGCGGCGTTCCCGCGCGCCTGCGCAAGGCGGGCTATCGCGTCGACGGCCCGGGCTGAATCTTCGACCGCGGCATGCGCTCCTCTAAAGCGTGACCCGGACCGCTGCTTCTATCGAAGCTTCAAAGCCGCGATCGGGCCGCGGCTGGTCGTCCTGCAGCCGGCCGGCGAGATCGAAATTCAAGCCGCGGAACGGAAATGTCACGCGAGCTTCGCCGAGGTTTATCGTAACCGGTACGGTGGTGACGATATTCGCGTTGGGCGGCGAATGGATCGAGCCAACCGACGCATGATCGTAGGTCAACGTATATGTGATCGCATTGGGGCCGATCCAGCTCGCCTGCAGCGTCGCCAAGCGCGAGTCGCTGTCCAAGCTGAAGCCGATCGTGCGGCCTTCGAATCGCATTCCATCGATGTACTTGGCGTCATGATACGACAGGCCGTAGTCGACTTTTCCGAAACTGAAGATATCCCGCGTGGCGACGCTGTCCGTGTACTCCGCGGTCAGGCGAACCCGAGTGGCATCGATCGGGATCCAGGTCGTGGCTCCGAACAGATGGCTCAATTCGGAGTGGACGAAGGGATTGGTGTCCTCGTTCATGAATTGCGCGTAGACGGCGAATAGCTGGCTCCCTACCGAGCCGGTGTAGCGAATGTCGATATTTCCCTCGTCGTTCGTCCGGCTCGGATGCAGCCGATCGTTCTGGATGTCGAGATAGGTGGCGAGCGGCTTGCAGGGATGACCCTTGCCGCAAAGCTCGTCAGTCCTGACAAGTCCGATCTCCAGGCCAGACGGGGACTGAAGGTGAACTTAAAGCCGTCGAGCAATGTGTTCGTTGCAACGCGGGAGATCATCGGCCAGCCGACCCAGAACTCCATCTGCCACGGTCCGATCCAGGATAGCCACGGCGACCTGAACGGCGCGGTGTCGAGCCGCTCGATGCCGATCTGCGGCATCGGCCGCGCGTTGTTCGACAGCGACAGCGCGGAGATCCAGCCCGGTCCCCACCAATGGGTGATATAGCCGGCGTAGAGAAGCGCGCCCCACTTCGTGGTTGCGGCATAGCTTCCGTCCGGCATGAATTCGGTGTGGCCGTTCTTCTTGTCGACGATGGCACCCGCGTTGATCCGGATCGCGGAGCTCTCATCCATGTATTCGCCCGACACCTGGGCCTGCCCCGTCTCACGGTCGAGGCCGTCGAATGCGTAGACGACGGAGAAGTCGTTCGTGGCCGACGCCGTGGCCTCGAATTTCAGGCTGTCGAGATGCATGCCGTCATGCGCCTTGTCGAGCACGCGCTCTGCCGCCTCGCGCACGTAGTCGGGCTGCCCGTCGAGCGCGGACGGATTGTTCAGTCGTGCCAGAAGCCCGGCCCACGGCAATGGCCAATGCGTGGTGATGTCGTCGATGACGCCGGCGGCGGCGAGCACCTCGATGTCGGAGCGAAGCTGGGAATCGCCCACCTCGGCCCAGGGCGACGCGTGGGCGTCGCGGGCGGCGACGCCCGCCGCCAACAGGGACATGCAACCGAGCATCGCAATTCGGATTAGACGAAGGAGCATGGGGCAATCGCTTCGAGCTGGCGAAAATGGAACCTGACACGAGATCTGGCGCGCGCCTACCAGTTCGCCGCGGCCGCAGACGGTTCGCGCGAGAAATCAACCAAATCAATTGTTTAAAGCTTGTTCCAGAAGTTCTTGTGACGACAGACGTCTTGAACAGATAAAGACATGCATATTTCTTTATATGTTTTCTTGCTAGGGTGTGGATCGGCTGCTATATCCGCCCGGCCCGAACGCCCCGCCCAACCCCCAGGAGCCCCTCATGGCCAACACCGACTCGATCGTCAAAGACATCGCCCTCGCCGAATGGGGACGCAAGGAAATCGACATCGCCGAGACGGAAATGCCCGGACTGATGGCCACGCGCGCGGAATTTGGCGCCAAGAAGCCGCTCAAAGGCGCGCGCATAGCGGGCTCGTTGCACATGACGATCCAGACCGCCGTGCTGATCGAGACGCTGAAGGAGCTGGGTGCCGACGTACGCTGGGCTTCGTGCAACATCTACTCCACGCAGGACCACGCCGCCGCCGCGATCGCCGCGGCCGGCACGCCCGTCTTCGCAGTGAAGGGCGAGAGCCTTAACGAGTACTGGGACTACACCCACCGCATTTTCGAATGGCACGACGGCGGCACGCCGAACATGATTCTCGATGACGGCGGCGACGCGACGCTGCTGGTCCATCTCGGGTTGCGCGCGGAAAAGGGCGACACGGCGTTCCTCGACAAGGCGACGAACGAAGAGGAAGAAGTCCTCTTCGCGGCCATCAAGGCGCGGCTCAGGGCGAAGCCCGGCTGGTACACGGAACTCGCCAAGAACATCCGCGGCGTGACTGAGGAAACGACGACCGGCGTTCACCGTCTCTACCTTATGGAAAAGGACGGAAGCCTCCTCTTCCCCGCCATCAACGTGAACGACAGCGTCACCAAATCGAAGTTCGACAACCTCTATGGCTGCCGGGAATCGCTGGTGGACGGCATCCGCCGCGGCACCGACGTGATGATGGCCGGCAAGGTCGCGATGGTTGCCGGCTTCGGCGACGTGGGCAAAGGCTCGGCCGCCTCGCTGCGCCAGGCCGGCTGCCGCGTGCTGGTGTCGGAGGTCGATCCGATCTGCGCGCTGCAGGCCGCGATGGAAGGTTACGAGGTCACGACCATGGATGACGCGGCGCCCCGCGCCGACATCTTCGTGACGGCGACAGGCAATGTCGACGTAATCGCCATCGATCACATGCGCGCCATGAAGGATCGCGCCATTGTCTGCAACATCGGCCACTTCAATTCGGAGATCCAGGTCGCGTCGCTGCGCAATTTCAAATGGACCAATGTGAAGCCGCAGGTCGACGAGATCGAATTCCCGGGCGGCAAGCGGATCATCCTTCTGTCGGAAGGCCGTCTCGTGAATCTCGGCAACGCCATGGGCCACCCAAGCTTCGTGATGAGCGCGTCCTTCACCAACCAGACGCTGGCGCAGATGGAGATCTTCGGAAATCCGGGCAAGTACGAGAAGAAGGTCTACACGCTGCCCAAGCATCTCGACGAGAAGGTCGCGCGCCTGCATCTCGAGAAGGTCGGCGCCAAGCTGACCCAGCTGACGCCTCAGCAGTCGACCTATATCGGCGTGCCGCAAGCGGGCCCCTTCAAGCCCGACCAGTACCGCTACTGAGAGACGCATAACGATCAACAACAAACGCCGCGTCCGGAACACCGGGCGCGGCGCTTGGTTTTGCACCAAGCTGCCGACATTCCGTACCCGGATTTCCTAGTGCCCTGATCTGAACTCGCGAATTGGGTCCGAACCGCAAAATATGGCGCCGCACACCCGGAGTAGGCGTTTACACTTTTTTAACCACAATCCCTATCCGGACTCGGACTCGCTCTATATCGTCTTGATTCCACAAGGTGATTCGCCGCAAAGCGGCAAATTCGGGGATTGTCCGGGATGCGTCCCAAGCTGGGACAGAACCAGGGCTCTGGCGTCGGGGGATTATCGAAGAAGCGAGGAAGCCTCGGCTTCGCGCTATTCGCTGCTGTCCTAGCGCCGACATCTGCCTGGGCCGCGGATCCCACTGCGACGGAGCAAGGGATGGTGCTGGCCGCCATCGCGACCGGCGCCGTGGCGCTCGCCATAGCGTCAGGGCTGTGGGCGCTGGCCGAGCAGAACGCCGGTGCGCGGCTCCGCCGGCTTTTGCGCAACGCCGCCGCGCGCACCCGTGCGGCCGTCGGCGAACGCGACGCGCTTCTCACGGCGAGCAAGGAAGCCCTTATCGTATGGGGCCGCGACCGCGATGCGGCGGCGTCCTACAGCGGCGCGGAGGCGCTGCTCAATTCCTGCCTGGAAGGAGCCGAAGCGACGCAGTTGAGCGAAGCCCTTGACGGATTGAGCGATCGCGGCACTGCCTTCACCTTCGCCGTCCATGACAAGAACAGCCGGAAGGTGCATCTGCGCGGCCGCGCCGTCGGCGGCATGGCCGCGATCTGGCTGTCGCCGGAGACGGCCGCCTCGGCGGGCGCCGATTTTCGACGCGTCGTCGATGCGCTGCCCATTCCGGTGTGGCTGCGCGACAAGAACCTCGCGCTCGCCTGGGGCAACAAGGCATTCCTGCAGGCGACGGGCGCGGAAGATGTCGAGGCGGCACGCACGCAGCAGCTGGCGCTCGACCGCACCGAGCGCGATCTCGCCGCCACCGCGCGAACGCAAGACCAGACGATCGAAGCCAAACGCTTCGCCATCGTCGCGGGCCAGCGCCGTGCCCTGGCCTTCACCGAAATCCCGCTCGAGGACACTGGCATCGTCGGCACCGCAATCGACGTAACGGACGTTTCCGCGGCCGAAGCGCGGCTGCAACAGCACATCGACGCCCACGCCGATACGCTCGACAAGCTCGCCACCGCGGTCGCGATATTCGGCCACGACCAGAAGCTCACCTTCTACAATCGCGCCTTCGCGCGGCTATGGACGCTGCCCGAAGCATGGCTCGACGCCCATCCGGGCGACAGCGAGATTCTCGACCGCCTGCGCGAAGGGCGGAAGCTGCCGGAACAGCGCGACTATCAGGCGTGGAAGCGCGAGCAACTCAGGCTCTACGAAAATCCGCGCGAATATCCGTCCGAGGAGCTCTGGCACCTGCCCGGCGGCAAGACGCTGCGCGTCGTCGCCCAGCCGCATCCTTTCGGCGGCCTGACCTTTCTCTACGAGGACGTGACCGAGAAGATTACGCTCGAGAGCTCGTACAACACGCTGATAAAGGTGCAGTCCGCCACGCTTGACACGCTGCAGGAAGGCGTCGCCGTGTTCGGCCCCGACGGCAAGCTCAAGCTGCACAACGCCGCGTTCGCGCAAATCTGGGACCTGCGGCCGAAGGATCTCGCGGGCGAGCCGCATGTCCGCGCGATCGCCGCAGCCTGCGCCGAGAAATTCGGCGATGGCGCGATGTGGGAACGGCTGATCCAGAA
Organism: uncultured Alphaproteobacteria bacterium; assembly: GCA_963802815.1. Lineage (GTDB taxonomy): Bacteria > Pseudomonadota > Alphaproteobacteria > Micropepsales > Micropepsaceae > Rhizomicrobium. The sequence goes on from CAWDKN010000029.1 coordinate 8,994, forward strand.
CATCGTGTCGGGCTCCTCGGCCAAGCGCGACATGGGCGAGATCGAGCGCAATGACCGCACGATCCTGGCGCTGGCGCTCTCGCCTCTTCCCGACGGCGCGACGCTGGCAACCTTCGCCGACGTGACCGACCGCTTCAGGATCGAGAGCGCGCTTCGCGACCGCAACGATGCGCTCGAAACCGCAGACCGGCTCAAATCGGATTTCATCAAGCACGTGTCCTACGAGCTGCGCACGCCGCTCAATACGATCCTGGGCTTTTCCGAGCACCTGTCGACGGAAGTGCCCGGTGCACTCAATCCGCGCCAGCGCGAATATGTCGATGCGATCGTCTCCGGTTCGAACTCGCTCAAGAACCTCGTCAACGACATCCTCGATCTGGCATTGATCGAATCCGGCGCGCTCAGGCTCGAGCTCGAACGCATCGATCTCAACGAGCTTCTGAGCGATGTCGCCGCGCATGCGCGCGAGTGGGCTTCGAAGGCGGACCTGACTCTGGTGGCCGATTGCAAGCCGGATGCGGGCACCTTCCTCGGCGACGCTCGGCGGCTGCGCCAGGTTGCGTTCAACCTTCTGTCGAACGCCTTCAAGTACACGCCGCGCGGCGGCACGATCACCCTGGGCGGCACGATCCAGAACGACGACGTGCAGATCTTCGTCGCCGACGACGGCCCGGGCCTCGCGCCGGAAGTGAAGGCCAGCGTCTTTGAGCGCTTCTCGGCGAAGAGCCGTTCGGGCAACCGCGCCGGCGCGGGCCTAGGCCTCGCGCTCGTCAACCGCTTCGTCGAGCTGCATGACGGTTGGGTCGAGATCGAAAGCGAACGCGGCACGCTGGTGCGCTGCCACCTGCCGCGCCGCATCCACGACGAGCCGCCGACGTCAGGAACCGGGCGGCGGACGGCATAGCGTTCGATCGTCGGCAGCGCCGATGTGTCGATATCTCTGGTTCACGCGAAGGCGCTCAGCCGGGGCGGAACTATCTCGCAGTCGCGCATGTCGAAGATTCAGTTGGCGTGCGAAGCGCGCCGGCGAACCGTCGACCGGCGCAAATCCGGAAGCCACGACTTTGGTCCTCCGCGGCTCCGCGGCACCGCGTGAACAAAAGGCCTGGACATAAGCGCGACGCTTGAAGGTCAGTGCTGGCTTTTCGGCATGCGCACGATGATGCCGTCGAGCGCCTTGGTGACCTTGATCTGGCAGGAGAGCCGGCTGTTGGGCTCCACGTCCTGGGCGAAGTCGAGCATGGTCTGCTCCATGTCTTCCTTGGGCGTGAGCTTGGACAACCAGGCCTCGTCCACGTAGACGTGGCAGGTCGCGCAGGCGCAGGCGCCGCCGCAGTCGGCGTCGATGCCGGGGATGAGGTTCTTCACCGCCCCTTCCATGACCGACCAGCCCTCGGGCACTTCGATGTCGTGCTCCTTGCCCGTGTGCTCGATGTATTTGACCTTCGGCATGCCTGCTCCCTTGGCGCCAGAACGATGACGGTGGCGTCACCCGATGTTTTTCATAGGAATGGCCGTGTCTGCAAGCCTTTCCGCCGCAACCTTAACACCCCCGGCGATCAGCTTGCGTCCGACCAGGTATTCCGGTGCAGCGTTTACGGCTTCGACGGCGACCACGGCCCCGTCGCGCAGATGGAAGGCCGCGAATTTCCGGGCCGCCGGATCGCCCCTGACCACGATCCGGTCGGTCGCGCGCGCCAGCCCGGCGATCTGCAGCTTGAGGTCGTATTGGTCGGACCAGAACCAGGGGACTTCGCTGTAGGTCTGGGGCTTTCCGACCATGGCGAGGGCCGCATGCTTGGCCTGGTCGATCGCGTTCTGGACGCATTCCAACCGGATCGCGACGCCTTCTCTCCCGACATGCCGCGTGCAGTCGCCCGCCGCAAAGATCGCCGGATCGCCCGTCGAGCAATCCGGGTGCACGACGATGCCATCCTCGCAGCCCAGGCCCGCATGCTGCGCCAGCTCCTGATTGGGAACGATGCCGATGCCGACAAGGACGACATCGGCGGGATAAATCTTGCCGCCCGCCCGGACCGCTTCGACGCGCGTCTTGCCCTCGAACGCTTCGACGCCCGTGCGCAGGAGGACCTTCACGCCGGCGTCGCGATGCACCTTGTCGAAGAAATCGGAGACCGGCACCGACACCGCACGCGCCATGAGGCGGTCCATCGCTTCGAAGACCGTGACGTCGATGCCTTTCTTCGCCGCGACGGCCGCAACCTCGAGGCCGATATAACCGCCGCCGACGATCGCGAGGCGCTTGCCCTGACCGAACACGGCGCGCAAGCCGTCGACGTCGTCGATGCCGCGCAGATAGTGGACGCCGTCGAGATCGGCGCCCGCACAGGCGATCTTGCGCACGCGCGAACCGGTCGCCAGGAGGAGCTTGTCATAGGACAGCGTGCGCCCGTCGGAGAGCGCGACCGTCTTGTCCGCGCGATCGATTTTCGTCGCCGTGACGTCGAGCATGCGCCCGCACTGCGCCTGGTCGTAAAAGGCCTCGGGCTTCAGGAACAGCCGCTCGCGTTCGAGCGTGCCGATCAGATAGGCCTTGGAGAGCGGCGGCCGCTGATACGGCAGATAGGGCTCGTCGCCGACGAGCGTGATTGCGCCGGCAAAGCCTTCGGCCCTAAGCGTCGCGACGGCCTGCGCGGCCGCCTGTCCGGCGCCGACGATAACGATGCGTTCCGCCATGAAAATCCCAAACCGCTCGGATCGCGACAGACAGGTCCGAAGGGCCGGTAAGATGTCCGAGCCCCCTTGCAGAATCAACCGCTTGCGCCACGTTGAGGGTCGGGTCTGCGCGGGCTACAACAGGGCAATGCCGAAGGATTCTCAAGGCTTTGAAGGCGTGATCCCGCTTCCCGACCCGACGGCCACGGCCCGGCTCGGCGCGCGGATTGCCGCAGGATTGGCCAAAGGCTGCGGAATAGCACTCGAAGGCGATCTCGGCGCCGGAAAGACGACGCTCGCGCGCGCCATCCTGCGGGCGATCGGCGTCGGGGAGAACGTGCCGAGTCCGACCTTCACCCTTGTGCAAGAATACGAGACGAAAACTCTCACCGTGCGCCATTACGACCTCTATCGCATCGAAGACGCGGGCGAACTCGACGAGCTTGGCCTCGACGAGGCGCTGGACGACGGCGCGGTGCTCATCGAGTGGCCCGAACGGGCCGGCAACAGGCTTCCGCAGATGTCTTTGAATGTCCGGCTGAGCCTCGAAGGAGAAACGCGGCGGCGCGCCACTCTGTCCGGCGAAGCGCGGTGGCGGAGCCTTCTGTCGGAGGTCGCGCAAGATGCCTCCTGAGCGCAAGGCCGAGATCGCAGATTTCCTGCGCGACGCCGGATGGAGCGCGGCCGCGCAGTCGCCTCTTCCCGGCGACGCCTCGACGCGGCGCTACATCCGCGTCGCCATGAACGGGCGCAAGGCGATGCTGATGGATCAGCCGCAGGCGGCCGAGACGCCGGCCGCGCCCGCAACCGCAACGCCCGAACAGCGCCGTGCGCTCGGCTACAACGCCATCGCCCGACTCGCGGGCGCCGATTGCAGCCGCTTTGTCGCGACAGCCAACTATCTTCGCGCGGCAGGATTGAGCGCTCCCGAAGTCTACGCCTGCGATCCGAAAAAGGGCTTCGCGCTGATCGAGGATCTGGGTGAAGGTCTTTACGCCGACGAACTGGCAAATGGCGCAGACGAGCACGCGCTTTACCAGGCGGCGGCCGAAGTGCTGGCGAAGCTCCATGCGGGCGGCGCGCCGTCGGTGCTGCCACCGGACATGCCGCTTCACGCCTACGATCAGACCGCGCTGTTGGCCGAGATCGATCTTCTGACCGAATGGTTCGTGCCGCTCGCACTCGGTCGCAAGGCTACGCACACGGAAACGGAAGAGCATCGGGCGCTTTGGCGTGATGCGCTCGCGAAAAAACTCACCGATCCGGCGGTCTTTGTTCATCGCGACTATCATGCCCAGAACCTGATCTGGCTGCCCGCGCGCGCGGGGGCCGCGCGGGTCGGACTCATCGATTTCCAGGATGCCGTGGCCGGTACGAGAGCCTACGATCTCATCTCCCTTATCGAAGACGCCCGCCGCGATGTTGCGCCGGAAATCGCCGAGGCGACTACGCGTCACTATCTCAATGCGATGCGTGCGCAAGGAACGCCCCTCGACGAACCCGATTTCCGCGGCCAGATGGCGGTCATGGCGGCGCAGCGCAATGCCAAGATCGCTGGCATCTTCGCGCGGCTTCATGTGCGCGATGGCAAGCCGCGCTATCTCGGCTACCTGCCACGCGTGTGGTCCTATCTGAGCCGCGATCTTGCCCACCCGGCGCTCGCCGCCATCAAGACCTGGGTCGACAAGACGATTCCGCTCGAAGCGCGGACAGTTCCGCGATCGGAGAAAGCATGAGCCGCCCGACCCGCGCGATGATCATGGCGGCCGGGCTCGGCACGCGCATGCGGCCGCTGACCGACGCGATTCCCAAGCCGCTGGTGCAGGTCGGCGGCAAGGCGCTGATCGACCATGCCATCGACCGGCTTATCGCGGCCGGCGTCACGATGATCGTCGTCAACGTCCATTTTCGCGGCGATAGCCTCAAAGCGCATCTGGTGAAACGCAGGGACGTCGAGATCCGGATTTCGGAAGAGACGGGCGAGCTGCTCGGCACCGGCGGCGGCGTTGCGCGCGCGCTCCACCATTTCGGCGACGAACCCTTCTTCATCCATAACTCCAACTCGATCTGGATCGAGGGCTTCGGTCACGCGCTGGAACGCATGATCGCGCGCTGGGACGAAGCTGAGATGGACGCCCTGCTGCTGATGGCATCGATGGTGACATCCATCGGTTACGAGGGCCCCGGCGACTTCATGATGGATGCGGACGGACATCTTTCGCGCGTACCCGAGGGCCGGGTTTCGCCCTTCGCATATCCAGGCGTCCAGATCATCCATCCGCGGCTCTTCGCAAACTCGCCCAAGGGCGCGTTCTCCACCAACCTCGTGTGGGACCGCGCCATCGAAAAAGGCCGGCTGTTCGGTATTCGCCTCGACGGCGTATGGATGCATGTGGGCACCCCGGAGGCGCGCGTCGACGCCGAAGCCTACCTCGCCGACCTCCATCCGCGCGCGTGACGGATACCGGCGCCAAGATTTTCACCATCGCGGCTAGCGCGCCGTTCGCCGAGACTCTGGCGGCCGGGCTGCTCGCACGCGTGGGCGCCGAGCCGCTGGCGCTGGCGAATGCGACGATCTACGTGCCGACGCGGCGCGCGGCGCGCAATTTCGGCGACGCGTTTGCGCGTGTGCTGGGCGGCGCGGTGCTCCTGCCCGATTTCCGGCCTCTCGGCGACGTGGACGAGGACGCTTTGCTGCTCGACGAGACGGACGAGGCCTTTGCGCTGCCGCCGGCGATCTCGCCGATCCGCCGCCGGCTCCTGCTCGCGACGTTGATTCAGCGCTGGCGGGTGGCGGAGCGCGGCGAAAAACTGACCTTTTCGCAAAGTACCGCGCTGGCCGACGGCTTGTCTGCGCTTCTTGACGAAGTCGAGACGCAGGGCGCCGATCTCGAAAGGCTAGACCACGTCATTCCGGCCGCGCTCGCCGAACATTGGAGCGACATCCGTGCCTTCCTGACGTTGCTGCGAATGCAATGGCCGCAATTGCTGCAGGCGGAGGCCGCGATGAACCCCTCCGCGCGGCGAAATGCGGCGATCGCGTTGCTCGCCCAGAAGCTCAGGGCGAGCGCACCCGACCGCCCGATCCTCGCCGCGGGCTCCACCGGGAGCATTCCCGCGACAGCCGGATTGCTCGGCGCAATTGCGCGACTGCCGCAGGGTGCGGTCATCCTGCCGGGATTAGATCGCGGACTCGACGAAGAAACCTGGATGGGCCTCACCGAAGACCCGGGCCATCCGCAATTCGGCATGCGCCAATTGCTCGAGCGGATCGGCGTGACGCGCGCCAATGTCGAGGATTGGTCGGTCACTTCGCGGGTCAATCCCGCGCGCGAAGCCTTTCTGCGCGAGACACTTCGCCCCGCGCCGACGACGGATGCCTGGCGCGCCATTGCCGAAGACGGAGGCGAGGCGGTCAGTGGCGGCCTCGACGGCATGGCGCTGCTGCAGGCGGCCGATCCTGCGGAGGAGGCATCAGTTGTCGCCCTCGCCTTGCGCGAGGCGCTTGAAACCAAAGGCCGCACGGCCGCACTCGTCACCTCGGATCGGGCCTTGGCGCGCCGGGTTGCGGCAGAACTCGCACGTTGGGATATCGCGATCGACGATTCCGCAGGCCGCCCGCTCGCGCACACGGCACCTGGCTCGCTCCTCTGCCTGCTTGCCGATGCCGCCGACGCGGGGTTTTCGCCCGTGCCGCTGCTTTCGCTTCTCAAGCATCCGCTCGCGACGCTCGGCCGCGATGCCGGCGAATTCCGCAATCACGCGCGAACGCTCGACCTGGCCCTGCGCGGGCCGCGCCCGGATCCCGGCCTCGCGGGCCTGCATCGCAGGCTTGCGCAAACCGATACCGGCAAAGCGTTCCGGCTCTGGTTCGACCAGGTCGCGGACTGTCTTGCACCATTCGAAGCGCTGATGCTGGCGGATCGCGTTGCGCTCCTCGACCTGCTGACCGCGCACGCCGCGGCGGCGGAACGCGTTGCAACGGGCAGTGACGGCGCGACGGCGCTCTGGCGTGGCGAGGCCGGCGAAGCGGCGAAGGGTCTCGTCGAGGCATTTCTCGATGCTGCGCACGAGCTGCCCGATATCGATCCAGGCTCCTATGCGCGGCTCTTCCGCGACGGCGCAGAGGCCGGCGCGGTGCGCCCGCCCTATAACCGCCATCCGCGCCTGGCGATCCTCGGCCCGCTCGAAGCGCGGCTGCAGGATTTCGATCTCGTCGTGCTCGGCGGCTTGAACGAGGGAAGCTGGCCGCGCGCCGCGGCGATCGATCCGTGGCTGTCGCGCCCGATGCGCAAGGCCATCGGCCTCGATCCGCCCGAGCGCGCCATCGGACTTGCCGCACACGATTTCGCGGCCCTTACCTCGTCGCAGAACGTGATCCTCACCCGGGCCCTCAAATCCGAAGGCACGCCGACCATCGCGTCGCGCTGGCTTCAGCGCCTGATGCAGTTCGCGCGCGGCCTCGAGATGGAGGGACAGCTCTCGCGCGCCGACCATCTTCTCGACATCGCGCGCGCGTTCGCCGAACCCGGCCCCGTGCGACGCATCGAGCGCCCGGCGCCGCGTCCACCCGTTGCCGCACGGCCGCGAAAGCTTTCTTTCACCGAAATCGAGAAGTGGCTGCGCGATCCGTACGCCATCTACGCGCGGCGCGTCCTTGCGCTCGAGCCGCTCGATCCGCTCGACGCCGAGATAGGACCGCTCGAACGCGGCACCGCGATCCATCGGGCGCTGGAGCTTTTCCTGCGGAAATTCCCGTCGGAGCTACCGGACGATGCCGCGCTGGAGCTCACCACCATCGCCGACGACGTGTTCAGCGCGCTCGCCGTTCCGAAGGCGGCGCTGGCGCTGTGGCGCCCACGCTTCGGACAGGCCGCCGATCGCTTCGTGCGCGAAGAACGCGGGCGGCGGCTGCGAATCGCGCAATCCTTCGCCGAGATCAAGGGCGAGTTGAGATTGTCCGCGCCGTTCGGCGAATTCCTTCTTTATGGCCGCGCCGACCGCATCGACGTGCTCAACGGAGGCGGTGGGCTGGTCCTCGATTACAAGACGGGTTCGCCGCCGACCGACAAGCAGGTGCGCGAGCTTTTGACGCCACAATTGCCGCTCGAGGCGGCGATGCTGGCGGCGGGAGGATTCGAAGGCGTGCCGAAGATCCGCCCTGAGGACTGGTCTACGTCCGCTTCGGCGGCGGCGTGTCGCCGGTCGAGTTCCGCACCGTGAACGTAGACGCCGACGAGCTCGCGGCAGAAGCGCTAACACGGCTCGCCTGCCGCGTCGCACGTTTCGACGAAGAGCCGACGCCGTATCTGCCCCGCGTCATACCCTACCGGGCGGACATTTCAGGCGATTACGACCATCTCGCCCGCGTGCGCGAATGGTCCCTCGGCGGCGCCGAGGAGCCGGACGAATGAGCGAGCACCGCGATCCCTCGATCATTGCCGCCGATCCAGCGCATTCGGCCTGGGTCGCGGCCAATGCCGGCTCGGGGAAGACCTATACGCTCGCCAACCGCGTGACGCGCCTCCTGCTCGCCGACGCGAAGCCCGAGCGCATCCTCTGCCTGACCTACACCAAGGCCGGCGCAGCCGAGATGCAGGGACGGCTGTTCGACCAGCTCGGCCGCTGGTCGATGCTGCCCGATGCGGAATTGCGCGCGAACATCGAAGGGATCGGCGCGATAGCGGACACAGCGGAAGAGCTGCGCAAGGCGCGCCGGCTTTTCGCGCAGGCCCTCGAGACGCCGGGTGGCCTCAAGATCCAGACCATCCATGCGTTTTGCCAGAACCTGCTTTCGCGCTTTCCGCTCGAAGCCGGCGTGCCGCCGGGATTTCGCGTGCTCGACGACCAGACCGCGCGCGAAATGCTCGACGACGCGCGCCAGCGCGTGCTGGCGAATTCGAGCGCGGGCGACGCGGAACGCTTTGCCGCCATCGCGCGTCTTGCGACCGAGACGAGCGAATTCCAGATGCGCAGATCCTCGACGCCGCGCTCGGCACCGACCGGCGCAAGCTCGAGCGTTTCTTCCTCGCGCTGGCGCCGCAGGAGGGCGCCCTGGGGCGTTCCCTGCGCAGGACCCACGCGCTGGCCGACGGCGAAACCGCCGATCTTATCGCGACCGCCTTCGCCGTGACGGCAATCCGCGCCAAGCCGAAATTGCGAGAGATCGCCGAATGGCTCGCGGGCGGCGGAACGAACGACAAGGAGCACGGCGAAAAGCTTGCCCGCGCGCTGTCGGCGAGCAACGAGCTGGAGGTGTTCTTCGGTCTGCGCGGCGCGCTGCTGAAAGCGGACGGGACGCGCTATGCCAAGGTGCCCAGCAAGGCGCTGACGCAGGCGCGCGGCGATCTTCGCGACGCATTCGATGCCTTCGTTGCCCGCCTCGAGGAAACTGAAGAACGCCATCGCACTGCGCGCGCCTGCGAGCTTTGCGAGGCCGCTCTGACCATCGCCGACGCGGTGCGCGCGGACTACGCCATGGCCAAGCGCCTGCGCAGCACGCTCGACTATGACGATCTCATCGTCGAGACGCGCAAGCTGCTGGAGAAGAGAAGCGCCGCCGCCTGGGTGCTGTACAAGCTCGACGGCGGCCTCGACCACGTCCTGATCGACGAGGCCCAGGATACGAGCCCGGAGCAATGGGCGATCGTGCGCAAGCTGACGGAGGAGTTCTTCGCCGGCGAAGGCGCGCGCCACGGTCAACTCACGCGCACGGTCTTCGCGGTCGGAGACGAGAAGCAGTCGATCTTCAGCTTCCAGGGTGCCGATCCGGCGCAATTCGACGCCAACCGCCAGCACTTCTTCGCCTGTGCGCTGGCGGCGGAGCGCGACTTCGTGAACGAGCCCCTCGTGACGTCGCGCCGCTCCACGCCAGAAGTGCTCACTTTTGTCGACCGCGTCTTTGCCGTCGAAAGCGCGCGCGCGGGGCTCACCTCGGGCGGCGCCGAGATCACGCATCAAGCTTTCCGCGCCACGGCTGCGGGCCGCGTGGAATTCTGGCCCGCGATCAAGCCGTTCGAAACGCCGGAGCCCGATCCCTGGCGGCCTGTCGACACGGTTTCCGAGGCCAGCCCTGTCGCAAGGCTCGCGGCGAAAATTGCCGAGCAGATCGGCGAATGGATCGCCCATCGCGTGCGCCTGCCCGATCACCCGCATCCGATTCGGCCGGGCGACATCATGATCCTTCTGCCGCGGCGCGAGCCCTTCGGCAGCGAGATCATCCGGACGCTTAAGGAAAGCGCATACCGGTCGCGGGCGCCGACCGCATCCGCCTTACCGAGCAGATCGCCGTGATGGATCTGATGGCATTGGGGCGCTTCGTGCTGCTGCCCGAAGACGACCTGACGCTGGCCGCGCTGCTGCGCTCGCCGCTCTGCGAGCTGAGCGAGGACGAGCTGTTCTCCCTCTGCCACGCACGCAACGGGACGCTTTGGGAAGCGCTCTCGCGCCGCCGCGAGGAGCGCCCGGCCTTCGCGGCCGCACATGCCTTCCTGGCCGAGACGCGGGCGCGCGCCGATTTCGTGCCGCCTTTCGAGTTCTATGCCTACGCGCTTACCGCGCAGGGCAGGCGCAAGCGCCTTCTCGCCCGCCTCGGCGCCGAGGCAAATGATGCCATCGACGAGTTCCTGTCGCTTTCCTTCGCCTATGAAAGGCCCAACACGCCGTCGCTCGAAGGCTTCCTGCATTGGATCGAACGCGGCGGCGCCGAGATCAAGCGCGACATGGAGCGCGGCCGTGACGAGGTCCGGGTGATGACCGTGCACGGCGCGAAGGGACTCGAGGCCGATATCGTCATCCTTCCCGATACGACGTCGCTTCCCGATCCGCCGTCGCAGAAGGGGCATCTCCTCTACACCGAGGACGGCGTGCTCTTCCCGCTGGCCAACGAGGTCGCGCCCGAGCTCGTCAAGCGTGCGAAGCAAGCAGCCCATGCCGAAGTGCTTGCCGAGCACCGGCGTCTTTTCTATGTGGCGCTCACCCGCGCGCGCGACCGGCTCATCGTTTGCGGATTCGAGAACAAGAGAGGCGTGAAAGAAGGGTCGTGGTACCGCCTCGCCGAGCGCGCGGCAGCGGAACTCGGCGTCGAGGTCGTGCGCGGCGAAGAAACAATTCGCGTCTATGGCGACAGCGGCGAGCAATATGGCCTTGCCGTCGAGCGCGAGCGGGTCGCAACGACGATGCCCGAATGGGCAACGCGCCCGCCACCGCCCGAGCCGCCCTCGCCGCGCCTGATCCGTCCGTCCGATGCGACAGATACGCTCGAGCCCGCGCCGCTGTCTCCCTTGGCGCCGGGCACCGGCAAGCGTTTCCGGCGCGGGACTCTGGTGCACACGCTGCTCAGCCATCTGCCGTCCGTGGCGCCGCAAATGCGCCGCGATACGGCGTTGCGTTATCTGCGCCTGCGCGAGGTGGGCGAAGAGGACGCGATCGCGCTCACGGCCGAAACGCTCGCCGTCCTTGACGATCCCGCCTTTGCGCCGGTCTTCGGCGCCAGGAGCCGCGCCGAAGCCGCGCTCACCGCCACCCTGCCGGAGCTCGGTCCGGGCGCGCGCATCAATGGCCGCATCGACAGGCTGGCCGTGTCCGACAACGAAGTGCTTATCGTCGACTTCAAGACAAATCGTCCCCCTCCAACGAGCGAAGAAGAGGTTGGCGAGCTTTATCTCTCCCAGATGGCGCTCTATCGCGCCGCGGCGGCGAAGATATTCCCGGGGCGCCAAATCGGCTGTGCGCTGGTCTGGACCGAGGGACCGCGCCTTATGCGGCTGAGCGACCGCCTCCTGGATGCCCAATTCAGCCGGATTCAATCGCGCCTTGACCCCCAGGGGGTGCGTTCCTAGATTCAGTCGATACGATATCTCCGCACCCAAGGATGGTCCCATGGCGTCGCCGCTGAAAGTCTCCGATTCCTCGTTCCAGAACGACGTCTTGAACTCAAAGCAGCCGGTCGTCGTCGATTTCTGGGCGGAATGGTGCGGCCCTTGCCGGATGATCGCCCCGGCGCTCGAGGAACTGGCCGGCGAGCTCGACGGCAGGGTGACGATCGCCAAGATCAACATCGACGAGAATCCGCATGTGCCGACGAAATACGGCGTGCGCGGCATCCCCACCATGATGATCTTCAGCCAGGGCCAGGTCGCCGCGACGAAAGTCGGCGCGCTGCCAAGTCGAAGATCAAGGAATGGATCGAGCAGTCGATCTCAGCGACGGCTCACTTCGCAGCCGAGCCTTCGCGCCTACTCCGACGCCTGCGCCAGCCTGAAGCCAGGGTCGAAATTCTTTCGATGCAAAACTGCGTTTGCGCGTCAGGCCTTGGCGTGCAGGCGTACCGGCATGCGGTCGTAACCCTTCACGAAGCTGGACGGCACACGGCTCACCTCGCCGGTGATTTCAATCGTGTGAAAGCGCTTCATGATCTCTTCCCAGATGATCTTGAGCTGCAGCTCGGCGAGCCGGTTGCCGACGCAGCGATGGATGCCGAAGCCGAAGGAGAGATGCTGGCGGGCCCGGGCCCGGTCGATCAGGTAGGCGTTCGGGGTCTCGATCACCTCGTCGTCGCGGTTGCCCGAGACGTACCACATGATGACCTTTTCGCCCTTCCTGATCGTCTTGCCCCCGAGCTCGACGTCGCGCGTCGCGTTGCGGCGCATATGGGCGAGCGGCGTCTGCCAGCGGATCGTCTCCGACACCATGTTCGTGATCAGGTCGGGATTGTCGCGCAGCTTCCCGTACTGGTCGGGGTTCTGGTTCAGGGCAAGAACGCTGCCCGAGATCGAGTTGCGCGTTGTGTCGTTGCCGCCGACGATGAGCAGGATCAGGTTGCCGAGATATTCCATGCGATCCATGTTGCGCGTAGACTCGCCATGCGCGAGCATGGAGATGAGATCGGTCTTCGGGGGCGCGTTTACGCGCTCGTTCCACAGATTCATGAAATAATTGGCGCAGTCGAAGAGCTGCTCGCGGCGGTGCTCCTCGGAGACCGACAGCCGGAGATTGCTTTCCCGCCGTGGCGATGTCGGACCAATGCGTGAGCTTGCGCCGGTCTTCCCAGGGGAAATCGAACAGGGTTGCGAGCGTCATCGTCGTGAGCTCGACCGAAACCTTGTCCACCCAGTCGAACTCCTCGCCGATAGGCAGATCGTCGAGAATCTTCGCGGCGCGTTCGCGGATGACGGGGGCCAAGTGCTCCAAGATTTCCGGGTGACACCACGGGCGACACGCCTTGCGCTGCACGTCGTGCTTGGGCGGATCCATCGCGATGAACATCGGCAGGCGGAAATCGTCCTTCGGATCGGCGATGGTGATCGAGGGCTCGGACGAGAAGGCTTCGTGGTTGGTGTCCACCGCCAGGATGTCGTTGTACTTGGTGACCGACCAGTAGGGCCCGAACTCGTCGCTCGGCGCGGTAATGGACCGGGTCCTCCTTCCGAAGACGCTCGAAATACGGCCAGCATCGTATCGGTGCGGAAGAGCTCGGGATCGGCGACGTCGATCTCCTCGAGCGGAATGGAATAGGCGCGCTCGCGGGCGGCGTTTTGCAGATTGCGCGGTACGATGTTCATGGGCGTTCTCCCGAACTTTCCGGGAGTTTGTCACGGAAGTGGCGCAGGTGCCAACTTTGACACGCAAAGGTGCGGGCGGAGCCCGAGAAACCCGCCAATCGCGCCTTACGAATTTTCCGCCAGGATCTTCCCGGCCAGATAAAGCGAGCCGCAGATCAGGATGCGCGGGGGCGGTTCCTTCGGGCGCGAGCGCGCCCAGGCGGAGAGCTGCATCATGGCGTCTTCCATGTCTTCGGCCGGGGCCGCATCCATGCCGGCGCTCCGCGCGAGGTCGTAGAGCGCACCGGCGCCATAGCTCGCCTCCCCCGGCACGGGCACGGTCACGATATGTCGCGCCAGGCCGCGGAAGGCCGAGAAGAAGCCCACCGCGTCCTTGGTCTTCAGCATGCCGCAGATGAGATAGAGCGGGCGCTCGGAGCGCTCCTCGAAATCGGCGACGGCGCGGGCGACGGCGATGGCGCAGTGGGGATTGTGCCCGCCGTCGAGCCAGATCTCCGCACCCTTCGGTGCATCGGCAATGAGCGGCCCGCGCGACAGGCGCTGCAGGCGGGCCGGCCAGTCTACGCTGCGCAGCCCCTCCTCGATCGCGTCATCGTCGCTCCAGCCTCCGGCATGGCGCAGCCCCGCGATGGCGACGGCGGCGTTCTCGATCTGGTGGCGGCCGACAAGGCGCGGCAATGGCAGGTCGAGCAGGCCTTCGTCGTCCTGGTAGACCATGCGGCCATGTTCCTGGTGCGCGAAGAAGTCCTGTCCGAAGGCGAAGACAGGCGCGCTCAGCGCGTCGGCGCGGCGCAGGATCACGTCACGCGGGATGTCGTCCTGCGGGCCCACGATCAGCGGCACGCGCGGCTTGATGATGCCGGCCTTCTCCGCGGCGATGTCCGCGAGCGAATTGCCGAAGAACTCGATATGGTCGAAGCCGACCGGCGTGATTACCGTCAGGCGGGGCCGCGCAACGACGTTCGTCGCGTCGTATTTGCCGCCAAGGCCCACTTCAAGCACCAGAGCGTCGGCCGGGTGGCGCGAGAAGGCGAGGAAGGCCGCCGCCGTGGTGATCTCGAAATAGGTGATCTTCTTGCCGTCGTTGACGCGTTCGCACTCCTCCAACGTGGCCGAGAGCTCCTCTTCCGAGATCAGCTGGCCCGCGATGCGGATGCGCTCGTGAAAGCGCACGAGGTGCGGCGAGATATAGACGTGAACATTCAGTCCCTGCGCCTCGAGCATCGCGCGCGTGAAGGCGCAGACCGAGCCTTTTCCGTTCGTGCCGGCGACATGGATGACGGGCGGCAGATAGCGCTCGGGGTGGCCGAGATCGGCGAGCAGGCGCTCGATGCGCTCGATGCCGAGTTCGATCTTGTTCGGGTGAAGCGAGGAAAGCCGTTCGAGGATCGCGTCGCTCTTGAGCGCCGCTGCGCTCATCGCGCCGCCGCGCCGCCCGCAGCCGCACGCGCCGGCTTCGCGTTGACGATCCCGGGAAGCGCGCCGCGCATCTTCGGCCGCGGCTTCTTCGTCAGGAGATGGGCGATGCGCGAGAGCGTGCCGCGCAATTCATGGCGATGAACGACCATGTCGATCATGCCGTGCTCGAGCAGGAATTCGGCGCGCTGGAATCCTTCGGGAAGTCGCTCGCGGATCGTCTGCTGAGTCACGCGCTGTCCCGCAAAGCCGATGAGCGCACCGGGTTCGGCAATGTGTATGTCGCCGAGCATGGCGTAGGAAGCGGTCACCCCGCCCGTCGTCGGATCGGTGAGCACGACGATGTAGGGCAACCCGGCATCGCGCAGCAGATCGACGCAGATCGTCACGCGCGGCATCTGCATCAGCGAGAGAATGCCCTCATACATGCGGGCGCCACCGGAAGAGGCGAACAGGATGAAGGGACGGCGCTCCTCGACCGCGAGCTGCATCGCCTGGACAAGCCCCTCGCCCACGGCCATGCCGAGCGAGCCGCCGAGGAAATCGAAAGCCTGCACCGCGATCATCACCGGCAGGCCTTCGACGGTGCCGCGCGCCGCCGTCAGCGCGTCCTGACGCCCGGTCTTGTTTCGCGCATCCTTGAGCCGGTCGATGTAGCGTTTCTCGTCGCGGAAGCGCAGCGGATCGACGGGAACCACCGGTTGCGGCAGTTCCTCATAGCTCTCCGCATCGAAGATCGTGGCAAAACGCTCCGCCGGACCGATGCGCAGATGGTGCGCACATTGCGGGCAGACGAACTGGGCCAGCTGCAGGTCGCGATGAAAGATCATCTCGCCGCAAGACGGGCATTTCTTCCAGAGGTTCTCCGGCGTGTCGTTCGGACGCGCGCTGCTCTGAATCCAGCTCTTGATTCGGGGACGGACGAAATTGGCGATCCAATTCATGGGCTATCCTACCACGGAAGCGGGGCGCGCCGCATGCACCGATTTCGCAAGCAAATTGCAGAATTCGGCCACATCCGACACGAGGCTTGCGCGCGACTGGCCTTTCGCGGCGGCTTGTTCCACCCGGCTGACGATCGAGGAACCCACGATCACGCCGTCGGACAGACGCGCGATCTGGGCCGCCTGGTCGGGCGTCTTGATTCCGAAACCGACGGCGACGGGAAGGTCGGTCGCGCGCTTGATTCGCGCCACGGCGGTGCGGACGTCGTCCTCGGCAAAACTCTTGGTGCCGGTGATGCCCGCGATGGAGGCGTAATAGAGATAGCCGCACGCTCCATCGAGCACTGCGGGGAGACGCGCATCGTCCGTCGTCGGCGCCAGGAACCGGATCATGTCGATGCCGTGCTCCTTGGCGGGCAGGCGCAGCACGTCGTCTTCCTCGGCCGGCAGGTCGACGATCAGAAGACCGTCGACGCCGGCTTCCGCCGCATCCTTCGCAAAGCGCGCGGTGCCATGCGCGTGAATGGGATTGTAGGAGCCCATCACGACGATCGGCGTCTTGCCGTCGACCTTGCGGAATTTGCGAACGAGGCCGAGCAGCTTCGCCAGCGTCATGCCGGCGTCGAGCGCGCGCAGATAGGAGGCCTGGTTGGTCGGGCCGTCGGCCATCGGGTCGGAGAACGGAATGCCGAGCTCGATGACATCGGCGCCCGCCGCCGGAAGCGCCTCCATGAGCGCGAGCGACGTTTCGGCGTCAGGGTCGCCTGCGGTAACGAAGGGAATGAAGGCGGCGCGGTTCGCCTTCTTCAATTCCGCGAAGGTCTTCGCGATGCGGCTCATTGCGCGCGACTCCCCCATCGCTTCGCTCGGGACCTTCCCCGAAAGCGGGGGAGAATTACTATGCGGTGGCTCACAGCGTCTCGCCCAGAGCAGCCGCCGCCGAGAACACGTCCTTGTCGCCGCGGCCGGACAGGCAGATCGCGATCGTCTTGTCCTTGTCCATCTGCGGCGCCACGCGCATCACATGCGCGATCGCATGGGCGGATTCGAGGGCCGGGATGATGCCTTCGAGGCGACTGAGGAGCACGAAGGCCTCCAGGGCTTCCTTGTCGGTCGCGGAGAAATACTTCACGCGGCCCTGGTCCTTGAGCCACGAATGCTCGGGCCCAACGCCGGGATAGTCCAGGCCGGCCGAAATGGAATGGGCTTCCACGATCTGGCCGTCGCGATCCTGCAGAAGATAGGAGCGCGCGCCGTGGAGCACGCCGGGCGCTCCCTTGGAGATCGTGGCCGCGTGACGCTGCGTATCCACGCCCTCGCCCGCCGCTTCGACGCCGTGGATCTCGACATCGCGGTCGTCGAGAAAGGGATGGAACATGCCGATCGCGTTCGAGCCGCCGCCGACGCAGGCGACGACGAGGTCGGGGAGACGCTTCTCCATCTCGAGCATCTGTGCGCGAGTCTCGTTGCCGATGACGATCTGGAAATCGCGCACCATCGCCGGGTAGGGATGCGGCCCGGCGGCCGAGCCGATGATGTAGAACGTGTCGTGGACGTTGGCGACCCAGTCGCGTAGCGCCTCGTTCATCGCGTCCTTCAGCGTCTTCGAGCCGGACGTCACGGGGCGCACTTCGGAGCCGAGCAGCTTCATGCGGAAGACGTTCGGCTTCTGCCGCTCGATGTCGACCGCGCCCATGTAGACGATGCAGGGAAGTCCGAAGCGCGCCGCAACCGTCGCCGTCGCCACGCCATGCTGGCCTGCGCCCGTCTCGGCGATGATGCGCGTGCGGCCCATGCGGCGCGCGAGCAGTATCTGGCCGAGACAATTGTTGATCTTGTGCGCGCCGGTGTGGTTGAGGTCCTCGCGCTTCAGATAGATCTTCGCGCCGCCGAGATGCCTGGTCAGACGTTCGGCGTAATAGAGCGGGCTCTCGCGTCCCACGTAGTGCTTGAGCAGTCCCGAAAGCTCGGCCTGGAACGTCGGATCGCGCTTGGCGTCCTCATAGGCGCGCTCGAGCTCGAGCACGAGCGGCATCAGAGTTTCGGCGACGAAACGTCCGCCATAGGCGCCGAAGTGGCCCTTGGTATCGGGGCCGGTGCGATAGGAGTTGGGCGGGAGGTTCATGCCTGCGGTTCCGTCGCAAATCTGGCGTTGCGAGCGTTGGCCACGAAGGCGCGGATCAGCTCGGCGCTCTTAGTCCCGGGCGCGGTTTCCACGCCGGAAGAAACGTCGACGCCCGGCGCGCCACCGCTCTTGATCGCGCGCGCAACATTGTCGGGACCAAGGCCGCCCGCGAGCAGCCACGCTTTCGTGAACTTTCGTCCGTGGAGCAATTGCCAGTCGAAAGCCGCGCCATGGCCGCCGCTGCGCGACGCTCCAGCGGGTGCCTTGGCGTCGAGCAAAAGCATGTCGGCCGCATCCTCGAACGCCGGCGCCGACGCGAAATCCCCAGCCTCCGCGATGGCCATCGCCTTGATAACGGGAAGCCCGAAGCGCGCGCGCACGGCACCGACGCGCTCGGGGGTCTCGCGGCCGTGCAACTGGAGAAAGTCGGGACGCGCCGCCTCGATCGCCGCGGCAATGGCCTCGTCGCCGGCGTCGCAGAGGACGGCCACCAGCCGTATGCGGCCACGCAACCGGTCGGCCAGCGAGCGGGCCACATCGGGTTTCACGAAACGCGGCGACACGGGGTGGAAGTTGAGCCCAGCAAAATCGGCGCCGGCGCGCACGGCCGCATCGGCCGCATCGGCCGCGTTGATCCCGCAAATCTTGACCAGGACACCCATGGGGCGGGCCTTATGGCCGTGCCCCGCCAGGAAAGCAAGCAAACCCGCGGCGAATGGCTAAGCCGTTGTTTCGGCGAGTTCGTTGGCGATGGCGCGGGCCGCTTCGGCCGGATCGGCGGCATCGGTAATGGGGCGGCCGATGACGAGGATGTCGGCGCCCAGCCGATTGGCCTCGGCAGGAGTCATGAACCGGCGCTGGTCATTGATCGCAGCCCAGGCCGGCCGGATGCCTGGCGTGACGATCAGGAAGTCCGGGCCGCAGGCCTTGCGGACGAGTGCGATCTCGTGGACGGCGCAGATGACGCCGTCGAGACCGGATGTCTTGACCAGCCTGGCCAGCCGCGAGACTTGCTCAGCCGCGGGGCCGCGCTGGCCGACACTGTCGAGCACGCCGTCATCGAGGCTGGTCAGCACCGTTACGCCCAGGACCTTCACACGGGGATCCACTTTGCGCGCCGCCTCGGCGCCGGCCCGCATCATCTCTTCCCCGCCGGAGGCGTGCACATTGAACATCGCAGCGCCGAGTCCGGCGAGCGCGCGGCTGGCGCCTGCGACCGTGTTGGGGATGTCGTGGAACTTCACATCGGCGAAAACTGGAAGGCCGAGCGAAGCGATCTTGCGAACGCCATCGGGCCCGGTCGCGGTGATGAATTCGAGACCGACTTTCAATCCGCCGACATGGCCGCGAACGTCATTGGCGATTGAAACGGCACGAGACAGGTCGGGCGTGTCCAGCGCGACAAAGACGGGATTGGAGAATCGACGAGCGCTCATCCGGTCCGGCTCTTAGCCTTCCGCGACATGAACGGCAAGGCAGAGCGCAAGCCCGATGGCGGACCACCCGATTTTCCGGCGTCGGACCGGCGCGGCCGGCGGCCCATGGCGACGACGAAGCCACCCAGCAAAACGCCGAACAAGATTGCCAGGAAAAGCAGCACGAATAGCGGCATGGCGAAGGCAATGGCAGGCGCAGCGGTGGAGAATGGGTCGAGGCTGAACTGCACGATCTGGCGGTTCGCGACCGCGACGATGGCGGCCACGGCTGCGACCGGAATCGTTACGGCGTATGTCGAAAGCCTCATTCCGCCGCGTTTGCCGACGCGCCGCTCTCGTGACCGTTCAGCCTCTCGCGCAGTTCCTTGCCGGTGCGGAAGAACGGCGCACGCTTCTCGTCGACGGACACGGGCTCGCCTGTGCGCGGATTGCGGCCCATGCGCGAGGGCCGGATTTTCACCGAGAATGCACCGAATCCCCGCAATTCAACACGATGTCCCTGTGCGAGCGCCTTCGTGATCTCATCGAGCACGGTGGATACGATCCGCTCGACATCGCGGTGGTACAGATGCGGATAGCGTTGCGTGAGCCGCGCGACCAGTTCGGACTTAATCATCCCCTGCCCCTGAAGGGACACCCCCGTCACCGAATCGACATCCCGTCGCCCCAGCGGGACTAAACCTTGGCAGAGGCCACCCCTGCCGTCAATTGAAGCCACTGAAACGCCAGCGCTTTTCCCGCTCGGTGGCGCAAAGGGCGCAGTGTTGCAGTTTGGGTGATCTCGCTCCGGGCCGCACAAAGGCTGGATTTTCGCAGAGGCTGGGCGACGAGGTTAACAGCAACCTAAGCGTGAAATATTACGTCAGCCCCGAGACGCGAAAGGCGCGCCGGTCGCCCGGCACGCCTTTTTTCTTCGCGTTGGACGAGCGGGCCTGTCGGCGCGCCCTTGCCCCCTGTTTACTCCTCGTCCTCGCCCTCACCTTCGCCTTTGCCGCCGCGCTTTTTGAGCGCCGCGCCAAGGATGTCGCCCAGGGAGGCACCGGAGTCGGACGAGCCGTATTGCGCGACCGCGTCCTTCTCTTCGGCAACCTCGCGGGCCTTGATCGAGAGAGCGATCTTTCGCGTCGCCCGGTCGACGGAGGTGACCATGGCGTCCAGCTTGTCGCCGACGCCGAAGCGCTCGGGACGCTGGTCGGCACGATCGCGCGCCAGATCGGAGCGACGGATGAACGCCCGCACGCCGTCGGCGAGTGTGACCTCGACGCCGCCGTCGTTCACTTCCGACACTGTCACGGTCACGACGCTGCCCTTCTTGATCGGCCCGACTTTTTCCATCGGATCGCCGGCAAGCTGCTTGATGCCGAGGCTGACGCGCTCCTTCTCCGGGTCGACGTCGAGCACCTTGGCCTGGACCATCTGGCCCTTCTGGTAGTCGGCGATCGCCACCTCGCCCGGCTTGTCCCAGGCGAGGTCGGACAGATGCACCATGCCGTCGATCTCATTGTCGAGCCCGATGAAGAGGCCGAACTCGGTGATCGACTTGATCTCGCCTTCGATAGTGCTGCCGACCGGGTGGGTCGACGAGAAGGACTGCCACGGATTGTCCATGCACTGCTTGAGGCCAAGCGAGATGCGGCGCTTGTTGGAGTCCACCTCCAGCACCTGTACTTCGACGTCCTGTCCCGGCTGGACGATCTTCGACGGCGCGACGTTCTTCTTGACCCACGACATTTCGGAGACGTGGACGAGGCCTTCGACGCCTGGCTCGAGCTCGACGAACGCACCGTAGTCCGTGACGTTCGTCACCTTTCCGTTGAAGCGCACGCCGGGCGGATATTTCGCGCCGACGCCTTCCCAGGGATCGGTCTGGAGCTGCTTCATGCCGAGCGAGATGCGCTGCGTCTCGTGATTGATCTTGATGATCTGCACGTTGACCGTCTGGCCGACGGACAGAACTTCGGTCGGATGGCTGACACGGCGCCACGCGATATCAGTGACGTGCAGCAGGCCATCGACGCCGCCAAGATCCACGAAGGCGCCGTAATCGGTGATGTTCTTCACCACGCCCTCGACGATCTGCTTTTCCTGCAGCGAGGCAACGAGCGACGAACGCTCCTCGGCGCGACGCTCTTCCAGGACGGCGCGGCGCGAGACGACGATATTGCCGCGGCGGCGATCCATCTTGAGGATCTGGAACGGCTGCGGCTGGTTCATCAGCGGGCCGACATCGCGCATGGGACGCACGTCGACCTGGCTACCGGGCAGGAAGGCCACGGCGCCGTCGAGATCGACGGTGAAGCCGCCCTTGACGCGGCCGAAGATCACGCCGGTGACGCGGGTCTGCTCGTTGAACGCCCTCTCGAGGCGGATCCAGCTCTCCTCGCGGCGCGCCTTGTCGCGCGAGAGAACAGCTTCGCCAAGCGCATTCTCGACGCGCTCGAGATAGACCTCGACCTCATCGCCAAGGGCGACGCGCGGGGTCATGCCGGGCATTGTGAATTCCTTGAGCGACACGCGCCCTTCGGTCTTCAGGCCGACGTCGACGATGGCATAGTCGTTTTCGATGGCGACGATGGTGCCACGCACCACCGAGCCTTCGGCGGGGGAGCGGATCTCGAAGCTTTCTTCGAGCATGGCCGCGAAATCGTCGCGGCTGGTTGAACTGATCGGGCTGTAATTGACTTTCGTTTGCGATGCGGCGCGAGCCATGTAGTTCCTCAGGGTGAACGTTTTGCCGACCGGCTTGCGGCCGGCGGACGTCCGAGCGGGCATATGCCCGCAAGGCTGGTGGATCGGGTATAGAGGTCCGCAGTCCTGCCCGAAGAGGCCGCCGGGTCTCCTCAACCCCTGTGGCGAGCCTTGAGCGCTTTCCCGACCTTGGGTTCGACCAGGGCGAGAGCGGCTGCGAATGCGGCGTCTATATCCAAATCGGAGGTATCCAGCAAGTCGGCGTCCGCAGCCTGCTTCAGGGGCGAGATCGGCCGGCTCCGGTCGGCCGCGTCCCGGGCGTTGAGTTCCGCCAGGACTTCGGCCTCGTCGCGCATGATCCCTAGAGTCTGGAGTTCCCGCCAACGCCGGTGCGCCCGTAGCGGCGGGCGGGCGTCGATGAAAAGCTTCGCGGTCGCGCCAGGGCAGATGACCGTGCCGATGTCGCGCCCGTCCATGACTGCGCCTGGGCTGTCGCCGGGCGGACTGTCCAGGAAGCTGCGCTGAAACCCGAACAGCGCCCGACGCACCGACGGGATGGCCGCCACGGCCGACGACGCCCTTCCGACGACGTCGCTGCGGATTGCCGGATCGCCGGCGCGTGAGAGGTCGATGGTGCGCGCGCCCCAAAGCGCGTCGCGCTCGTCCGCGGGGTTCCCGTTCGCCTCAAGAACCGCGAGTGCCGTCAGACGATAAAGCGACCCGGAATCCAAATGCGCAAAACTGAAATGCTGCGCGAGCCTTTTGGCGAGCGTGCCCTTGCCGGAGGCGGCCGTGCCGTCGACGGCGATGACGATGGGGCTCATACCCCCCTCCGCCCGTTGGCCGCCTTCGTTAAAGCTCCGGCGCGCCTCATGGGATCCACTTGCCGCAGCTTGGCCTCAAGGCGGAGCCGGGAGGGGACACGCGTTTCAGGCGCCCCCTCCAGAAAGTGGAGGGCGCTGTCAATTTGCGGCTTCACGAATTCACCGCCTGCAGATCCGCGCCGAGGCCGCGCATCAAATTCTCGAACTCAGGAAAGCTGGTCGCGATCATCGAGACGTCATCGACGGTGACCGCGTTGCGTGCGGCGAGTCCCATCACGAGGAACGACATGGCGATGCGGTGATCCATCTCCGTCGCGACGCGCGCGCCGCCCGGCACGCCGTCGGGGCCGCGGCCTTCGACGATCAGTCCGCCATCGATGCGTTCGGTCCTCACACCGCAAGCGGCAAGGCCGTTGGCACTGGCCGAGAGACGATCGCTTTCCTTCACCATCAGCTCCTCGAGGCCGCGCATCGTGGTGCGTCCCTCCGCGAAGGACGCCGCGACCGTCAGGATCGGATATTCGTCGATCATCGACGGCGCCCGTTCGGCCGGCACATCAACACCCTTCAGCGTCGAGGCGCGCACGACGAGATCGCCGATCTTCTCGCCGCCGCTCTCGCGCGCGTTGCAAATCTCTATGTCGGCGCCCATCTCCTTCAGCGTGTCGATCAGTCCGACGCGGCGCGTGTTGAGAAGAACTGCCGGCACGGAAATCTCCGAACCCGGCACGATCAGCGCGGCGACGATCGCGAAGGCCGCCGACGAGGGATCGCGCGGAACGTCCACCGCGCAGGGTCTGAGCTCCGCCTCGCCGGTCACGTTGACGGCTTCACCGCCGCCCGAGAGCGGCTCGACGGAAATCGTTGCGCCGAAAGCGTGAAGCATCTTCTCGGTGTGGTCGCGGGTGAGCGCGCGCTGCGCGATGCGCGAGCGGCCGGGCGCATTGAGCGCGGCGAGCAACAGCGCCGACTTGACCTGCGCCGAGGCGACAGCGACCTCATGGTCGATCGCGATCGGACGCGAAGCACCGCGCAGCGTGAGCGGCATCAGCCCGCCCTCGCGTGACCAGTATTCTGCGCCGAATTTCGTCAGCGGCTCGAGCACGCGCGCCATCGGGCGGCGACGAAGAGAGGCGTCGCCGGTGAAAACCGCCACGAGCGCCGTGGTCGCGGCCGCGCCCATCACCAGTCGCGACCCCGTCCCGGAATTGCCGAAATCTAGGACCTGGTCCGGCTCGGCCCAGCCACCGACTCCGCGTCCGCTCACGCGCCAGGAACCTTCGCCATCGCGCACCGTATCCGCCCCAAAAGCCCGCATGGCGCCGGCCGTATTGAGCACGTCCTCGGCCTCGAGAAGGCCGGTAATCCGCGTTTCCCCGATGGCCAGCGCGCCCAGGATCAGAGCGCGGTGCGAAATGGATTTGTCCCCGGGAACGGCAGCAATTCCGCGCAAAGCGCCCGACCGGCGGGCTCTGAGCGGCTTAAGGCCTTGCGAACCGTGCATTATTTTGATCTCAGAACTTCTTTGACAGGCCGTATCAACCGTGGCAAACGACGCGGCCCTTAGACACCCTTCTTCATGGGAAGCCAGAACTTGGTCAAGGCAGATCTCGGAATCAAACGCGTTTGCCCTTCGTGCGCGGCGCGCTTCTACGACTTGCAGAAGCGGCCCATCGAATGTCCCAAATGCGCGTTCACCTTCGAACCGGAAGCGCTCTACAAACAACGCCGCCCGCGTCAGCCTGAACCCGTCGCCGCCCAGCCCGTCGCGGCCGAGGCCGATGACGAAGAGTCGGAGGACGAGGAGGAGGAAGCGGAAGAGGCTCAGACGGAGGACGAGATCGTCGAGCCCATCGCGGACGAGCCGCCACTCGAGGTTGCCACCGACGACGACGAGGAAGAACCCGTCGCCGAAGAGGCCGAAGCCGAGGGCGCCGGCATGTCGGTCGTCGAAGGCGACGGCGATGCGGATCTCGAGGATGTCGCGGACGAGGACGTCGAAGACGACGAGGACGACGGCCTGCTCGAGGAAGTGGAAGAAGACGAAGACGATGTCAGCGGCATCATCGACGCCGATATCGAGAAGGACGAACGCTGAGATTTTCTGCCCGGTCCCCAATCCGGGCATGCGATGGGGCTGTAGCTCAGTTGGGAGAGCGCCTGCATGGCATGCAGGAGGTCAGCGGTTCGATCCCGCTCAGCTCCACCAGCCTTCGCCCGCTTCCGGCGGGCTTCGGCTCGGCAAGCCACGGTTAACTCTGCACTGGGCGAAGGCTGTCGCGCCGTAGCTGCGCAGCAGCGAAGGCGGACCGGCGATGAAGTACGTCTATCTTCTTGAAAGCATCTCGAATCCCGATCGTTACGACACCAGCCTAGCGGACGATGTTGCGGCCCGTCTCCGCGCCCATAATTCTGGTCAGGTTCGGCACACAGCGAAATTCAAACCTTGGCGATTCAAGACTTTCGAGGCGTTTTCGAACGCCGAGCGTGCAATCGCCTTCGAAAATATCTCAAGAGCGGTTCAGGCCGCGCTTTTGCCAAAAAGCGCCTTTAAGCCTCGCGACAATTTCGACAAGACTTTGGCCTCCGGCGCGGTCTAGCCTATCGTGCTTGCTGTCGAAGGGCTCATGAGAGGCAAGCTTTGAGCGCGTTTATCGATGCCCGCACGGTTCCGGAGGGCACGGTCCTCACTCCCGACCTTGCGATCGTCGGGGGCGGTCCCGCCGGTATCTCGCTCGCGCTCGCGCTGGCCGACCATCCGATCACCATCGCCCTCTTCGAGAGCGGCGGGATGGATTTCGATTCCGCGACGCAGGACCTCTACGCCGGCAAATTGTCCGGCGTGACCTATCTGCCCCTTGCGGGTTCGCGCCTGCGCTTTCTGGGCGGCAGCACGAACCACTGGGGCGGTTGGTGCCGCCCGCTCGACCGGATCGACTTCGAGGAGCGCCCTTGGCTTCCGCATTCCGGCTGGCCGTTCGCGCGCAAGGAAATCGAGCCCTACTTCGCCCGCGCCCAGGCGCTCGTAGAAGCGGGGACCTTCATCTACGACGACGCCGAAAAGTGGACCTCGGCCACAGGGCCCACCCTCACGCTCGGCGACGGTGGCGTCTACACGAGCTGGTTCCAGTTCAGCCGCACCCGCGACAGCGTGCTGCCGACCCATTTTGGCGAGCGCTACGCCGACGACCTGAAACGGCTCTCGCGGTTCAGCCTTTACGCCCATGCGAATGTCACGGGACTTCGCCTCGCGGGCAACGCGGCGAGACTGGATCATCTCGACGTAGCAACGTTGACGGGCCGGCGATTCACCGTAACGCCGAAATACACGGTGCTCGCGACCGGAGCGATGGAGAGCGCGAGAGTCCTGCTCGCCTCCAACGATGTGGCGACGGCAGGCGTCGGCAACGGCAGCGACATGGTCGGCCGCTTTTTCGCCGATCATCCGATCCCGCGCGACACGGCGACCCTTGTCGCGTTCGACGGCTCGCTCGCCGACTTCTATCCCAACCCGCTGACGACGAACGGTGCGATCCTGCGCGCCACTTTCGCGCCGCGCGAGTCATACCAGCGCGCCACTGGCGTGCTCGGCTCGCTTACGACGGTCGAAGATCCCGTCGCGCTCGACGGGTTCGGACAAGCCGCCGTCGCGGCGACGGCGTCCGTGCTCGGCGTCGATGCGAGCAATGCCAAGGCCTATTCGCTCGGTTGCGGCATGGAGCTCGCGCCCGATCCCGAGCGCAGGCTGACGCTGACGGCCGAGCGCGACGCGCTCGGCATGCCTCGGCTCGAGCTGCAGATGCGCATCGCCGATTCCGATTTCGAGCATTATCGCAACACGATGAAGGAGCTGGGCCGGCAGATGCTCGCCGCAAAAAGCGGCATGATCCGCCTCAACCGAAAGGAACGCGGCGAGTGGTTGAGCGTCATCGACTGGGGCAATCACCACATGGGCACGACGCGGATGCATGCCGACCCGGACAAAGGTGTCGTCGATGCCAATCTCGCGGTTCACGGTGTGCCGAACCTGTTCGTCGCGGGAAGCTCGACATTCCCGACCTATGGGTCGTCCAATCCGACACTTAACCTCGTCGCGCTGACTCTGCGCCTCGCCGATCACCTGAAGGGGCTGTTCGCATGATCGTCACGCGCCGGACGTTGTTCGCGGCAGGCGGCATCGCAGCTGCCGGCATTGCAACTGCTGGCGGTTGGTTCGTCTTCCACAAGCATAAGCCGCGCGGCCCATACGGCGACATCCTCGCGCAGATCCCGGATCCCGACGCCGCGGTTCGCGTGGGACAGGCAGTGCTGCGCGCCACGCCGCATTTCGATACGAAGGCGGTCGCCGGGCGGCTTCGGACGCGACCGCTGAGGGTGGCAATGAGCGACGACGCAGCCAAGTTCCGTCTCGCCGAAATCGGCGGATGGGTAGTGCCGAAGTCCTTTGCGCTCGCCTGCGGACTCGCGGCCAAGACCGCCTGATCAATGGCCGGCCGTGCTCAGCGCGAGGCGGTCCGCCGGCACGGCCGAGATCAATCCGCGCAATGAATTGCCGAGATAAACCGCCTCCGCCGCATGCAGATCGCCAGGCGTGAGCGTCGCTTCGGCACAACGCCCCTCCTCCAACAGCGCGCTTCGCAGACAACCATCGAGCACCCCGGCGAAAAGCGGCGGTGTCAGAAGGCGGCCGTTCTTCCGGACGAAAACCGTCGTGCGGCTTCCTTCCGCAATCTCGCCGCGCTCGTTGAGGAAGACCGTCTCGTCGGCGCCGAGCTCGCGCTGCAGCCGCGCCTGTTCGCCGTCGTAAAGTTCGCGCCAGCTGATCTTGTGCCGCGCGAGGACATCGCCGCTCGCGACGCGCAATGGCGAGATCGCATAGGACCACCGCGCCGGCGATGCCGCCATCGGCGCGACGGTACAGGCAAATCGGCCGGCCTCGTCGACGGTCAGCCGCACGCGTGCCGGATTGCCCGGGACGACCGCGTTCATCAACATGGCAACCGCCTGCGCGCGGTCGAAAGGCAATCCCAGAGCCGCGGCCGAGCGCGCCATGCGTTGCAGATGGCGATCGCGCCGGACGAAGCCTTTGCCAGGAATGAAGGCGAGCGTCTCGATCAGCGCGAGCGGACGTCGTGCCGCCTCGAAATAGCGCGCCTTGAGCAGGCATTCGGAATATTCAGCGGCGCAGGCGGAATCCTGGACGATCGCGCCGCCGATCCCGAGTTCGCCCTCGCCGCCTTCGATGGTGGCCGTGCGGATGGCCACGTTGAAGCGCGCGGCGCCATCGGGCGCGAAGTGTCCTATCGCTCCGCAATAGATGCCGCGCGGACTCGTTTCGAGCTCGCGGATGATCTCCATGGCCCTGATCTTCGGCGCGCCGGTGACCGAGCCGCACGGAAACAGCGCACGGACGACCGCCTCGACGCCCAATCCGGGCCGCAGGCGCGCCGTGACCGAGGAAACCATCTGGTGCAGGGTCGGATAGGTCTCCACGGCAAAGAGCGCAGGCACATCGACGCTGCCCGTCTCGGCGATGCGGCCCAGATCGTTGCGCATCAGATCGACGATCATCAGGTTCTCGGCGCGGTCCTTTGCGCTCGCGGCGAGCCGCGAGCGCGCTGCGCGGTCGGCGCCGGCGTCGCCGTCGCGCGCCGCGGTGCCCTTCATCGGGCGCGCGGCAATGCGACCGTCGGCCGAGCAATCGAAGAACAGCTCGGGCGAAAGACTGAGGATCGTGCGTGTGCCATCGTCGACGAACGCGCCGTGCGCCACGTGTGACCGAGCCCGCAAGGCGCGATAGAGCGCGAAGGGATCGCCCGCAAAGGAGAACCTGGCGCGAAAGCTGAGGTTCACCTGGTAGATGTCGCCGGCGGCGATGTAGTCGCGCACCGCGTCGAAGCGCGGACGGTAATCCTCCTGTCGCCATTCCGGCCGAAGCGGCCCCGCATAGGCGCGACCGACCGCCTGCGCCGCAAGCCACGAATCCGGATCGGCGATGTTGGCGACGTCGTCGAACACGCCGAACCAAAGAAGGGGCCGGCCGCTGGCCCCGGCCAGCCGCGCCAGCCGCGGCTCCAGCGCATAGCCGAGTTCGTAACTCAGATAGCCGGCAACGTGTCGGCCCGCCGCCAATGCGTCCGCAATGGCCGCAAAAGCGCGACCGACCTCGTCCGGCGCATGGGCCGCAATGACGGCGCGCACGCCTGCGAATCGCGTCAGCCTTTCGCGACCGGGCGTCGCGTCATCGAGGACCACGGTGGGCGAATGACGCATCGGCGGCGTTCTGCCCGAAAGAGACGGGGACGGCAATCATCTGAAACACCCCATGCAACCCATGGAAATCGCGCGTCTATTCCAACATCTTGATTTGACGCGGAAAGGCCCCACATTTGATGGGCAGGCGTGGCGCCCCTTGGGGCCATCGACTTGAACGGCGGCCTCAGGGCGCCGGCACTGCCGAGCTGCTTAAGGAGGGCTCCGGGCATGAATTGCAATGTCTACTTCAACAGCCCGTTCCTTCTGGGCTTCGAGCATCTGGAGCGGGTGCTGGAACGAACCGCAAAAAACGCGGGCGACGGCTATCCGCCCTACAATATCGAAAGCACCGGCGACGGGACGTTGCAGATCACGCTCGCGGTCGCTGGGTTCTCGCGCGAAGAGCTGGCGGTCACGGTGGAAGAAAATCAGCTGTTCATCCGCGGCAAGCAAACCGACGCAACGGACAAGACGTTTCTTCACCGCGGGATCGCGGCGCGCCAGTTCCAGCGCTCCTTCGTCCTCGCCGAAGGAATCGATGTGACGGGCGCGATGCTCGAAAACGGGTTGCTCACTATCGAATTGGTGCGGCCGAAGCCGGAGACGGCCGTCCGCGCCATCGAAATCAAATCCCAGACCGGCGCTACCCAGGGCCGGATGGGAAAAGGAGACGGAACATGACCAATACCAACGAGATCAGAATTCCTGCCGAGTTCGGCGAGGCCCGCTTCGCGTATATCAAGCCGACAAGCGATGACGAGGCCCATCGCCTCGGGATCATCCCGCCGGGCATCAGCCTTCCCGAAGGCACGAAGCTCTATGTGCTGCATGCCGTCGACGGCAGCGTGCTGGGCTACACCGACGCTTGGGCGTCGGCTTACGGCGCCGCGGTGCAGAACGAACTGACGCCGCTCAGCGTCCACTAAGCTTCGAGGTCGGAGTTCGGCTGAAGGCCCGCGTTCGGCTGAAGGCCCGCGTCGCCCGGCAACGCGGGTTTGTCATGCCGCCTGCGCGCCGGCGCCACTTGGCTCGGTCAGGATCGCATAGATCGCCTCACCGCTCTTGGCGGCTCTCAGCTTCTCGCAGGCCTGCTGGTTGCGCAGCAGGCGTGAGACGCGCGCCAGCGCCTTGAGATGATCGGCGCCCGCGCCCTCGGGCGCGAGCAGCAGGAACACAAGATCGACCGGCTGGCTGTCGACGGCGTCGTAGTCGATCGGCTGCTCGAGACGCGCGAACATGCCCACGATGTGCGTCACATCGGAAAGCCGACCGTGCGGAATGGCGATGCCCTGCCCCACGCCGGTCGTGCCCAGGCGCTCGCGCTCGATCAGAGTCTCGAAGATGCGCCGCTCCGGAATCCTCGTCAGCACGGCGGCCCGCGCCGCGAGCTCCTGCAGCAGCTGCTTCTTGCTCTGGGCCTTAAGCGCTGAAAAGACGGCATCCGGAGCGAGCAGGTCGGATATGTTCATTGAGCG
Source organism: uncultured Alphaproteobacteria bacterium (assembly GCA_963802815.1). GTDB lineage: Bacteria > Pseudomonadota > Alphaproteobacteria > Micropepsales > Micropepsaceae > Rhizomicrobium. Next base: position 39,395 of record CAWDKN010000029.1, read on the forward strand.
AACCTTGGTGGGATGCCTGTCATTCGCGCGCGCAAGCCGCGCGCAAAGCCGTTGTGGAAAATCCGAAAACGGAAGAAACCCAAGCTTGCGTGGCCTCTAAGATGTACGTGGCCCGAACGCGCGGTGCGTCACAATAGTTCCGCAATGGCGCGCCCCCAATCTCAAGGCGGCCGGACGTTTAGTCCCCGTCCTGTTGAAAGTCAACGCTTGAAATTAACGAAGACCGGCGGCAACAGGCTCGGGCGCCTTGAGTCTGCGGCGCTCCACGGAAGAGGGAATTCGCATCGCCTCGCGATATTTCGCCACCGTTCGCCGCGCGATGTTGACGCCGTCGGCGGTCAGCAGCGACACGATGCGGTCGTCGGAAAGGATTTCGAGCGGCGCTTCATTCTCGATCATCTCGCGAATGCGGTCGCGCACGGCTTCGGCGGAATGCGATTCCGCGCCGTTCACGGATTGAATGGCGGCGGTGAAGAAATATTTGAGCTCGAACAATCCGCGCGGCGTGGCGATGTACTTGTTCGAGGTGACGCGGCTGACCGTCAATTCATGCATGGTGATCGCATCGGCGATCGTGCGCAGGTTGAGCGGGCGCAGATGACGGATGCCGTAGGTCAGGAAGCCGTCCTGCTGGCGCACGATCTCGCTCGCCACCTTCAGGATGGTGCGGGCGCGCTGATCCAGGCTCTTCACCAGCCAGTTCGCGTTGTTGAGGCAATCGGTCAGATAGGTTTTTAAATCCTTGTCGCGCGCGCTCTTGGCCACGCTGGCGTAGTAGCGCGAGTTCACGAGCAGGCGCGGCAGCGTGTCGGAATTGAGCTCGACGTGCCAGCCGCCGTCCGGGCCTTCTCGCACGAAGACGTCGGGCACGACGGGCTGAACGGGCTCGGATCCGAAAGCGAGGCCGGGTTTCGGCGTCAGGTCGCGGATCTCCGCGATCATGTCGGCGATGTCGTCGGCATCGAGGCCGCAGAGCGCGGAGAGCTGCGCCATGTCACGACGCGCAATCAGATCGAGCCGCGACAGCATCGCGGCCATGGCGGGATCGAGCCGATCCTTCGCGTTCAATTGCAAGCTGAGGCATTCGGCGAGATCGCGCGCGGCAACGCCGACGGGATCGAAACCTTGCAGGACCGTCAGCACCTGTTCGACGGCATCGATGCCCGCACCGAGACGCTCGGCGATCTCGGACAGCTCGACGCGCAGGTAGCCGGCCTCGTCGACGCCGTCGATGAGCGCTACGCAGATCAGGCGCTTCTCCGGCGAAAGTGCCGCGATCGCGACCTGTTCGAGAAGATGATCCTTCAGCGTGCCGCCGGCGGCGAGCGTCAACTCCAGCGTGTCCTCGTCGCCGTCGAAGCGCTGGCCGGATTTGACATTCGACCAGTCGGTCAGCGGCGCATTCTGGGTCGTGGTCGCGGTCGCGGGCGGGGTGTCGCCGTCATACATATCCTCGCGGCCCGCATCCATGTCTTCGGCTTTGGAGAAGTCGTCGCGCGCGAGAGTGGCTTCGAGCGTCTCCGGCGCGTCCTCCCGCACGGGCGTCTCGCGGTCGGCTTCGCCCACGGGCACGGTTTCGTCGCGCTCGAGCAGCGGATTGCGCTCGAGCTCCTGCTCGACATAGGTGTTGAGTTCCATGTTCGACAGCTGCAGCAGCTTGATCGCCTGCTGCAGCTGGGGGGTCATGACAAGGGCCTGACCCTGCCTGATCTCAAGTCTTTGCGTTAGTGCCATGCCGCCCCGCCCCGCATGGTCCTAGAGGGAAAACCGTTCGCCGAGATAGACGCGGCGAACGTCGCGGTCACCGACGATGTCGGCCGGCGTGCCTTCCTTCAGCACCTGGCCGTCGTGAAGGATGTAGGCACGGTCGATCATGTCGAGCGCGTCGCGAACGTTGTGGTCGGTGATCAGCACGCCGATGCCGCGGTCCTTGAGGTGGCGCACGAGATCGCGGATTTCGCTGACGGCGATCGGATCGATGCCGGCCAGCGGCTCGTCGAGAAGGATGTAGGACGGATGCGTGGCGAGCGCGCGCGCGATCTCCACGCGGCGGCGCTCGCCGCCGGAAAGCGCGATCGCCGGCGTGTTGCGCACATGGGTGACGCCGAATTCGGCGAGAAGCTCTTCGACCATGGCCTCGAGGCGCGCGGGATCCGGCTCGACCAGTTCGGCGGTGGCGCGGATGTTCTCTTCCGCCGTCAGGCCGCGGAAGATCGAGGCCTCCTGCGGCAGGTAGCCGATGCCGAGCCGCGCGCGGCGGTACATCGGCATGCGGGTCACATCCAGCCCGTCGACTTCGATCTTGCCGGCGTCGGCCGGGATCAGGCCGGTGATCATGTAGAAACAGGTTGTCTTGCCGGCGCCGTTCGGCCCGAGCAGGCCCACGACCTCGCCGCGCCGGAGCGACAGGCTGACCGAACGAACGACCGGGCGCTTGTTGAAGCTCTTGGCGATGCGAGTCGCGACAAGACCTTTGCCCCCTCCGACTATGCGGGGACGCGTTGCGCTGAGTTCTGTCTGGTTCTCGGTCATCGGCAAGAACTGTGCCTATTTGTGCTTAAGGAACTCTAAATCCTAGGGTTTTTGCGTATCGGACTGCTCGCGGAGCCGGGACGAAAAGTCCCTGCACGCGGCCGCCCGAATTGCCGAGCTGGGCGGTTCCCGTCACCAGGTTCACGGTCAGCGTCGAGCCGCGCATCACGCTCTTCTCCTTCGTCAGCACCACATGCCCCGTTAGCGTGATCTGGCGCGGGCCCACGTTGTACACGCCGTCGTCGCCCTTGGCCGTTCCGGACGGCGCCGCGAGGACGACGTTGCCGTTGGCGAAGATCTTGTCCGGCTTGCCGTCGACGACATTGACGCGGACCTTGTCGGCGCGAAGGTGGATGTCGCCCTGGGTCACGAGCACGTTTCCGGAATACGTGCCCGTCTTGGCGTTGATGTCGGCGAGGAAATTGTCAGCCGAAACCTGGATCGGGGCATTGGTGTCGTGCTTGCTGAGACCGAGCCCCTGGGGCGTCGCGGCATGCGCCGCCGCGAGGGCGGCGATCAGGGTGCCGAAAGCGAATAGTCCTCGCCTCATTTGTGGCCCCTCATGTTCTGAACGTACATCGTCATCTGCACGTTTCCCGTCAGAGCCAGCATGTTGCTTGCGCGGCTGTACGTGAACCTGTCGGCGCGAAACGCGCCCATCGGGCCCTGCCCCTTCACCTCGACGGGCCCGGTGATGGTGCCCTTCTTGACGTCGATATTGCCGTGCGCAGTGTGAAGCTCGTAGCCGCTGTCGGAATAGAGCGAGATCCCGTCGGTGAGCGCGAGCGCGCCGCTGTCCATGTCGAACCGGCCGTTCGTCGCTGTGGCATTGATCCAGCGCTGCTGATCCAGCGAAATGTCGGCCTCGACGTTGCGAAGCCTGGCGCGGCGCATGTTGTGGCGGTCCTGGATCGCCGCGTCCGCCGTTATGGTGAAGGGATTGCCCTTGGAGTCGGCGCCGGTCAGGCGCGGCTTGATCATCGCCAGGTCGTTGTCGATCCGGCCCATCTGCTCATAGGTCACCGTAATGCGGTCGGCCTGGCGCGGCACGAGCGCGTATATGATGACCGCGGCGACGAGCGCAGCAGCCGCGATCGGCAGCGCCCGCTTCATGACGCCCACGAATTGCGTGTAACGCAAAGCCTCGAGCGCGGTGCCGCGGACGCGCGCCTCCCAGCCGCGGCGCTGACGGGCGTCGCCCGCGACGGGCAGCGGCGTCAGCAACTCGGCAACCGCGGTCCTGATGCTGCGCTCGCGCGTCATCGAAGCCCTGCGCGCAGGCAATCGTGGACGCTGAGGAACCCGACCGGCGTGCCGGTATCGGTCTCGGGATCGACGACGAAGAGATAGGTGATTTTCGGCGTCGAGACATTCATGAAAGTGAGGGCTTCCGCAGCGAGCAGATCGGGGCCGACGGTCTTCGGTCCCGTCGTCATCACGTCGCGCGCCTGGCGGTCGAGCAGGCTGCGGTCGCGTTCGAGATGCCGCCTCAGATCGCCGTCGGTGATGATGCCGACGAGCGCGCCCTTCTTGTCGACGACGCCGGCGTAACCCGCGATGCCGTAGCGGTTCGACGTCATGGTGAGAATCACGGACTGCATCGGCGTGTCGAGACCGACCAGCGGCAACTCCTCGCCCTTGTGCATGATGTCGCTGACGCGGATCAGCGCGCGACCGAGTGCGCCTCCGGGGTGAAGGTCGCGATACTGGTCGGTCGAAAAGCCGCGCCGTTCCATCAGCGCCACGGCGAGCGCGTCGCCGAGCGCCAGCATCATGGTCGTGGAGGTGGTCGGCGCAAGTCCCATCGGGCAGGCTTCCTGTGCGGTGGGCAACACGAGCGCGACCGTTGCGGCCTGGAGCAGCGCGGAGTTCAGGATTGCTCGACATCCCGATCAGCGGAATTGCGAGCCGCTTCGCATGGGTGATCAGATCGGACAGCTCGACGGTCTCGCCCGAATTGGACAGCATCAGCAGCGCATCGTCGCGGGTGACCATGCCGAGATCGCCATGGCTCGCTTCGGCCGGATGGATGAAATGGGCCGGCGTTCCGGTCGAGGCGAGCGTGGCCGCGATCTTGCGCGCGACATGACCGGCTTTGCCCATGCCGCTGACGATGACGCGCCCGCGGATCAAAAGGACGGCGTCGATCGCCTTGGAGAATTCTCCGTTGAGGCCGGTGCTCAAGGCGTCGAGCGCGTCGCGGGCATGGAGGAGGACCCGGCGTGCGGCGGCAAGGTCGCGCGCACCGGCCGGCTTGATCGCTTTCATCTTGGCAGGCGCCATGACATCCCTTTGATTTTGTTGGGCCGAGGCGGAAATCCGTGCGCGGCGCCGCGCCGTTAAGCGAAAATCGTGCCAAGTGTGGCCCAACCGCCCCTGCCCATCAAGGCGGCATATCGCGTCGCGGTAAACGAACCCTTCGCCGGGTGTATTCGTGGTCGTGCAAGTGCAGCGGCTTCGCCGTATCGCGGTCAGTGGGCGAAGACGTCGACCTCTTGCCAGCCGGCCAGATCGAGCGCGGCGCGGACCGGCAGGAAGTCGAAACAGGCTTTGGCGAACCCGGTGCGCCCCTCGCGGGCGAGCATGGCGTCGAGCACGTCCTTGAGCCGGTGCAGGAAGGCGACGTCGTTGGCAGCATAGGCGAGCTGCTTCTCGCTCAACTCGGGCGCGCCCCAGTCGGAGCTCTGCTGCTCCTTCGAGAGATCGACGTTGAGCAGCTCCTTCACGATGTCCTTGAGGCCGTGCTTGTCGGTGTAAGTGCGCACGAGCTTGGACGCAATCTTGGTGCAGTAGATCGGCGCGGTGACGACGCCCAGATATTGCTGGAACATCGCGACGTCGAAACGCGCGAAATGGAAAAGCTTCGTCACGTCGGGATCGGCGAGCAGGCGCTTCAGATTCGGCGCCCCATATTGGCCGGCCGCAAACTGCACCACGTGCGCCGTGCCGTCGCCGGCGGAGAGCTGCACCAGGCAAAGGCGGTCGCGCTTCGGATTGAGCCCCAGTGTCTCGGAATCGATGGCAACAAGCGGGCCCAGATCGAGGCCGTCCGGCAAGTCGCCCTTGTGAAGCTTGATTTTCAACGCGCACACGGTGCCGCGCGGAGCACCGTCCCATGAGGTTTCGGACCCGTATGGAGACAAAATCAGGCCTTAGCAAGGCGCGATTCCGCCCCCTGCCGCCCGAAAAATTTTCCCTGTTCCTTCCCTGTTCATCAGGGAAAAGACCCCTACGCGGGGCGGCGTCCCTGCGATCGAAAACTGATAATGTTGTAGGCATACCCCTATAATAGGATTTTTCCTACGATTTGTCAAGCGTGTCCACAACAAACAGGCGCCAAAGCCTATGAAGCTGAAATCGGTTGAGGTGAGAACGACAAGCGTGAAGACGGCTCGCGCGTCGACGGCAACGCCGACCGTGTATGGCGCCGAAGCCTTATGTGAGGATCTTCGCCTCGGTCTTCGCAACCAGGTCCTCTCGGGTCACGCCCGGCGCAAGCTCGACGAGCTTGAGTCCCGGCTTGCCGCGCTCGAGACTCATAACCCCTAGATCGGTGATCACGAGATCGACACAGGCTTTGCCGGTGAGCGGCAGCGTGCAGGCCTTTCGCACCTTGGACTCGCCGGCCTTGCTGAAATGCTCCATGACCACGATGACGCGTTTCACGCCGGCGACCAGATCCATCGCCCCGCCCATGCCCTTCACGACCTTGCCGGGAATAGTCCAGTTGGCGATGTCGCCGTTCTCGGAAATCTCCATGGCGCCAAGGACCGTCAGATCGATGTGACCGCCGCGAATCATCTCGAAGCTTTCCGCCGAGGAGAAATAGCTCGAGGTCGGAAGCTCCGTGATCGTCTGCTTGCCGGCGTTGATGAGGTCGGGATCTTCTTCGCCCGGATAGGGAAAGGGACCCATGCCGAGCATGCCGTTCTCGCTCTGCAGCGTGACGTTGATGCCGGAGGGAATGTAATTGGCCACCAGCGTCGGAATGCCGATGCCGAGATTGACGTAGAAGCCGTCCTGCAATTCGCGCGCGGCGCGCGCGGCCATCTCTTCGCGTGTCCAGGGCATCAGACTTCCTCCCCTTGCGCATAGCTGCCTTGTTCGGGGCGCGGACGCGTCGTCACTCGTTCGATGCGCTTCTCGTAGTCCTTCCCCTGCAGGATGCGCTGCACGAAAATGCCCGGTGTGTGAATCTTGTCGGGATCGAGCGTGCCTGGTTGGACCAGTTCCTCGACCTCGGCGATCGTCACCTTGCCGGCAGCGGCCATCATCGGATTGAAATTCCGCGCCGTCTTGCGATAGACGAGATTGCCGTCGGTATCGCCCTTCCACGCCTTGACGATCGACAGATCCGATTTCAGCCAGCGCTCGCGCACATAGGTAATGCCGTCGAAGTCTTCGGTGGGCTTGCCCTCGGCGACGACCGTCCCGACGCCCGTGCGCGTATAGAAGGCCGGTATCCCGGCGCCGCCGGCGCGAATGCGTTCGGCGAGCGTGCCCTGCGGATTGAGCTCGAGCTCGAGCTTGCCGGTCAGGTAGAGCTCCTCGAACAATTTGTTCTCGCCCACATAGGACGAGATCATCTTGCGGATCTGGCCGCTGTTGAGCAGAACCCACAGGCCCAAGCCGTCCGCGCCGCAATTGTTCGAGATCACGGTGAGCCCCTTAACGCCGGACTTTTTCAGTGCCGCGATCAGGTTTTCCGGATTGCCCGACAATCCGAAGCCGCCCGACATCACGGTCATGCCGTCGAAGGCGACGCCGGACAGGGCGGAAGCTGCGTCCGGGTAGACTTTGCTTTTGGACAAGGCCGGTTCCTATTGCGCCGCACGCGAACGCGTAACATTTCGGCGCACGTGTTCCAAGACGCGCGATCAGCGCAGCGCGCCGCCGCCGTCGGCTGCACCGTCTTTGAGCAGCCGGTCGCGTGCGGGCGCATAGGCGCGGCGTCCGTGGTTTATTGGCGAACGCAATGGCGCGATCGAAGGCAAGGCGCGCCTCCCACGGCGCTTCGATGCGTACGAAGGACGACGGGGTAGCCGCCTAGGCCTCGTTGCCACGAAAAACAGAACGGCACTGAGCGCAGCACGATAGGCGCAGCGTTGCGTAGGAATCTCCAAGCGTCGCGATTTGAAAGCGTTGGACCCATGGGCGAATGCGGAGGTCCCGCCCGGAAACTGCCGAAATATAATGGCGTGACAGTCCTGCCTAATATTGGCGCGACCAAAGGCGCGGAGAGCCCAGGAACTCTACCGCCGTGCGAAGCGGCGTGTATTTCCGGCTGAGCCGGCGAGGGAACTTTTTTGTCTTTGGCGCCATTAATGAAATTCGCACAGTGGGTTTCGTGACAGTGGTCGCGAGCGGGGATTGGTTTGCCGGGTTCCGTGCAAAGCGTGGGTTTTCTGGGGGGCGACGGCGAGATGGCCGCACGCATCCGCAACCACGACTGGTCTCCAACGCTCGGCCCGATCGCCGCCTGGCCGCAGAGCCTGAAGACGGCCGCGGGGCTCCTTCTCCATTCGCCCGTCCCGATCGTGCTCCTCTGGGGGCCCGACGGGATCATGATCTACAACGACGCCTATTCGGCATTCGCCGGCGGCCGGCACCCCGTCCTGCTCGGAAGCAAGGTGCGTGAGGGCTGGCCCGAAGTCGCCGACTTCAATGACAACGTCATGCGGGTCGGCCTCTCGGGCGGCACGCTGTCCTACAAAGACCAGGAATTGACGCTGTTTCGGAGCGGCAAGCCCGAGCAGGTCTGGATGAACCTGGACTATTCGCCGGTCATCGACGAAAGCGGAAGGCCCGGCGGGGTTATCGCCATCGTCGTGGAGACGACCGAACGCGTGCTGGCGGAGCGACGGCAGGCAGACGCAGTGGCGCGGCAACGCCGGCAATTCGAGCAGGCGCCCGGGTTCATCATCGTGATGGCCGGTCCGGATCACGTCGTCGAGTTCGTCAACGACACGCATCGGCGCGTATTCGGCAGCGACGACTGGATCGGGAAGCCGATCCGCGACGCCTTTCCCAGCATCGCGGGCCAGGGTTTCTTTGAACAGCTGGATAAGGTTTATGCGAGCGGAGAGGTGTTTCAGGCGGACAATGCGGAGCTGCGCTTTCGCCGCTCCGCCGAAGGCCCGGAAGAGCTGCGCTATCTCAGCTTCATCTACGCACCGATCACCGGCGAAACAGGCGCCGTCACTGGGGTGTTCTGCGACGGCTTCGATGTCACAGAGGCGCACATGGCGCAGGTGGCGCTCAAGACGAGCGAGACGCGCCTTCGCGAGCTCAACGCCGAGCTCGAACGCAAGGTCATTCAGCGCTCGCAGGCGCGCGGCCTGACGTGGCAGGTCACGCCGGATCTCATGGGCGCCCTGAATTCGCACGGCTATTTCGAGACGTCGAATCCCGCGTGGCAAACCATGCTCGGATGGTCGGAGGACGAAGTCGCAAGCATGTCGATCTTCGAGATGTTGCATCCCGACGATGTCGAGAGGACGCGCGAGGGCTTCGAACTGACACAGCGCGGCCAGCCGGCGATCCGCTTTCCCAACCGTTATCGCTGCAAGGACGGGAGCTATCGCTGGGTCTCCTGGGTCGGCGTACCGGAGGACGGCATGGTCTACTGCACCGGCCGCGACATCACGGAAGAAAAAGCCGCCGAGTCCGAACTGCTGATGGCGCAGGATGCGCTTCGCCAGGCGCAGAAGATGGAAGCTGTCGGCCAGCTCACCGGCGGCATCGCGCATGATTTCAACAACCTCCTGCAAGGCATCACCGGCGCTCTCGAACGCGTGCAGCACCGCCTGGCGGAAGGCCGCATCAACGAGGTGGACCGCTTCCTGACCGCGGCCGCGGACTCGGCAAATCGCGCGGCGGCGCTCACCCATCGCCTCCTCGCCTTCTCGCGCCGGCAGACGCTCGATCCGCGGCCGACCGATGCGAACCGCCTGATCGGCGGCATGGAGGATCTCATCCGCCGCACCATGGGGCCCGGGGTGAATGTGGAAGTCGTGGGCGCCGCCGGGCTCTGGCCGATCCGCGTCGACGCGTCCCAGCTGGAGAACTCGCTGCTCAATCTCTGCATCAACGCCCGCGACGCGATGCCAGGCGGCGGCAAGCTGACCATCGAGACCGCGAACAAATGGATGGACGAGCGGGTCTCGAAGGATCGCGAATTGCCGCCGGGGCAATACGTGTCGCTCTGCGTCACCGACACCGGCAGCGGCATGACACCGGAGGTAATCGAGCGCGCCTTCGATCCCTTTTTCACGACCAAGCCGCTCGGACAAGGCACGGGCCTCGGCCTGTCCATGATTTACGGCTTCGTGCGGCAGTCCGGCGGCCAGGTGCGTGTCTATTCCGAAGTCGGCAGCGGCACGACAATGTGCCTCTATTTTCCACGCCACCTCGGTGTCGCCGATGAAGCCGGCAAACCGCGAACAGCCGAGGCCGTCGAGCACGGCTCCGGCGAAGCCGTGCTGGTCGTCGATGACGAACGCACGGTCCGTATGCTGGTAGCCGAAGTCCTCGCCGAGGCCGGCTACAAGGTCATCGAGGCGCGGGATGGAGCGAGCGCAATGGAGGTTCTTCAATCCGATACGCGCGTCGACCTTCTCGTCACCGATGTGGGCCTGCCTGGCGGGATGAACGGACGCCAAGTCGCCGATGCCGCGCGGACACTGATGCCCGGGCTGAAGGTGATTTTCATCACGGGCTTCGCCGAGAACGCCGTGATCGGCGGCGGCCAGCTCGGCTCCGGAATGGAAATTCTCGCCAAGCCGTTCGCCATGTCGACGCTTGCGCGCAAGGTGCGCGAGATGATCGAGGCGTGAGGGTCGGACACCGCGGAAACACGCAGCGACGCCTCGCGCAGGCAACAGGGCGAGATCAGCGACGGCCGGGAAGCTCGTCATGCACCGGCGCATGGTTGAGCACGGCCACGAGCGAAACGCCCCCTATCGTATTGCCGAGAAAGGTCGGCAGTGCGAAGCGCAGGATATAGTCGGAGACGGAAGCCTTTCCATTGAGCACGGCATAAGCCACTTCGACCGATCCTGCGATCATGTGTGGGAACTGGCCGACCGCGACGGCGTAGGTCAGGATTATGATCAGATAGAGCCGCGCAGGGCCCGCGCCCGGGAGCAGCCACACCATCAAGGCGATCAGCCAACCGGAGAGAACCGCCTTCATCATCATGGGGACGAAGCCGTCCTGCAACGCCTCGGACGCAACGTCGCTCAACGCCTTGACGAGATCGGCGCGCAACAGGTGCGGATACGAGATGAAGGCAGCGAACACGAATGTACCCAGAAGGTTCGCGCACAGCACCACCGCCCAAAGACGCAACATGGCCAAGAACGAGTTCCTGTTGCGCCGCGTAAGAAAGGGCAGCGCGGCGGTCAAAGTGCTTTCGGTGAAGAGTTGCTGCCGTCCGAGCACGGCGATCAGAAAGCCAATCGTGTAGCCGAAACCCGAGATCAGATGCGCCCACGGCGCCGCGGGGAGCGCCGCCCGGATTTCGGCCAGCGTCAGAAATGAAAATCCCATCGACAGGCCCGCGCCAAAGCCCGACCAGCTGAGCGAACGAATGCTGCGCCGGATCTCCCGCTCGCCATCTTCGCGAATGACTTCGTGGATGATCCAAGCTTCCGGCGGCGTAGGCCCACTTCCGGCATGCTTGCGCTGCTCTTCGTTTAGCGCCGTTTCCGCCTTCTTGACCTCGCCGGCTTCACGCCTGGGCGCCTTGCGTGTTGTCCCCGTCATCGGCGCGGACTCGCCGGTGCCGCTTTCGCCGGAATGCCAGAGCGGCAGAACAGAACGCCGCGATTTCCGTGATAGCTCGCTTCCTGTCCCACGATACAGATACGACCAGGCATCGGCACGGAAGGGTTCGTGCGGAGTGCGAGGGCCGACTGCGCAACGAATCCGCTGACGCCCGCGTCAAGAATCCTGCACCAACCGTTCGCGCAGTGGATGACCGACACAACGGTTCCGGCCTCGGCTTCATCGACGGCGCGATATCGAACCCCAGGTCCGTCGCGCAGATACGTGGTCAGTTCGATCTCGCGGATTGGCGCGCCTGCAAAAGTTCCATGGCAGCTCAAAAAAAATGCAACCAGCGAAGTTCCGAAGCGCGTTGTTGCGCCGCGCGAAACTCGAAGTTTTATGTGCGCGCCCATTCAATTCGTCCTTGCAATTGGACACTCGTAATCGTCAATATAATTTGACAGTTGCAAGTGCAACCTGACGACTTGGAAAAGTGTGAAACGCAGTGGCTCTCCTCTCGTTCGAACAGAAATATCGCGTTGCCGGTGGAACTCTGCTTGGCGGCTCGCTCTTTGATTTTTGGGTCGGCCCCTTTTACGTCGGGCTGTTCGGCGTCACGACGATGCTGTTCACGATCGTCGGCGTCGGGCTCATTCTTTATGGCGCGGCCATCGGTCCCACTTGGGCGCTATTCAAGATCAGCATCAATCCGCCCCCACTTCGCTACGGACTTGGATTTGCGCCGTTGCGCGACGGCGGCCTGTGGCAGGTGATAACGATCTGTGCGTTGGGAGCGTTCGTCTCGTGGGCGCTGCGCCAAGTCGAAATCGCGCGCAAGCTGGGAATGGGCCTGCACGTTCCGGCCGGCTTCGCGGCCGCGATTTTCGCGTATTTCGTGCTGGTGGTGCTGCGTCCGTTTCTCATGGGCGCATGGGGCTACGGATTTCCCTACGGCATCATGAGCCACCTCGATTGGGTGTCCGACGTCGGCTATCAATATATGCACTTTCACTACAACCCCGCGCATATGATCGCGGTGACGTGCTTCTTCACCACCTGCTTCATGCTGGCGCTGCACAGCGGCGAAATCCTGGGCGCGGCGAATCCGGGCGGCGACGAGCCGGTGAAATACGGCGAGCACGAAAGCATCTATTTCCGCGACACGATCGGTTATTCGATCGGCGAACTCGGCATTCATCGCCTCGGCTATCTGCTCGCGATCAATGCTGCCGTGTGGAGTGGAATCTGCATGCTGATGGCGGGACCGTTTTGGACCCGCGGCTGGCCCTATTGGTACGACTGGTATCTCAATTTTCCGGTCTGGAGCGCGAGCGGGGCGCAATGAGCGCGCAGTCCTGACACATTTCGACACGTGCGGAACGTCAAGCATGGCCAAATATCATACGCTCTATACCGCCATCGAACTCAAAGGTCCCATCGACGCGGGCTTGCCGAGCGAAAGCCGCGCGCGCCACGAGCAGCCGCTGGTCGGATATTCGAAACTTCTCGCGCGCATCGGCGAGGCGCAGATCGGGCCGCTCTATCTCGGCACCGAAGGTGTTGCGTCGCTGGTCTTCGGCTTCATCGCCGTCGAGATCATCGGCCTCAACATGTGGGCCTCGGTCGACTGGAATGTCGTGAACTTCATCAAGCTGTTGCCGTTCCTGTCCCTCGATCCGCCGCCCGCCAAATATGGCTTGCAGCTTCCGCCTCTGCACGACGGCGGCTGGTGGATCATGGCCGGATTCTTCCTCACGCTGGCGCTGATATTCTGGTGGGTCCGCATGTACCGGCGTGCGCGAGCCACCGGCATCGGCGTTCATATTCCCTGGGCCTTCGCGTCGGCGATCTGGCTTTATCTCTGCCTGGGCTTCATCCGTCCGATCCTGATGGGAAGCTGGGCGGAAGCCGTGCCGTTCGGGGTCATCTCGCACCTGAACTGGACTGCGACATTTTCAATGCGCTACGGCAACCTTTTCTACAATCCGTTCCACATGCTCTCGATTGCGTTTCTCTATGGCTCGGCGCTGCTTTTCGCGATGCATGGCGGGACGATTTTCGCCGTGGCGCGCTTCGGCGGCGAGCGCGAGACGCGCGAGATCGTGGACCGCGGCTCGGCAGCGGAGCGCGCCGCACTTTTCTGGCGCTGGACGATGGGCTTCAACGCCACGTTCGAATCGATTCATCGCTGGGGGTGGTGGTTCGCGACGCTGACACCGCTGGTCGGCGGCATTGGAATCCTGCTCACCGGAACCGTCGTGGACAACTGGTATCTGTGGGGCGTGAAACACGGCATCGCCCCGGACTATCCCAGCATCACGGATGATCGCCCGCCCCCGCCCGGCATCTTCGATCCCAAGCCCTATCCGCCGCCAAAATGAAATCGAGCACGATAATTCTCGCGCTTATGGGGCTCACGTCGGTCGCTGTGGCCGGCGTCGTTATCCCCGACTGGCACGCGCCGGTTCACGGCGAACAGCTGGGACCCGACGGCTCATCGATGGTGCAGTTCGAGAATACCAGCCCCTGGCAGGTAGCGACCGCTCCCTCGCCTGGCGGCAGCTTCGACGCGGCCATCCATTCCCAAGATCCGCAGATGCAGGCGGTCACGCGCGCCATGACCGTGATGACGCAAACCATCAATACCAAATGGCGCGACCACGTCGGGGCGCAAGGGATCACGTGCTTCACCTGCCACCGCAATCAGGCCATTCCCCCCGAGACGTGGTTTCCCCGCACTCCGAAACAAACGCCCGCCATGTTCGCCCGCAGCGAAAACTGGAACGAATCCGCGCAGACCGTGCGAAACTTTTTCCCAGACAACAGCTGGGCGCTCTATTTCCTGCAGAACGAGCCGATCCATGTGCAGTCGAAGACGGCGCTGCGCAGCGGCACCGTGGCGCCCCAGCTCGTCGCCAAGCGCGTCTATGAATTCATGATGCAGATGTCGGACGGCATCGGCGTCAATTGCGGCTATTGCCACAACTCGCGCGCGCTGGCGGACTGGAGCCAGAGCACGCCCAATCGCTGGACCGGCTACACCGCCATCCAGATGACGCGCGACATCGACCAGAATTTTCTCTTCAGCCCGGCCGATGCTGTTTTCCAGACGCGCGAATACCTGAAGCAGAACAGTCTCGTTGTTCCGCCGGAGCGGCGTGCGTCGCAGGCGGCACCCGGCCTCGTCGTCTGCGCGAGCTGCCACTATGGACATACGAAACCGGACACCGGCGCTGCAGGAATGGCATCCGGGATGGCGGGTTTGAAATGATGCCCGGCACCATCACAGGCGACATAGATGCCGTGCAAATCGCGCTTGGCGCCTTCTTCGTTTTCTTCGCGTTTCTCGTCGTCTATCTGCGCCGCGAGGATAAGCGCGAAGGCTATCCGCTGGTAGAGCGGACGTCGCGCCGCGGCAGTATCATCGGCTGGCCTGCGCCGCCGCCGCCGAAAACCTACCGTCTCATGGACGGCGGCACAGCGCAGATGCCGCATCGATATCCGCAAGAGCCTGTCGAAGGCGTCCCCATCCCGCCCAACGGCGAGCCCCTCGTTCCGGCCGGCGACCGCCTTCTCGCCGGCGTAGGCGCGGGCGCCTATGCACTGCGCAGCGACCTGCCGATGCGCACCATGGACAAGAAGCTGCTGCTGATGCCGCTGCGCCGCGCAAGCGACTGGACCGTGCGCCGCGGCGAGGCCGATCCGCGCGGCATGCGCGTGCTGGCGGTCAACTATAGAGGCGTGGGAACCGTCATCGATGTCTGGGTGGATCGCGCCGCGAAAATCCTGCGTTACTTTGAGGTCGCGCTGGACGACGACGGCGGAAAGATCCTCGTGCCCCTGTTCCACTGCGACATCAACCGGCGCGAGAACGATATTCGCGTGCTGGTGCTGAAGCCGGATCAATTCCGCTTCGTCCCGCGTCTGGCGCAGCCTGACGAAATGACCGCCCGCGAAGAGGACCGTCTGAACGCGTTTTTTGCCGGCGCCACGATTTATTCCGATGACGACCAGAGGGCCATGCCGTGAGCACACCGCGCAGCCAGGCCGTCCATTGCGGACTTCGCCTCGATACCGACGAGGCGGTTTTGTGGCAGGGCGCTCCGTCCTGGATTTCGCTGGCGCTCGGTGTGTTCCATGCCCGCCTTGTCGCGATCTATTTCGTCGCGATCGAAACCCTGGGATTTCTGGGTGTCTACAGGTCGCACGCGCCGCTGGCGGCCCTCATTCTTCCTGTCGTGGCCGGGATGTTTTTCATCGGCCTCATCTGCGCCCTGGCGGTGGGGGTCGCACGGACCACGACGTATGTCGTCACGACCCGCAGGATCATTCTGCGCTATGGCGCGGCTCTGCCGCGAAGTCTGTCCATCCCGTTTCGCCAGGTCGCTGCCGTGTCCGTGTCGGTCGGACGCCGTCAGCATGGCGACGTCGCGCTCGAGCTCCGCCCGGAAAATCATATTCCCTTCTTGAAATTGTGGCCCCATGTGCGGCCGTGGCATGTCCGGAGACCCAAGCCGATGATGCGGGGCATTCCCCTGGCCGGCTCGGTCGCCAGCCTGCTGGCGCGTGAAATTGCGCACGCAGAACAGGACCGATTGGCAGATCGATGGCGATCAGAAGCCAAGGCGGCCTAGAAGCGGCGGGGGCGCGTGTACCGGCAAAAGGAGGGCGCAAGGCGATCAGGTTGGCCGCAAAGCAAAGCAGGGCCAGGTTGACAGTCGAAGTCGCGCGAGCCGAATTTGCGGGCGAGACGGTGGGGACTTCGCATGATCGATCTTCATTTTACATCCGGACCGAACGGCCGGAAGGTTGCCATCATGCTGGAGGAGCTGGGCCTTCCCTACCGGCTGATCCCCTACAATATCGGCAGAGGCGATCTGCTCACCGAAGACTTCCGCAAGCTGAACCCAAACGGCCGCGTGCCGGTCCTCGTGGACGACGAGCCGGTCGGCGGCGGTGCGGAGCCGATCACGGTGTGGGAGTCGGCGGCCTGTCTTCAATACCTCGCCGAGAAAACCGGCAGGTTCCTGCCCGCCGAATGCAAAGAAGCGCTACGCCACGCTGCAATGGCTGGCTTGGCAGATCGCCAGCCTGGGACCGTCTCATGGGCAGGCGGCTCACTTCACCCGCTACGCGCCGGAGCCCATCGATCCCTATGCGCGCCAGCGCTTCCGCCTGGAAGGCGAGCGCCTGATGTTCGTCGCGGACCGCCATCTGGGCAGCAACGAATATTTTGCAGGAGACGAATATACGATCGCCGATATGGCGTGTTGGCCGTGGTTCAATGTGTCATGGAACACGCAGTACGACAGACCGCTCGACACCTTCGAGCATCTCTCGCGCTGGTTTAAGCAAATCAAGGCGCGGCCGGCTGTGCAGCGCGTCTGTGCCGGCGAGCTGGACGAGTGGATGCACCGCACCGACCACGTCCGCATCCCGCCCGAACGCTGGACGAACAGCTTCGGCGAGAACTTCCACGCGTTTCACCGGAAGCCGATCTGACTCTCGGCTCACGGGAGTGGTGCCAGAAGAGGACTTGAAGTTACCCATATGACCCATTAAAACCAACGACTTTAGAATTCCAAAATTTCGTGTACCCAAACAGTACCCAGAATTTAAGCGGCTGCCAGGGTTCGAGTGCGAACGGCCACGAATGGCCGCGTCGCAACTTTGATTCTACTGCGCAGCGGCGGCTTGTGGAAGACGTTTCTTGCCGAACGACGGGTCGTGTCTAGTACTTGCACATCTTCGCTCCGGCAGGCTGTTTCTAAGCTTGTGCCTCGCTAAGAACGCGCACCTTTCCGCGTTCACGGTTTCGTGGCTTCGCCCGCGAGCACGATATCGACATCCTGCCCTAAAGCCGTAAGTAACCGCATCAAGCGCTCGCTTGAGAAGTTGGCGAGACGGCCATTTAGCAATGCCGAAACTTTCGGCTCATCCCACTCCCATCAGCGTAGCCGCCGCGACCTGGGTCAAACGACGGTCTTTGATGATCTGACGAATGCGGCTTGCAAGCTTCGCCTTTGCCAGCTCTTCGCCGGGTTCCGCAAAACCTAGATCGGCAAAAACATTCCCGCTGCCTGGCGTTACCGTGATTTCAATTTCTCGTTTTTTTGCCATTGGTCGTAGTCTTCTTTCGCTCGTTTGAGCCGTTGTTCGATCAGATCCAATTCAGCCTTTGGCGTGGCAATTCCGCGCTTGGCTTTCTTCTGAAACGCATGCAACACATAAACAACATGCGCAAAGCGCAAGGTGTAAACCGCCCGATACGTGTCACCGTCGAAGTCATCGACGATTTCCAATACCTGGCGCCACCAAAGCCTTTCAAGGGTTTCGCAAACGGCGCTTTCTGACCAATCTGTGCGTCCCAACGAGCGCCGCCAACCCGGCGCTGAACGTCGTCGGAAAGGACTTAAATCATCCCTGCTCCGCCCAACCCAGCGCACTGGCTTGGGCTCTGACTTATCCGGCTCTCTCGTCACAGACTTCGCCTCTCATGTATGCCAGTTCAGGCATAATTGCAAGCGTTACTCACGGGCCGTGGGTCAAAATCTTGCTTAACGATCAGCGTCTGCGCCCAGGACTTGGTCAATTTCGCGAGGTTTTGCGTGGGAGGAATCCCCCTTGGCCTTGCGACCAAGGGGTAATCCTTCGAGTGGATAAACCACCTTACCGTGGTTTCCCAACCAACTCCCAAGGTCAAGTATTGCGGAGACTGCAACCTAGCGTCAATAATCGCCCTGTGGATAACTAAAAGACGTTCGGTGGTTGGGGAAAATATTCAAGAAAACCTGATACTTGGGATCGATCTGGGTATTGGATCGTGTGGCTGGGCGGTCATCGACGAGACCGCGACCGATGGTCGAAATCGTGGCTTTGGGCGTGCGCACGTTCGACGTACCGGAAACGGACAAAGAGCGCACCCCAACCAATCAGCTTCGCCGGCAGCATCGGGGGCTTCGAACCGTCCTTCGCCGCCGCCGCCAACGGATGAATGAGACCCGCCATCTCTTCGAACAAGCCGGCCTGATTGCCGACGACCGCAAAGGAGCGCTGAAGGTTCCCGGTCTCGATCCTTGGCAGTTGCGGGCCGAAGGGTTGGATCGAAAACTCTCTGGCCCCGAATTCGCGGTCGCCCTGGGCCACATTGCGAAACATCGCGGTTTCAAATCGAACAGCAAACGTGACCGAGGCGCCAACGCACCAAGAAATTCTTCGGAAATGCTGCTGGCAATCGCGGAAACACGCGATCGCATGAAGGACTTCCGCACGGTCGGTGAGATGTTTGCGAAAGACCCAGAGTATGCCGCCCGGCGGCGAAATCGCGACGGCGATTATACGCGCTCTATCCTGCGCGACGACCAGGAGCGCGAAGTCCAGCTCCTGTTTGACCGACAACGTGCCGCAGGCAACAGGCTCGCGACGAAAGAGTTGGAGAAGGAATTCATCACCAATGCATTCTTCCAGCGACCGCTTGCCGATAGTGAAGACAAAGTCGGTCTATGTCCGTTCGAACCAGCGGAACAGCGCGCCGCTAAGCGGTCTTACTCCTTTGAGATGTTTCGTCTCCTTTCCAGGCTGGCCGCATTGCGCATCCAATCTAGCGTCGGTGATCGCGCTTTAACGCCAGAGGAGATTACGGCTGCGAACAGCGATTTCGGCGGGCAGAAGGGCATGACGTTCAAACGTCTTCGCAAGATGCTCGATCTCGCCGATGACACCCGCTTTGCGGGCGTCCCCTTCGGAGAAGAAGGCAAACGCGACGTGGTCACCCGTACAGGCGATATGGCCGCTGGCACCTATGCCTTACGCAAAGCCCTTGGAGATACTTGGAAGAGGCTGCTTGTTGTGCCGGAAAAACTGGATCGTATCGCATTCGTCCTGTCTTTTCGCGAAGACATGGATTCGATCCGCAAAGGGCTGGACGACATTGGACTTGAGCCGGTCATTGTCGATGCGCTCATGCAGGCGGTCCAAGAAGGAGACTTCGGCAGCTTCAAGGGTGCGGGCCATATTTCGGCCAAGGCCTGCCGCAAGCTGCTACCCCACCTCAAACGAGCGCTTGTCTATTCGGATGCTTGCGGAGCGGCTGGATACGATCACGCAAAGCGGCCCGAAACGGACCTTACCAAGATCGCCAATCCGATTGCACGCAAGGCACTCACCGAGGCGCTCAAACAAGTGCGCGCGATCGTGCAGGAATATGGATTACCAGGTCGCGTGCATGTCGAACTCGCGCGAGACGTTGGCAAGAGCAAAGAAGAGCGCGATGAAATCACGCGCGGCATAGAAAAACGCAACAAGGAAAGAGATCGACTACGGATCGAGTTCAAGGAAGTGGTCGGTGTCGAACCGACAAGTATCGAAGACATGATCCGCTTCGAATTGTGGCGAGAGCAGCAAGGCCGGTGTCTTTACACAGATCGAGAAATCCACCCGAACGCCATTGTCGCCTCCGATAACTCCATCCAAGTCGATCACATTCTGCCTTGGAGCCGCTCCGGCGACAATTCCTTCATCAACAAGACGTTGTGTTTCGCCAGTGCGAACCAAGAGAAAAAGGGTCGCACCCCCTATGAATGGTTCGGCAATGACGAGCGGAAGTGGTCAATCTTTTCAGCGTGCGTTGAATCGAACAAGAGCATGAAAGGCCGCAAAAAGCGGAATTATTTGCTCAAAGATGCGTCGGTGCTGGAAGAGAGGTTCCGTCCACGCAATCTCAACGATACGCGCTACGCGACCAGATCACTCGCCGACATGGTGGCGAGAATGTACCCGGACGATGGCGCACAGCACGTCTTTGCAAGACCCGGTCCTTTGACGGATCGCCTTCGGCGCGGCTGGGGCGTCCAGAACCTAAAGAAGAACGCGGACGGCGTCCGCGTGGACGACGACCGGCATCATGCACTGGATGCGCTCGTTGTCGCTGCCACGACAAATGGCGCACTAATCCGACTGACGAAGGCCTTTCAGGATGCGGAAAAAGTTGGAGGGCACCGCGATTTCGGCCGCCTCGATCCACCTTGGCCGGGATTTGTGGAAGAGACAAAATCGCGCCTCGCCACCGTTTTTGTCTCACGAGCCGAGCGCCACCGCGCCCGCGGCGAAGCCCACGCTGCAACAATTCGCCAGATCGTTGAGCGTGATGGCGCGAATGCCATCTACGAGCGCAAGAGCGTGGATGCGATGTCGGAAAAGGATCTGGAACGCATAAAAAGTCCAGAGCGCAACGCCAAGCTGATCGAATTCTTTGCGAGCATGGATCGCCGCCGGAAAACCGAAAGACTATCGCCCACTTTCTCCCAAAGGCGATCCCATTGCGAAGGTGCGCTTGAAAACAAACAAAAAGGTGGATGTCCTTATCCGCGACGGTGCCGCTGACCGCGGCGAAATGGTTCGCGTAGATGTGTTCAGAAAAAAGAACAAGAAGGATGCTTGGGAGTATTTTCTAGTCCCCATATACCCGCACCAAGTAGCCGATATCAAGCAGTGGCCGTTGCCACCGCACCGCGCCGTGCAAGCGTACAAAGCGGAAGACGAGTGGCCGGAGATGACCTCGGATTACGAGTTCATTTGGAGTCTATATCCGCTGTCTTATGTCGAACTAGAGAAAAGCGACGGCACCTTTGTCGATGGATATTTTAGGGGCCTGGATCGCACCACAGGCGCGGTGGGCCTGTCCGCACACCAGTCGCGGGAAGCGCTCCACAGGGGCATTGGTGCGAAAACACTGAAGTCTTTTTCGAAAATCAATGTTGACCGCTTGGGTCGCCGTTCCGGAATACCGCGAGAGAAACGAACATGGCATGGCGCGGTCTGCACATAACCAGGCCCTCGCGCCTGTCGTTTGCTGACGGGCAGATTGTTGTCGCACAGGACGACGGGGAAGTTCGCGTCGCGCTGGAGGATGTCGCTTGGGTCGTCCTCGATACGCCGCAATCCACTGTCACGGGTATGCTTCTTTCTGCCTGCATGACTGCGGGTATCGCTCTTATCGCAACCGACGAGAGACACACACCCGCCGGCGTTTTGCTTCCCTTTCACCAGCATTTTCGACAAGGCGAGATCGCGCATCGGCAAGCAGCCATGACCGGGCCGCTGAAGAAGCGACTTTGGCAAAAAATCATTCGTGCAAAAATCGACAATCAAGCAGCGGCACTTGCTTCGGTCGGTAGAGGCGGTGCGACCTCCTTGCGCGAGATGGCGCGCCTTGTTGGGTCGGGAGACCCCGCCAATGTCGAAGCAAGAGCGGCGCGATACTATTGGGGACAATTGTGGCCGGAGTTCCGCCGCGACGACGGTGGGGACAAGCGCAACAAGCTCCTAAACTATGGTTATGCCGTGGTGCGAGCCGGCGTTGCCCGATCATTAGTGGCTGCGGGCTTACTCCCTGCCTTCGGTTTGAAACACGCGAGCGTCACAAACGGATTCAATCTGGCTGACGATATCGTCGAGCCATTTCGGCCGTTTGTCGATTCACTGGCATGGCGCACGGCGGACGAAGGACGGCCTTCCCGAGACGATCTTTCTCTAGACGATCGCCGGGCGATGGCTGGCGCGCTCCTCACCGACGCAAAATTTGCGGCCGAAGGCGTCACATTGCTGGTGGCGGCCGAGAAAGCAGCGGAATCCCTCGTGCGCGCAATCGAAAGTGGCACGCCGGAAGTGCTGGAACTCCCGACGTTTGCTAGTTGAGCAACACCGATGAAAGTGGAAGAGGTTCGTATCTTGTGGCTGTTCGTCTTGTTCGATTTGCCGGTAGGCACGAAGGCTGAGCGCCGCGTGGCGACAAGATTCCGCAATTTTCTGAAAGACGACGGCTATATGATGATGCAGTTGTCAGTTTATGCTCGCGTCTGTCGCGGAGAGGAGGCTGTGGATAAGCACCTCCAGCGCGTTACGAAAAGCTTGCCGAAGAAGGGCAGCGTGCGCTGCCTCCAAGTGACGGACAAACAATATGGTCGAATGCGGTTATTGGTCGGTGAATCGACAAAAAACGAGCGCGCCGCGCCTCAACAGATGGTCTTGCTCTGATTTTCACCTCGGTAAGAAGGCAAAAAACAGAGCAATTTCAAGACCATCCGCCGCTTCAGCCTACCTCACGGGAGTCTGTAGGGAAACCACGGCAAGCTTCGGAACGGAGGCTCGAGCCTACCTCACGGGAGTCGTAGGAAACCACGGCTGCCGACATCGTCGGTTCAAGCCTACCTCACGGGAGTCGGTAGGGAAACCACGGGAACGGAGGGTCAGCTCAAGCATGGCCGCATCGCAAAGCCTACCTCACGGGAGTCGGTAGGGAAACCACGGCCGTTCGACTTATGCGGACCCATAAATGGGTCCGCATAAGTCGAACGCTGCGCGGCTGCTTAGAAGAGGATTCGTGTTCAACCGGCCACTTCCGGGCAGCGCATGTACGATGCAGGATCTTAGTTAGGCCTTTACGAAGTCGTCCAAAAATTCGGATAGCTCTGGAGTTCCAGAACGCCGCCGAAAGCTTTCAGACGGCTTTCAAGAACCGAAGCAGTGACGGCACTCGAATAAGGCGTCGCCGGCCGATCCTCATGCTTTCGACCGCGCCGCCATCCATCAGCTCGTAGAGCTTTGTCTTTCCAAATCCGACTGCACTGCAAGCCTCCGCGATGGTGCATGTCGGCCGCTCCCCAAAGGGAATGGTCGAACCGACATACTGCCTGGATGAGCCTGTTGGCTCGTGAAATTCATGTTTCATGCGACACCTTCATCTTGCGCTCCCGCGTTCTTACGATCTTCTATTCCATACCAACTGCGCTTCCTTTCCGTCGGCCGCCTCGAACAACGCCGCCGAAATCGCTTCCGGCAGGCTCGGATCGTCGAGCTTGACGCTGAGATAGTCGCGCGGGTTTTCGCCGCTTGATCGCTGCTTCCAAGCAGCGCCGAGTTCGGAGCGGCCGGCGAAGACGCGGAATGCCGGCGCATTCTCGTTCTCGCGGTTGTCGTTTGGCACAAGGCGTACCTTGGTGTTGATGGTCAGGGTTTGGACGCTACCGTCCCACCCGCCGTCTTTGGCCGGCGTAAATGTTCCGATTACAGACATGGTGTTCTCCTTAGCTTACGGTTGATGGTTGACTGTCTCGACGCTTGGGGCGGGTTCGTGCCGACGTCCCGGCAGTCAGTCCATCTTTCGCCGGCTCTGCCCCTTTTCTGGCTTTCGCAAAGCCGCGGTCGCCGTCGAGGAACTGTTCGAGCATGAACGGGATCAGATCGCCGACCTTTTCGTCTTCACCGTAGGCGGCTCGATATGCCTCGGCGTAGGAATGGAGCTTCTTGTCCAACGTGGCGCTGGCCATGATGGTGATCTTAACGGGCTTACGATCCGGCAATTTGCCGAGTTTCAATTCAGGCATGAATTCCTCCTTTAGCCGCGGTAAGGCCGCAGCACCAAGTCCTTGTGAACGATGACGCGCAGCGGCCAACCGGGACGCACTTTGATCGTCGGCTGAATATTCAGATTCTTCTGCGTGATCTGCTGCCCGGCCTGATTGAGGCTGTCCTGTGTCGATTGGCGGATGGCCGAGAGGAGATCGCCTTGCTGTGTGCCGCCAACCGATAGCTGGGTGCCGATGCCGAGGAACGTTGAGATCGCGACGCCCTTGAGGAGCGCCCAGGCTTTCCACCGGAAGCCGATCTGAACTCGGGCCTGACGGGCGAGTGGTGCCCAGAAGAGGACTCGAACCTCCACGCCTTGCGGCGCTAGTACCTGAAACTAGTGCGTCTACCAATTCCGCCATCTGGGCAGATGAAGCGTTGGGCGGCGATGTTTAGGGATGATGCCAAACCCTGTCAACGCAGGGTGGAGTGCCGCCGAAATGGCCACACAGCCCAATCCTGCGCCTGTTGCCCGATCGTTATGAACCGTCCTTAGATTGGCGTTTGGGCTAGTGGGCGGGCGTATCGGTGAACGGACCGATTGTAACTCTGTTCGGCGGATCGGGCTTTCTCGGCCGGCATGCGTTGCGCGCGCTGGCCAGGGCCGGCTATCGCCTGCGCGTCGCCGTGCGCTTGCCGAATGCCGCGAGCTTTCTGTCGACCATTGGCGAGGTCGGGCAGATCCAGCTCATGGTCGCGAACATTCGCTCGGAAGAGGCGGTAGCCGGTGCAGTTCGCGGTGCCCATGCCGTCGTGAATCTCGTCGGTGCGGCGCGGCCCTGGGGCGGCGAAGGCTACAAGGCGCTTCATCTGGAAGGCGCCGCCAACGTCGCGCGCGCGGCCATGGACGCGGACGTCAAGAGTCTCGTTCACATCTCGCTGCTCGGCGCGTCTCTCGAAATCGCGATCCTCGCGCGAACGCCTGCGCGCGCGCGGCGAGTTCGCCGTCCGCAACCGGTTTCCGACCGCAACGATCCTGCGAAGCGCGCGCGCCTTCGGGCCCGACGATCGCTTCTTCAATCACTTCGCGGCCCGGGCCCGGTTTCTGCCCGCGTTGTTCCTCCCCGGCCGCGGCGCACGGCGGCTGCAACCCGTCTACGCCGGAGATATCGCAACGGCCATCCAGCGCGCGATCGACAATCCGGGACTGGTCCGCGGGCGAACCTATGAGCTTGCGGGTCCCGAAGTCTTCAGCGAAAGGGAGTTGGCCGCGTTCGTCTTGCGCGAAACGTGTCGTGAGCGCCGGCTTGTCGGTGTTCCGGGTGCGGGCGGTCCTGACGAGCTCATGCGCAAAGGCGCGCTGTCGTTTGGCGATCTGGGAATTGCGCCTGCGCCGATCAGCCCGATCGTGCCATCCTATCTGCAGCGCTTTCGGCCCAGGGGCCAATTCCAGTCGCTTCCCGTCAGGTCCGTTCGTCTCGCATCGCCTCCTCCGCAAGCGGCCCTTGCCGAGTCCGGCGAAACACCGGGCATCGACCCGTCGTCCTGGACGGGACGGTCCTGACGCTTCGAGACGGCGCCCGCAAAATGCGGGCTTTTCCCACGACCAGACGTTGTCTATGAAGCTGTCCCTCACAGCTTGCATCCGGGATTCGCATGAAATCGACGCTGGTTACCGTCTTCGGAGGTTCGGGGTTCATCGGCCGCCACACCGTGCGCGCATTGGCCAAGAAGGGCTACCGGATGCGCGTGGCCGTGCGCCATCCGGCGCTCGCCAATTACCTCGTGCCGACGGGCCAGGTCGGCCAGATCCAGTTGGTGAAGACCGACGTCTGCGAGAAGGACGATGTCGCGGCCGCGCTGGTCGGCGCGCAAGCCGCGGTCAATCTGTGCGGCATCCTTTACGGCTCAGGCGGACACAATTTCAACGATGTGCATGCCGACGCCGCCGGCCAGATAGCGCAAGCCGCGAGGGCCGAAGGCGTCAAGTCGCTCGTCCACGTCTCCGCAATCGGCGCCGACCCGAATTCCGAAAGCTCCTACGCCGCGTCGAAGGCGGAGGGCGAGAAGCGCATGCGCGAAGCGTTCCCCGAAGCGTCGATCGTGCGGCCCTCCATCGTGTTCGGGCCGGAGGATGATTTCTTCAACCAATTCGCAGCGCTGGCGCGGTTGCTGCCGTTCCTTCCGCTGATCGGCGGCGGCCACACCAAATTCCAGCCGGTCTTCGTCGGCGACGTTGCGGCGGCCATTGCGCGCTGCCTCGACGACGTCAACGCGTCCGGAAAGACCTTCGAGCTGGGCGGGCCGAACATCTACAGCTTCAAAGAGCTGATGCAGATCGTCCTGCGCGAGACGGACCGCAAGCGGCTATTGCTGCCGGTGCCGTTCGCGCTGGCCTCATTCCAGGCGTTTTTCCTGCAGCTTCTGCCCTCGCCGCTTCTTACGATCGATCAAGTCCGGCTTTTGAAAATCGACAATGTCGTCGCGCAAAGCGCGCCTGGTCTTGCCCAGCTCGGCATCGTGCCGGCCTCGGTCGAGGCCGAGGTGCCGTCCTATCTCTGGCGCTTCCGGCCCGGGGACAATACGAGGACGCGGTGACGGAGGCTGCCGAGGCTCGCGCGGCAATGCCGCTCAAGTGATCCAGTGGAAATAGGCGCCGGCTATCACGAGGAGCCCGAACGCGGCGCGATAGATCACGAGCGGCCAGGTCGACGACTTCTCCAGGAAGCGCATCAGGCCCCAGATCGCGAAGAAGGCCGAGACGCTGGAGACGACGAGGCCGACGACCAGCACGAACCAGCCGTGCGCGCCCAGGTTCGCGTGCGCGAGCAACCAGATCTCGCGAAGTCCGGCGAGCGCGATCGCAGGAATGCCGAGGATAAACGACACGCGCGCCGCGTCTTCGCGCTTGAAGCCCAGGAACAGCGCGCCAGTGAAGGTCGAGCCTGAACGCGAGACGCCCGGAATCAGCGCGCCGACCTGCGCGATGCCGATGATCAGTGCATCCCAGTAGCTGAGCTCGTTGGTATCGCGCGCATGCCTGGCGACGCGTTCGGCGACGCCCATGAGAATCGCCATCGCAACGCAGGCAATGCCGACGACCATCGGCGCGCGCAAAGGCGAGTTGCACTGGTTGAGGATTTTCGAAAGTCCCGCACCTGCGATGACGATGGGCACGGTGGCCAGGATGATGCCCGCACCGAAGCGGAAGTCGAACGATTTGCGGTCGCCGCCCGCGAGCGCCCCTAAGAATGCGCGCGCGATGGAAGAGATGTCGGCCCAGAAATAAACGACCACCGCAGCCAATGCGGCCAACTGCATCGCGGCCGAAAAGGCCGAGCCGGGGTCGGGCCAGCCGAGGAAGGCCGGAATCGCGCGCATGTGCGCGCTCGACGACACTGGCAGAAGTTCGGTGATGCCCTGGACGATGCCGAGAAATGCAATCTTCGCCACTCCGAGCGAGACAAAGGTGGTGTCGACGGCGCCGGCACAGTGATGGCCGGCATCCATAGGCGCTTGCTGCATGTTCGTGATTCCCAGGAGGCTCGTTTGCAATAGCCGCCCGGTGGAGCGGCTGGCTATGGGGCAAGTTGGCCGGCGTACGACGCGAAGGTGTTTGAGCGCCACTTCTCCCAAAAGCCGTCATCGCCCGGCTCGCGGTTCAGCGCTCCGGGCGACCCATTTTTCCGTCAAGCACAAAAAAATTGGGTCGCCCGGACCGGTCGATCCGCTGGCCGGGCGATGACGGGTTTATTTAGACAGTATTACTGCCTAAGTATGGCGTCGTTTTGCCCGTCGGCGCGACGCATAGAACCCATGCGCACATATTGAGACAGTAATCATGTCTATTATGCCATTTTCCGCTGGATTCCTGTGCCTTCCTCCCGTACGCGGAAAGGCAAGGAGCTGGCCATGTCGGAAAAGATGCTGAAGTTCGTCCAGACGGGGCAGGAAACGCCGCCCAAGCGCGCGGCGGGCGAGCGCGCGGGCGATTTCCACGAGATCTATGCCGACTTCATCGCCGAGAAGGCGCGCGAGCAGGCCTCACGTTGCTCGCAATGCGGCGTGCCGTTCTGCCAGGTCCATTGTCCGTTGCAGAACAACATCCCCGACTGGCTGAAGCTTACGGCCGAGGGGCGCCTCGAAGAGGCCTACGAGCTCAGCCAGGCCACCAACAACATGCCCGAGGTTTGCGGCCGCATCTGCCCTCAGGATCGCCTTTGCGAAGGCAATTGCGTCATCGAGCAATCCGGACACGGTACGGTGACGATCGGCGCCATCGAGAAATACCTTACGGAGACGGCTTGGGAGCAGGGCTGGGTCCGGCCGCTCAAGCCGCGCCACGAACGGAAACAGTCGGTCGGCATCATCGGAGCGGGGCCGGCGGGTCTCGCTGCGGCGGAGGAGCTTCGCCGTGCCGGCTACAAGGTCATGGTCTACGACCGGCACGACCGCGCAGGCGGCTTGCTGGTCTACGGCATCCCCAATTTCAAGCTCGAGAAGGACGTCGTCGCGCGGCGCGTGAAGCGGCTCGCCGATGGCGGCGTGAAATTCCGGCTCGATTTCGAAGTCGGCCGCGATGCAACCTTGAAGCAGGTCCGGGCAAGACACGACGCGGTGCTGATCGCAACTGGCGTCTATGCGCCGAAGGAAATCGACGTGGAGGGCGCGGCACTCCATCGGGTCGTCCCCGCGCTCGACTACCTGATCGCGTCCAACAAGACCGGGCTCGGCGACAAGGTCGCGGAATTCGAGGCCGGCACTTTCGACGCCAGGGGCAAGCACGTCGCCGTGATCGGCGGCGGCGACACTGCCATGGACTGCGTCCGCACCGCCATGCGCCAGGGCGCGAAATCGGTGTCCTGCATCTATCGGCGCGATCGCGACAACATGCCGGGCTCTTTGCGCGAAGTCGCCAATGCGGAGGAGGAAGGCATCGCGTTCGAGTGGCTGACGCTGCCCAAGGCGTTTCTCGGTATCGAGAATGTCGAAGGCGTGCGCCTGGCGCGAATGCGGCTCGGTCTGCCGGATGCGTCCGGACGCCGCGCGCCCGAAGAGATCGCGGGTACCGAAACCACGCTCAGGGCGGATTTGGTCATCAAGGCTCTTGGCTTCGACGCCGAGGATTTGCGCGGCCTGTTTTCCGCACCGGACCTCGGCGTCACCAGGTCCGGCACGATCCGTGTCGACCAGCCGACGATGTCAACCAATCTCGATGGCGTATTCGCGGCCGGAGACATCGTGCGCGGTGCGTCGCTTGTCGTCTGGGCGATCCGGGAAGGCCGCGACGCGGCCGCCGGAATCCGTGCCTATCTCGAAGCCAGATACGCGTCACAACGCGTGGCCGCGGAGTGATTGTCATGACCGATACGAACGGGTCGCCATTATCTTCCCCCGATTGCGGGGGAGGTGTCGAGCACAGCGAGACAGAGGTAGGGAGCCACGCGAACTCTCCCCCTCCCCGGCCTTAGACCGGACCTCCCCCGCGAGCGGGGGAGGATCGACGCCGAGATCGAGCGCTTCATCGCGAATGCCCGGCGTCTCGAAGATGCGCACGCCTATTCGCCGGACCAGGAGCACGATGCCTGTGGCGTCGGCTTCGTCGCCGCCATCGACGGCAAGCCACGGCGCGAAGTGGTTCTGCGCGCCATCGAGGCGCTGAAATCGGTCTGGCATCGCGGCGCCGTCGATGCCGACGGCAAGACTGGAGACGGCGCCGGCATCCATCTACAGGTGCCGCAGGACTTCTTCCGCGAGGCCATCGAACGCGCGGGCCGGCGCATCCGGTCCGGACGCATCGCGGTCGGGCAGATCTTCCTGCCGCGCACGGATTACGGCGCGCAGGAAACCTGCCGCACGATCGTCGAGTCCGAGATCCTGCGCTCGGGTTTTCAGATCTATGGCTGGCGCCAGGTGCCGATCGACATCTCTATCATCGGCGACAAGGCGAACGCGACGCGGCCCGAGATCGAGCAGCTCATGTTCGACGCGGGCGACACGGAGGATCTCGAATCCCTGGACCGGCGGCTCTACCTCTGTCGCCGCCGCATCGAGAAGCGCGTGCGCGAAGCGGCGATCCAGGATTTCTACGTCTGCTCGCTCTCCTCGCGCTCGCTGATCTACAAAGGCATGTTCCTGGCCGAGCAGCTCTCGAACTTCTACCCCGACCTCAAGGACGAGCGCTTCGTCTCGGCCTTCGCGATCTTTCACCAGCGCTACTCGACCAACACGTTCCCGACTTGGCGGCTGGCCCAGCCGTTCCGGATGCTCGCGCACAACGGCGAGATCAACACGCTGAAAGGCAACGTCAACTGGATGAAGAACCACGAGTTCAAGATGGCGTCGGATCTGTTCGGGCCCGAAGGCGACGACATCAAGCCCATCATCCAGCCGGGCGGCTCGGACTCTGCGGCGCTCGACGCAGTGTTCGAAGTGATGGTCCGCGCCGGCCGCACCGCGCCGCTGGCCAAGACGATCCTCGTGCCCGAAGCCTGGTCGAAGATGGCATCGACAATGCCGGAGTCGCACCGCGCCATGTACGCCTATGCGAACGCAGTGATGGAGCCGTGGGACGGGCCAGCCGCGCTGGCGGCGACGGATGGGCGCTGGGTGATCGCCGGCATGGACCGCAACGGATTGCGGCCGCAACGCTACGCGGTCACCGACGACGGTCTTCTCTTCTGCGGCTCGGAGACCGGGTTGGTCGCGCTCGACGACGCGCATGTGGTGCGCAAGGGCCGCGTCGGTCCCGGGCAGATGATTGCGCTCGATCTGCAGGAAGGCCGCTTCTACGAAGACCGCGCCATCAAGGACCGGCTCGCAGGCGAGTACCCCTATCAGGAATGGACGAAGAACATCGTCGACCTGCAGCCGGTGATCGGGCCGGGCGCCGAGCCGCGCCTGTTCGCGAAGGACGAGCTGCGCCGACGCCAGGTCGCCGCCGGATTTTCGGTCGAAGACCTCGAGCTGATCCTTCATCCGATGGTCGAGGACGGCAAGGAGGCCGTTGGCTCGATGGGCGACGACACGCCGCTGGCCGTCCTCTCCGAAAAATACCGGCCGCTGTCGCATTACTTCCGCCAGAATTTCAGCCAAGTGACCAATCCGCCCATCGATCCGCTGCGCGAAGCCCGCGTGATGAGCCTGAAGACGCGGTTCCGCAACCTCGGCAATGTGCTGGCGCAGGACGAGAAGCAGACGGAGGTCTTCACGCTGGAGAGTCCGGTGATCTCCACCGGCATGTATCAGCGCCTGAAGGAACGTCTTGAAGGCCGCTTCTACGAGATCGACTGCGTCTTCGAGGTGCGCGACGGAAAGCCGAAGGACGGCGCACTTGCCAGCGCGATCGATCGCATCCGCCTCGAGGCCGAGGACGCGGTGCGACAAGGCTACGCCCATCTGATCCTGACCGACGAGCGCATCGCCGACGGATTTGCGGCAATTCCCATGATCCTGGCGACAGGCGCAGTGCACTCCCATCTCGTGCGCCAGGGCCTGCGCACCTACACCTCGATCAACGTCCGCTCGGCGGAGTGCCTCGATACGCATTATTTCGCCGTGCTCATCGGGGTCGGGGCGACGACCGTCAACGCCTATCTGGCGCAGGAATGCATCGCCGACCGCCACGCGCGCGGGTTGTTCGGCAAGCTATCGCTTGGCGAATGCGTGAAGCGCTATCTCGAACTCGGTGAGCGCGGGGCTGCTCAAGATCATCTCCAAGATGGGCATCGCGGTGATCTCGTCCTATCGTGGCGCCTACAATTTCGAAGCGATGGGGCTCTCACGGTCGATGGTCGCCGATATCTTCCCGGGCATGGCGAGCCGTATTTCGGGCATCGGCCTGCCGGGTGTCGCCGCCAAGATCGCACGCCTGCACGGCCGCGCCTTCACGGAGCATGCGATCGCACTTCCCATCGGCGGCTTTTACAAGGCGCGCGCCGGCGGCGAAAGTCACGGGCACAGCGCCACGTTAATTCATCTCCTGCAGCACGCGGTCGCAACGGATTCCTACACGACCTACAAGCGCTATTCCGACGGCGTCTGGGCGCTTGCGCCGGTCAGCCTGCGCCATCTGATGACGTTCCGGGCTGCTGGCGCGCCGGTGCCGCTCGAAGACGTCGAATCCATTACGGAAATCCGCAAACGTTTCGTGACGCCGGGCATGTCGCTCGGCGCGCTGTCGCCCGAGGCCCACGAAGTCCTCAACATCGCGATGAACCGGATCGGCGCGAAGTCGGATTCCGGCGAGGGCGGCGAGGATCCGCTGCGCTTCAAGGCGAAGCCGAACGGCGACAATCCGAACTCCGCGATCAAACAGGTCGCTTCGGGCCGCTTCGGCGTGACGGCCGAGTACCTGAATCAGTGTCGAGAGATCGAGATCAAAGTCGCCCAGGGCGCCAAGCCCGGCGAAGGCGGGCAATTGCCCGGCTTCAAGGTGACCGAGATGATCGCGAAGCTGCGTCACGCCACGCCCGGCGTGATGCTGATCTCGCCGCCGCCGCACCACGACATCTATTCCATCGAAGACCTGGCGCAGCTCATCTACGACCTCAAGCAGATCAACCCCGACGCGCGCGTCTGCGTGAAGCTCGTCTCCGCGACCGGCATCGGCACGATTGCCGCCGGCGTCGCCAAGGCGAAGGCGGACGTCATCCTCATCGCCGGCCACAATGGCGGCACCGGCGCGAGCCCGCAGTCCTCGATCAAATACGCGGGCATCCCGTGGGAGATGGGGCTGACGGAAGCCAACCAGATTCTGACTCTCAACAATCTTCGCCATCGCGTCACCTTGCGCACGGACGGCGGTATCCGCACCGGACGCGACGTCGTGATGGCGGCGATGATGGGCGCAGAGGAGTTCGGCATCGGCACGGCCTCGCTCGTCGCTATGGGCTGCATCATGGTGCGGCAGTGCCATTCCAACACCTGCCCTGTCGGTGTCTGCACGCAAGACGAAAGGCTGCGCGAAAAATTCACCGGTACGCCGGAGAAGGTCGTCACGCTCTTCAGCTTCATCGCCGAGGACGTGCGCGACATCCTTTCCGGTCTCGGCTTCCGCAAGCTGGAAGATGTGATCGGCCGCACCGATCTTCTCCACCAGATCAGCCGCGGCGCCGAGGAGCTCGACGACCTCGACCTCAATCCCCTCCTCGTCCAGGCCGATCCGGGAAACCACGCGCGCCATTCGACGCAAAAGGGGCGCAACGAAGTCCCCGACACGCTGGATGCGCAGATCGAGAAGGACGCAACGGCGCTGCTCGATCACGGCGAGAAGATGCAGCTCACCTACAATGTCAGGAACACGATGCGCTCCATCGGCGCGCGGCTGTCCTCGCGCATCGTGCGCAAATTCGGGATGACCGGGCTTCCGGCCGGCCATGTGACGCTCAGGCTGCGCGGATCCTGCGGGCAATCGCTCGGCGCCTTCGCCGTGCAGGGCATCAAGATCGAAGTGTTCGGCGACGCCAACGACTACGTCGGCAAGGGGCTCTCCGGCGCGACCATCGCGCTCAGGCCCACGACATCAGCCGCCTTCGTGGCGCGGGACAACACGATCATCGGCAACACGGTGCTGTACGGCGCCACCGCGGGAAAGCTTTTCGCGGCCGGACAGGCCGGCGAGCGGTTCGCAGTGCGCAATTCCGGCGCCACGGCCGTCGTCGAGGGCTGCGGCTCCAACGGCTGCGAATACATGACGGGCGGCATGGCCGCGATCCTCGGCCAGATCGGCGACAATTTCGCGGCCGGGATGACCGGCGGCATGGCATTTGTCTACGACGCGGACGGCTTGTTCGAGGAGCACGTCAACCCCGACACCGTGGCATGGCAGCGGATCGAGACGACGCATTGGCGCAATGTGTTGCGCGGGCTGGTCGAAGAGCATCGCGCGCAGACGCAATCGGCCTTCGCCGCGCAGATTCTCGCCCATTGGGACGTCGAGGCCGCCCACTTCTGGCAAGTCGTGCCGAAAGAGATGATCGCGCGGCTTTCCCATCCGCTGACGGCGGCGCGCGCCGCCGCGGAGTAGGCGCGCTGGCGGCATAAAGCTCTGCTATGATTCCGCCATGGGATGGGTTGGCGCGGTCGGGCTGGAGTTCAAGGCATTCTGGCGCTGGTTCTGGCACGGGGCTGCGGGCGGTCGCACGCCGTGGGTGCGCCGCGTCCTCGGAATCGTCTTCTTCTTCCTCGTGCCGGCGCCGGTTTTCCTGCTGCTGGTCTTCCGCTTCGTGCCGATCCCGGGCACGCCGCAGATGCTGATCGATCTCGTGACCCTCAATCCCGTGCACTATCAATGGCGCGCATTCGACGACATCGCGCCGGCCCTGCCGCGCGCCGTGATCGCCTCCGAGGATCAGGATTTCTGCACGCATAACGGCTTCGACTGGAAAGGGATCAACGAGGCGTGGCGCGCGCATCAGCGCCACCCGCATCGGGCGCTGCATGGCGCCTCCACGCTCAGCCAGCAGACCGCGCGCACGCTGTTCCTCACGCCGGTGCGAAGCTGGGTTCGCAAGGGCGTCGAGGCCTACCTGACCGTGCTGATCGAAGCCTTGTGGCCCAAAAAGCGGATTCTCACCGCCTATCTCAACCTGGTCGACTGGGGGCACGGGAATTTCGGCGCGGAGGCCGCTTCTGAGTCGTATTTCGGGAAGCCCGCGTCCGCGCTGAACGCCGTCGAAGCGGCGCGTCTCGCCGCCATCCTGCCCGATCCGGACAAATGGCGTGCCGTCCACCCGGGACGCTACGTCGCGAGGCGCACCGGGACGCTGGAGGCGCGATCCGGCGAAGTCGTGCGCGACGACCTCGATGCGTGCGTGCGGCGATAGCTGGGCGAGCGCACGACTTAGAAAGTCGAGCATCAGCTTGCCGATCTCATCTCGGCTTTCGGCAGGTCGCGGAGAAAAGCGAGCGCTTCGGCGGGTAGAAAAGCCCCGTCATTCTTGCGCCAGGCGGCAACGGCGGCTGGAATTTGCTGAAGTCATCCTGGAACGCCGGATACAGCGCGACGTTGCTGCGCGCGCCATTCCGTATTTTTTGTGGCCGGAACGGGGGCACGGAACCGCGCGGCCGGGTCCGGATGCCCGGCGAGAGACAAAAGCTAGGCGTTGCGCCCTCTATTCAATAGATTGTCGCGAACCATGCGGCGCCTCGTCCATCTCCTGCTCTCACCCACGTCGCGGCTGGCCCAACTCGTCATCGGCGAGAAGCGGCTGAGTTGCGACCTGTCGGCGGCGGAAGACCCGCACGCGCATCTGCCCATCTTCGTTGAGCTCGACGGTTCCCGGCGCGAGGGTCTGTGGGCCATCATCGATCATCTGGAAGGGAGCTACCCCGAGCGGCCGCTGACGCCGGAAGACCCTTCCCTGCGCGCCGAAACCCTGCGCTGGCTCGACTGGGCCATGGGACCCTTCCACGAGCAGGTCACGCAGAAGGTCGTATTCGAGAAAGCGGGCCAGCGTTTCACCGGCGCGCCGGCACGGCGCACGCCCGACATGAATGTCATCCGCCAGGGCCGCGAGGCGCTCAAGCCCGCGCTCGGCGCGATCAGCGCCGCAGTCGAGTCGCGCGGCAACCTCGCCGACCGCGACTGCACGCTCGGCGATTTCGCTGTCGCGGCGCACATCTCGGCGCTCGACTATTTCGGCGAAGTGCCGTGGAGCGAGTTTCCGCATGCCAGCGAGTGGTATGTCCGCATGAAATCGCGCCCATCCTTCCGGTCCCTGCTCGCCGACCGCGTGCCGGGCCAGCCGCCTGTATTGCACTATGCCGAGCTCGATTTCTGACAGTGCGGCTGCCGCGGCGATCCGCGCGCGCGCCCTGGCCGAGGGATTCGAGGTCGTCCGCTTCCTGCGCGCCGAAAGTCCGCCGCAGGCGCAGGCGCGTCTCGGCGCGTTCCTGGAACAAGGCCGACACGGCACGATGGAGTGGATGGCGCGCAATGCCGAGCGCCGCGGCGATCCGCGCGCGTTGTGGCCGGAAGCGCGCAGCATTGTCATGCTGGGCGCGAATTACGCGCCGGACGGCGATCCGCTTGCCCTGGACGCCGCGCCGGCGCATGGCGTGATTTCGGTCTATGCCCGCGGCGCCGACTATCACGACGTGCTGAAGGCGCGGCTGAAGCGGATGGCAAGCTTCATTGCCGACACCTTCGCGGCCGAGGTGAAGCTGTTCGTCGACACAGCGCCCGTCATGGAGAAGCCACTGGCGCAGGCAGCCGGCATCGGCTGGCAGGGCAAGCACACCAATCTCGTTTCGCGCGACTTCGGCTCCTGGCTGTTCCTCGGCAGCCTGTTCACGACGCTCGATCTCGACGCGAACGCGCCCGAGCCGGATCACTGCGGCGCCTGCCGACGCTGTCTCGACGTCTGTCCGACCGACGCCTTTCCCGCGCCCTACGAGCTCGACGCGCGACGCTGCATTTCCTACCTCACCATCGAGCATAAGGGTCACATTCCGCAGGAATTCCGTGCGGCGATCGGCAACCGCGTCTATGGCTGCGACGACTGTCTCGCCGTCTGCCCGTGGAACAAGTTCGCGCAAACCGCTCGCGAGGCGCAGTTCCATGCGCGTGCGGAATTGCGCCGGCCACGCCTCGCCGACCTCGCGCGGCTCGACGACGAGGGATTCCGCGACCTGTTCCGCGGCTCGCCCATCAAGCGCACGGGACGCGATCGCTTCGTGCGCAACGTGCTGATTGCGATCGGCAATTCAGGCGATGAACGTCTGAAAGCTACGGCGGTCGAGCGTCTCGCCGATCGCTCGCCTCTCGTACGCGCGATGGCTGTGTGGGCGCTCGCACGTCTCACCGCCCCCGCGCGCCTGCGATCGCTTGCGGAGGCCCACGCCGGCGCCGAGACCGATGCGGACGTCAGGGCCGAGTGGGCGGCGGCGGTTACTTCGCCGACGGCTCCTTCGTTGCGCTGAGCTCGAGCTGTTCGATGCGCTGCCGTGCGGAATCGGCGGCCGGGCTGTTTGGCTGCGTCGCCAGCACGATCTGCCAGTCGGCGCGCGCACCGGCCTTGTCGCCCTCCTCGAGCTTCATCGCGCCGCGTTCGACAAGCGCATCGGCGTAGTGCGGATCGATGTCGATCGCGCTGGCGATATCGGCGCGAGCCTCGGCCTTGCGACCCATGGCATGGCGGGCGCTGGCGCGCAGCACGAGGAGATCGGCGCGATACCGGTCCTTGGCGAGCGCGGCGGTGAGATCGGTATCCGCGCCGGCCCAGTCCTTCAGCATCGCCTTGGCCCGCGCGCGGTCCGACAGGACGTCGGCATCGCTGGCGCCGAGATTGATCGCCGCCGAAAACGACGCCGTTGCATTCTCCGGCTGACCCGCGAGCAGCCAGGCATTGCCCGCCTGATCGAGGAGCTCCGCGCGCATGTCGGCGCCGCCCGCGTCGCGCTCGCGCGCGAGGGCATCGAGCTTGTAAGCGGCGGCGTTGTAGCTTTTCATCTGAACGAGAGCGAGCGCGATACAGTGCTCAGCGCCCGGTCCGCCGCCCGCATCGTGCCAGGTTTGCGCCTGTTCATACGCCGTGTTGGCGTCCGTTCGCACGAGATCCAGGCAACGGCGGTAACGCTGCGCATCGTCGAGGCTCTTGTCGTCGACGAAGGATGGGGCCGCCAACGCGGCGGACGCGATGCAGACAAGCCCGAGGGCCGGGATCAGAAGCTTTCGCATGGGCTGCAACAAAGCCGCGCTGCGTGTCGAAAGCAAGCCGGCGCTCATGCCGATGTCAGATCGGTAACCAAACCGTCCAGCGTCCGCTCCAGCCGGCGCAAATCGGCCGGTCGCGAAAGCCGGTGGTCGCCATCTTTGACGAAGGTAATCGTGACGTCGCCTTCCATCGCCTCGGCCAGCTTGAGCGCGTGCGCCCACGGCACTTCGGGGTCGCGCATGCCCTGCAGAATTCGCACCGGGCAGCCTGGCACGATCGGAGCGCCACCGAGCAGAAGGTGTTTGCGGCCGTCTTCCACCAGAGCGCGCGTGATCGGATAGTTCTCGGCTTCGTAGATCGAGGGCCGCATCCACGAGCCCTTTTCCAGGATTTCGCCCTTGATCTCGCCCGGCAACCGCGCCCAGAGCAACGTCTCGGTGAAATCGACGGCGGGCGCGATCAACAGCAGCGCCGCGACGCGCTTTGGCCGCGCCGCCGCCGCAAGCAGGGTTATCCAGGCTCCCATGCTGGAGCCTATGAGGATGAGCGGACCCTCCGTCAGTCGGTCGATGGCAGAAAGCGCGTCGTCGCGCCATCGCGTGACCGTGCCTTCGCAGAAATTGCCGGATGACTCGCCATGGCCGAAATAATCGAAGCGCAAACACGCCAACCTGCTCCGCGCGGCCCACGCATCGAGCAGCTGGGCCTTGTTGCCGGTCATCGACGATTTGAAATCC
Source organism: uncultured Alphaproteobacteria bacterium (assembly GCA_963802815.1). Lineage (GTDB taxonomy): Bacteria > Pseudomonadota > Alphaproteobacteria > Micropepsales > Micropepsaceae > Rhizomicrobium. The sequence continues at coordinate 77,436 of CAWDKN010000029.1, forward strand.
GCCGAGCCAGACGACACCGGGCGAACGTCCCGCCCTCCGCCGATAGGCGATCCGCTCGCCGCCGCCGCGGTCGAGATAGTCGCTGGCCGTCATGACAAACCGTTCCCTTGTCCCTAGGCTCTCCGCTGCTGTCAGGGAGGCATTTGATTTGTCCAAGATATATCTCGCTCGCCTTGCACTGTCTGCGTTCCTCGCTTTCGTCTGTGCCACCTCCGCCCAGGCGCAGGCGACGCCCTCGCCGGCCCCGCTTTCGCATGTAGATGTCCACACGCTTGCCGCGATGCCCGCGCCGGCGCCGACCCACCTCGACCCGGAAAAAGCCACCGACGCCTATCTCGTCCGCGTCAGCGGCAAGGCGCGGGCAAAATCCGACGCGTATTTTGAAGGCGGCTACGTCCTGATCTTCGTCGACGCGTTCGTCGCCGTCACGATCTCGGCGATCCTGCTTTGGGGCCGCATCTCCGCCTGGATGCGCAACCAAGCTGTCCGCGTCACACGTTCGCGGTTCTTGCAGGTTCCGATTTACGTCACGCAATACACAATTGCGACGACGATCCTGTCGTTCCCGGTCACGCTGTACGAAGAGTTCTTCCGCGAACGCGCCTATGGGCTGCTGAACCAGACTTTTCCGCAATGGTTCGGCGATTTCGCCACCAATTTTGTCGTCAATCTGATCGCCGGCCTCGTCGTCCTGACGCTTGTCTACACCGCAATTCGCAGCGCGCCGAGGACGTGGTGGATCTGGGGATCCGGAATCGCCGTCGCGGGCCTGATCGTCCTGATCGCCGTAACGCCCGTTTTCATCACGCCGCTGTTCAATCACTACAAGCCGCTGCCGGACGGTCCGATCAAACGCGAGATCGTGATGCTTGCCGATGCCAACGGCATCCCGTCCCGCAACATCTACGAGTTCGATGCGTCGCGTCAGTCGAGCCGGATTTCGGCAAACGTGTCGGGCTTGTTCGGTACGACGCAGATCTCGATGACGGATAATTTGCTCAAACAGTGCACGCCCCAGGAGATCGCGGCGGTCCTTGGTCACGAAATGGGCCATTACGTGCTCGATCACGCCGTATTTCTGGCGACGGGTTTCGGACTGGTCTTCCTCGCCGGATTTGCGTTCGCCAATGCTCTGTTCGGCGCTCTGACCAGCAGGTTCGGAGCAGCCTGGGATGTGCGGACCATCGACGACCCGGCGGGACTGCCGGTCCTCACCGCCCTCGCGGCCATATTTTTCGCGTTTGCAACTCCTGTTACCAACACGATCACGCGGACGGCCGAACACCAGGCCGACATGTTCGGCCTCAACGCGGCGCGCCAGCCGGACGCGTTTGCCACCGTCGCGCTGAAGCTGAGCACGTATCGAAAGCTCGATCCTACTCCGCTCGAGGAATTCCTGTTTTACGATCACCCGTCGGGTCGCACCCGCATCTTCGATGCGATGCGCTGGAAAGCAGCGCACATCAACGATCCCGACATCAAGGCCGGCCCGGTGTCTCCGCAGTAGTCAGGCCGGCAAGGCGGCCGCGAGCGACGCGTAGAGCGGGTTGGTCTTGTCGAAGACGTAGTCCGCGTCCTGGGTGGTCACGGCGGCGACGACGCCGTGGGCGCGCAGCGACGTCATCGCGTCCATCAGCCGGGCGCGCGGGCAAAGGATCGCGTATTCGCCTTCGGTGTTTCCGGCCGATGGCCGAGAGAGAACCGAGGCACCGGCGTCCTTAGCAAGCGCCTGCAGGACGTCGCTGGCATGGCCGTCGAGGCGCACGCGAAGAACGTGCGACGCCTTGGCCGTTTCACGCGCGCCCAGACGCGCGAGGAACGCTTCCGCCGCAGTGCGTGTCGCCGGCGTCCAATCCGCCAGAAGGCTTGCGGCGAGCTGGGCCTGGCTTTCGAGAATCGTGCCGTCGTCGAGCGTCTTGAGGCCGTTGGCGGCGAGCGTGGCGCCCGTCGTCGTGATGTCGACGATCGCCTCGGCCGTGCCGGCGGAGGGCGCGCCTTCGGTCGCGCCCGCGCTCTCGACGATGCGGTAGTCGAGTATGCCGGCATGGGCGAAGAACGCGCGCGTGAGCTGAACGTATTTTGTCGCGATGCGCAGGCGGCGGCGATGACGCTGCGCGAAAGCGGCGCAGACATCGTCGAGGTCGGCCAAGGTCGAGACGTCGATCCAGGATTGCGGCACCGCGACGACGACATTGGCGAAGCCGAAACCCAGCGGCTTGACGAGCTTGATGCGGCCGGCGAGCTCGGGCGCCGCCTCGCGCAGGAGGTCCTCGCCCGTCACGCCGAAATGGATGTCGCCGGCGAGGAGCCCGGACGCGATCTCCGATGCCGACAGCAGCATCACGTCGATATCCGCGAAGCCCGCCAGCGACGCGCGATATCCGCGCGCGCCGGCCGTCTGCTTCAGCGGCACCCCGGCGTCGGCGAGGTAGGCCTGCATCTGTTCCTGCAGGCGGCCCTTCGATGGAACGGCGATGACCAGCGGCGCGCTCATCTCAGGACGCTCCCTGTGCGCGGCGCGCGGCGAGCACGCGCTCCGTCCGGATGACGAAGCCGATCGCGGGAATGGCCTTCTTCGCGCCCAGCGCTTCGAGCAGCGTGTCGTAGCGCCCGCCGCCCGCGACCTGCACGCGGCCCTCGGCGTCGCGCGCCCACAGCTCGAAGACGAAACCGGTGTAGTATTCCATATTGCGGCCGAAGCGTGCCGCGAACGACACCTTCGCGGCGTCGAGCCCGAGGCCCGCCAGCGTCGCCAGCCGCGCTTCCATCGTCGCCAGCGGTTTTTCGATGTCGACGCCGGCCGATTTCGTCAGCGCGCGGATCTCCCTCAACGCAGCGGGCGCCGGCCCGGTGATTTCCAGCATGCGCGAGATGACCCGGGCAACGGCGGGATCTAGCCGCATCGCCGCCGCATCGGCCGCCTGCTCGAGCAGCCGGTCGACGATCTCCTCGCGCGTGCGCGCGCCGTGCGGCGCATCGGCGAACATGTCCATCAGGCCTTCCAGCGCGGAGCGTGCGTCGGCTTCGCTCATGCCGCCGATATTGGCGAGCAGCTTCTGCGTGTTCGTCGCGTCCCCGGACGACGCACGCTTCAGCAGCGCGTCGAAGTAATCCACGCGCCAGAAGTGGCGCTTCAGGCGCCCGCGCCACTGTGCCGGCACGTCGAGCGCATCGACGAGATCGGCGAAGAGACCGAGATCGCCGATCTTCATCTCGAAGTTCTTCAGGCCGGCGGCGCGCAACGCCTCGACGGTGATCGTCATGACCTCGCCGTCGGCCTTAGCGCGGTCTTCGAGACCCAGCAGCTCGGCGCCGGCCTGGTAGAACTGCGTCGGGCGATGCGGTTCCGCGGGCTGATGACGGAAGGCAAGCCCATTGTAGCAAAGTCTAGCGGGATAGCTGCCGCCGCGCGCGACATGTTCTCGGCAGATCGGAATAGTCAGATCGGGCCTAAGGCACAATTCGTTGCCGGCAGGATCGGTCAGCGTGAAGGTGCGCCTGCGGATCTCCTCGCCGGAGCGTTCGAGGAACATGTCGGCCGGCTGCAGCACGGAAGGCTCGTGCCGCTGGTAGCCATGGGCCGCGAAGGTCCCGAGGATCGCGTGCGCCTGGCTTTCGAGAGCCGCAATCTGCGCCTGGTCCATGAGCGGGAACGCGGCCATGGCCTAGGTCCCGCGTGCGAGCAGCGCCCGCACTTCATCGACGAGACGCTCGCGCCTCACGCTCACCTGCGCCGCGCGTTCGGCTACCCAGTCGGCACGGCTCTCGACCGATTTTGCCAGCTCCGCACCGAGCGCGAGGTCCTTGAGCGTCACCTCGCCCTTCGCGCGTTCGTCAGGTCCTTCTATGACGGCGAGCGCGGCGCCGCGCTTGTCCGCATATTTGAACTGGTCGCCCATCTTGCCCGTGCCGACATAGGCCTCGGCGCGGACCCCCGCCGCGCGCAGCATCGTCACCAGCGCAAAGGAGGGCGCGGGATCTTTCTTGTCGAAGACCGTGACGACAACGAGCGGCTGCGTCTCCACCCTGCGGTCGCGCAGGGCGCTCATCAACCGGCTGACGCCGATGGAGAAGCCGACCGCCGGCACGCGCTGTCCGGTGAAGCGCGCCACGAGATCGTCGTAACGCCCCCCGCCGCCGACGGAGCCGAAGACGATGGTCTCGCCGGCGTCGTTCCTCACGGGAATGGTAAGCTGCGCCTCGAACACGGTGCTCGTGTAGTAGTCGAGGCCGCGGACGATGCCGGAATCGAACTGCACACGATCGTCGCCGTAGCCGCAGGCCGAGAGGATGCGCGCAATCTCGCGGATTTCGACGATGCCTTCCTCGCCGATGCGGCTCCCCGAAACCGCACCTTCGACCGAAGCGAGAATGGCTGCGGTGTCGCCGGCAGCCGCCTCCGGTGCGACGAAGGCAAGCACGCGCGAAATCTGATCGTCGGAGAGCTCGGCGCCCCTGGTGAAATCGCCCAACTTGTCCTTGCGGCCGGCGCCGAGCAGGGCACGCACGCCGTTCGGACCCAGCCGGTCGAGCTTGTCGATCGCGCGCAGCACGATGCCGCGACGGCTGCGCGTGTCGTCGATGCCTTCGACGGCGAGCCCGGCCGCGTCGAGGACGCCGTCAAGGAGCTTACGGCTGTTCAGCTTGACTGCGAATTCGCCACGACGGAGCTCGAGCGCGCTCAGCGTATCGGCGAACATCATTACCATCTCGGCGTCGGCCGACGGGGATGCAGAGCCGACCGTGTCGGCGTCGCACTGGATGAATTCGCGGAAGCGCCCCGGCCCAGGCTTCTCATTGCGGAAAACCGTGCCGATTTGATAGCGCCGGAAGGGGCGCGGCAGGTTCTGGTAATTCTCCGCGACGTAGCGCGCCAGTGGTGCGGTCAGGTCGTAGCGCAGCGACAGCCACTGTCCGTCCTCGTCCTGGAACGAGAACACACCTTCATTTGGCCGGTCTTGGTCGGGCAGGAACTTTCCCAGCGCATCGGTATATTCGAGGAACGGCGTCTCCAGCGCGTCGAAGCCGTAGCGCTCATAGACTCCGCGGATGGTATCCAGCATGCGCCGCTCGGCGGCGATCTCCGCCAGCCCGCGATCGCGGAAGCCGCGGGGCAACCGCGCCTTTGGGCGGAAGGGTTTTTCGTCTCGCATCGGGACACGGGCCAATCAAAAGAGCGGCTTCAATAACGGCTCGCCCCTTGCCCGGCAATAAACGCACGCAAAATGACAAGATGTCATATTGGGCCGCAGAAATTTGTTGAGGATGGCTTTCAAGGCAGGCCGGGGACCTGATGCTCGACCCAGGCCTGCTCGGTGTAGCCGCGCCGCCGCATGCAGTCGCCATAGGCCCGGTTGTATTCCCGGTCGCGCCGTCGCCCCACGCTATCGGCCGGAAGCGATGCGCTGGCTTGCCGCGCGCAAGCGCTGCTGTCGGCGGCGAAATGTGCGGCCGAGGCGTAGGCCCATGCTGTCCCGCAACCGGCAAGACTAAGCACGACGACCAGGAATTCGCGCATGGGCATGGCGCACTATAACGCGCGGGCGGTCCCGGCGTTGCGCTACTTCGCCTTCAGATGCGCCTTGTCCCAGGCGAGATGCGCCTGCGAAAGCACATAGGCCCGGATGGCTTCGACATCGTCCTTGCTCAGCACATCCTTGAACGAGGCCATGCCGCCGTCCTGCAGCGCTCCGCCCAGCACGATGTTCTCATACTCGCCCCAGATCGCCGCCGGCGCCAGTCGCAGATCGGGCACCTCGCCTTCCGACTGCGCAAAGAAGCCGTGACAGACGAGACAGGTGGTGTGGTACAGCGTGAAGCCCTTCGCGATCGTGGCCGCGTTCGCGGTCTGCGGCGGCGGCTCGTTCGGCGGCACGCCTTCAGGCGCCAGCGCCGCAACCTGTTGCCGGCCGCCAAGCTTGAACACGAACAGCCGTCCCTGATCCGTCTGGTAGCGCGCGAGCGCCGTGGCCGGATCGCGGAACGCGGCGAGACCGCCGGCGCCGCCCCAACCGGCGAGCAGCGCGACATATTGCTCGCCATCGATCACATAGGTCATCGCCGGCGCGAGGATTCCGGTCTTGAGGTCGATCGCCCAGAGCTTGGCCCCCGTGGTCGCATTGTAAGCGGTAAAATTGCCGTATGCGTCGCCGCCGAAGACGAGATTGCCGGCGGTCGACAGCAGGCCGCTATTCCAGCTGCCGCCCATGGAAACCTGCCAGACTTCCTTTTGCGTGACGGGATTCCAAGCCTTGATGTATCCGACCGACGGCGCCGGCGGCTTGCCGCTCGCGATCATCTGCTGGATCACGCGCGACATGGCGACGAAGTCGATGCCGAGATTCCAGACCTTCGGCTTGAAGACGAGCCCTTTGTCGCCGATGAAGATTGCGGCGCCGTCCATCGACGGGATATAGGCGAACCCCGTTTGCGGGTCGTAACTCATCGGCTGCCAGTTGTGCGCGCCCACGGTCTGCGGATAGACGACCGCCATCTTGTCCTTGTAGCGCGCATCGGGATCCTCGACGGGCTTGCCCGTCCTCATGTCGATGTCCTTGGCCCAGGTAACGATGGCGTATTTCTGGGCGCTGATGAGCTTGCCCGTTGCGCGGTCGAGCACGTAGAAGAAACCGTTCTTCGGCGCGTGCATGAGGACATGGCGAACCTGGCCGCCGATCTTGAGATCGGCGAGAATGACATCGGCGGTCGAGTCGAAGTCCCAGGTGTCGCCGGGCGTCGTCTGATAGGCCCAGGCGAACTGGCCCGTCTTCGCGTGAACCGCGATCACCGACGACAGGTAGAGATTGTCGCCGCCCTTCGGCGAACGGACCTCGCGGTTCCAGGGATTGCCATTGCCGGTACCGAAATAGAGAAGATCGAGCGACGGATCGAAGGCCATGGAATTCCACGGGGCGCCGCCGCCGCCGTTGGCCCACCACTTGTACTTGGCGGTCGCATCCCAGGTCTTGACCGCGGCCGCGAGTGCCGCGTTCTCCTGCGGCTTCGAGGGATCGCCCGGCGTCACGTGGAAACGCCACGCCTGTTTGCCGGTGTCGGCGTCGTAGGCGGTGACGTAGCCGCGTGCGTCGTATTCCGCGCCGCCATTGCCGATGATGACCAGGCCGTCGACCACGCGCGGTGCGCCGGTGATCGTGTATGCCTTGTTGTGGTTCTCGACCGTGTCCATGGTCCAGAGCGGCTTGCCGGTCGCCGCATCAAGCTTGACCAGGCGTCCGTCGAGGGTGCCGACGAACACCGCGCCCTTCCACAAGGCCACGCCGCGATTGACGACGTCACAGCAGGCGTAGCGCCCTGTCGCGCCCGGGACTTGCGGGTCGTAGGTCCACAATTGCTTGCCTGTCTTCGCGTCGAGCGCGATGACCTTGCTCCAGGGCAGCGTGATGAACATCGCGCCGTTGGACACGATCGGCGTCGCTTCGAGACCACGAACGGAAAACGTCCGGTATTCCCAGGCGACGCCCAGCGACTTCACATTGGTCGCGTTGATCTGGTTGAGCGGCGAGAAGCGTTGCTCGGAATAGGTCCGCCCGTGCGACAGCCACTCGCCCGGATCGGCGTCCGCGTTTGCGATCTTCGCGCCATCGACGCCGGCGCCGGGCGCGGCATGCGGTGACGCGGGCTTCGCGCCCATCATCATGCCGCCCATCATCGTCTGGGCGGAGGCAAGCGTGGCGGCGGCTAGAATTGCGGCTCCCGCAGCGAAGCCGAGAAAGCGGATAGTCATGGACGTTTCCCCAGTCTGGTCGGTCGCGCGTCTGAGCGGCGCGAACACCGCAAAGCTAGAGCGCAATCCGGCGAAGTCCGCAACCCGCCCGCTCGCCGCCGCATGCTGGCGCACTTTTTTTCATCCGAATTCCGCGGCAAAGTTGGCGCTTGGGAAGCTAGTTGGCCACAGCCCCGGCATGTACATTGCAGCGGGGTACCTCATGCGAATGCTCAAAGCCATTCTTCCTGCCGTCCTGTGTATGGGGCTAGTGGCCGCGTGCGTGTCGCCGGCACCGGCGCTGCGCGACGACGGAACCGCCACGATCTCCGGCCGCGACACGGCCGGCTTGAGCACACCAGATGCGGAACGACAAGTGCTGCTCGAGGCGGCAAGCATCACCGTTGATCACGGCTATCAATATTTCCAGATTCTGGACCCGCGGGGTTATGGCGCCTTGCCTCGCATCCGCCCCGGCGCGGACGTAAGCATCAAGGTCGTCGCCGATGGCGGTGCAGGCCGTTCCGGCCTATGGGACGCGAAAAAAATCCTGACGGCGGGCCCGGCAGTCGTCTCGACAGGATCTGCGGCGCCGGCCGGCGCGACACCGGCGCCCTATCGGGCCCAACCGGCCGCGCAAGGGCTGGGCCAGCCGCACTGCACGGCCTATGGCTGCGAGTGGTGAGAAAATAGCGCTCAGTCGTTGGCGAGATAGGACACGACAGCCTCGATCTGGCTGTCCGTCATGTCCTTCGTATTGGCGTGCATGACCTCGTTTTCGCGAAGTAGCGCACGGAAGGCTTCCAGTTGCCCCTTGAGGTAGTCGGCGTGTTGCCCGGCAATCCTCGGAACAACGCCTGCGCCCTCGCCATTGGCGCCGTGGCACGCCTGGCAAGGCGGAACGCCGTTCGCCGGAACCCCGTTGAGGAAAATGTCCTTGCCCTCGGCCTCCAGCATCCCGCCGGTCTGCGGCGGCGTGGGCGCCTGGCTCGCATAATATTTGGCGATCTCCGACGCCAGTTGCTCGTCGACTTGGGACGCCATCCCCCACATATAAGCCATCGCATGCGGGTCGGAGCGGCTATGGCTCCGAAAATTCTTCAGCTGTGCTGCGATGTAGTCGGCCTGCTGTCCATTCAACCGCGGAAAGGTCCCCGACACGCTGTTGCCCTGCGGCCCATGGCAGCTCTGGCAAACCGTCGTCACCTTGTTGAGTGCGGCATCCGAAACCGGGGTTTGGTCGGCCGCTTGCGCAAAAGGCGGCGCGAGACTCAATCCGACCGCCGCCCCGATGATCCACGCATTTTTCATGACGAGTTCTCCCTGGGAGGCGGCAGTTAGAATGCGAGCCACAGATAGCCGTAGAGCAGATTGTTGTCCGAAGCCTTCCGGCCAAGCCCGTCATAGTTCGAGGACGCGCCGTTAAACTTGAAGAACGCCGTGTATTGCAGGCCGAGCTTGACGTTGAGCCACGGCAGATAGTCCACCTCAACGTTGCCCCAAGTGCTGTTGGGCTTGCCGTTGTTGCTGCCGTAGTAAAGCGCGTCGTTGGAACCGAGGGAGTTGAAGAAGCCGAGCGTAGCGCCGAATTCGCGGCGCCAGTAGTAGCTCCCGACCAGGCTCATCGTGTCGAGATGGTCGTGCGCATTGTTTGAATTGAGCGCCGCGAAGCTTGCGTCCAACTTCTCGGTTTCGTGAATCCACCGGCCCGTGACGGTCAGTTGGTCGATATCGGTGATGTACTGGTACTGCGTGTCGATTCCAATATCGAGAAAGCGGTCCGTCGGCCCATGCTGCAGCGATACGTTGATGGCATTGCCGCCGGGCGTCGTCGGATTCTCGAGCGCCGCTTCGAGCCCGAACGTGCCGACTTCCCACGAATTGGCACCCCAGTCGTCCTCGTAAGCAAAGCGCCAATAGGGCGCGACGCCGGAAACAATGTCGTTGTTCGCGTTGCCGTTGTTCGCGACGGACGCGCCCTGCAAGGCGGACTTATAGACCCCGACTTCCCCATAGAAAGAGGCATCGATGAACGTGTAGGCCGACAGTCCAGCCACGACCTGGGCCATGGCACCCTCGATCCGCGTCGCCGTCGGGCTCATCAGCGCGGGGGAATTCGTGAAGGGCAGACCCCAGGCGGGCGTGCCGTTCCAGAGGTCCTGCACCGTCGGATTGTTGTTCAGGCTGAGGCCGTAGAGGACGCTGTGACCTTCGTACTGAACGACGTCCGCAAAGCGGATGTCCGTATTGTCCATGCCGAACGAGCCGCTTTGGTCGTCATACGTCGCCTGAACATACGCGCCAAGATTGTCGGCGATGCGTCCCGCATAGAAGATGCTCATTTGCTGCGGGAAATCCGTGGACGATTTGGAGGACTGGCTGTCGTTTGCCCTCGCGGCAAGGCTGGTCGAGCCGATGAACATGATCGAAATCGGCGGCAGGTCGCTCAGCGAAAGCGTGCTGCGTTTGACGGCATCGATGTCCGAAACTTTGAGCGTGTTGAAGAGTGTGTAGCCGCTCGCCTTGAAGGCCCGGCCGAACGGCGTGAGCTGAGGGAACACAGTGTGGCAGGCCTCGCAGGCGAGCCCCGTCTGCCGGGCGAAGCTCGGGACCGCCTCGGCCGTGCCGGGAAATGCAGTTGCCGCCGCCATGACGGAAAAAATTGCCACCGCTGTCCCCACTGGCGCGCGACGGCGCCCAAATCCGCTCATTGATGCCCCCTTACAACCTTCGCTACGCCAGAACCCTGACCTGCGCCTCGGCAAGCCTAGCCCTCTGTCGAAACCCGTGAATGTCTCCAATTGCTCACTTCATCGCGCGAGCCGAAGCCACGGTCATTGATTTGCGACAAGAAACGGGCGGACACCCCATGCTACGCAAACGCGGGCCTCCCAAGCGGGGATCGATTTGCCTTCAGGGCAACATTCAGGAGATTTCTCATGTCCGATGACACCCACGGCTCGCGGCCGGAACACGCTGGCGAAACAGCAGAATTTTCACGTCGCGGATTGTTTCGCGGCGCCGCAATCCTCATCGGCGGCGCAGCCGCGCTGGTCGCAGCAAGTTCGCCCGCAGAAGCCAAGATGGCACAGGCCGCAGCCGCCTATCAGGATACGCCGAAAAACGGCGCAACCTGTGCGTCCTGTTCGTTCTTCAAAGGACCGGCATCCTGCCTCCTCGTCGACGGTACGATCAGTGCCAATGGCTGGTGCCGGTTCTATTCAAAGAAAAGCTGAGGCGCGGACCGAATTTTCCGCGGCCAAGGGCCGACAAACGCCTCGAGCTGTCTATGGCAGCAAAAGCTCGCTTCTGTGCTCGAGCAGGACGGGATAATGGCGGAGCATCCGTGCGAGCTGTTCGACATGGTCAAGCGTAAAATAACGCAAGCCACGGCCCTCCTCACCCCGGTTGAACCGAAGGTGATTGCGGTCGGACCAGGCGGCATTGACGGCGGCCGCGCACTCGGATCTGGGCAGCGGAAGTTGCGAATGCCCAAGAAGCTTGGACAGAGTCTGGGCGGCATCGGCCTGAAGGTCCGCGTAGCGAAGCACGCAGACACGATCGGGGTTGGACCGGGCGTAACGGAACCAGGTCGAAAAGTAGCTTGCATACCAAGGACCCAGGAGATCGACGAGAACCTGGCCCTTTTGCTCCTGATCCAGCGACGGAAAGTCTTCCGGAATCGCGCAGTTGAGACCGTCGCGCCGTGCCGCCGGGTCGGATTCCAACATGTCCCAATAGGATGCCAGCATATCCAGTATGTTGCGGACCATGATAATAGGACGAATGTTGAACGCTTCCATGAAACGGCAGTTGGCGGGCAGCGCTTGCATGTGTAGATGCGTGACCAAAGGGCCGCGGCATATTCCGCCGCGTTGGTAGGCGACGAAGGTCGGCGCGTAGGGTTGCGCGTCGCGCCCGCCTTGCGCGTAAACGGTGCGCACAAGATCGCCGCCGACGGCCTCCAGCGCAGCTTGCCTGAGGAAGGTACCCGCCGCCTTCGGCGCGAAGGCGAGAAAAACATAAGGTCTCGTGCAGAGTTCCCGGAGATACGCCAGCTGCTCGGGCCGAAACGCACCGTCGTTGCCTGGAACGTCAAAGGCTGCGCCAATCGACCTCTGGTCGAGACCGAACTTCATACTGCCCTCCGTCGACACATGGTCCAACGACCGGATCTTTACGATCCGTCGCGGTTCGATTTCGGGCTCCACAGATTCGTTGTACCACGGCCGGGCCGGACGGGCTGGCACAAGTTTTATCCCCCGAATCAATGGCACGGAGCGACGCAGGCCTCCCAGGGCAAGGGTCGCGCGGATTTTTCGCCGCACGACCCTCGGCGAAACGCGGCCACATAGCCAGCGCACACAGCCGCGACTTGTTCGGCGATCCAGTCCGCCTGCGCGGGCGTGAGTACGAGCGGCGGCGCGACGCGGATCGTGTGATCATGCGTTCTTTGGCCAGCAGGCCGCGCGCATCAGTCCTTCGCAGGCCGGCCGCGCACCGCCGGCATCGGCGTACAGCTCGATAGCGATCATCAGCCCTCGCCCCCGCACATCTTTCACGCAGGAGCGCCGGCGCCCTCGAGGCTCAGTCAGCAACCGCGCACCGACGCGCGCGGAATTCTCGATCGAGGTCCTCCTCCACGATTACGCGCAGCGTCAGCCCGCGCCACGGCGCAGGCGAGCGCATTGCCCCCGAAGGTCGAGCCGTGCTCGCCGGGCTGCAGCACGCCCATCACTTCGAAATCGAAAGGACGGCCGACAACGGATAGGAGCCGCCGGACAGCGCTTTGCCGATCACGGTCAGGTCAGCCTCCACGCCCTCATGTTCTTCGGCGAGCAGCTTGCCCGTACGCCCGAGCCCGGTCTGGATCTCGTCGAGAATGAGCTGGACATTGTGCTGCGTGCAAAGCGCGCGCGCCTTCCCGAAATAGCCGGCGGGTGGAATGACCACGCCGGCCTCGCCCTGAATCGGCTCGACGAGGAACGCCACAGTGTTGGGCGTGATCGCGGCTTCGAGCGCCGCCGCGTCGCCGAACGGAATGACTTTGAAACCCGGAGCGAACGGAACAAATCCGCGCCGCGAGCCTTCATCCGTCGAAAAACCGACGATCGTGATCGGTGCGGCCGTGGAAGTTGTTGGCGCAGACGATGATCTCGGCCATGCCGTCGGGCACGCCTTTGACTTCATAGCCCCATTTGCGCGCCAGCTTGAGCGCAGTCTCCACCGCCTCGGCGCCCGAATTCATTGGCAGCACCTTGTGCGAGCGGGTCAGCGCGCAAAGCTCTTCATAGAAGGGCGCGAGTTGGTCGTTGCGGAACGCGCGCGACGTGAGCGCCAGACGGGACGCCTGTGCGACCATCGCTTCCAGAATCCGGGGATGGCCATGACCCTGGTTCACCGCCGAGTAGGCCGACAGACAATCGAGATAGCGGTTGCCGTCGACATCCCACACATAGACGCCCTCGCCGCGCGTCAGCACGACATCGAGCGGCTTGTAATTCATCGCGCCATACCGCGCCTCGCGCGCGATATAGCCGGCGGTGCGCGGCGGACGATGGCGTTCACGGAAAGCCTCCCTACTCCGCGGCGCGCAGAATGCGGCACGGTCCGCTCTCGCGATCGAGGCGCAGCGTCATGCAATAGGCGGCGCCGCCCGAGAGAATGAATGGCGAAAGATCGACGGCGGCGATGCGATAGCCCCGCGCCTCGAGCTTGTCGCAAAGCGATTGCGGCGGCACGGCCATGATGACCGTCGCGCCAAGGTTGATCGCGTTTACGCAGAAGGCGGCCGCCTCTTCGTCCGTCGCCTCGATGCGCTGCGCTTCGGGAATGCGAGCCCGGATTTCGGCGAGCGATGTCGGCGTGAAGGCGGGCGGGTAATAAAGGACGTTGCCTCCGGAAAGAGGACAGAAGCAGGTGTCCAGGTGGTAGAAGCGTTCAGACGCGAGCTCGAGCGCCACCGCGTCCTGGTCGAAGATGCGCGCAATGACTTCGATCGCCCCGCGGCTGGAGCGCGGGCCGAATCCGCACCAGAAATAACCCCGGTCGATGTCCCAGATGGCATCGCCCGCGCCTTCGTGAAACACGCCGTCGGGCAGTTCGTGAATGTCGTCGACCACTCCGCACCTCTGCAACGCCTTGAACGAAGCGCGGAACATCGGTTCTTCGCCGCGCCGTTCGGGATGACGGAATCGTGCAAGCAACACGCGGCGATCGAGCACGACGGCCCCATTGGCCGGGAAGACGAGGTCGGGAAGGTTTTCCACCGCCGGCACGGTTTCGATTGTGGCCCCCGCCGCGCGAATGGCGTCGGCCAGCTTTCTCGAAGCAGCAATCGCCGCGGCCCGCGAGGCGCCGCGATCCACTGCCCATGCCTCTGGCCGCATCCAGGGATTGATCTGGTAGCAGACGTCGAAATGGGCCGGATCGGTCATCAAAAACGAAGGCGGCATCGCGAATTCCCGGTGATTCCGAGGCATATCGTCAGCCAAGGCCAGGTTAGCGAATAGCCAGCACATAGTCATATTTTCTGGGAAAATTGACATTACGACATACCTGGATGACGTTTCGCTATGGATGACCTCGATCGACGCCTTCTGGCTCTTTTGCGTGTGGACGCCCGCGAACCCGCGGCTTCGCTGGCCAAGACGCTGAAGATCTCGCGCGGCACGGTGCAGAACCGCATCGCCGCCATGGAGCGTCGCGGAATCATCCAGGGCTTCACGGTGCGCACCCAGCCCGAGTTCGAAGGCAGCCGCGTCCATGCCATCATGTGCATCGCCATCGAAGGCGAACGCTCGGCCAAGGTGACGCGCGCGCTGCGCGGCTTCGGCGAAGTCGAGCGGATCCACACCACCAACGGCCGCTGGGACCTCGTGGTCGAGCTCTGCACCGATACGCTGGCCGCGTTCAGCCGCACGCTGGACCAGATCCGGATGATCGAGGGCATCGCCGCGACGGAGACGTCGCTGTTGCTCGAGACTTTGAAGACCTGAGCCGCGCCAAACTGCGCTTACAGCAACACTGTGTTGGACAACACGGACAAATCAGACCGGCCTGGAATTGGGCAATTGGAATTCGGCGATGCTTGGCTGGCTAGCGAGCCGCTCGGAGGTCCGCGGCGCTGCTCATCTTTTCATCAATTTGCGCTGCCGAGAGTTGTCGAACCGGTCGACGGACCAGCGGTTGATTTGCCGGGGGATTTCGGTTGGTCGGTGTGGCTGTGTGCCTGCCGTCGACGGCGATTGCGGTGGACGTTGGCCGCCCAGGGCCGCGCCGACGCCGCGCGCGCCGTTCACCAGCAACCCGACCAGGCCGGTACTTACAGACGGCGAGGGTTTCGCCTTACGGTGCCACGGGTGCGAGGCCGGAAAGAAGCGTTTGGATGAGTTCCGCGCCTCGCGCGATGTGGGCTCGAGGACGAAATAGCGCCGCGCCTGTCGGCCCCGTGGTAGACCAAGCAGGCTTGCCGATTACCGGTCCTCTCACCGATTGCCGCCGCATGGACATTTTGACCGTTCGCCATCTCACGCGATACCGCTACGCGCGGCCGGTGGCGTTTGGCGAGCACCGTATGATGTTCCGGCCACGCGAGAGCTTCGACCAGCATGTTGTGGATTTCTCGCTGACGATTTCTCCCCCGCCCCTCGACCTTCGCTACATTCACGATGTGTTCGGCAATTGCATCGGCATAGCGCGCTTTGCGGCGTCGGGAAGTGAGCTGACATTCCAGAGCATGGTGCGGCTGGAGCACACGCCAGAGGATTCCCTCGACGATCCGTTGTCACCCGAACGGGAGCTGAACGCCTATCCGTTCGCGTATGACCCGACCGACCTCCCTGACGTCAACAGTTCGATGCTTCGCGGCTACGACGATTCCGACGCAACGCTGGACAAATGGAGCCGCCGCTTCCTGCGGGATCTGCCGAAGGTCGACGCGCCCCGCGTGTTGTCGGCCATGACGCATGCGATCCACACCGAGCTCAGCTACGTCACACGACTGTCCGGACCGCCGCAAACGCCGCTTGAGACGCTTGCCCTCGGACGCGGGACGTGCCGTGACTTCGCGGTGCTGATGATGGAGGCCGCCCGCTCGCTCGGTCTCGCGGCGCGCTTCGTGTCGGGTTACATCTACAGTCCCGCACGCGGGAGCGGCGCACCGGCAAAGCTCGGCGGTGGAAACACCCATGCTTGGGTACGCGTTTTCCTGCCCAACGGTGGCTGGGCCGAGTTCGATCCCACAAACGGCATCGTCGGCAACCGCGACCTCGTTCGCGTCGCCGTGGTCCGCGATCCCGTTCAGGCGACGCCGCTGCACGGAACGTGGAAGGGTGCGGCCGGGGATTTCCTGGGAATGGATGTCGAAGTCCAGGTCACTTCTGAAAAACCCACCGAAGCGATGCGCCGCCATGCGGCGAGCCGACACGTCTAACCAGCCAGGGGAATAGAATCTTGCTCATCAGCGCCGGTTTCAACATCGCGTTCGAATGCACGGCGGAAACACCGCTGCTGCTGATGGTCCACATTCGGCCCGAGCGGCGCCGCGACCTGCGCGAGCCGGAAAAATTCACATTCTATCCCGACCTCCGCTACAGGACGTATACGGACGGTTTCGGCAACATCTGCACGCGGCTCACGGCGCCCGTCGGCAGACTCTCGCTGTGGAACCGATTCGTCATCGCCGATTCAGGCCTGCCGGACTCCGTGCCCGAAGGCGCGGTGCAGCATGCGGTGGACGACCTGCCAGACGACGTCCTGGTCTTCCTGCTCGGCAGCCGCTACTGCGAAACGCAGAAATTGCTGGACGTTGCATGGTCGTTGTTCGGCAACATCGAACCGGGCTGGCCGCGCGTGAGGGCAATCATGCAGTTCACCCATGACCGTATCGCATTCGGATACGACCATGCGCGACCGGACCGGACCGCCTGCGGCGCCTATGAGGAGCGAGTGGGCGTCTGCCGCGACTACGCCCATCTCGCGATCACGCTTTGCCGCTGCATGAACATTCCGGCGCGTTACTGCACCGGCTACCTGGGCGATATCGGCGTACCGATCGATCCCAACCCGATGGATTTCAGCGCCTGGTTCGACGTCTATCTGGGCGGCGCCTGGCACACCGCCGATGCGAGGCATAACCACCCTCGCGTCGGACGCATCCTGATGGCGCGCGGCCGGGATGCGACCGACGCTGCGATCGCTACGGCATTCGGGTTTGCCAATCTGGTCGAGTTCAGCGTGATCACGGACGAAATCGCGGGCGGTTGAATCGCCCCCCGCGTATAAGTTTTTCCTATGGTCTGCCTAAATAACCGATATTTTTGCAAAAGGATTCGCGGTGGTATCGATCCCCATGCCATGGGCACCCCAAGCTCGAAATACCCAGAATGACGGATAACCCTCTCCACCACATCGTCATAGCGGGCGGAGGCGCCGCTGGTCTTGAACTGGCGACCAAACTTGGCGACGGCCTCGGCCGGCGCCAGCGGGCGAGGATTACGCTTCTCGATCGCAGCCGCACGCACATCTGGAAGCCGCTGCTTCATTCCATCGCCGCGGGCAGCATTCGTCGCTCCCAGCACGAACTCAACTACATGGCGCAGGGCCATTGGCACCACTTCCACTATCGCAATGGCGAAATGATCGGCCTCGATCGCGCCGCCAGGACGATCACGCTCGCACCGACTATGGATGACGAAGGACGCGAGATCAGTCCGGTATCGCATCTGATCTACGATACGTTGATTGTCGCCGTCGGCAGCGTCACCAATGACTTCGGAACGCCCGGCGCCAAGCAATTTGCGGTGCCGCTGGACACTCCCGAACAGGCCAGCCGCTTCAACCGGCGGCTCGTGAATGCCTGCGTTCGCGCCCAAAATCAGGATGCGCCCATTCGACCTGGCCAGCTTCACGTTGCCATCATCGGCGCCGGCGCCACCGGCACGGAGTTGGCGGCTGAGCTGCATCACACTGCGCGTGCCATCATTGCCTACGGACTCGACAAGATAGACCCGGAACACGATTTGAAAATCGTCTTGATCGAGGCGGCCGATCGTATCCTGCCGGCTTTGCCCGAACGGATATCGGCTTCAACCATGGACCTTCTCGTCAAACTGGGCGTGGAAGTGCGCACCAAGGCACGCGTCGCCGAAGTATTGGCCGACGGGGTGAGGCTTTCCGATGGCGCGGTCATTCCGTCCGAACTGGTGGTCTGGTCCGCGGGTGTGCAGGCGCCGGCGTTTCTCGCCAACATCGCTGGCCTGGAAACCAACCCCATCAACCAGCTGGTGGTGCGATCTACGCTGCAGACAACGCGCGACGACGATATATTCGCGATCGGCGACTGCGCGGCCTGCCCGCGCCCGGGCTTCCCGCAAAACGTACCGCCGCGCGCCCAGGCCGCGCATCAGCAGTCGGATTTCATGGTGAAGCAACTGAACCATGTGCTGGCTGGCCGGCCGCTGGAGGAATTTCATTACCGGGACTTCGGTTCCTTGGTCTCGCTCGGAAAATACAGCACGATCGGGAGCCTGATGGGCTCGCTCATTGGCCGAAGCTTCATGGTCGAAGGCTATTTCGCCCTTCTGATGTACCGCTCCCTCTATAAAATGCACGAGGCCGCTCTGCACGGTCGTGGCCGAACATTGCTCGGACTATTTGCGCCGGGCGCCCGACCGGCGCCCACGGTTAAGTTGCACTGACCAAACGGTCAATCGAAGACGGATCGGCACATGGCGAGCGACGAGGATACGGACAGGGACGTCACGCCGGTTGGAAGGCTTGCCAGCAAGGCGTTCCTGCAAGTGGAAACCTTCGCCTACCTGATTCTGGGCCTGTTGCTTGCGCTCACCGCATTGCTGGGGATTGAAAGCGCCGCGGCGTCCCTTTGGCAGGACGTGCAGGATCATATCAACGCGGCTTCGCTCGTGCTCACGATCGATCGGCTGCTGTTCGTGCTCATGGTTGTCGAAATCTTGCATACCGTGCGCGTCTCGTTCCGCTCCGGCACGCTGGTGGCCGAGCCATTTCTTATCGTGGGGCTGATCGCGTCAATCCGGCGCGTACTGGTGATCACCCTCGAATCGTCGCAAGTCAACCAGCCGGGAAAGTGGGCGCCGGAGACACAGGGACTGTTCAATTCCACCATGCTCGAATTGGGCGTGCTGGGTGGCCTGATACTGATAATGGTGATTTCGATATGCATGCTGCGGTACAGCCAGCGCGTTGTCCCGCAGAAGACCAGTCGCATAGCCGCCCCGCTCTAAGGGCGTCGCGCCGGCTCGATCCCAGAGATGCCTGGCGCTGCTGGTTCACTGAAAACGCCTGCAGGCGAAACCATCCGGCCCCAGCGGTACCGCGAGCTGCACGATCTGCAAGCTACATTTTTCGTAACGTGCCCTTGAGCGCGTTCGACCTTTCGACGGCTTCTCGCGCGTGACCGCGAAGCATTTCTATGGAGCGTATTTGGGCTGCTACAGTCGCTTCGCCCAATTCGCGGATACCGTCAGCGGCAAAATCATACATCTCCTCGATTTCGTTCGTGGAAACCGGCTGACCAGACGTCATCGACATCCGCACGATTGCACGTTCGGACATCCTTAGGGCCATATTGTGCGCACGCATGAGGATCGCCTGCATTTCTCTCGCGAGGTTGCAATTCACCGCCATATGGGCTGCAAGATTTAGGTGCGTCTGAAGAAGTACGCGCGACATCGCCCGATAAGGCTGCCACATCAATTCGCTTTCGAGCAATACCTCTTGGGCCGATTGGCTTCCGTTGGACTTCGTGTCCGTTGCGGGATGTTCCCCGTTGGCTCGGCGATCGGAGTTCTTCTGCGTTTCGCAGTCCTCAAGATCAGCTGAAGCTGTCGCGCGCGAACCCATTTGAGCGATCTCGTCGTTTTGAGTTTGCACGGGCCTTACTTGGCACCCATCGCTTGCGCCGCGTCTTCCGCGCTCGCCGCGACGGATGCGGCAACTTCGGATGCCATCTTGAATTGACCAGGCCGATCGGCAATGTGGTGCCGGTGCGCGATGTAGTTGAAATCGGTGTAGGCAATCCAGACTTGACCCGTGGCGTCCTGGAACACGAGCATCCGGACGGGCCAATCAAGTCCGGCGTAAGGGCTTGACGTGAGAAACTGGATGCCGAGCGGTGGATTGCCGAACAATAACAACACAGACGGGCGCAATTTGATGCCGGCCCCGGATGCGAGCGCGGATTGATCGATTTCGTCGAAAAACCGCAGGCCTTTGGCCTGGATGTCTTTCTTGATCCGGGTAAGCGTCTCGTCCATGCTGTAGGCGCTTTTGGCACGTATAATCCCGCTATCGGCTGGCGGAGGCGGCGCTAATTGTTGAGCCGACGCCGGGATGGCGCTGGCAACGACCAGAGCCACAACAATAGAACCGAGCATTTTCGAGATCGACATTGTTCGTTCCTTTCAATTGACCGAAGCGCTCTAACCTTCAAATCCCATATGTCCCGCCTCGGCTTCATGCAGCACGAAGCCTTCGAGCGGGTCGACTTCGTGGGTCCATGGCTCTTGGGTCAGGACGCGCATTGTGTCGCCATACCCGGCATCCCATCGGTGCTGAATGCCGCTGGGGCTGAAGTCGATGTCCTTCGCGTGGTCTTCGCCTTGAAGCGGCGGCGCCAGGAGCCGGACGACGTGCATGCGAGTCAGGCAGCCGTAACCAGACATTTCCTTGATGGCCGGACGATTGCGAACTTCATCAGGCAGTTGTTTGGACAACTCAGCGATAATGTGACGCAGTTTGTGGATTTGTTTCTGTCGCGCGATGTGGCTTTTTGCCCGGCTCGAGTACTGAAGATCTTTCTGCCGCGCGAGCACTTTTCCGATCGTGTCGGGCTCCGGGCCGGTAGGGCTCCACATGTGAACGGCGAAGACCAAACCGCTACGGCGCGGATTGTCGTCAAAAACAGCTTCGACTGGCGTGTTCGAAAGAATTCCGCCGTCGCAATAAAGCTCACCATCAATGCGAACTGCGGGAAAAGCCGGCGGGAGGGCTCCCGAAGCCATGATGTGCCTGACGGTCAGGTTGGTGTCGCGGCTGTCGAAATAGCGCATTTCTGCCGTTCGCAAATTGCCAGCGCCAACGGTCAGGCGCGGTTTGCCGGCATTCAGAAGGTTCTTGTCCGTCAACTCTTCGAGAGTCGCTTCCAGCGGCTTCGTCGAATAGTAGCCCGCAAATTCGGCGCCAAGCAGGACGTGCATCCCTGCAAACGCCATCAGATTGGGCTCGAAGAACCCGCGAACACCTGCCGATAACCGTCAAAGCGTTCGCGGCCCAGGATCCTATAAAGGGCGTGGCATTCAAAAGCTGAGCGATTGGATTGTAGCGAACGCGCGCCCAGAACTCGCGCAATCGCTCCAGCCGGAGTTCCGGTGCGTTTCCCGCAATCAAGCTTGCGTTGATCGCGCCGATCGAGGTGCCGATGACCCAATCGGGTTCGATACCGAATTCCTGAAGCGCTTGATAGACACCCGCCTGATAGGCGCCCAATGCCCCACCGCCTTGGAGCACCAATACGACCTGGCCGATTTTGCTTCGATCGGTGGCGCTCCATTTTGCTACTTTTGATGCGGCTGCCGTCATTGGATGATCTCCTGTTGTCGGAAGGCTAATGCGCAGTCCAGCCGCCATCGACCGGCAATGCCGTGCCCGTAATTGAAGCCGCGGCATCGCTTGCCAGAAACACTGTCAACGCGCCGATTTCTTCGGCCGTCGCAAATCGTTTGTTGGGCTGTTGAGCCAGCAGCACGTCACGAATAACCTGTTCACGCGAAATGTTGTGGGCCTTAGCCTGATCCCCGATCTGTTGTTCGACCAGTGGCGTCCAGACATAGCCGGGACAAATCGCATTTGCCGTCACGTTGAATTCCGCGCCTTCCAGCGCCGTGACTTTGGTGAAGCCGACGACCCCGTGTTTGGCCGCGACGTAAGCACCCTTGAATGGCGAACCAACCAATCCATGGGCCGACGCAATATTGACGATACGCCCGAACTTGCGCGCCTTCATATCTGCGAACGCGGCCTTGGTGGCATGGAATACCGCGGAAAGATCGAGCGCGAGTATGGCGGCCCACTTGTCATCGGGAAATTCCTCGATCGGCGCCACATGCTGGATGCCGGCGTTGTTGACCAGAATATCAACCTGCCCGAACGCCTTTTTTGCATTCGAAACCACGGCCGCAACCATTTCCGCGTGCATAAGGTTGCCGCCATCAAATTCGACCTTTACGCCTGTCTCAGCCGCAATCGACGCGCGCAGGTTTTCAATTTCAGCAGCCTGTCCGAAGCCGTTCAACATCACGTTCGCGCCCGCGGAGGCCAGTGCCCGAGCAATACCGAGACCGATGCCGCTCGTTGAGCCCGTCACGATTGCGGATTTTCCGGAAAGGCTGCGATCAGCGCTAGTCGCCGATGGGCGGTTACCCTGCGTGTCCATTTTTTCGATCATCCCTTGAGTTTGTCGATTGCGTGATGGGGCAACGTCAGCGCGGCGGCGAAGGCCATGGCGATGCTCAATGCGAGGCCAACTGCGACCACACAATACGTCCACCCGAATTTCTCGAAGACCTGTCCAAGCAGCGCGCTGCCTGCGACACCACCCAGATAATAGGACGCCAAATAGATACCGCTGGCCGCAGCTCGGTCGGTTGCAGCTGCGCGCCCCACAAATCCCGTGGCGACGGCCTGTGCGAAAAATGTTCCTGCGCCGACCATGACAAGTCCGAGCAAGATCGAGTCCAGGCGCCGCACGAGCAGAAACGGCAGGCCGGCGACGGCAATGGCCGAAGCGCTCCAGAATGCGGTGCGGGTCCCAACGCGCGCGGCGATGAGCCCGGCGAATGGTGTGGTCAGAAGTGCAGGAACGAAGACAAAATAGACGAGGCCAAGCGACATCATCGAGAGCGAAACAGGCGCGCGCACGAGGACAAAGTTCACATAGGTGAATATGCCGATAAACGCGAACAAGATGACGAAGCCGATGGCAAAGCTCGCGCGCAAGGCTGGATTGCGCAAATGTGCGCCCCACACCTGCAGTGGCGAACCCATTGACTTGGTCGTCGATGCCATCGGTGTCGTACGCGAAAGCCCATAGTAGACAAGCACCGCACCCGCCACATTGAGCGCGGCAAAAATATAAAAATTCACGTGCAGCCCAAGGTGAGCTGAAATCGCCGCAGACATGAGGCGTCCGAACAAATTGCTCGCAACATTGCCCGTGATGTACGCGGCAAGAGCACTCGCGGTGTCTTCGGCGCCCAATTCTTCAGCCAGATAGGCCATCGTCAGCGTGAACGCCGTCGACATGCAAAGGCCCTGGACGATTCGCAGGATCATAAACGTCGTTATGCTGGGCGCGCTTGCCAGCAGAGTCGTCGGGATGCCCAGCAAAGCGAGGCTGACCCAAATTCCGCGACGCCGGTTGAGGCGGCGGCTGACCAAGGCGACAACGATTCCGGCCGCGGCCATGCCGATTGTGCTTGCATTGACTGCGAAGCCCATCATGGCGGGCGTCGTATGATAGACGTGCACGAGCAGTGGCAGGATTGCCTGGCCCGCGAAGAGATCGACAAGCGTCAGAAAACTGATGATACCGATGACCAGCAATCTGCGTGCACGCGAGCGCGCCTGAGGGCGCAAATCCGCTCCCATCCTCATTTGGTGCTCGGTTGAGAATTGAACCATTTGTGCATTTATCTTTCGCGGCAGGCGCGCGGGTACGGTCGCGCCTGCCTTTCCTGGTCCATAATTCGCGCGGTCGCCACGAAACGTTACATGCTCTGATCGGACTTCATGGCCGGTGGCAGGATGTCCGAAGAAATCAGGACAGCGGGCTTGTTCGTATTGTTCTTCCACCAATGCGAAAATGGGCCGAATTCAGCCGTGACATCTCCGGCCTTGTGCTGGATCGGCACCGAACATGTGCTGCGATATTCCGTGATCGACCCGGAAATTATGTAGATGTTGGCCGGCCGCGCTTCATGGCTGTGCCACGGTACGATGCCGCCGGGTTGAACGATGAGCTGTCGCATCCGCATCGTGCGCCCTGCGAAGCCGGTACCGAGCGGAGCAAGGTCAATGGAGGCGATCACCGTATCGGTCACACCTGATGGCGCCATTGGCCCAGGTTTCGTGACGTCGACGCCAGTCTTGTCGGCAGGACAATCTCCTGCCCACGACACGCCGAAAAGTGATGGTAGGACGCAAATTGCCAGCGCGGCACTTCTCAGTGTCCGCGAAAATCCAAAAATCCTGTTCATTATGACAGTCTCCTTTGTTGCCGTGAAACCTGACCGCGCGTCTTGACTTGCGGTCGTGACGGAATAGGCGGGCGGTGCGCCGAAGAAAACTGCCGATTGGGTTTGAAACCGATAACCAATCGCTATGGCCCGCAGGCGGTGGCGGTCCTCGGCATCTTGGACGACAAGCGCCGTATCGGATGATCCGCAGCCATCACGTGCCGCCGGACCGACATCGGCTGTGCCATTAGCGCAAATGACGGAAATGATATATTTACGGCGCCAGGCGGTCGACGAGACATGCCATTCGGGATGGCTTTAGATGGAACTACAGAAAATCCGCTATTTTCTTGCACTTGCGGAGACCCTGAATTTCACAAAAGCGGCAGAAGAATGCAACGTCAGCCAGCCGGCTCTTACGCGAGCGATCAAGACTCTGGAGGACGAATTCGGCGGTGCGCTCATTAGGCGTGAGGGCCGCCTGTCTCATCTGACCGAGCTCGGTCAGCGCGTGCTACCGGTACTGCGCCAATGCTACGACAGCGCCGCCTCGGCTAAAGCTCTGGCCAAATCCGTGCAGGCGGGCGAAACGCCAAGCTTATCTCTTGCAATCGGCCAAACCGTGAATCTCGGCATCCTGAGGGTTCAACTGGGCGAGCTGCACGCCACATTTCGCAAGATCCGGCTGAAAATACGGCGCGGCTCGAGCGCGAAAATTTGCGAGCTGCTGAAAAGCGGCGACGTGGAATTGGCTTTGTGTGGGCCATTTGCCAAATCCTGGGATCGTCTGGACACATGGCCCATGTTTACCGAGGCGTTCGACCTGGTGGTCGGCGATGGCCATGCGCTGGCCGAGCACAACGATATGAATTTGGATGCCGACTGGGTCCGCAGGACAAGATTTCTCGTCAACAGCTCCGAAGATATCTCGGACGCGCAAATCAGCCGCCTGAGAGAGGCCGGTGTAGACATCGGTACCGCACACGAGATAGAGGCGGACTCCGATCTCGAGGCATTGGTATTGGCCAATGTCGGTGTCGCAATTGCACCGCGCAGCAGTCTGAATTCCAATAGGGTGCGGCACATCCACTTCCAGGCGCTGCACCTTCGACGCACGCTGGCAATTTATACGGTGGCGGGCCGCCCGCGCTCGCGCGAAGCCGCAGCGCTTATCAATCTTATTCGCTCGACCGATTGGTCGCAAAATGAGCCCGTGACTGCCGATCGCGCGCAAGGGTGATCGGAGATTTCAATAGAAAATTCGTCAACGAGCGTCGCGACGAGCCAGCTCAGGTTGCGAATTCAGGACCTCGCGCACCGCATCCAGCAGGTCCGATATCTCCATGCGTTTGCGGTAGTCGGGATCGACGTGGCGTGCACGAACAATTCCGTTGGTATCGAGGAGGAAAACCGCAGGTATCGGAAGAATCCAGGTCGCATCGCCCTGATAGGCTGGGATGTCCCAACCCGCGCCTGCAATCATAGTCGACATTTTATGATCCACCCAGATCGCCAAATTCAAGGACAGGCTATAGCCGTTCCCGACATCGGTGAGGAATGGAAACGCCGCGCCAGCCTCATTTTTAAGAGCCGCCGTAAACGGACGCCGTTCCGCCGAGATCGCAACGAACTGCACGGGCTTCGCCTGGTCCTGAATCTCTGCCAGTGCCGCCGCGTTCAGCCGGCAATAAGGGCACCAATGTCCACGCAGGAAAATGATCGCGACGGGCCCTTGCTTGAGTAGCGTTTCCAAACTCACGAGATGACCGTTCTCGTCGGGGAGAACGAATAGTGGCATCAAATCGCCGACGCAGGGCGCAGCCTCGCCCGCTCCTGCGCGCTCGAGGCGTTCCACAAATTCGTCAACTGCATTCGCAAATACGTCGCTGAGCGACCGCACACTATCGGCGATCACTTTCAGCCGGGTGTTGAGAGGTGCATCCATCACTCTGGCGTGCTCATAGGCGGCTTCGAGAGCTTCAACGAGCGGATTGGCAGCCACGTCAATTCACCTTCCATGCCCCTGACGTTCGGTCGGCAACAATAGCCGCGGGACCCTCGAGTTTCATCCAATGTTCCTGTTTACGGCCGAGATCCCTGCAAATTCCCTTAGTTTCCCAACACCTTGCATTTTTGGTGCATCATGTTCCGAAAGTCCCATGCTTTTTCGTTATAGTTGGTGTCGTTGGTCCCTTTGGCCAAATCGACTGATCCGCCGGATCCATGATTCTCGCCTATACGCTGCCCCGAAGGTCATAACGCCGTGCGATCGAACTCATAACCTCTCCACATTTCGAGTTGCGCAAGAATCCGTTAGGATGAGATCCATCGTCGACGGGGGCCCATTTGTCACTTCGCCTTCTAGCATTCCTGGCTCTGTTGATCGGAAGCGGGCCCGCTTTCGCACAGGATGACGACTTGCCGAACGCTCAGGATCTTGCCGAGGCAACGGCCAGACGATTTCCACAGCCCGTGCGTGCCGGCGACCTTCTGAATCGGCTGGTGCTTGAACCGGTCGAGAGCCAAACGATTCTCGGCCGCGTGCATGCGTTGGTTAAGGAGCCAGACGGCACGATCGCGGTCGTGATGGACTACGGCGGTTTCCTGGGTTTCTTCACCCGGCCGATTGCCGTTCCGGTTAACGGCATGGTTCTCCTGGGACGATATATGGAAGTGATGGACTTTGAACCGGAACAATTGGAGAAATTCCCGACCTTCAACCCTGCCGGCACCACGCCTATTTCGCCTGACGCGATAATTCGCGTCGGCCTAGCTCGCCCTTCTCATTGAAAGATATGGCAAGCTCATTGTAACGGGACAGAACAACAGAGCGAATTGGCAACCGGGCAGACTGGCGCCGACCGAGCCAGCAACTGAAACGATTCTCACAGGGAGGGCATCGATTATGAGCGATACCGGGATGCCCGAGATGGAACCCCCTGATGCGCTAGCCGTGCGCACCCAGCACGGGATCGGTGCGAGCGCGACGAGCGACGCTAACGGCTCCCATACGGTCCACGGAACACCTCTTCATCCCCTGCCGCTGCGCGTCATGCATTGGGTCAACGCAATCGCGATGATTGTCATGATCACGTCCGGTTGGGGTATCTACGATGATTATGTGATCATCAGCGGATTGCATTTTTCGAAAGACATACGCCTAGGCAATTGGGCGGCGGAAAGCCTGCTTTGGCATTTCGCCGGCATGTGGTTCCTTGCCATCAACGGGCTGGCATATCTCGTCTATGGAACGTTTACGGGGCGCTTCCGGATGCGACTATTTCCCATCAGGATTCCGGACATATTGAAGACGGTGAATGAAACGCTCCACTTCAAGATCGCCCACGAGGATATCACGCACTACAACGCCGTGCAGAAACTGCTCTATGTCGTAGTCATCGTGGCAGGAATTTCCCAGGTTCTCACGGGTCTCGCAATCTGGAAGCCGATACAGCTCTGGTTCCTGGTCGACCTGTTCGGTGGATTTCAGGGCGCGCGGCTGCTGCATTTCCTCGGCATGGCCGTGATCGTGGGATTTCTCGTCGTGCACGTAGCCCTGTCGCTGCTGGTCCCGAGCACGCTCAAGGCGATGATTACGGGTGGGCCCAGAATTGCCAATCCGCCAACGCCCAGCGAGGCCGAGACATGAGATCCCTCTTTCGCCCCGAGAAACTGCCGGATGCGACGCAACTCGACGACCATCGACCCCTGATAGAATCATTGGAACGTCGCAGGCTCATTCGTGGGGGACTTTCGCTCGGCGCGCTCGCAATGCTGACCGGCTGCAGCGTCAAGACGCCGGCGTCCATCGAGGCAGGTTTGCGCAAAATGTCCGCGTTCAACGATGGCGTACAGGCGCTTATCTTCGACCCTAACAAGCTGGCTCCAACCTATCCCGCTTCGATGGTTCTCAAGCCCCCGAAGTTCAACGCTTACTACGACATCGAAAACGTGAAGCCTGTCGACGGCGAAACTTGGCGCCTGGAACTTTCGGGGCTGATCGCCGATAAGAAGGCGTGGACCATCGCCAAGATAAACGCCCTCCCCCAGCAGGACGAGATCATAAGGCACATCTGCGTGGAGGGCTGGGACTATATAGGGGAGTGGTCAGGCGTACCGCTGCGGACCTTCCTGGCGCGCATCGGCGCCGATACCCGCGCCAAATACGTCAATTTCCTCACGGCCGACAATTACCCGTCCAGTATCGACATGGCGACGGCCTTGCATCCGCAAACCATTCTCGCGACAAAATATGCAGGCGAGACGCTTCCTGCGCCGTTCGGCTACCCCTTGCGCCTGCGCACCTCCACGAAGCTAGGCTACAAGAATCCCAAATGGATTACCGCCATCGAAGTATCCAACACCTACAGGCCAGGCTTCTGGGAAAAACAGGGCTTCAACTGGTTCGCCGGCATATGATGTTACCTTCCTTCTCAACACAGCATTCCCATCTGCCTCGTCGGAACGATCTGGGCTGCTCCGCCATTTTTTGTAGAAATGTCTGTAACCGTTGCTAGGCGCGGACGAATAGTGGATTTGCCGGTACTGGGCGAGGACTGGCGCGGATGCCAAACAAATGTCTGGACGATCTGTGGGGACGTGTCTTGATAGGTTTCTCGGTATTGCCTGCGCGTGATGTGCGATGACCGCACCGGCGGCACCAACATCAACCTGCGCGATTGGTGTCATGGCCAAGGCTCCAGTGGCTGGCCTGTCGAAGACCCGGCTTTGCCCGCCGCTTCATCCGCATCAAGCCGCCGCGCTCAGCGCCGCTTTTATCCGCGACACATTCGAGAACATCGTACTCGCGTCCCGCACCGCACCAATCGAACCGTATGCAGCGTATGCGCCTCGGGGATCGGAGGTGGCGTTAAGGCCGCACATCGGAGCGGGTACGAAGATGTTGCTCGCCGATGGCAGCGCGCCGACGCCGACGGGCGTGGACGGATTCGGCCGGTGTCTCTTGCAGGCCATGGAGTTAATGCTCGGGCAAGGACATGTCGCGGCATGCGTGTTGAGTTCGGATTGCCCTTCTCTGCCCACACACCTCCTGTCCGACGCAGCCGAGATACTTCTCATGCCGGGGGAACGCGCGGTGCTTGGCGCTGCGCGGGACGGAGGGTATTATCTGCTCGGGTTGAAGACAGCGCATGCGAACCTGTTCAAGAACATCGCATGGAGCACCTCAAACGTCGCCGACGAGACCCGCACCCGCGCGCGCGAAATCGGCCTTGAGCTCGAAGAGCTCGATCTCTGGTACGACGTAGACGACGCCGCGTCTCTTGCCGCCTTGACCGAGCGACGCGAAGGCTATGCAGCTCCCAGAACGATGGACCTCATCGAGCGTCTGGGACTTCGGCGCCAGCTCAGTGTTCAAGAACGGCTTGATCGTTACGGATGAGCAAGACGACGTCGTATCTTGCCGTCCTTGGCGGCATGCTGCTCCTGCTGACCATCGCGGGACGGATGTTGCATTTGCCTCGCGTGGACGTTGGCCTCACCACGCTGCAAAGAGAGACGGTCGTCGTCCTTCTGGTCTTCGCGACCATCACCTATTTCATCGCTGTTTATGTTGCTTTGCGACACAGCACTTCACGGCAATCGGTTTTGATCGTTGTTGGGATTGCGGTCGCCATGCGCCTGGCGTTTGTATTCTGCCATCCCGTCCTGTCGAGCGATATCTATCGTTACGTGTGGGACGGGCAGGTTCAAAAAGCCGGAATTAATCCCTACCGCTACCTCCCGACCGACCCTGCTCTACGCCCGCTGCGCACTCCCGACGTTTTTCCGCTCATCAATCGCGCGAACTATGCGCACACAATCTATCCCCCTGCTGCCCAGGTGATATTCGCCGTGGTCGGCCGCGTGACCGGCAGCGTCGTTGGCATGAAGATCGTGATGGTGGGGTTCGAGCTGCTGGCATGTCTCTGCATGGTCAAATTGCTGGCAATCGCTCAACTGCCGTCGGAACGAATTCTCATCTACGCCTGGAATCCATTGGCGCAATGGTCGTTTTCCTACGACGGACACATCGATGCGGCCATGATAGGCCTGTTGGCGCTGGCGCTCCTCTATCGCGCGCGACATCGTCCAGGCATAGCGGGCGCGCTTCTGGCGTGCGCGACTTTGATAAAGTTCATTCCGGTGGTTGTGGCTCCCGCCTTCGTGCGTGGCGAAAAGTTCTGGCGCCCCGCGCTGATCGGCACCCTGGTCGTAGGCTTGCTCTACGGCCTTTATTCGTCGGTTGGCACCCAGGTATTCGGTTTCCTGTCGGGGTACAATTCCGAGGAAGGCCTGACGAACGGCACCGGCATCTGGCTGCTCGCTCCCTTGGCATATCTGAACGATAACACCGACCTGGTCGACCTGCCGGACGATTTTGGAAAATACTATCTTATGGGTGCCGCCGCGGTCCTTCTAATGCTTGGAGTTTGGATTGCACGTCGCTCGCCGAGAGCCGCGGAAACCGACGTGGTGGTTCTCTGCCGTGACACGGCGGTCCTTGCAGCCTGCACCATGGTGGTCATAAGCCCTCACTTCCCCTGGTATTTTCCATGGCTCGCGCTGCCGGCAATTGTCGCACCGCTACCAAGCGTGATCTGGCTGTCAGCGGCCCCCGTAATTCTTTACCTAGACCCCGGCACGGAACATGTTTTCTGGGGATCTTTTGTCTATCTGCCGGCGATCGCACTGGCCGGCTTCGAGTTTTGGAAAAGCAGAAGTCCAATCCAACAAAGTTCGTAACCCTTCTTGAAAGAACCGCCGGATGTTTGTTTCAGGCACTTCGAAGAACCCACGCCGCTACTTCGAATCGGTAGAAGCGCGTGACGAGGCAGCACTCGCGCCGCCCGTGTGTTTGTATCTGGAAGTGACGAACCGCTGCAATCTTCTCTGCGAAACTTGCCCGAGAACATTCGAAACGCTTGAACCTCCTGCAGATATGAGCTGGGAGCTGTTTACCCGAATTGTCGATCAGGTACCCAATATTGCCCGGGTGGTGCTGCATGGCGTCGGCGAGCCGATGCTGGTCAAGGATCTGCCTCGCATGGTGAAATACCTCAAGGATCGCGGCAGCTACGTCTTGTTCAATACCAACGGCACGCTGCTGCAGCCGAAAAAATTTCAGCAGATCATCGACACGGGTCTCGACGAACTTCGCGTTTCGCTCGACGCAGCCGATCGAAAATCCTATGCCCAAATCCGCGGCAAGGACTTCTTCAACCGGATTGTGCGCGACGTCGGAAAGTTCGTCGCCTATCAGCAGCAGATCGGCGCCGCCAATCCTCGCGTTTCGCTATGGCTGACGGGATTGAAGGAAACGGTCGAGCAGCTGCCGGCATTTGTTCGGTTAGCGGCTACGCTGGGTATCAAAGAGGTCCACCTCCAGCGTCTCGTTTTCGATGAGATCGGCTACGGCATGGCGCGTGAGGAAAGTTCACTGTTCGAAAGCACACAAGCCGAAGAGAAGGCCGCCATCGAGGAGGCCCAGGCCATCGGGGCAACCCTCGGCGTCGCGCTGGATGCATCCGGCGCGACGGAACCGGGATTAAGTTTGAAACGGCAGTCGGACGTTCAGCCATGGGCCACATGCCGCCGGCCGTGGTCGCTGATGTATTTCACGGCGAATGGTCGCGCCTTGCCATGCTGCATCGCGCCGTTCTCCGTGCGGGGATATAGCAATTATACGTTGGGAGATGCGACGCAGCAGACGCTGCGTCAGATCTGGGATAGTCCGGCTTATAGAAGCTTTCGATCGTCCCTGCTTTCGGACGCGCCGCCCAAGCCTTGTCAGAATTGCGGCTTGCGATGGAGCCTGTAGCCGTTGTCATCCCGACCCTGAATGAGGCGTCGACAATTGGCGCCGTCGTCCGTGAAATTCCGCGAGACTTCCGGGCCGATATCATTGTTGCGGACAGCGGCAGTACCGACGGCACGCAATCGGAAGCCCGCGCCGCTGGGGCGCGGGTCATAGATGCTGGGAAGGGATATGGGCGCGCCTGCGCCGCGGGCGTAGCAGCCGCAGATCCTGCTTGTCACATCATTGCGTTCCTGGACGGTGATGGTGCCGACCGCGGCGACATGATCGGGAGCATTGTGGGACCAATACTGCACGGGAATTACGATTTCGTTCTGGCGTCGCGCACGGAAGGGAAACGCGAGCCGGGCGCCATGCTCTGGCATCAATTGTTGGCGGGGCGCGCCGCCGGATGGGCCATCGGTGCACTTTACGGAGTGCGATACACCGACATGTGCGCGTTCCGAGCCATAGAGCGCAGCTTGCTAGTTGATCTCTGCATGCGTGAGATGACGTATGGCTGGAATATCGAGATGCAGATGCGTGCAGCCCAGCAGAAGCTCCGCATCCTCGAAATTCCGCTGCCTTATCGCTGCCGGGCCGGAGGCAAGTCCAAAGTCGCCGGTTCGCTCGGTGGGACCGTCCGCGCAGGCAGCCGGATCATCGGTACCTTCCTGCGCGTGGCGTCGAACAGTAACCAACTCGCATCATAGCAACATTGGCGGAACGCCTTGAGACCGCGCGGGTCGTCGTATCGCGATTGATCACAGCCTGCGACCGGTTTCACGACGCGTTCTGACGGCGTCTGGGTTGGCGGAATTGGAATGGTACAGTTGGGTGGGTTCGAACCACCGACCTCCGGATCCACAATCCGGCGCTCTAACCAACTGAGCTACAACTGCCCGAGGCCTTGGCAAACGCGCGGAACCTAGGGTTCGATCCCCTCAAAAGCAAGACTGTGCGGGCACTTGGGGTCGGCCGCCCGCTATATTACCGTCTCAAATTCGCACCTGGCTTTTGCCCGCATGAACCGGTCCTTGCGCTATGGCCTGATCGTCGCTGCCGTCTTGGCCGCCGTCGCGGCCGCATGCATCGCGTTGCCCTTCGTGGTTCCTCTCTCGGCCTATCAGGCCGAGATCGAAGCAGCCGGCACCCGGGCGACCGGACGCGTCCTCAAAATCGACGGCCCGCTTCGGATCACGCTGTTTCCGGCGCTCGGAGTCGAAGCACGGGCCGTTTCTCTCGCCAATGTCCCTGGCGGCGTGGCCGCTCATCTCGCCGACGTCGACGATGTTCGCGTTGCCCTTCGCGTCCTGCCGCTGCTCCAGGGCCGCATCGACATTGCCGCGATCGCCCTGGTTCACCCGCAGCTCCATTTTGAGGTCGACAAGAACGGCGAAGCCAACTGGACACTGGCGCGCCTTCACACCGGCCAGAAACAGGCGGCGCATTTGCCATCCGACCTGCACATCGAATCCATCGCGATCGACAACGGACACGTGTCTTACTCAAACGCGCATAGCGGCATCAGCCGCACGCTCGACGACGTCCAGGCAGCGCTAACGCTTCCGCTCACCGATCGCTCTGTCTCGATCCACGGCAGCTTCAGCGAACTTGACACGGCCTTCAGCTTTGGCGCCGGTCTCCGCGACACGCGTGCGCTTCTCGCGGGCGTCACCACCGAGGTCTCGCTCTCGCTCGCCTCCAGCGTCCTCACGTCCAGCTTCACGGGCCGCTTCGCGCGCAATGGGGACACGGACGGCGACATTGCACTTGACACACCCTCACTACGAAACCTGGTGGACCTGTTCGGCCGGCCGTTGTCAGTACCGGGCGGTCTTGGACACCTCTCCCTGCACGGCCGTATCGCCCACGGACCGCATCTCGTCACCCTGTCCAACACTGTGATGCAGCTCGACGGCATGACCATCACGGGCCATCTCGCGATCGCGACAGGGCAACGCGTGCCGGATGTCGAGGGCCAGATCGCCGTCGATCGTCTCGACCTCAATCCCTATCTCGGCGAACCAACCGGGCATCAAAGTCACGGCGAGCCGCACGAGCAGGGCTGGAGCGCGAGTCCGATCCGGCTCGACGTGCTGAAGGCGGTGAATGTCAAGCTGGCGCTCAATGTCGGGTCGCTCGACATCCGCAAGCTGCATGTCGAGGCAGCCCGTCTTGCCGTGACTGTTCAGGATGCCCGTCTGTCCGCCGCGTTGCCGCAGGTCGAACTTTACGGCGGCTCGGGCTCTGCCACGCTCGCGGTCGACGCGCACGGGCCGGTAGCGTCGTTCTCGAACAAGCTCTCCTTCAGCCGCGTCTCCGCCGGACCGTTCCTCGCCGACACGATCGGCGTGAACAGGATCGAGGGAACAGCCACGCTCGCGCTTGATGTCTCCGCGCACGGCAATGACGCCGATGCGATCATGCACACGCTGGCCGGAAACGGATCGCTTGCGCTCACCAACGGGCGCGTCCGCGGCGTCAATCTCGGCAGCGTTGCCCACACGGTCGAGAATGTTCTGCGCGGCGGCGCGATTTCGGACGACGCACTGACCTCGTTCTCCGCCATGGGCGGCTCGTTCACGCTCGAGCACGGCGTGCTCGACACCAACGATTTCCACCTGGCGAACACGGTGATGGTCGCGGACGGCGCGGGCGTCGTCGATCTCGGCAACCGCGCGATGGATTTCCGCATCGTGCCGCGGACCGTCCTGCAGCAACCCGACAAATCCACGGCCGGCGATGAGACCGGCGAAGAAGGGCCGCGCCGTTACGGTGTCGCCGTGCCCATCCACATTTCCGGGCCATGGGACCATCTTCGCGTCGGCGCGAATCTCTCGAACGTCGCGACCGGCATCATGGAGAACCTGGAACATGGCCGCGCGCCGTTCAAGGATATCTTCGGCCATAGCGACCGTCGCGACGACGGCGATAAGAAAAAGCACAAATCGATCGGCGACGTGCTGAAGAACATGCTCGGAATCCATTGAGGCGAATATGACAAGGCGCATCGTGCTATGGTCTTTGCTGACCCTGGGCGTCCTGCTGGGTATTGCGTTGTGGTGGTTCACGCGCCCCGAGCCAATCCTGACGGTCACGACCTGGGCCGGCCCCTACGCCCGCGCGCAGGCCAACGCGCTGTTCCGGCCCTATGCCGAGAACGCTCGCGTCGATGTCCGGCTGGCCGAATATGATGGCGGCCTCGCCGGCGTCCGCGCCGAGCTCGCCTCGCAAAAATTTGATTCCGATGTCGTCGATTTCGAGCTCGACGACGCGGTCGCCGCCTGCGCCCAGGGACTGCTGGAATCCGTCGATGCCGGGAGCTTGCCCGCCGGCGCAGACGGCACGGCCGCGCGGGCCGATTTCGTCCCGAATGCCGTCGGCCCGTGCTGGGTCGGAAGCGTCGTATTCAGCCAGGTCATCGCCTATTCGCAGGCACGCTTCGGCGCGGCGCGGCCGCAGACGCTTTCGGATTTCTTCGATCTCCAGCGTTTTCCAGGACCGCGCGCACTGCGCCGCTCGAGCGCCAAGTTCAACCTGGAATTGGCCTTGCTGGCCGACGGCGTGAAGCCGGGCGACGTCTATCGGGTGCTGTCGACGCCGGAGGGCGTCTCGCGAGCACTGGCCAAGCTGCAGACCATCCGGCCTGCGCTGGTCTGGTGGGCGCGGTCCGGCGACGCGGTCGCGATGATCGAGGACGGACGCGCGGCCTTCGCCACCGCGCTCAACGGCGACACGTTCGACGCGGCGATGCATCATGCGCCGATCCGCGTGATCTGGGACCGCCAGCTCTACGAGCTCGACGTCTTCGGCATTCCCAAGGGCGATCCACACAAGAACAGGGCGATGGACTTCATACGCTTCGCCACCGGTTCACGGCCGCTGGCGCGCGTCGCGTCCTGGGTGCCCTACGGGCCGGCGCGGCGCTCGTCGCTCGCCTATGTCGGCCGAAACCCGGAGACGGGCGTGGCGATGAAGCCGTTCCTGCCCACCGCTCCGGGCAATTTCGCGACCGCCTTCGCGGTCGACGACGGCTGGTGGCGGGCGCATGGCGACGACATCGCCCCGCGCTGGGAGGAATGGTTGGCGCAAGGGCCATGAGCCGCGAATCGATTGAACCGGCGTGCGCTCGGCGCACTCCTAAGTCGTGGCACGATCCGTCTGCACGCGGTTCCGCGAAGATTTTTTTCGTAAAATTTCGAGTTGTCCGCCCGCATTGAAATTTTGCGCGCGGCATTTGCTGACCGGTTCCACCACGTTGACAGGGCCGTCAATCTCCGCAGAGTTTGACACCATTCGGGACAAAAGCTCGTTCGCGCAGGAGATAGACAAGCGAGATGTTTGCCTACGCGATCCGGCGCTTCTTGGGCGCCATCCCGACGCTATTCATAATCGTCACCCTTGCCTTCTTCATGATGCGTGCCGCCCCCGGCGGCCCTTTCGACAGCCAGCGCCATCTGCCGCCGGAGATCGAGCACAACATCGAGGCGGCCTATGACCTCGACAAGCCGCTTTATGAGCAATACTTCATCTATCTCGGCCGGCTCGCGCATTTCGACCTCGGCCCCTCTTTCAAGAACAAGGACTTCACGGTTACCCAGCTGATCGCAGACGGATTGCCGGTCAGTGCGCGCCTCGGCATTTCCGCGATCATCCTCGCCTTAATCGTCGGCGTCTCGTTGGGCGTCGTGGCTTCGCTCAACCAGAACGGCCTGATCGACTATTCCGTGATGTCGGTCGCCATGTTCGGGATCACGATCCCGACCTACGTCACGGCGCCGATCCTCACGCTCATCTTCGGCGTCTACGGCATCAGCGTGCTCGGCCACGACATCACCCTGCCCGTCGGCGGCTGGAACGACGGCGCCCTGCGCAACATGATCCTGCCCGTCACCGTGTTGGCGCTGCCGCAGATCGCCATCATCGCGAGGCTCGTGCGCGGCAGCACGATCGAAGTCCTGCATTCGAACTTCGTCCGCACGGCTCGCGCCAAGGGGCTGCCGCTGCGCATCGTGCTCGCGCGCCATGTGCTGCGCGCGTCGCTGATGCCGCTCGTGAGCTATATGGGACCCGCCGTCGCCGGACTGCTCACGGGATCGCTCATCGTGGAGCAGATCTTCGGCATACCCGGCATCGGCCGCTACTTCATCCAGGGCGCGCTCAATCGCGACTACACGCTCGTGATGGGCGTGGTCATCTGCTACGCGGTCTTCGTCATCTTCCTCAACCTGGCCGCCGACATCCTCTACGCCGTGCTCGATCCGCGCGTGAGGCTGAATTGAGCGCGCCTGGCCGTTTCGCGCGCACAGCAGCGGTTATGGAAGCGGTTGAGGCCGTCAAGGGCCGCAGTCTCTGGCTGGACGCACGCCGGCGCCTGCTTCGCAACAAGGCCGCCGTCGTCAGCGCCGGCGTCCTTTCCATCATCGCGCTGATGGCGATTTTCGCGCCGCTCCTGTCGCAGTACGGTTACGCCGACCAGGACTACAATGTCGTGTCCTGCGCACCGGACTGGTGGGCGGATCAGAGCGTGACCTGTCACGCGGGCGGTACGCACTGGTTCGGGACGGACTCGGTTGGCCGCGATCTTTTCATCCGCATACTCTACGGAGCGAGGGTGTCGCTTGCCGTCGGCGTGATCGCAACGCTCGTCAGCCTCATGATCGGCGTCCTCTATGGCGCCATCGCCGGCTATCTCGGCGGCCGCGTCGACGCGCTGATGATGCGCTTCGTCGACGTGATGTACTCGATACCATACATCTTCCTCGTGATCCTTCTCCTGGTCGTTTTCGACCGGAATTTCTTCCTGCTTTTCATCGCGATCGGCGCGGTGGAATGGTTGACCATGGCGCGGATCGTGCGCGGCCAGACTCTCTCCATCAAGCAGAAGGAGTTCATCGAAGCCGCGCGCGCCGGCGGCGTCGGCACCGTCGGGATCATCGGCCGCCACATCATTCCTAACGTGTTCGGCCCGGTCGTCGTTTACGTGACGCTCACCGTGCCGACGGCGATCCTTGCCGAGAGCTTCCTTTCCTTTCTCGGTCTCGGCATCCAGGAGCCGCTGACGTCCTGGGGCGTGCTCATCTCCGACGGCGCCAACCAGATGGAAACCGCGCCCTGGCTTCTCGTCTTTCCCGCAGCGTTCATGGCGGTCACGCTGTTCTGCTTCAACTTCATCGGCGACGGCCTGCGTGACGCCCTCGATCCTAAGGATCGCTGATGGCGGCGCCGATTCTCGAGATCAGGAACCTCGATGTCCGCTTCTCGACCCCGGACGGCGAGGTGCACGCCGTCAAAAACGCGAGCTTCACGGTGGGCGAAGGCGAGTGCCTCGGCGTCGTGGGCGAATCCGGGTCCGGCAAGAGCCAGCTCTTTCTCGCCGCCACTGGTTTGCTCGCCGGCAACGGACGTGCGACCGGCAGCGTCAAATATCGCGGCCAGGAGATCCTGGGTCTTCCGTCTTCGCGGCTGAACGAGTTTCGCGGCTCCAGGATCACAATGATCTTCCAGGATCCGCTGACCTCGCTCACGCCGCATATGCGCATCGGCACCCAGATCACCGAAGCGCTGCGCGTTCGCGGCCTGCCCCGCGAGGAAGCCGAAAAGAGGGCCCTCGAGGTGCTCGATCTCGTGCGCATCTCCGACGGACCCAGGCGGATGCGGCAATATCCGCACGAGCTTTCGGGCGGCATGCGCCAGCGTGTGATGATCGCGATGGCGACCGTCTGCGGGCCCGACCTCCTGATTGCCGACGAGCCGACCACGGCTCTGGATGTGACGGTACAGGCCCAGATCCTCGAAATCATGCGCGACCTGAAGACGGAGCTGAAAACCGCGATCGTCATGGTCTCGCACGATATGGGCGTCATCGCGGGAGTGGCTGACCACGTGCAGGTCATGCGCAACGGCGAGATCGTCGAGACGGGCGCCGTGGACGACATCTTCTACCGCCCCGAACACGCCTACACGAAGATGCTGCTCGACGCGATGCCGCGCCTCGACCGGCCCGACCGCAAGCAGGGCCGCCGCGACGTCGTTCCGATCACCGGAAGCACGAAGCCGATCCTCGAGGTCAAGGACCTGTCCGTCTATTTTCCCATCAAGACGAGCGAGCGGCCCTTCGCGCCGCGGAAGATGCTGCGTGCCGTCGACGGCGTCAGCTTCTCGCTGCGGCCGGGCGAGACGCTCGGCATCGTCGGGGAGTCCGGCTGCGGAAAATCGACTCTCGCGCGCGGCGTCCTCCAGCTGGTGCCGACGACGGCCGGTACCGTCGCCTGGCTCGGCCGCGATGTCGGCGGCCAGACCGAACGCGAGATTCGCGCCCTGCGCGATGACTTCAGATCGTGTTCCAGGACCCTCTCGCCAGCCTCGACCCGCGCATGACGATCGGTAAGTCGATCGCCGAGCCCCTGCGGGCGCTACATCCCGAGCTGCCGCGCGCCGCCGTCGCAGTGCGGGTACGCGAGATGATGAACGAGGTCGGCATCGAGCCCGCCTGGATCAACCGCTATCCGCACGAATTCTCAGGCGGCCAGAACCAGCGCGTGGGAATCGCGCGCGCAATGATCGTCAAGCCGAAGCTCGTCATCTGCGACGAGGCCGTCAGCGCACTCGACGTGTCGATTCAGGCGCAGATCGTCGATCTGATCGTAGGATTGCAGAAGCAGTCCGGCATGTCGCTGATGTTCATCAGCCACGACCTTTCGGTCGTCCGCCAGGTCTCGCATCGTGTCATGGTCCTCTATCTCGGGCGGATCGTGGAGCTCGCCGACCGCGAGGCGATCTACACCGACGCGCGCCATCCCTACACCAAGGCGCTGATCGCGGCCGTTCCCATTCCCGACCCGAAGCTCGAGCGGGCCAAGAATCGCGCCCACCTGACAGGCGACCTGCCGTCGCCGCTTGATACGCGCGCGCAGCTCGCCTTTCTGAAATCGAAGGTGATCGACGATCGGGACGCCGAGCAGTATCGCCCGAAGCTGATCGAAGTGGCGCCCGGCCATCTGGTGGCGGAGCACGATGCCGCCGCTATTTGAGCCGCTTTACCTTGTAGCTGCGGTCTTGGTCGTTGATCGAGAGATCGTAGCTGCCGAGCGCGCCGCGCGAGATCGTCACCTTGTTCGGGCTGCTTCTGGAGAAATGCGCCTGGCCCACATCGCCCTCGAGCTGCTGCCAGATCTGTCCGTTGTCGAGGAACACGGTGAAATGATCGAACGGATCGAAAGCGTAGTTGCTGACGGCCACCGTGATGCTGTCGAGGACGGGAGCAGGCGCGGGTTCGCCCGGTGCGGGCGGCGGCGGCGGCGGCGCCGGCATCTGATCGTTGCCGAATTGCTGCGGCGTGGTCTGCGGTGGACGGCCGCCGAAGATGTCGGGAAGCCCGAACCAGGACTTGCTGCTCTCCTGCGGCGGCGGCGTCGCCGCGACTTCGGGCGCGGGCGGTGCCGCGACGGCCGCCTTCACCTGCGGCGCGGCCGCATCGTAACAGGCCAGCCTTGCGTGATCGTCGGCGACGCTCGCGCATTTTGCGATGGCGTTCAGCGCATCGTCCTGCGGTCCCGCCAGGGCCGGCGCGGCTTGTATCAAGACTATGGCAATCGCCGGTGCGATACGACGCAGATGCATGTTTCATCCCGATTGGCCGAACGCGGATTTGCGAGCGGGTTCGACATCGATGATAAGACAAACGCGGCGCACAGGCGAGCGTCAAGGGCACGCGTTTGTCCCGCCCACGAGCGCAACCCTCTGTGCCGCCGCGCCATGCCCGCTTCGTCATCCGGAGACGCCTGATGCTTCGAACTCTCGCGGCCGCGGTCGTCGTGGCACTCGCGCTCGCCGCCTGCTCGCCGGCCTCGAATGTCCCGCGCCTGACGCATGACGCGACGGTCCTCAATCGCGGCAACGGAGCGGACGTCTCCAGTCTCGATCCGCACTATGTGACCGGAAACTGGGAAGCCTATGTCATCGGCGACTGCCTGGTCGGGCTGACGACCGAGGACATCAACGGCGAACCCATACCAGGTGCCGCGACAAGGTGGGAGACATCGGCCGACGGCCTGACCTGGACGTTCCATATGCGCGACCATGTCTGGTCGGACGGCGTGCCGGTGACGGCGGAAGACTTCGTTTATGCGTGGCGCCGGATTCTCGAGCCGGCGCGCGGTGCGCCCTACGCCTATTATCTGTGGATCGTGAGGAACGCGCATGACGTCAACACCGGCAAGCTGCCGCCCTCCGCGCTTGGCATCGTAGCGAAGGATGACAAAACGCTCGTCATCACACTGGAACATCCGGCGCCCTATCTACCCGAATGGCTGATGCACCAAACGACCTATCCGGTCCCGCGACATGTTCTCCTGGCCAAGGGCGACGCGTGGTCAAAGGTCGAGAACTACGTCGCCAACGGACCCTACGTTCCCAAGGAGTGGATTCCGAACGATCACGTCACCCTGGTGAAGAACCCGCGCTTCTACGAAGCGGCGCACGTTCGTATTCAAACCGTCAACTACTACCCGACCCAGGATGTGGTCGCAGCGCTCAAGCTGCTTCGCTCGGGCGCCATCGACGAGCAGGAGCCGCTGCCGGTCGGCGAGATCGACTGGCTTCGCAAGAATATCCCGGCGGATATCCAGCTCCATCCCAACCTCTCCAATTCGTACATCATCTTCAATTTCCTGCGGGGGCCCTTCAAGGATCGTCGTCTGCGCGAGGCCATGAACCTCGCCTACGACCGCGAGACGATGACATACAAAATCCTCAAGCTCGGCGATCCCCCGGCCTATTCTTTCGTTCCGCCGGGAACCGCGAACTATCCGGCCGGCGCATCTGTCGATTTCCGTTCAATGCCGTTCGTGGACCGGATCAGGAAGGCTCAAGCCTTGATGGCCGAGATGGGTTATGGCCCTTCCAACCATTTCCACACGAGCTACTCCACGACTGTGAACCCTGACAATCTGCGGTCGGCGGCCGCGCTCCAATCCATGATGCACCGGATATACATCGATCTCGACATCATCCAGATGGACCCCTCGGTCTACTACACGGTTCTTTCGACCCATCAGTTCGACACAGCAGGTTCGGCCTGGATCGGCGATTTCAACGACGCCTCGACCTTCCTCGACCTGCTGCGTTCGGATTCCGGCAACAATTACGGGTCCTACGACAGTCCCGCCTTTGACCGCATCTACGCCGAGTCGCAGCAGCAGACGGACCTCGTCAAACGCGGCCAGATGATGAAACAGGCCGAACAAATCGCGCTCGACGACGATGCCGTGATCCCGGCGCGATTCCGCCAGAGCGAGGATCTCGTCCAGCCCTACGTCAAAGGCTGGACCACGAACAAGCCCAACATCCGCAACTTCCACCGCTCGCGCTGGCTCTGGATCGATCCCGCCGCGGCGCGGTAACTAGGTCCTTCGGGGGACCTGACATGAGTCGCTATCGCCTTGGGCTTCTGTTTCTCGCCGCCGCTCTTGCGGCCGCGGCCCCAGCGCACGCCCTGACCGTGCTCAATCGCGGCAACGGCGCCGAGCCCAAGAGCCTCGATCCGCATTTCATCGACGGAATTCCGGAAGCCAACATCGTCGGTGACCTGCTGATGGGGCTGACCGCCTTCGATCCGGCGGCCCGGCCCATTCCCGGCGCGGCGACGCGCTGGGATGTCTCGCCGGACGGCAAGACCTGGACCTTTCATCTGCGCCCGCATCTTTGGTCCGACGGCACGCCCGTGACGGCGCACGATTTCGTCTTCGCCTGGGAGCGCCTGCTCGATCCGAAAACTGGTGCCTTCTACGCCTACAATCTCTGGGTCATCAAGAACGCGCACGCGATCAGCGCGCACAAGCTCCCACCGTCGGCGCTCGGCGTCGACGCGCCGGACGATGGCACGCTGGTGGTCCGCCTCGAGCATCCCGCCGCCTATCTTCCCGAGCTTCTGACTCACGAGACCGCCTATCCGCTCCCGCGCCACGTCGTGATCGCGAAGGGCACCGGCTGGTCGAAGGCGGAAAACTTCGTCGGCAACGGCGCCTATGTTCCGCAGGCGTGGATTCCGAACGATCACATCACGCTGGTGAAGAACCCGCGCTTCTACGATGCCGCCCATGTCCGCATCGACGTGGTGAACTACTATCCGACACAGGACACGGAAGCCGGTCTGCGCCGGTACCGCGCGGGCGAGCTGGACACCCAGACGCCGATACCGCTCGACCAGGTCGCCTGGATCCGCGTGAACCTGAAAGGTCAGCTGCGTTCGATTCCGTTCATCGGGATGTCGTACATCGACATCAACGAAAAGCGCCCGCCGCTCAACGATGTCAGGCTTCGTGAGGCGCTCAATCTCGCCGTCGACCGCGAGATCATCACGCAGAAGGTCCTGAAGTTCGGCGATCCGCCGGCCTATGCACTTGTTCCACCCAATGTCGCGAATTTCCCCGGCGGGGCGCAGATGGATTTCGCAGCCGCGCCTTACGCGGCACGCCTTCAGAAGGCCCAGGCGCTGATGGCACAGCTCGGCTTTGGTCCGGGGAACCACTTCCACACGACCTACCAGACGCCATCGACGCCCGACAATCGCCGCATCGCTGCGGTGTTGCAGGCGATGCTGCGGCAAATTTATGTCGACATCGACATCGTCGCGGTCGACGAGAGCGTCCACTACCGCGCGTTGCAGGAGGGCCAGTTCGATCTCGCCTCGGCCTCGTGGTTCGCCGATTTCAACGACGCGAGCAACTTCCTCGACCTGCTCCGCCACGACAGCGGCAACAACGCGAGCAAGTACGACAACCCGAAATTCGACACGACGCTCGACGCGGCCCAGCTCGAGCCCGACGCGGGCCGGCGCGGCGCGCTGCTGCTGGCGGCGGAAAAGATCGCGCTCAAGGACTATCCCTGGATTCCGCTGCGCTACCGCCTGACCCAGGACCTGATTCAGCCCTATGTCAAAGGTTGGGTCGAGAACGACCGCGAATTCAACGCCACGCGCTGGCTCTGGATCGAGGGAAAGCCGCAGGCTCACTGAAAGACCGTCCGGCGCTTGCCAAATCCACCCCACTCGCTGCATTTTCCGCGCACGCGACCCCGTAGCTCAGTCGGATAGCAGCGTTTCCCTAAACCGCAGGCCAGGTGTTCGAATTACCTCGGGGTCGCCAGCGAAAACCCCCTGAGGTGTTTAGGGGCACAGAGCGGCGATGGCGGGTTGGTTTGCGCTCCCTGGGGGCCCCGCAGGGCGTTAACGCCCCTGGCTCTGCGCCTGCGGGCGCGTGGTCGCCCGCGCCGGCTGCGCGTGTACACTGGCCCCAAAGGGACGCGATCGATGCCCCAAACCGCTATCGAGTTCATGAGTTAAAGGACGGGTCGACTGGAACCGCGCGGAATGGCCCTGTCGGAAGGTCGGCAGCTTAGTCTGATTGGGACATCCTGCGGGCCCAAGGCGGTGTCGTCCCTCAGATTTATTTGGCTTCGGCGAAAATGTGGATTGCGACGCGCGCATATATCCAAGTTCCCCCTGAGTGAGAATGCGCGATATTATTGCTGCTTCAAACTAGCGGTCCCTTCGTGCGCGATAAAATCACCCGTAGCCGACCAGCCTTGCGCCTTCGCATGTCGGCCCTACAACGATAAGGTCACGTGCTGAACTCGGGGATCGGAAATGGTAACCGGAGGACCGCTGAACGCACTCACCGCGCGGATCGAGCGGTTTCAATCCGTTTGGCTGCCAAGATTCTCCGTGTTGACTAACACGTGGCTTGCGCGCCTTCGCCCGCTGGCTCAGAACCAGCTCTGGCGCAGGATCGTCAATACCTCGGCGTTCCGCGCACTCCATGCCAATCGCGAGCGTGTAGCGGCGAGCGGGATT
This sequence comes from uncultured Alphaproteobacteria bacterium, assembly GCA_963802815.1. Lineage (GTDB taxonomy): Bacteria > Pseudomonadota > Alphaproteobacteria > Micropepsales > Micropepsaceae > Rhizomicrobium. The sequence continues at coordinate 122,084 of CAWDKN010000029.1, forward strand.
GTGGTGCTGTGGCACCTGCTTATTGTCCTTGGGATCGTCTGGGGCCTGATGCCGCGACAGGTGGTTGAGACCGAGAACGTCCTGACGCTGGGGATCGGAGCGACCACGCGCCGACCATGCCGGTCCCCAAAAACCGGAGCTCAAGAAACCCGACGTTCCGGACGTCCCCCCGCCCCTAATCGAGGTCGATACACCTGCTCCGGGAAGCCAACGTCCTGGTGGAGACGGGCGCCCCCGACGTGACCGAACCGGCCGAAGCCATCGCGGAGACGCATACTTTCCCGGCGCCGCCGGTTGGAGCAAAGCCGTCCAGTCCGGTGACCGTTCGCCTCCTTCTTTCCATCACGGCGGACGGCTTCGTCAGCGACGCCAGCGTCATCGCCTCGAGCGGCTCGAGCACGCTCGATCAGCTGGCGGTGGACTGGACAAAGGCGCATTGGCGCTATCGCCCCGCGCGCCGGGACGGAATGACCATACCGGTCCAGACACGTCCATTGTCGTGATCGGCTAACTTTTTGCGCCACGCTGGATAAGATCGTGCAAGCGCTCAACCCGTTCAGTGTGGCGCTCGCGCTGGCCGCGCCCTTCATCGGCAGCTTCCTGGGTGTCCTTGTCCTGCGAACGGCTGATGGAGGCCGGTCGCCTGGGCGCGCTCAGAGTGCGAATCCTGTCACCACCTGCTGGGCGCGATCGATCTCGTTCCGGTGGCGAGCTGGATTTCGCTGCGCGGCCGGTGCCGCACCTGCGGCGAAAGATTGCCTCTCTTCTATCCCCTCCATGGAGATCGGTGCTGTCGTGCCCGTCCTGTGGGCCGCGACTCTGATGTCGGGACCGTTGCTTGCGGCGAGCGCAGGGCTCGGATCGACGCTCATCGCGCTCGGCGCAATCGACTGGAAGACGCAGCGCCTTCCCGACGCATTGACGTTGCTCCTGATCGTGTCGGGGACTCGCTGCCGCTTTTGTGTTCGATCCCGAGCATTGGCTGGGGCACGCGATCGGAGCTGTCGCCGCGTTCGCGGGGCTTGCCGCAGTCGCGCTCGCCTATCGCGCTCTGCGCCGGAGGGAAGGGCTCGGGCTCGGCGATGCCAAATTGCTGGCCGGGCTTGCGGCCTGGACATCCTGGGAGGGCATTCCGACCGTGCTCCTGATGGCTGCCGTTCTCGCGCTGGCGTTTGCTGTCGCGACAGTCCATTGCGGCGCGCAGCTTTGATGGGAGCCGCCGCATGGCCTTCGGTCCGTTTCTCGCGCTGGCAGGTTGGATCGTGGCTGTACGGACCCCTGTCCCCGCCGGAGGATAGCGCGCCCTCTTTTCCTCTCCCGTGCCGAAGGCATGGAGCGGGTGGCGATGCGCGGGCGTGCTATTGCCAGGCCAGCACGAAATAGGGCCGGTCGTCGTCGCCGCTAAGCTCGATCGTGGCGCTGCGCCGGAAGCGCTGCGCTCCCACGAAGAACGTTGCCGTGACGGAGAATATCCGCCCGCCGAGAACGGCGGCCGGATCGAGCAGGCCGCTCGGAGGCTGGGCGGTCGAGGCTGCGTCAGCGTCGTCCGACCCGCGCCGCGCACTCAAGATTGCGTCGGCTTGCGCCGGCGCATCCAGGTAAAGCGCGCGCAAGGCCTCCACCGTCGCCACATTGGCATCGATCATGGGCTTTTGCGTATAGACCGTGAGAGCGGGGCTGATGTGTGCGTAGAGCTCTGGCGTCATTCCCATCACCAGCCGCATTTCGGCGACGGATTGGAACGGCCCGTGCCGCGGGCGATAGCTGTAGCCGGCCTCCTCGTAGTCCTGGTCCGCGGCGCCGTGCAGGCGGGTCAGGTCCGTGGCGCTCCGCCAATCGAGGATCTTGTCGCTGAGCGACGACGCCTGATCGAGCGACAGTCCGGCTGACTTGAGAAGCCGCCGCAGCATCGAGCCGTCCACGGCGTTGAGATCGAACTTCCCCAGCTCGTCCTGCACGGCGATTTCGCTGTTTACGCCGTTGACGGTGAGCCTGCGGGGAATTCCGTCGACGCGCCAGCGCTGCTCGAGGCGCGTATCGGTGATCCCGAGCACGGCCCGTGCGACGATCACATCGAAGTCGGAATCGAGCTCCGCCTTCTCGATGGCCAGGTGTTCGAGCCTGGCCGAGGTGACGGTCAATTCCTGGACGGCCGCCGCCATCAGGGCGAGCAGCGTCAGGACCCAAAGGACGGAGACGAGCGCCCAGCCGCGCTCATTTCCCCGCGCGCGCGCGAGTTTAGCGAATGCGCTCGAACAGCGGCTGAACGGCCGGAAGCTTGCGACGGAGTTCATTGGTGACGGCCCGTGCCTCCTCCACATTCTCGACGACATGTGGCGTGATGAGAACCATAAGCTCGGTGCGAGTGTTCTTATTGTTCGTATCGCCCAGCAGGTGCCCCAGCACCGGTACGTCCTGGAGGAACGGCACGCCGGACCTGTCCTTCTCGCGGTCGTCGGTGATCAATCCTCCCAGCGCCACGGTCTCGCCGTCCTGCACGGCGACGGAGCTGTTGATCTTGCGCTGCTGAAATCGTCGGCGGGTCGATGCCCGACGTCGTGGTATTCTGGACCTGGCTCACTTCCTGGGTGATGTCCATCATCACCAGGCCGCCGTGATTCACGCGCGGCGTTACCTTCAGGATGACCCCCGTATCCTGATACTAAATCGTGTTGACGATGGCGGAGTTGGCCGTGGTGACGCCGACGGCCTGCTCGGTTGCGATAGGGACGCGGTCGCCCACCTGCAGGGTCGCCGACTGGTTGTTCAATACGAGGACCTGCGGCGCTGACACCACCTCGACATGCGTCTTGCTTGCGAGCGTATCGAGGATGATGTTGATGTTCGTCCCCCGCGTGAACATATAGGAGAAGGCGGGAAAAGCCGCGCCGATCACCGAGCTCTTGAAGTCGCTCAACGTGACCTGGTGGCCGCCGCCGGGATTGTAGAGATACTGCACGCCGAAACTGAGATCGTTGGTGAGCGTGACCTCGGCGATGGCGGCTTCCAGATAGACCTGCAGCGGCGGAGCATCGAGTTCGCGCAGGGCCGCCTCGATCGAGCTGTACTCCTGCGGCGTCGCCAGGATGACGAGCGCGTTGTTGTTCTCGTCGGCCGTGATGTTGACCCGACCGATCCCGCCGGCGGCCATGCCGGAAGCCGAGAATTGCTGGGGTGCGATTTGGGGGCCCGCGCCTGGTAGCGGCGGAGCC
>CAWDKN010000030.1:0-143946 GCA_963802815.1 uncultured Alphaproteobacteria bacterium
ATCTGGACGTTCCGCTTCACGCAGGCGCGGCTGCAGCATTTCGCGCCCCCGGCCGCCGCGTGACACCGTCTGCGCGCCTCAAAGTGCAGCCATCGAGATTCTCGATGGCCTGGCCAAGACCGCGCAGCCCGCCGACCGCTTCCTGCGCGACTTCTTCCGCGCGCGCCGCTATGCCGGATCGAAGGATCGCGCGGCAATCGGCGAACGCGTGTTCACGATCTCACGCCATCGCGCCTCCTACGCCTGGCGCATGCGAAGCGAGAGTCCGCGCGCGCTCGCCATCGCCTCGCTTCTCGCCGAAGGCGCGGACGAGGACGGGGTGGCATCGCTGTTCGCCGGCCAGGGCTATGGTCCCGCGCCGCTCACACAAGAGGAGCGCGCGGCGATCGCGCAGTCGCCCGGTGAAGCGATTCCCATCGCGGTCCGCGGCGAGTTTCCGGGCTTCCTCGAAGGCGAGCTCACGCGCGCCTTCGGCGACAAGCTCGCCGACGAGATGGCGGCGATGCTCGCGCGCGCGTCCATCGATCTGCGCGCCAACAGGTTGAAGACGACGCGCGAAGCTTTGCGAGAGGCGTTGCACGCGGAAGGGTTCGAGGCGCAGCCCGCGCCGTTCGCGCCGGACGCCCTGCGCCTTGCCGCGCGCGGCAACGCGTCGGCGCTGCACAGATCACCACTCTTCGAATCCGGCGCCTTCGAGTTCCAGGACGAGGCCGCGCAGATCGCGAGTTCCTTTGCGGCGCGAAGCCGGGCGAACGCATTCTCGATCTTGCGGCCGGCGCGGGCGGCAAGTCGCTGGCGCTCGCGGCCGCGATGAAGAACAAGGGCACGATTCGTCGCCTGCGACATCCGCGCCTGCGCTTTGGAGGAGCTTCAGCTGCCCATGGTGCGCGCGGGCGTCTCCATCATCGTCATCGTGGCTGCTGGGGGAAACGCCACCGCTACTTGTTTTCTATCGGGTGCTGGTTCATGCTGATAGGCAGCGGATCGGGCACCTGGCGCCGCCAGCCCGAGCTCAAATGGCGCCTTACGCCCCCGCGAATAGCCGAGCTCATGGCGCAACAGGACGCGCTTCTAGACGACGCCGTCGGATTCCTGAAACCCGGCGCGCGGCTGATCTACGCCACTTGTTCCGTCCTGCCGTCGGAAAACGAAGACCCGAGTTGCGCAATTCCTTGCGCGCCATCCGGGCTTTGCCGTAGCGCCGGCCGACGCGAGGTGGAGCGGCGCCGCGCCGCCTGGCCTGGCACGTTTTTTCAACGCTTCACCGCTTAAAACGGCAACCGACGGTTTCTTTGCCGCAGTCCTGATCCCGGACCAATGACAGGTGGCCGCGCTGCCACGGTCGGGCTAGATTGCGGTATGCAAGGTACGGGTGAGTGATCATGGCGCGCGGAACGCGAATTGTTGTCGTCGCAGCCATACTGTTCGCGCTTGGCGGCTCTGCATTTGCAGATCAGGCCGATTCGCTCCTGGAAAAAAGCCGCGCCGCCGAACATGAAGGCCATCTGGATCTCGCCATCCGCATGGCACAAGCGGCGATTGTCGCCGATCCCGCGCGCGCGTCCAGCTATGCGGCGCTCGGCGATGTCTATTGCGCGCCGACCAGACGGAATTCGCGCGATTCTGATTTCGGGGAAGCGCTAGTGATCGATCCACAGGATGCTGAAGCGCAGGCCGGTTTGGTGCGCGCCGATCGCGCTGATCAGACGGGTCCCGCTGCGGCAGCGCGTTCACTGGACAAGACTCCGACCGGCAATTAGCGTTTGCCAATGGCGGCGCCCGTCCTCGTCATCGATTTCGGTTCACAGCTAACTCAGCTCATCGCACGACGCGTGCGAGAGGCCGGTGTCTATTGCGAGATCGTGCCCTTTGACAAGGCCGAAGCGGCGCTGAGCTCCGCCGATCCGCCGCGCGCCATCATCCTGTCCGGTGGTCCCGCCAGCCTTACAGAATCGCACACGCCGCGTGCCCCGCAGAAAGTGTTCGAGTTCGGCGTGCCGGTGCTCGGCATCTGCTACGGCCAGATGGCGATGGTGCAGCAGCTGGGCGGGCAGGTGGAAAATTCCGGCAAGCGCGAATATGGTCGCGCCCAGGTCGAGATCGTCGGCCAGAGCCCGCTGTTCGACAACATCTGGTCGCTCGGCTCCGAGGACCAGGTGTGGATGAGCCATGGCGACCGCGTCATCGCGCTTCCGCCCGGGTTCCGAGTCGTCGGCAAAAGCGCGAACACACCCTTCGCGATCGTCGCGGACGACGCGCGCAAGTTCTACGGCCTGATGTTCCATCCCGAGGTCATGCACACGCCGCGCGGTGCCGCGCTGCTCGCGAACTTCGTGACGGGTATCGCCGGCATTCCCGCCGACTGGAACATGAAAGCGTTCCGCGCGGAAGAGGTGAAGCGGATCCGAAAGCAGGTCGGCAGGGGCCGCGTGATCTGCGGACTCTCCGGCGGCGTCGATTCCTCGGTCGCGGCCGTCCTGATCCACGAAGCCATCGGCGACCAGCTCACCTGCATCTTCGTCGACACCGGCTTGATGCGCGCCGGCGAGGCCGACGAGGTCGTCACGCTGTTCCGCGGCCACTACAATATCCCGCTCGTCCACGTCGATGCCGCCGACATATTCCTGTCCGCGCTCGAAGGCGTCAGCGACCCCGAGGCGCAAGCGCAAGACTATCGGCGCGGCTGTTCGTCGAGGTGTTCGAGACGGAAGCGGCCAAGGAGCGGCGGCGCCGAATTTCTGGCGCAGGGCACGCTCTATCCCGACGTGATCGAAAGCGTGTCGTTGACCGGCGGCCCGTCGGTGACGATCAAGTCCATCACAATGTCGGCGGCCTGCCCGAGCGGATGCGCATGAAGCTCGTGGAGCCCTTGCGCGAATTCTTCAAGGACGAGGTCCGTGCGTCGGGCGCGAGCTCGGCCTGCCCGAGAGCTTCGTCGGCCGCCATCCGTTCCCGGGCCCGGGCCTCGCCATCCGCATGCCCCGGCGAGATCACGCGCGAAAAACTCGACATCCTGCGCAAGGCCGACGCGATCTACCTCGACGAGATCCGCAAGGCCGGCCTCTACGACGCAGATCTGGCAGGCCTTCGCCGTGCTGCTGCCGGTGCGCACGGTCGGCGTGATGGGCGACGCGCGCACCTACGATCACGTCTGCGCGCTGCGCGCCGTGACCTCGGTCGACGGCATGACGGCGGACAGCTACCCTTCTCGCATGACTTCCTGTCGCGCACCGCGACGCGCATCGTCAACGAGGTGAAGGGCGTCAACCGGGTCGTGTATGACGTGACGTGCAAGCCGCCGGGGACCATCGAGTGGGAGTGAGGGGAACAGAAACGGCGGCTATCGGCGGCCTTGGAATGCTCAAGCGCAATGTGCGTTCTGGATAGATTGTGATGGTCGCTCCCCATCGTCATGGGCCATGCAACGAACTCAAATTTCTTCAGTCCCCGATCCCGAAGAGATGGAAGGCTTCGTCATGACGAAAGTGCGCGTTGCAGGCTTTTCGGTCTCGCTCGACGGTTTCAGCGCAGGGCCTGAGCAAAGCCTTGAAAATCCGCTCGGCAAGCGCGGGCGGGAACTGCACGAGTGGATGTTCGGTACGCGCATGTTTCGGGCAATGATCGGTAATGATGGCGGCTCGGACGGCGTCGATGACGCCTACGCACGTCGTTCAATGGACGGGTTCGGCGCGTTCATCCTCGGCCGCAATATGTTCGGGCCGATCCGCGGTCCCTGGCCGGACGAGAGCTGGAAGGGCTGGTGGGGCGACAATCCGCCCTATCACGCGCCCACTTTCGTCCTGACGCACCATCCGCGCGATCCGATTGAGATGGACGGCGGCACCACCTTCTTCTTCGTGACAGACGGTATCGAGGCGGCGCTGCAGAAGGCGAGGCTTGCCGCCAAGGGCGCTGACGTCAAGATTGGTGGCGGAGCCGAGACCGTGCGTCAATATCTTCGCGCCGGTCTGATCGACGAGTTGCATATCGCTTTGTCCCCTGTCGTGCTCGGACAGGGGGAAACGATGTTCGCCGGGATCGACCTGCCGGCGCTCGGCTACCGCGTCACGGAACATCAGGCCACCGACCACGCCACGCACATCGTTCTCAGCCGATAGGGGTCCACTGGGCTTACCAGGATACCGACTGGCATATCCTTGCGGTGAAGGCATATTTTGTAGCGGCGCGTTGATCCAGCAGCTGGAATACATCAATGAATCCGGCCCGGGCGTGTATGTGCACATAAAACATCCGCGTATCACGGAATGGTCAGTCGAATTCCAGAGACGGCCAAAGAGAACAAAAGATGCGATTCCCGCGTTCTTCGCCCCGGTCGCGCCGCCCAACCGGCTCGAAATTCTGCGAGGCATTGCCGTTCCTAATCCGCGCGCCACGAGATTAGGATTGAGGGGATGTAGGATGCCTCGCGGGAATTCATGAAGCTCAATGGTCGATTGCGGCGGGCTACTTGCCCGCAGCTCCTACACCCCCGCCGGGACGCGACCATGACGGGCTTGCGCGAGCCCCTGCAATGATCGGGCGGTCAGATTACGTCACCCGGACGAATCGCGCGTAGACCGCGATCAGGCTCAGAGTGTCCGTCAGGCCGTGGCAGATGACCAAGGGAACGAGATTGCGGCCGTTGCAAACGTATACGATGCCGTAGACAAACCCGATCAATGTCGCTGTCGCCACGCCGCGAAAACTAAGATACGAATGACCCACACCAAACAGCAGCGCTTGTCCGGTGACGGCATTGCCGTGGCGGCCAGCCCTCCGCCGCCGTTGGTCTCGGAGAGTGCGCGTCTGTTGACCAGCTATTTGACGTGCGCGGAAAGAGTGCAGTCGCGACGCCGATGATGAACGGAGAAGGTTTTCGCGCCATTTGCGGCCAAGAGCGCGCCAGTCTTGGAAGGTCAAGAAGGTCAAGGGGCGCTCAGGACATCAGCAACGCCGCACTCGCGGCCAGGATGACGCCTGCGGTGGCGCCATGGATGCCGTAGGCCGCCGCGCGGGTCCCACCGCTGCGCAGTACGATCACCGCGTCGCCCACGGGAATGAGGCCGGCGGCGGCCATGAAGGCGCCTAGCAGGTGCGGCGCGCCGTTCGCCAGCAGGATGAAGATGAATATCCCCGAAGCGATATCGCGGACCCCTTTCACGTAAAGCCAGGGGTAAGGGTCGTGGCCCGGTGTTTGTCCTGCAGCCGGCTCGACCGGAACGCCGTATCCAGCGGCCGCGCCCCCCGGCGCCAAGAGGAAGCGGGCACCAATGAAGATGATGCCGACTCCGATCACACCGGAGACGATGAAGGCGAGGGTGGTCAGCATGGCGGCTTCTCCAAAAAGAGCAGAGCAATATCTAGCGTCGATAGAAAATATGTCAATGATAAATTATAGCATTGACAGATTTTCCAGCGTCAGTAGAAGAGGCTCATGTCCCTCACAGACCGTCGCCGCCGCGAACGCGCCCAGCGCCACGATCTGATCATTGCGACGGCCCGCGATCTTGCCGAGGCCGAGGGTTGGGAGGCGGTAACCACGCGCCGGCTGGCCGAGCTCGTGGAGTACAGCCAGCCGGTGCTGTACAGCCATTTCGACAACAAAGAAGCGATCGTGCGCGCCGTCGCGATCGACGGCTTCGCAGATCTTGCCGTCCAATTGCACCAGGCGATGTCCGCCGTTGATGAGCCAGGGCCCGCGTTGCGGGCGGTCTGCAGCGCCTACCTGACATTCGCCGCCGAGCGGCCCTCGCTCTATCAGGCGATGTTCGTGCTGCCGATCGATGTGAACTTCGCCAGCGATGACACGCCGCCACCCTTGAAGGCGGCCTTTGCTGAATTGGTCGGCGCGCTTAAGCCCTTTGACGCGCGTCCCGACCTGCGGGCGGAAGTCGCCTGGGCCACACTGCATGGCCTGGCGGTGCTGCGTCGCGGCGGTCGCATCCCGCCGGAAGGCCAGGAGGCGCGCATCGAACTGCTGGTCAGCCAGATCATCAACGACTGCGGCTGCTGATCAACCATTCCTGGTTGGTCACGATCGGCATGAGATACATTTCGGCCAGGGTTACGGTGTTGCCGGCGAGGCATTTCGTCCGCGCGAGGATACCATCGATGGATCGACAGCCTTGCGCGCGCGACCGGAAAACTGTTGTGGCGATCGCGCAACTCCATTGCATCACACGCCTCGCGGCCCGAAATGGTGAGGCACCAGGAGCGTTCTTGACCGCCTTCTTGCAGCAAGCAACGCCACGATCTGAAAGCGGTTGCAACGGAAAAGCGGGATGAATTCAGATCCACGCCATACGCCTTGGTTCTCACGGGGAGCAAAACATGGAAGTCAAAGGTGAGGCCGTATTGTTCACATTGGCCGGCCTGATGATCACGTTCGCGGGGTTCTCGGCGCTCTTGTTGGGGCTTCGACAGGCCGCTGGAGCGAGAGTGTCACGGCTCGACCGATACCTTGCAAAAACGGTCATCACGTACATTTTGGTGTTGACGGCGGGAGCGCTGCTACCCTCTCTACTCGCGCTCTACGACGTTCCGGAAAAGAGGATTTGGCCGGCGTGCGCCGTGCTCTTCGCCCTGCCGATGCTGTCTCTTCAGGTCACCTATCCGTACAGGCGCCGCAAGGTTGTCGGCAAAGGACCGCCGCTCGCGATAGTCGCGGTCTTCGTTGTCCTCGGTTCCGCTGTGACGCTGGCGATGCTCGGCTCCGTTTTGGCAGGCCTCCAATACACCGCCGCAGCCTACGTCACGGCGCTGATCATCGACTTCTTTACGGTCACCTTCGCCTTCGTCACCGCGCTTGACGTCATCATGCAACAACCAATCGAGGCGCCGGAGCGGCCGGCGCCGCATTAGGTCGTGAAATTCCAATCCAGCAAACTCCCAATCACTGCGCCTCCTCGGACCAGCGGGCCGAAGTCGGCTCCGTGCGCGGGTCGCGCAAGCCGGGATGACGTTGCGTCATCGTCACGCCATCGACATTTACAAATCATTGGATCGCATGCGCCCGCTGAGGCAAGATGCCCTTGGGGGAGCGGCAGGCTTGGACAGCCTGGCTGCAACGGGGGCAAGCCATGTTTCGAGTCCGGTTGCGGCGAAGCTTGCCGCTTGTTGCCGTGTGCGCAATGGCATCGCCGGCCTTCGCGCAATCATCGCCCAGCGACTTCGACACGCCGGAATATTACGCATCCGGCGCACTGGCGCAGATCAACGCCGATGTCGCCTATGCGAAAGGCTATACCGGCGCCGGCGTCACCGTCGGCGTGTTGGACAGCGGCATCAATTCGACGCATCCGGAATTCCAGGGCCGCATCGTCGGCGGCTACGACTACGTGGCCGACACGCCGGTCCTGTCCGACCCCTACGGTCACGGCACCCATGTCTCCGGCATCATCGCCGCGGCGCGCGACGGCGTGGGCATGCAGGGCGTCGCCTTCGATGCCGACATCGTGGCCGGGCGGATCTTCGATGAGCATGGCGCGGCGACATACGACTCGATCAATGCGGACTTGCCGCCTGCGCTCGCGCTCATGGCCAGCGAAGGCGTCAGGATCGTCAACAACAGCTGGGGCGGGGTATTCGGCCTGTCGGCCGACCAGGCTCTGGCGGTCCTCGGTCCTGCGATCGCCGCGTGGCGCGCGGGCGCCGCGGCGGGGTTGATCGAAGTTTTCGCCGCGGGCAACGGTGAGGAAAACGAACCGCTTCCTACGGCGCGGCTTCCGCTTCTCTTTCCCGACCTTCAATCGCAATGGATCACGGTCGCCGCCGTGGACGCAACCGGCACGATCGCCCAATTCTCCGACATTTGCGGCACAACCGCCGCTTTCTGCATCTCGGCGCCCGGGATCAACATTTATTCGACGTATCCGGGAGGAACCTATGCCACGCTGTCGGGCACCTCGATGGCGACGCCCGTCGTCTCGGGCGTGCTCGCGCTCGTCCAGCAGGCCTTTCCCTACTTCACGTCGCAGGAGCTCGTGCAGGACGTGCTGACCACCGCGAACAACGAAGGCGGCACGCTCGATCCCAGCATCTATGGCTGGGGCATCGTCGATGCCGGCAAGGCGGTAGGCGGACCGGCGCAACTCACCTTTGACTGGACGGTGAATCCCGGCGGCATGACGTCGACCTGGTCGAACGATATCGACGGCGTCGGCAGCCTCACCATGACCGGAGCCGGAACGCTCATTCTCGACGGCACCGAGACGTACACCGGCGGCACGACGGTCAACGCCGGAACGCTCGAGATCGGCGATATCACCCATGGCGGCGCGAGCGTCGCCGGCGACGTGACGGTCGGCAGCCAAGGCACGCTGACGGGCCATGGCAGCGTCGGCGGCAACGTCTTCAACCTCGCCGGCGGCACGGTCGCGCCCGGCGGCAGCATCGGCACGCTTTCCGTCGCTGGCAACTACAGCCAGGGCAGTCAACAGCTCGCTGGCGATCGAGATCAGTCCGGCGGGATCAAGCCGGCTCGCCGCCGGCGGCACCGCCGCGATCGCCGGTACGCTCGCCGTGTCGCCGGATGCAGGGAGCTACATCCGCGGCAGCTCTTATCCGGTTCTCACCGCCGCCGGCGGCATCACGGGGACCTTCGGCACGTTGCACGTCATCGCAGCGCCCCAGCTGGTGCTGGCGCCGGCGTATCAGGCGAACGAGATCGACCTGCTGCTGACCGGGTTCGCGCCGACGCAGGCGCTCAGCCGAAATCAGAAAAGCACGTTCAACGCCATGAACAACGCGCCGACGGGCAGCGCCACCGATGCGCTGCTGAACGTGGCCGGCAACCTGTCCGGCAGCGCGCAGACCCACGCGCTCGATCAGCTCGACGCCTACAGCGCCGCGAGCGATCTTTCGACCATCACGACCGGCCTGTCGCGCTTCGCGGACGCGATCAGCGGCCGCGCCGCAGCCGAGCCGCAGGCCGGCACGGGGATCCAGGCCGCGCAGCTCGTCACCCACGACTGGCTGCCCATCGCCGCGAACGGCATCACCGTCTGGACCCAGGGCTTCGGCCTGTTCACGAAAATCCAGGGAAGCAGCGCCGCGCCCGGCGAAACCGGCTCGCTCGGCGGCGGCATCATCGGCATCGACACGGCACCCGATTCCGCGACCCGCGTCGGCGCTTCCTTCGCCGCGAGCGGCGGCAGCACCGCGGTGGCGAGCCTCGGGCAGAGCGGAAGCATCGGCACTTACGCGCTCGGCCTCTACGCCGGACGCTGGTCGGGGCCGCTCGGCTTCGATGCGCAGGTGACCGGGGCTTACAACACCGCGACCTCTTCGCGCGCCATCGCCTTTGCCGGCGCAACCGCGACCGGCAGCACCAGCGGATTTGCCGGCGGCATCGCCCTGGCGGCGCGCTATCGCCTCGATTTGCCGCTCGCGACCATCGAGCCGCAGCTCGGCATCGCGTACAGCACAAGCCGTCTCGCCGCCTATACCGAAAGCGGCGCGGGCGCAGCCGATCTCGACGTGGAGGCGGCGAGCCAGACCAGTCTGCGCAGCGCCGCCGGCATAGAAGCCTTCGGCAGCTTCGCCGGTCCTGCGGACACGACCATCGTGCCCCAGGCGCGTGTCGTCTGGCTGCACCAGTTCCTCGATACCGCGCCGCAGATCACCGAAACCTTCGCCGCGACACCCGCGGCCGTGTTCGCGACCACCGGCGCGCAAACCGGCCGCGACGCCGGGCTGGCCGAGGCCGGCCTCGGCATCAACGCGCCGGGCACCGGTCTCACCTTCTTCCTGCGATACGACGCGACGGTCGCCGCGCGCGAGGTCGATCATGCGATCCGGGGCGGCGTCGCGCTTTACTGGTAAGTCGCCGACTTGCCGCTCCGGAGTTTCGGCCGTGCGCCTGCGATGCAGCCGATGTAGCGATCTGCAGTCGAGGCGGCACGGTCAGTTCCCTTCCCGAGGGCCGAGCACGCCGATCGTCTGCAGCCACAGTTCCACAAGTACGGGCCAGCGGCCGATGGGCAGCGTTGTGGCGCGCAAGCCGAAGGCGTGACCGCCTCGCGCATACAGATGCATTTCCGTCGGGACGCCCGCCTTCTGCAGCGCGACGTAATAGGCCAGCGACTGCTCGACGCCGTCTACATCATCGTCCTCGGCTTGCAAAAGGAAGGTTGGCGGTGTCTCGGAGCTCACAGCGGATGTCGGGACGCAGGCTCAGGTCCGTCTCGTCGCGGGTAGTGCGGTCCTCGTCCTCGTGCGCCCACAGATGGCCGGGGTAGAGGGCAATGGCGAAGTCCGGTCGGCAGCTCAGCTTGTCGGCGTCATCTACCGGCATGTACGTCCGCCGAGAGAAATGCGTGCTGAGGGCGGCGACAAGGTGACCGCCGGCGGAAAAGCCAATCACGCCGACCTTATGCGGATCTACCCCCCACTGCGCCGCGTGTTGGCGCACCAATCCCAGCGCACGCTGCGCGTCCTGCAAGGCCGTTTGCACCTTCGGGTAGAGGCGGTGTCCGTCTTTCCATGTCGGACCCGAGTTGGGCACACGATACTTCAGCAGCACGCAGGTGATGCCACGAGAGATCAGCCAGTCGCAGATCTCCGTGCCCTCGAGACCCATGGCCAACAACCGATATCCACCGCCCGGAAACACGAGCACGGCCACGCCGCTGTTGTGGCCCGCGGGAGCGTAGGTGGTCATCGTCGGTCGGCTGACGTCCGTGACCACCGGCGCGTCGGCACGAACAGACTCCGGCTCTGCGTCGGGAACCGCATCCGGCACCGGCCCGGGCCAGACGGGCTCCTGTACATGGCCGGGAGAGGGTCGCCAGACCGCGGAGTGCGCTTGTGAATGCGCGCAAGCAATGGCGAGCACGGAAATTGCGAAGATAGACCTGTGCATGGGCTCGCTGGATTGCTCTTTGCGAGTATCCATTCGTAATTGATGAACAAAAGGCTGGTCAACTCGCGATTTTCCAGCCGTTTGCCGCAACAAGATGCTCGTTGGTTCGAGCGCGATCGATGGTTGTCGGATGTATTCCTGCGAATCCCGTCTCAGCTATCAGCTGCCGAACACTGATTGGAGGCGGCGCCTCGCAGGATCGAATGTCTTCGCGCTCATCGTTTGGGGTCTCGAAGCAACGCGCCTCGCGCATGATACAGCGATCTCTCATTCATTGAGCGACCTCGGCCCGCTGACATAGGGACTTCCTCGAAGATAAAATCGCAGGAGGCGGTGCGCATCCTTCGAAATGCCTATCCTGGTACTTTTTCCGATTTTGCCGGGCTCATGGTCATCGCGTCCGAGCCATAGAGGGCCTTTTCGGCAAAGATCGAGTTCGTCGAGCGAGCGATCGATGCGCAAGGCGGCGGTGAGCCGTCCCGGTCCTCGCGCCAGGTCGCGCACACGTTCGACGCCGCGATTGCGCTGCATGATCGCGATGCCGTCGAGCGGCTCGAGCGCCCGGATCAGGACACCGGCGCCGGTCCCCGGTTTCTCGCTCGAGACATTCAGCATGTCCGAGGTGCCGTACGCGACATAGACATAGGCGTGCCCGCGCTCGAGAAACAGCGAACGGTTGCGCGGAGTCATTCCGCGGTAGGCGTGCCCGGCGGCGTCGCCGATGACATAGGCCTCGGTCTCGACAATGCGACCGCTGGCGACGCCTTCCGACAGCTCGCGCACGACGACCTTGCCGATGAGATAGCGGGCGAGAGACGCCGTATCGATCGGCAGCTTCGCGCGGGCGAGCGGGCGGCGGATGGTCATTCCTGCGGCGGCCCGGTCTTACGTCAACCGCTCGACCCATTGCGCACGCGACGGGCCGGGCTCGAGGGGATCGCCGAAATACAGAGTCTCGCGGGCGACCTTGCCGTCGGCGAACTCCATGATGCTCACCGTGTAGGACGGCCGCCTGTCATATGCTCAGGATATATTCGCTGACACAGAGATCGCCCGTGCCGATGACCCGCTTCACGGTGAAGCGTTTCCTGTTCGGCTGGGCCGCGCGCATCTCTCGGTCTTCCATGTCAAATCTCCCCGATCATCGGCGTCGATGTTGGGCCGTCGAACCATGCGATCCTCGGGCAGCCAATTCGCTTTTTATCGGGCATTTTTGGCAGCCACAATTGATTGCCCGTCCCGCTTTTTTTGTGCGCATCCTTTCGCGCTGTGGAATGTCGAGGCGTATCGAACCTGACGCGCAGCGTGTCTTTAAAGCTTGCTGATTGGAAACGCGTGCGAATATCGGCTCAGTGCATCTCGCCGGCCAGAAAGCGCTCCACCGGGGTGAGTGATGTGACCGGATCCTCCTCGAACGGCACATGGCCGAGGTTCGGCAGGCGCACCAGAGACGCGTGGGGTATGTCCCGCAGATAGTCGGCCGCGTTGCCGACGGGAATCATGCCGTCCTTCTCGCCCCAGAGGATAAGCGTCGGGGCCTGGATGCGCGCCAGCGTTGGGACGGGATCGCGCAGAATCACCTGGCTCATGCGTGCCAGGATCGCAGGCCGCACGCCGGGCGCCAGCATCATGTCGCGATAGCGGGTCACGGTCGTCTCGCTCAAGGAATCCGGACGCGCGTAGGCAGCAGCCAGACTGGCCTTCAGCAGGCCGCGCGGCGCAACGTAAGGCAGCGCCTGCATGATGAATGGAGTCTTTGCGGGCTCGCCGATATGCGAAGCCCGGGCTGGCGAAGCCATCGGGAGAGACGAGCACCAGGCGGTTCACACGATCGGGATGCAGAGCAGCGAAGTTCCAGACGATGCGACCGCCCAGCGAATTGCCGATGAGACTGGCGCGGACAACACCGAGCTGATCCATAAGGTCGATCAGGATTTTCATTTCGCGGGCATCGCTGTAGTCGCCCGTAGGGTCTGGGCCGGTAAGGCCAAATCCTGGCAGGTCAAAACGGATCGCGCGATAATTTGCCGACAGGGCCAGTGCCCACGGCTCCCAGGTGTCCAGGCTGGAACCGAAACCGTGCAGCAGGATCACCGCGGGCGCGTCGCGCGGACCTGTGTCGCGCAGGCGCAAGCGCACGCCGTCGACGCTGCGGTAGTTGCCGGGATACGCCGCCTCCAGCTCGGCGCGGGGTTTGTCGGGCGCATAGAGCCAGTACGCCAGGGCTGCGAATCCTAGGACAGCCGCGGCCGCCAGCCAGGCAAAGATTGTCGCCACCGCTTTCCTTCTCGTGGCCAAAGGCGGCTCCGTCCGGTGCTCAGGTGGACACTAACCTGTCTCGACTTAGAGGCCTACGCAACAATCTCGACGACGGACTTCGCGATATCCCGCGAGTCACCACGATCCGGTGCCCGGTGCTCCCTTGAACGGGCCTGTGATATCGGCAGTGATCCACCCACCGTAAAAAATTCCAGGCTGCGGCGTCACGCGCTCGTCATCGACAAAGCAGCCGTCAAAAGGCCCCCGCGTAGAAGGCGACGTGTTCGCGCAGAGATGCGAAGGCCGGGTTCGGATCGGGATAGCTCCATGCCACGTCGCGTACCGCATCGCCGCGCACGAGGACATCGAAATAGACCGCTTCGCCCTTCCATTCGCAGACAGTGCGACGGCCCGAAGGCCGCAGGACAAATGGTGCGATATCGTCCCGTGGAAAGTAATAGCTTGGCGGATGACTTGTTTCCAACGTGCGTATGCCTTTGCGTGTTTCGGCGATGATGATATCGCGATGCACGATCCTGAGACGGCGTCGACTTGCCTCAGCCACTGCGGGCCTTGGATAGGACCAGACGCTTTCCTGTCCCGGACCTGTCGGATCGGGGATCGCTTTCATCAAGACGGCTCCTGTACCAACTGCGGCAATGCCATGAACCTCAGCCCACGGAGAGCAAGATCGAAAGAGAATGCGCGGCCAATTGCTACAAGGCCAATGCGGCGCAGCCGACGCGTATCCAGCGGGACGTCGTTGCGATGGGGAACAAAGCGATCGAACGGCAGTTCACGGTCCGCCATTCCGCGCGGGCCGTGAAGATCTGGCGATAGGATTGCCACGGCCTCGTCAGGGCGTCCGTCCGCAGGTGAACGCCGTACTCCTCGCCATTGCCGAATACGTCGAGCTGCGATCCCGCGCCAGGAGCTGGCATCGACGACCCCGCCATCTGGCGAGAGATCGAGGGCGATCTGAACAAAGCCGCCGTTGTTCGCGAGGCTGACATCGCCACGCATGCGGATGGCGGCACGACCAGCGATCGTATCCCGGACCATGGTCGCCTCGGAGAGACCGCCCATGACCCGGTCGGTGAGAATCTGCCATTTGCTCCCTATTGCAGCAATGGGTGGCTCGCGGCTCAGGTCGTCGATAATGGCAGATGATTCCAAAGGTCCTCCGCTCCTGATCCGGCAAGCGCGCCGATAGGCCGCCACCATATATAGTCCGGTGCTTGCCCGCTTGCCGGGCGCGAACGACAACTCCTGGGGCCGCCGCAACCTTCCGGACGATTTGCCGATCGACACGTTGGTCTTGGGAGACGGCTCGCCTGTTGACGAGTTATCTGACTTGCACCGAAAATGTGCCGACGCGCCGCTGCCGATGAACGCACAGATTCTATGCCGGATGATCTTTCGTCCCCTGTTGCGCGTGCCCTGGAGCACATCGAGTCCGGAGACCTGCCGGGCGCGCAGCGTTGCCTGGAGTTGGAAAGCGACAGCGACACGGTTAGCGCCTGCTATGCCGAACTGACCCGTGTCCTGTACGCCAGGAACAAGGACGTCGCTGGCATGCTGGCGCTCGGCCGGGCCGGCATCGAGTACGAGCTGCGCCAGGCCGAGCGCGCTGCCGCAGTCGACACGGCGCTCGCGGTCAGGCTCCGCACGTCGGCCAAGACTTGGCCTTCAACGTCGCGGCAAACAGCTGGCCGGGACGGGGCGATGACGGCATTGTGATCGCGGACGCCCACATCGAGGAGGGACTTCGGCTGGCAAATCTTTCGCTCGCGCTCGTTCAGGAGCTGTCGCTCGCGCAGCACAGGCTTGGCAACGCCTACTGGCTTGTCGGTGCGCTCGAGCTTGCGGCGGGCAGGACCGACGCGGCGGTGGCAAACTTCGACCGCTCGCGCGCCTGCTTCTCGTCGGATGACGAGCGGCCGGAAGTGCTGCCTGCCGATGGTATCGCGCAATCGCCCTGAGCCTGACAGCGGCGAAAGAAGGAGAAGACGCTGCGCTGGACGCCGCGGTGGGCGAGCTTCGGCAGGACGGATCCGAGAAGGCAAAATTCTTTGCCGGGCAGTTGCGGACTGCCGCGGAAATTCTCGCGATCGCCTGCGCTCCTCTGCAATTCATATATCCGTTTGGTTATAGGTTCCATCCATAGCCGACCGGTTATGGATCGCAATGCAGCATCGCCATGACGACCTTTTCCGCTCCCTGGCCGATCCGACCCGGCGGGCTCTCTTCGAACGTCTGTGCCGCGAAGGAGAGCAGACGGTCGGCGCCCTGACGGCCCGGGCCGGGGTCTCGCAGCCGGCCGTCTCGAAACATCTCGGCGTCCTGAAGCAGGCAGGGCTGGTGCGCGACCGCCATGAAGGCCGCCAGACGCATTACAGCGCGCAGCTCGGCGCGCTCGCCCCGCTGATCGACTGGACGAGCCAGATGACCGGCTTCTGGCAAAGCCGTTTCGACAAGCTCGAAGATCTCCTGAAGAGGATGACCAATGAGCGAGGACGAAACGCTCTCCGTCGTCGTCGAGCGCGACATGCCTATCCGCCGGAGAAAATCTGGCGCGCGCTCACCCAACCGCACCTGATCGAGGAGTGGCTGATGAAAAACGATTTCAGGCCGGTCGTAGGTCACCGTTCAATTTGCGCGCGACCCAAGCCTGGAGCGGCGTCATCGACTGCGAAGTCCTAGCCGTCGAGCCGAACAAGAAGCTGTCCTACAGCTGGGCCGCGCGGCGTGGCCGAAGTGGGTCGTCACCCTGACTCTCACGCCAACGAGCACGGGGACGCATCTGCGCATGGAGCAGTCGGGATTCCGGCCGGATCAGCAACAGGCTTATCACGGCGCCAAATTCGGGTGCGGAAATTCCTTGCCAATCTTGAGAAGGCGTTGACGCGGATCGAGTGACGGCGCAATTCGCAATCAAGCCGTCATAGAGCGGCGATGGCACCAACGGAGGAACGACCATGAAGATCAAGACACCAGCATCTATGTCGACAACCAGGACAAGGCGTTGCGCTTCTATACGGAAGTGCTCGGCATGGCCAAGAAGGCCGATTTCAGCAACGGGCCGTATCGCTGGCTCACCGTCGCCTCGGCTGACGATGCGACGCAATCGAATTCCAGCTCGCGCTCAACGACGATCCCGCCGCCAAAACCTATCAGCAGGCCAAGTTCCAACAGCACAAGCCCGCCATCAGTTTCAGACTGACGACATCAAAGGCGATTATGAGCGCATCAAGGCGCGCGGCGGCGAGTTCGCGATGCCGCCGACATCCGTAACCGGCGCGACCATCGCGCAGCTGAACGACACCTGCGGCAACCTCATTCAAATCAGCCAACTGGCGCGCTGGTATGACCCATGGCTGAAGCAAAGGGACTCCATCGGAAAAAATCGACGCGCAGGATCGCAGAACTGGGTGACTGGCGCGGCGAGATGCTCGCCCAGTTGCGCGCGCTCATCAAGCAGGTCGAACCCAAGCGTGACCGAGGAATGGAAGTGGCGCGGCGTTCCGGTCTGGTATCACGACGGCATGATCTGCACCGGCGAGACCTACAAGAGCGTGGTGAAGCTGACCTTCGCCAAAGGTGCCGCTCTGAAGGATCCCGCCAAACTGTTCAACTCCAGCCTCGAAGGCAACATCCGGCGCGCCATCGACTTCCGCGAAGGCGAAAAGATCAACGAGAAGGCGTTGAAGACACTCTTCCGCGCCGCCGTGGCTTTGAACAAGGCCAAGGGGAAAAAGTGATCGGCGGGATCAAGCCCCTCCGCCAGCCGTCAGCACCGGGCTTGCGGTAGCACGTTCGGGTGACCAATTTTTCTTCTCTCGTCCAAAAATTGGGTCGCCGGACCGGCTATCCGCCGACCGGGCGATGACGGTCTTTGGATTTTGTCGCAACAGAAAATCGCAATGGCGTGAGCCAAGTTCGTTTCGCTCATGGCCTGTAGGCCACTGAACAGCTCTCGCGTTTCTTTCCGCGCGCCGGCCTGCGCACCGCTCGCACCTTTCCGCTCGCACCGCCGCCGCAATAGAACCGCTCGCCGCCATCGGATTCGAGTCCCGACACACTGGTCCCCGCCTGCATCGCGAGCGCCTCGAGAACCTCGCCTGTTTGCGGATCGACATGGCGCAGCTCGCTCTCGTCGCTTTCCAAAGTGCCGTGCCACAGCTCGCCGTCGGTCCAAGTGACGCCGGTGACGAAACGGTTGGACTCGATCGTGCGAAGGATAGCGCCGGTTTGCGGATTGATCTGATGGATCTTGCGTCCGCGATGTTGTCCGACAAAGCGTGCCTTCGGCCCAGGCGAGGCCGAATCGCCTCCGCCGCTCGGTGCGGGGAGCGTCGCGAGCACTTGCCCGGTCTTCGGATCGATTTTGTTGATCCGATTTTCGGCGATCTGGAACAGATGCTTGCCGTCGAACGCCGTTCCGGCATGCGAAACGGCATCGATCGCGCGCACCGTCTTTCCGCTCGCCGGATCTATGGCGCTAAGCTTGTCGCCCGAGGCGATCCAGACGTGCTCCCCGTCGAACGTCACGCGGTTAACGCGTTCGACTCCAGGAAACGGACCATACTCGCGGAGGATTTCTGCGGCTGCTTTTTTCATGTTGCCACCCTAGCTCTCCGGCAGCGGCGCGGGGAGTAACAAGGTCGTCGTGAATCCCGGCGTCAGCGGGGTTATCCAACGGCGCGCCCGCCCGCGTCCGAACGGCTGAACCTTGCCCGTCGCCGCAAGGGCGTCGAGCGAACGCTGGACCGTGCGCTGGCTCGCTCCGAGCGCGAGCGCCAAGGCGGAGCTCGACCATGACTCGCCGTCGGCAAGGAAGGCGAGGACAGACGCATGCTCTTCTTCGACGGGACGGGCAAGGACAACAACCTTGCGGGCGTGATGCGGCGTAAGCGCAAATCCCACTTTTGTCGCTTTCAAATCTCCCAGCGGCCGAAGCTCTGCGCGAAGCCGCCCCATTTCGACGCGCAGTCGCGCGCGATGCGAATCGTCGGCGGCTTTGCCGCGGAAGGCGCGTGCGACCAGCGCGTCCCTCGATACATCTCCCGGCCACGCCTCGGCGAGCGCGCGGGCGAGCGCGAACAGAACTGGGCGCGTTGCGAGCGAGATCACACTGCCTTGCTCACGGGATATCGACCATCTCCGTTTCTCTTTGTTGAAGGTTTTGCCGTTCAGCGATCCTGCGGAATGGGTCGGCACCAAGATCGGCTTCGACATCCGCCAGGAAGGCGACTGGACCATCGTCTTCTTCAAGCACATGGCCTGGAAGGAGCCGGTGGAGTTCTTGCACCATTGCAGCACCAAATGGGCGGTCTTCCTGCTGAGCCTGAAATCGCTCCTCGGAACCGGCAAAGGCACGCCGTGGCCGAACGAGATCAAGCTCGACAGCTGGGAATAGAAGGAGCGCGAAACCGATGACCGCCTTCAGCAATTCGCCAACCCGCGCCGCTGCCGGCTGGCTGAGCCTGGCCGCAGCCCCGACCTTCGCGCTCATGGCCGTTGTCACGGGCATTTTCGGCGGCGGCATGCCGGAGATGATCTGCTCGATCATGCAGGCGTCATCGCTTGGCGGAATGGTCCCGATGTACGTTCTGATGAGCGTCTTTCATTCCGCGCCGTGGCTCAGCTTGTTTTCCGGTCGGCGCAGGTGGGCCTGAATTTCGAGCCCTGCTACTGAAACGCCTTCACCACGGATTCGAAGTTCACGCGCAGAGATTTGTCGTGATGAAGGATCGGCGGGATCTCTCGCTCGATGCCAAGCAGGGCATAGACCGCAATCTGCGCCGACCCGCACCGAATATTCGACCGTGAACACGACGTCCTCGGGAATTTCGACGAACTGGCTGACGAAGCGCGAGATTCTTCGAAGTCGCCGGCACCGGCGGCGGCCGGTCGCCTTTGCGCGCGCGGCATGAACATGCTGGTGATGTAGGGCATCCGGCAAGGAATGCAGATGGCGTTGGCGAACACGGTGTCGCGGATCGAAATTGAGATGCCCGCACAGCTCGCGCAGGATGTCCTCGCCCGTGCACTCCGACATCGGCTTGGCGACAAAGTCGCCGATACGGTCCGGGATGCAACGCATAGCCCCAGAACACCTGGACGTCGGCCGGCTGGTTCGGCGAAATGCGGCTGGTGCGGCAAGCACGACCGACATCAGCCAGCGCGAATCCTTGAACGTCACGAATCCGCCGGTCCCGGCCTTGTTGCCGGAGAACGTCTCCATCGCATCGAAGAACGCCGTGTTCTTCAGGGTCACGGTGAAGGATTCCCAATACGACTGCGATATCGATGCGGTGAACGCGGCCGGGTTGCCGAAACCCGGATGGTCCTTGGCAAGTTTTTCCCAAAGCGCCCAGCCGCCGCTCTGCATTTTGGTCAGCGGCACAGGCGCTTTCGTCATGGAACCCAGGCTGGACGCGTCGGTCATCGAGGCGTTCTGGAGGAACACGATGTCGTCCGCGCCCACGGCGACCAGGGTGTGGGCGCCGCCGCGCTTCCAGGTCAGCGCGGTGACGGCAATTTTCCCCTGGTCAACGGCGGTCGTGAGCTCGACGACAGTGCTGTCGGTAAAGAACTGGACACCTTGCTTCTGCAACCAGGCCTGCAAGGGCCGCACGAGCGAATCGTACTGATTGAAGACCGTCCGCTTCACGCCGGCCAGTGTCTCGATGCGGACGAACTCCATCATGAACCGATGCAGGTAGCGTTTGAATTCGACCGCGCTGTGCCATGGCTGAAACGCGAATGTCGTGGCCCACATGTACCAGAACTTCGTGTCGAAAAATGCAGGCGACAGCCAGTCCGTGATGCGGCTTGCACCCAGGCTCTCCTCGCCGGCTTCGGCGAGCCGCACGAGCTCGATCCGGTCCAGCATCGTGAAGCCCATCGATGCGACGTCGACGATGGCCCGATTGCGGTCGACGAGCCGGGCCCGGGAATGGGACTTGTAGAGTTCGTTGAAGGCGACGGTTTCGTCGAAGACACTCCTTTTTGGGTTAACAAGGGACGGAATGGATTTGAACAGGCTCCAGGTGCACTCGTAATTGTCGGTGGTCAGCATGCGTCCACCGCGCATCGAATAGCCTGCTTGCGGGTCGCCGCCCGCATCGAGGCTGCCACCCAGCAGCGGGGCGGTTTCGAACACCGTAATGTCGGCGCCCCGAAATCCGCCGTCGCGAAGCAGAAAGGCCGCTGCGGCGAGCGAGCCTATGCCGCCACCCACCAGGAATGCCTTGCGGCTTTGTGACGTCATGCACTACGTCTCCTTCGAATTGCGCCCCGTGTTGGGCGGTGCGGTCGGTCTCTCGTTCCACGTTTCCCGTCCTGGTGAAATGATCCAGCTCAATTGGGTGACGGACCCGCCGGAAGCGCCAGCGATTGTTCATGCCGACGACGAGGTGCTGGCCTGCATGCCGCGACGGTTGGAGCGGACGCAGGCCGGCTCGGTTTGGGATTATAGTTCCGATCAACCCGGTGCGAGCGAACCCGAATGTCCGCCATCCATCCGCTGGATCGTCCGATCTGGAGCGCGCTGACGACGCGGCAGGCGCCGCTCGCCGAGGGCACCGATCTGGCGCGACGCTATCCTCTCGCGATGGCGCCGTTTGCCGCAATGCCCGATCTATCGCCCGAGAGCTTCGCGGCACTTCGCGCGCTTCTGCCGGTGACCGGTCTGGCCGTCCTGTTCACGCTCGAACCTGTTACCCCGCCCAAAGACTTCGCGGTGATGATGGAGAAGGTGGCCGAGCAGATGATCGGGACGCCGGCCGATACGACGGCAAGTGCGCCCGACATCGTCCGCCTCGGCATCGGCGACGTCCCGGCGATGATGGCGCTGGCGGAGCTCACCAAACCCGGGCCGTTCGCGGCGCGCACGCACGAATTGGGAATATTCCTCGGCATCAAGATCGACAGCAACCTTGTCGCCATGGCGGGCGAACGCATGAAGCCCGGCAACTATTCCGAGATGACCGCCGTCTGCGTGCATCCGTCGTGCCGCGGCCGCGGCTACGCCCAGGTTCTTCTTGCCGCCGTTTCCCGCCAGATCGTCGCGCGCGGCGAAATCCCGTTCCTGCACGTGTTTTCGGACAATGAGCCCGCGATCGCGCTCTATCGCCGCCAGGGCATGGAGATCCGTCAGCGCGTCCATGTGACGGCGCTGGGCCGGCGCAGCTGAGAGGCGGAGCAGGGCGATGGCGACGAGACGCCCCAGGCGGAAATTCGGAGCGTCGCAGAAGGACCGCATATTTTTCGCCTGCCTGCCCGACACCGAAACCGCCGCGCGCATTCACGCGCTGGCGCAATCGCTCAAACAGGAGCACGGCCTCGAAGGCACGCTGATCCTGCCCGAGCATCTGCATGTGACGCTGTTTCATCTCGGCGATTGGAGCGCGCTGCCGACTGAGATCGTCGAACATGCGCGCAGCGCGGCCGCGGCGGTCCGGCTGGCCCCGTTCAATGTCGTGTTCGATCGCGCCGGAAGTTTCCGCAACCGCACCGGCGTCTATCCTTTCGTGCTGACCGGCGACAAGCACGTGGCCGCGTGGCGGCCACTCCATGATGTGCTGGCCGCAGCTCTGGCGCGCGCCGGGACTCGGCGGCGCGACGCGGGGAGAATTACAGCCGCATGTCACGCTGGCACGCGATCTGACCCGCGTCCGGCCGAAGCCGGTGCCTCCGATTTCCTGGCAAGTCCGCGACTTCGTGCTCGTGCACAGCCTGCTCGGCAAGACCACCCATGTTCATCTTGGCCGATGGCCGCTGCGCTAGAAGCCGGGCCGCCTGCGGCGATCAACCGTGCGTTGTGGTCGGCAGTTTCAGGGAACTATCGTCGGGCTTCGCCGCTTGCTTGAATGCTTCACTTAGATTGGGGACCGAACATGCCACTGCTCAAATACCGCATTCACGGCCACCGACCTCCGCCGCGGCCGATCCAGCTTCAAATTCCAGGCTGGGGCGGCGCGCAAGAGCCGCGCGCCGACGGAAATCACGAACAACCCTGGCACTGCACGCCGTTCTCGGAGAGCGCGCGATACGGTGTCGAGATGCTCTACCCGTTCGACGAGGAATTGCGCGTAACCAGCGTCGACGGCAAGGTGCAGCTTCATGCAGATTGGCGCGAGCCCGTCGATCCCGACATGATGTGGCCGCCCTTTCGCGCCTTCGGCGAGCAATTCTACTCTTACCAGCTTTCGCTCGATCTCGAAGTGCCGCCGGGCTGGGCGGTGCGAGCGGAAACGCATCCGCGTTATTTCACCGATCCGACCAGCACCACGCCGCTGGCCGTGCCGGCGCTCGTTCGCACTGAGTGGTGGCCAATGATGTTTTTCTGCATCTTCAAGGCGCCGCCGCAGGGCGTGACCCACATCTTCCGCAAGGGCGAGCCCTATATGAGCTTCATCGTCCTCCCCGCCGAGCCGCAGCTCGAGTTTCGCGAGATGACAGAGGCCGAGGCGGCCGAGCGCGAATTGCGTTCGCGCCGCATTGCCGCAAATCGCGACGCACTGGCAAAGGAATCTCGCTGGCTGTCGACGACGAAGACCATCTTCGACGGCACCTATCGCCATATGTTCCGCGCCGCGAAGGAGCGGGACCGATCCCAGTAGGGCGGGCTCGCCGAAAGGCGGATGAGAGAAGCGAACGGACTGGCGCCACGCGCGCCAGTCCGTGGGCACGTCAGTAGCTGTGGTGGTGGTGATGGTGATGATGGGCCCGGTAGAAGTCGCCGGTGACCCAGTTTCCACCGAACCAGACGTACCCATTGTGCCTGTACCACCACCTGTTGTGATGGTGGTGATGGCTGTTGTAGTTGTTGTGGTGATGGTGGGCGTTGTAGTTGTTGTGATGGTGATGGTATTGCACGTCGATCAGGCCGGCAGGCTTGGCCTCGGCCTGTGCGTCCGCCGCCTTCAGCCGCTCCACCGCGTTGGGGATGGGCTGTAGCAATTCGGCGTAGGACGAAGCCGGCGGCACCGGTGGTGCCACGACCGGCGCGGCAAGCGCCGGGGTTACCGCCAAAGCGGCGGCGGCCCCGACCATTGCAGCAGTTTTGCGCTCCATGAAAAAATCTCCTTCCGTACGGATGATGTAATTGCCCCGCGTCGCTAACGCGGGAAACGCTCACTTTGATCCCGACAAAAGGGAAATCGTGTCGGTTAGCCCCAACTTCCGGGCGCAACGCGCGGCCGGTTACGCGAGCCTATCCCCGAGCCTGCGCGACTAAGGAACAAACTCAGCATGGCCGGGACAGTTTTTATGAACGCGCTGCCGCAATTCGGCCCAACTCTCTTTCGCGTGTCATCGACCGCGCTTCGCTGCTCGCGTTGACGATTCCGGTTCAACGCCTATCTGAGCCGTGACGCCGTTTGGAGTGCGCAATGCCCGATCTCTCCGGCTTCCCGATCACGAAGCGCTGGCCCGCCAAGCAACCCGACCGCATCCAGCTCTATTCGCTTCCGACGCCAACGGCGTGAAGGTCTCGATCACGCTCGAGGAGCGGGCCTGCCCTATGAGGCGCATCTCATCGACATCATGAAGAATGAGAGCCAGACGCCCGAATTCCTGTCGCTCAATCCCGAACGGCAAGATTCCGGCGATCATCGATCCCGACGGTCCGGGCGGGAAGCCGCTCGGCCTGTTCGAATCCGGCGCCATCCTGCTCTATCTCGCCGATAAGACCGGCAAGCTCTTGCCCGCCGATCCGGCGCGGCGTTACGAGACCATCGCCTGGGTCTTCTTCCAGATGGCGGCGATCGGCCCGATGTTCGGCCAGCTCGGCTTCTTCCACAAATTCGCCGGTCGCGACTACGAGGACAAGCGCCCGCGCGACCGCTATCGCGACGAGTCGAAGCGTCTGCTCGGCGTGCTCGAGACGCGGCTCGACGGCCGCGACTGGATCATGGGCGACGAATACACCGTCGCCGACATCGCGACGATCGGATGGGTGCGCAATCTCGTCGGGTTTTACGGCGCGGGCGAACTCGTCGCGTACGACACGTTGAAACACGTTCCGGCATGGCTCGCGCGTGCGCTGGCACGGCCCGCAGTGGAGCGCGGCCTGGCGATTTCCCGCGCGAAGTTGACCCCCGCGGGTCGTTCGCACTGCCAGGGCCTTGATCGCGTTGCGATTTGTCGCTGTCTCGCGCGGCCCGAAATTACCTGTTAGCAAGACCGTCAACGGCTTGCGACGCTGGGCGCGTCCCGCTTGATTTGCTCCCCGCCTTTTGGGCGCGTCGCGACGGCCGGCACAGACAAAAAGAAAAGTGACATGGAACAGGAAGCCTATCGCCACGTCCCCTATGACATCGAGATCGAGCAGGCGATGCTCGGCGCGATCCTGGTGGACAATCGGGCGATCGAGCGCGTCTCCGCGCAGCTCAAGGCGGAGCACTTCTACGATCCGCTTCATCAGCGCTGTTCGAGGCGATGCTTCTGCTTTCGAGCGCGGCTGCTATGGTGCTGACGCCGCTGACGCTGCACGCCGCGATGAAGGCCGATCCCGGCCTCATGGAAGTCGGCGGCCATGCCTATCTCGCGGGTCTTGCCGAAGCCGCGCCGGCCATGCCCAATGTGCGCGATTACGCGCGCATCCTTCACGATCTCGGCGGTCCGGCGCGCGCTCATCCGCATCGGCGAGGACATCGTCAACACGGCTTACGAGGCGCCGAACGACAGGCCGCCGAAAGCCCAGATCGAAGAGGCCGAGAAGGCGCTCTATCGCGTCAGCGAGACCTCGAAATATGGCGATGGGCCGCTCGATTTCGCCGAAAGCCTGCGCCGCACCGCGGAGCTCGCCGAAAAGGCGCAGGCGCGCGGCGGGCGCATCTCGGGCCTCGTCACGGGCTTCTCCGATATCGACTCGTCTGCTAGGCGGACTGCAACCGTCCGATCTCATCATCCTCGCCGGCCGCCCGGGCATGGGGAAGACCTCGCTCGCCACCAACATGGCGTTCCATACCGCGCGCGCCTATGTCGCAGGATATCGAGGCCGGCGCCGAGGTTCCGCGCGGCGCGCCGGTGCTCTTTTTCTCGCTCGAAATGGCGGCGCAGCAGCTGTCAGCCCGTATCCTCTCGGAGCAGACCGAGATCGAGATGTGGAAGATCCGCAACGGACGCTTCTCCGAGAGCGAGTGGGAGAAGTTCGTTCTGGCGATGCAGGATCTCTCCTCGCTTCCGCTCTATATCGACGACACGGGCGGCATCTCCATCGCCCAGATCGCGGCGCGCGCCCGCCGCATGCAGCGCGAGAAGAAGATCGGCTGCATCATGATCGACCACATCCAGCTCGTCGCCGGCTCGGGCCGCACCGAGAACCGGGTGCAGGAGCTGACCGAGATCTCGAAAGGGCTCAAGGTCCTCGCCAAGGATCTGGACGTGCCGGTGATCGCGCTGTCGCAGCTGTCGCGCGGCGTCGACGCGCGCGACGACAAGCGCCCCGTCCTTTCCGACCTTCGCGAATCCGGCTCGATCGAGCAGGACGCCGACGTCGTGATGTTCGTCTATCGCGAAGAGTATTACCTGAAATCGCGCGAGCCCGATCCGAGCTCCGCCGACCATGCCAAATGGCTGCAGAAGCTGGAAGCCGCCCATGGCCGCGCAGAAGTCCTGGTCGAAAAACACCGACATGGCGCCACCAACAAGATCGACCTCACCTTCGAGGACCGCTTCACGCGGTTCTCGAGCCTGGCGAGCGAGCGCACTTAGGCGGGCATCCGATTGCCGGCAGCTACAACTCAACCGGCGACCGGGCGGCGTCGGCTCATCGGGCCCACCAGCGCGACCAGGAGTGCAACATGCCGACAGACCATGATGCCAATTCGGAAAATAAGGTCGCGCTGGTTACGGGCGGCAGCAGAGGCATAGGAAAAGATATCGCGCTCTCCCTTGCCGGGCTGGGCATCGGCATCGTGCTGACCTATCACACAAACAAGAGGGAGGGCGACCGCGTTGCGGAGGAGATCCGCGCGTCCGGCGGGAAGGCGCTAGCGCTGCAATTGGACGTTTCGACGACGACGTCGTTCGGTCCGTTCCTCGATCGCGTGAAAGCCGCCCTGCGCGAGATGTTCGGCACGGAAAACATCGACTTCCTGGTCAACAATGCCGGCTTCGGCAAAGCCATTCCCGTGGCCGACCTGACCGAGCGGGACTTCGACAGCTTCATGAACGTGCATTTCAAGGGCGTCGTCTTCCTGACCCAGAAGGCGTTGACGATGATGAACGATGGCGGCGGCGTCGTCTTCATCACGGCGGCCGCCGATCGCTACCACGTGCCCGGTTATGCCGCCTACGGCGCCTGCAAGGGCGCGGTCGAAGTGTTCGCGCGCTATGTCGCGAAGGAATATGGGCCGCGCGGCATCAGGTCCAACACCGTCGCGCCCGGCGGTGTCGTGACCGATTTCGCCGACGCCGCGATCCGGAGCAATCCGCAAGCGAAGCAATGGATCATCGCCCAGACGCCCATGGGAAGGCTGGGCGAAGCGCGCGACATCGGCGGTCTGGTCGCCCTTCTGTGCAGCGATGATGCGCGCTGGCTCACCGGCCAGCGCCTCGAGGCGACCGGCGGGTTCAATCTTTGACGGAAGTGCGAGATTGGAACGTCGCAGGCGGTCGCGTGCCAGCCGTTGTAGTAGAGTGCGCTCGCAAGCCTTTCTCGACTTGGCGGGTAATGCGTTCAGAACGCCTTCGCCCGCAGCCGCAGTGCATTTGCAATCACCGAGACGGAGCTCAGGCTCATCGCCCTGCCGCGATGATCGGGCTGAGCAGGATGCCGAAATGCGGATAGAGCGCGCCCGCCGCGATCGGCACGCCGGCGGCGTTGTAGACGAAGGCGAAGAACAGGTTCTGCCGGATATTGCGCATCGTCGCCTTCGACAGGTTGCGCGCCCGCACGATGCCGCCGAGATCGCCTTTGAGAAGCGTCACGCCGGCGCTTTCGATGGCGATGTCGGTCCGGTGCCCATGGCGATGCCGACATCGGCCGCGGCAAGCGCGGGGGCGTCGTTTACGCCGTCGCCGGCCATGGCGACGACGCGGCCATCCCTGCGCAACTTCGCGATGACGGCGCTCTTGCGGTCGGGCAGCACTTCGGCCTCGACATCGGCGATGCCGAGGTGCCGGGCGACGGCGAGCGCAGTGGTGCGGTTGTCGCCGGTCAGCATGACCACGCGGATCCCGTCAGCGGTCAGGGCGGCCAGGGCGGGCGCGGTCGATGGCTTTATCGGATCGGCGACAGCGATGATCCCGGCGACTTTGCCGTCGATGGCGATGTAGATCGCGGTGGCGCCGTCGGCCCGCAGGCGTTCGGCGTCGGCGTCGAGCGGGCGCGTCGCGATCTTGTGCTCGCCCAGGAAATTCGCATTGCCGAGCGCGACGGACTTTCCTTCTACGCGGCCGACGACACCCTTGCCGGTCGGTGCGTTGAAATCCGCGACCGGCGCTTGCGCGAGCCTGCGATCCGCCGCCGCCGCAACGATGGCGCGCGCCAGCGGATGTTCGCTGGCATTTTCGACGCTTGCCGCGATGCGCAGGATGTCGTCTTCGCTCAGGCCCGGCGCCGGCAACGATGCGCGATGACTTTCGGCTTGCCTTCCGTCAGCGTGCCGGTCTTGTCGACGACGAGCGTATCGATTTTCTCCAGGCGCTCGAGCGCTTCGGCGTTCTTGATGAGAACGCCCAGGCCAGCGCCGCGCCCGACGCCGACCATGATCGCCATGGGCGTGGCGAGACCGAGCGCGCAGGGACAGGCAATGATCAGGACGGTCACGGCAGCGACGGTGCCGTAGGCGAAGCGAGGCGCTGGTCCATAGATCGCCCACGCCGCGAAGGCGGGCAATGCCACCAGCGATGACCATGGGCACGAACCAGCCAGCCACCTGGTCGGCAAGACGCTGGATCGGCGCCCGCGAACGTTGCGCCTGCGCACCATCTGCACGATCTGGGCGAGCAAGGTGTCGCGGCCGACCTTTTCCGCGCGCATGACGAAGGCGCCGGTCTGGTTGATCGACGCTGCGATCACCTTGGCACCGGCCTGTCTGCTCACGGGCATCGACTCTCCGGTCACCATCGACTCGTCGAGGGAGGAGCGGCCTTCGATCAGCACGCCGTCGACCGGTACTTTCTCGCCGGGGCGCACGCGCAGCCTGTCGCCGGCCGCGACGGCATCGATGGGCACGTCTTCCTCGGTCCCGTCGTCCTTGAGCCGCCTCGCCGTCTTCGGCGCCAGGTCGAGCAGGGCGCGGATGGCACCGGAGGTGTGCGCGCGCGCGCGCAGCTCCAGCACTTGTCCCAGGAGCACCAGCACGGTGATGGTGGCTGCGGCCTCGAAATAGACGCCGACCGCGCCATCCATGCGGAAAGCATCCGGGAAGGCCTGCGGCGCCAGCGTGGCCGCGACACTGTAGAGCCAGGCGACGCCGATCCCCATCGCGATCAGCGTGAACATGTTGAGGCTGCGGTTGACGAGCGATTGCCAGCCGCGCACGAAAAATGGTGCGCCCGCCCACAGAACCACCGGCGTCGCGAGCGCGAATTGAATCCAGTTCGACACGCTCTCGCCGATCGGCAACCGCATAAGGTGCCCGCCCATCGCCAGCGCCATGATGGGTACGACGAGCGCCAGTCCGACCCAGAAGCGGCGCGTCATGTCGTCGAGTTCGCCGTGGTCATGCTCTGCCGCGCCGGGGATGACCGGCTCCAGCGCCATGCCGCAGATGGGACAATGGCCGAGTCCCTTCTGGCGGATCTGCGGATGCATTGGGCAGGTGTAGATCGCGTCCTCTGCACCGCGCGGGGCCACAGGCGCGCTGGAAATTGCGATGTACTTCTCCGGCGCGGCGACGAACTTCGCCCGGCAGCCGGCGTTGCAAAAGAAATACTCGACACCCTTCTCGGCCGTGCGATGCGCGGTCGTTGCCGGATCGACCGTCATCCCGCACACGGGATCGCGCAGGGACCGGGTGGCGTTAGTTGCCATAGCGGCTGAACAACTCGACGAGCTCGGTGAATTTCCGCGTCTGGTCCCTGGCGTCGCCGCTCCTGATCGCGTGCGCCACGCAATGGGCCGCGTGATCCTTGAGCACATGCTCCTCGACTTTCTTCAGCGCAGCCTTCACGGCCTGTATCTGGTTGAGGATGTCGATGCAGTAGCGGTTGTCTTCGATCATGCGCGCGACGCCGCGCACCTGGCCCTCGATGCGAGTCAACCGCGCCAGGAGTTGCTTGTCCGGATTCTTCGCATTCGGGCGTTTCATGTATACCCCCATGGGGTATCTAACATAGTCTCAATGCGGCAAAAGACGAATTCGCGTCCATCGGCGGCGATTTTTGGGCCGAACGTCTCCAGACGGCTCGCGCTTTCCCAAACGAACGGCCCGCGCTAAAGAGAGCCCATCCGCTATCCACCGAGGAACACATGGCCGTCGCGAAACTGTTCGAACCGCTTGCGCTTGCGCATGGACCGGCCATGAAGAACCGCTTCATGCTGGCGCCCCTGACCAATCTGCAGAGCCATCCCGACGGGCGGTTATCCGACGGCGAGTATCATTGGCTCACCATGCGCGCCGAGGGCGGCTTCGCGCTCACCATGACCTGCGCCGCGCATGTGCAGCGCGTGGGGCAGGGCTTTCCCGGCCAGCTTGGCATCTATGGCGACGAATTGCTCGAGGGCCTGACCCGGCTCGCCGCCGGCATCAAGGCGCGCGGCTCGGTCGCAGCGACGCAGCTTCATCATGCCGGCAACCGCTCGCCGAAGGATCTGGTCGGCACGCCCGTGGGTCCGTCGGACGATGCGGAGACGGGCGCGCGCGCCTTGACGGAGGCCGAAGTCGAAGGCCTGCGCGACGATTTCATCGCGGCGGCGATACGCGCGCAGAAGGCCGGCTTCGACGGCGCCGAGCTTCACGGCGCGCACGGCTATATCCTCTGCCCAGTTCTTCTCGCCGGAGGTCAACAAGCGCACCGACCGCTACGGCGGCAGCCTCGAGAACCGCACGCGCATCCTGTTCGAGATCATCGACGGCGTGCGCGCCCAATGCCGTGCGGACTTCCAGCTCGGCGTTCGGTTATCGCCCGAGCGCTTCGGCCTGCGGCTCATGGAGATTCGCGAGCTCGCCGCCGAGCTGATGCGCGCGGGCAAGATCGATTATCTCGACCTGTCGCTCTGGGACTACGCCAAGGAACCGGTCGAGGAGGAATATCGCGGCCGCGCGCTGATGAGCTATTTCACCGAGTTGCCGCGCGGGCCTGTGAAACTGGGAGCGGCCGGCAAGATCACGGGCGCGGACGACGCGGTCAAAGTGGTCGAGGCAGGGTGCGACTATGTGCTGATCGGGCGGGGCGCCATTCTGCGCCACGATTTCCCCGAGCGCGTGCGCCGCGATCCGCATTACCGCTCGCCGGCGCTTCCGGTCACGGCGCAGCATCTGCGCGACGAAGGCCTCAGTCCACCGTTCTTGAAGTATATGAGCGGCTGGAAGGGCTTCGTGGCGGAGGAAGCCGCAGCGTAAGGCCCGCGGCTTCTGCAATCCCTTGCGACGCTACGTCCCGAACCTCACCACATAGCCATCGCGCCGCAGCACGCGGGCGATCTGCCAGGGCAGCAGCCGCAGCTCGTAATAGGCGTGCACGATCTCGCGGCGCAACGCGCGCAGGCCGAATTGTCTCAGGCAGACGCGCCATTCCTCGATGTCCGTCGCGCCGCCGATGTCCTTGGACTGCCGCGCGACGGCGGGCATCATCTGATACGGCCTGATCGCGTCGATGAGGGGCGAGTTGTTCGGGTTGAACAGCATGTGGTCGATGGGCAGCGTCCATTTGCGGACGTCGTGCAGAAGCATCTGCGCCGTTTCGCGCGCGATGATGTATGCCGCGGCGCCGGTATGCTTGGAGCGCAGCCGCGCCACGGTGCGGCTGCAGCCGATCCCGACCGGATCGCTGACGAGGATGCGCTTGCCGCAATTCACATATTGCTCGAGCTTGAGCAGGCCGACGCCTTTCGGAATCCAGTCCTCGGAGTGCAGAAGCTTGACCGCCTCGCAGTCCAGCACGACGTCGTCCTCCAGGATGAGGCCGTATTTCTCACCGGATTGGAGGAAGGCTTCCCAGGCACTCAGGTGGCTTAGCGTGCAGCATTTGTCGCCCTTGGCGAGAGGGCCGAGCGGCCCTGTCGCGGCGAAGTGCCGGTCGATGACCGCGTCGGCCGCGTGGCGTGCATCGATAGCTTTGATTCGCTTGAATGGGATGTCGAGGCAGTCGAGCTGCTTGACCATGGCGCGCAGGCGGTCTGGCCTTCGCGCAAGGTTGATCAGAAACGCCTGCATCCGTTGCCCCTCGGCAGATCACGCAAGTCGCAAACGTCGATTTAACGGGCCGAGTTGCCTCAATCCTTCGCCAAGATTGCCGGATTGTGTGTTCGCCGCGAATGTTGAGAGACTTTGCGACAAAATTTTGTAGCGAACGCGCACTTGTTTTTTTATGACCACTGGTAACATGACGAAAGCATGAAAGTCAGCACGGGCAACCGACGCGCTTTTGGCGGCGATGTATTGCGCTCACGACACGCGAATCGAATCCGGGTCGCGTCGCCCGGCGACTTTGTCCTGAAGGCCGCGCAAACCGTCGCCGCCGACCTGACGCCTGGAGAGACCATGCTGCCTTACTGCCTCGATATTGTGCGCCGTCGCTGCCTCTATGTCGCGGACGCCGATATGGGTGCGGTGCAGGCGGCACCTTTTTATTATCTGCACCTCCGGCAGAACGCGCGCCGGATTGTCTTCGTGCCGTGGGAGATGACGCCCCTGTCAGGCAAAACAGGGCGGGCACCCATTCTTGTCTTTTCGCCCGGACGCGTGGGTTCGACGTTGCTGAGCGCAATCCTGTTCGAGGCCGGAGTTGCGAATGTTTCGGAGCCTGACTTCTATACCCAGGCCACCACAGCCTCCGCGGCCTGCCCCTTCAACCCCCTGCGCGACGCGATGGCTGCAGCCGCGCGCGCACTCGGGCGCGATCTGGCCGCGGCGGTCGGGCAGGGTGCGCCTGTCGTTGCGAAGCTGCGCGCGGAATGCTGCCGCGCGCCCTGGCTCATTTTGGAAGAAGACCGGCCCAAGACGATCTTCATGACGCGCGCCTTCGAGCCGTGGGCCCGTTCCACCGGCCGGGTGTTCCGCGCCGGCCCGCGTCGCGCAGTCTCGAAATATCTTCAGTCGCTGGAGTGCTACGCTTGGCTGCGGCGTTACACCGATTGCCATCTCGTGCCTTACGAGTCGCTCATGGCCGATCCCGGCCGAACCTGCGACGCGCTCGGCGGGTTTCTGGGCATTCGGATTTCGGCCGATGCGGCGCGCCGGGCCCTGGCCAAGGATGCACAAGAGGGCACGCCGCTGGAGCGGGAGGCTCGTCCCGCGCGGCCGGGCTGGGAGGAGACTTTCAACGGGACGCTTGCGCTCTGGCAGTCGGACAGGATGCGCAAGCGCCGTGCAAAGCTTCCCCTTTATGACAGCTTATAGGGTCCCGGCGTCCGGGCGAGACAAGCCCTAAGCGGCTGGAATAAGATCGGTTTTCCGTGTTCCTCGTAAGGCGGTTCGGTGGCAGACAATTCGTTCGCGGGCATGCCGGACGCCTTGGCAGAGATCTTTGCGCAACGCGGTCTGGCCGACGCGGAGGCGAGACGGCGGACGATCAACCGCGCGGGCGCCGCTGTCGCCGTCGTGTTGCTTCACGTCTTGTTGCTTTTCGTGCTGGTCATTTCCGGGCGCGTTCCGGTCGTGCGGCACATCGAAAGGCCGATCGAGACGATCCTGATTCTTCGTCCGTTGGCGCAGGCGTCCCAGCCGGCGCCGAGGCGGATCATCGCCACGCCGGTGCCGGAAATCGTAGAGCCCATCCACATTACGCCGATCCAGACACCGCCGCCTCAACCCACCGAACAGACCAACGAGCAAAATGTGCTACGCGCGATCGGGCAGGCCATCGCCTGCGGCGCGTCGCGCTATGAATATCTGTCACAAGCCGACCGTCGCCTTTGCCGCCACGCGCCATGGAAAATGCCACCGGACAAGAATCTCGCCATCGCGCCGCCACCGCTTCCGCCCATCGGCGAATTGACCGGCGCCGAGGCCGAGGCGCGTTTCCGGGCGACGGCAAGGCCGTGCCCAATTCTGCAGAACACCCCCTGCATTGATAAGGTCATCTACGGAAGCGGCCCGCATTGAGCGGCGACGTTGACCCTTTGCGCGCGGCCTTTGACGCAGGACCGACCCACCTTCATTGTCCGGCCGGCATGAGCGACATGGTATTCGAATCGGCGCATCTGACGGTGCGGCTGGGGGCGATTGTCTCCAATTACCGCCTGGTCGAACGGCTGGCGGGCCCTGCGGCGGTCGGCGCAGTTGTCAAGGCCGACGGTTACGGCTTGGGCGACGCGTTCGTCGGTGCGGCCCTTGCCGCCGCCGGCTGCGACACCTTCTTCGTCGCCCGGATCGCGGAAGGCATTGCCCTGCGTCCGCGCGTTCCCGATGCGCGCATCTTCGTGCTCGACGGCGCGGCCCCCGACGCCGTGCCGGCGCTCCTTACCCATCGCCTGACGCCGGTGCTCAACTCCCTCGCCGAAGTCGCATCGTGGAACGCGGTCGCGCACGAAAGCCGCACCAAGCTCGATGCCGCCATCCATATCGACACCGGGATGAATCGTCTCGGCGTTCCCGGCGACGAGCTCGCCTTGCTCGCCGCCGAACAGAAGAAGCGCTTCGACGGAATAAGGCTCGTGCTGGTGATGAGTCATCTCGCCTGCGCCGACGATGCACAGTCCAAGATGAACCGCGTCCAGCTCGACCGTTTCAAGACCGCCCTTTCGCTGTTGCCGGCGGCGCCAGCAAGCCTCGCCGCATCGGCGGGCGTGCTGCTGGGCAAGGATTACGCCTTCGACATGGTCCGGCCGGGCATCGGACTCTACGGCGGAAATCCGCAGCTCACGGCGCCCAATCCGTTTTCCGTCTCAGCCGTTCTGACCGCGTGCCTGCTCCAGTTGCGCCGCGTTGACAAGGGGGAGAGCGTTGGCTACGGAGCGACCTTTCGGGCAAAGCGGCCGACGGTGATCGCAACCGCGGCGTTGGGATACGCGGACGGTCTGATGCGCGCCATCGGCAATCGTGGAGCAGGCGCCATTCGCGGCCGGCGCGCACCGATCGCGGGCCGCGTCTCGATGGATCTCATCACGCTGGATGTGACTGACATTCGCGACGTGAAGACGGGCGACGACGTCGAATTCCTGGGCGACACGATCACGCTCGACGAGCTCGCGCTCGCCGCCAGCACCTCGCCATATGAGATCCTGACCTCGCTCTCGCGCCGCGCGCCGCGACACTACGAGGAGAGCCGGCGATGAATATCTTCGCGCCGATCGGCCGCTCGGTTCTGACGCTGCTCGCCCAGATCGGGCGCCTTACGGAATTCACCTTCCAGGCCGTGTGGAGCTGCGTGCGCCCGCCGGTCTACTGGTTCCTGATCCTGCAGCAGATGATGCGTATAGGCTTTTTCTCGTTGCCGGTCGTCGGCCTCACCGCCTTCTTCACCGGCGGCGTGCTGGCGCTGCAGATCTATATCGGCGGCAACCGCTACGGCGCGGAGTCCATCGTTCCGCAGATCGTCGTGCTTGGCATCACGCGCGAGCTCGGTCCCGTGATCGCTGGCCTCATGGTTGCGGGGCGCGTGTCGGCGGCCATCGCCGCCGAGATCGGCACCATGCGCGTAACCGAGCAGATCGACGCGCTAACGACGCTCGCGACCAACCCGATGAAGTATCTCGTGGTGCCGCGTCTCGTCGCGGCCGTGCTCTGCATGCCAATCTTGGTCGCCGTCGCCGATTCCATCGGCGTGTTCGGCGGCTATGTCGTCTCGACGCAAAGCCTCGGGTTCAACGGCGCGGTCTACATAAAGAACACCGTCGACTTCATGACCCATTCCGACGTCAATTCCGGCCTCATCAAGGCGGCGGCATTCGGCTTCATCATTGCGCTGATGGGTTGCTACAACGGATTTCACTCAAGGGGCGGTGCGCAGGGCGTCGGTGCGGCCACGACGAATGCCGTCGTCTCGGCTTCGATCCTGATCCTTGCCGCGAACTACGCCCTCACCAATATCCTGTTCTCAAAGTGACGATGGCGCGCGCAATCGCAAGCACCGCAAAAGTGGAGCTCCGAGGCGTCAAGAAGCGCTTCGGTTCGAAGGTCGTGCTCGATGGCATCGATCTCACGATCGAGAAGGGCCAGTCGCTGGTCGTCATCGGCGGCTCCGGCACCGGCAAATCGGTGATGATCAAATGCGTGCTCGGAATCCTGCGTCCGGATGCGGGTCAGATCTTCGTCGACGGGCAGGAGATCTCACATCTGAGCGGCCGCGCGCGCGACGCCGTGTTGCGCAAATTCGGCATGCTGTTCCAGGGCGCAGCTTTGTTCGACAGCTTGCCAGTCTGGGAGAACGTCGCCTTCGGGCTGATCCAGGGCCGCGGCATGGCGCGCAGGAAAGCGCGCGAGGTTGCGATGGAGAAGCTCGCGAAAGTGGGACTCACGCCGGATGTGGGCGCACTGTCGCCTTCGGAATTGTCGGGCGGCATGCAAAAGCGCGTCGGACTTGCCCGTGCCATTGCTGCCGATCCCGAGATCATCTTCTTCGACGAGCCGACGACGGGCCTCGATCCCATCATGGCCGACGTCATCAACCACCTGATCATCGACACGGTGAAGGACGTCGGCGCGACCACGCTGTCGATCACCCACGACATGATCAGCGCACGCAAGATCGCCGACCGCATCGCCATGATCTACAAGGGCAAGATCATCTGGCAGGGGCCGACGTCAGAAATCGATGCGAGCGGCAACCCCTATGTGGAGCAGTTCATCCACGGCCGCGCCGAAGGCCCGATCAAGATGGAGGTGCGTAGCTAGCTTTGGCGCGCGCGCAACCGAGCTTCGTCTGTCAGGCGTGCGGAGCGGTGCACGCCAAATGGTCCGGCCGCTGTGACGCCTGCGGCGGCTGGAACACGATCGCAGAAGAGGCCGCCTCGGCGCCGATCGGACCGGGCGCGCGCAAGTCCGGCCGCGGCAGGCCCTTTGTCCTCGAAGATCTGAAGACCGACGACGTCGCGCCGCAGCGGCGGGTGACGGCGATGGCCGAATTCGACCGCGTCTGCGGCGGCGGCCTCGTGCCGGGCTCGGCGCTTCTCATCGGCGGCGATCCCGGTGTCGGCAAATCGACGCTGATTCTCCAGGCGCTTGCCTCCTATGCGCAGCAGGGTGGAAGCGCCGTCTACATTTCCGGAGAAGAAGCGATGGCGCAGGTGCGTTTGCGCGCCGCGCGAATGGGACTCGCTTCGGCGCCCGTCGCGCTCGGCTCGGCCACCTGCGTCGAGGATATCCTGGCCACGCTCGAGCGTGGCCCGGTACCCGGCGTCGTCGCCATCGACTCGATCCAGACGATCTGGACCTCGGCGCTGGAAGCCGCGCCTGGCACGATCGCGCAGGTACGCACTGCGTCATTCGATCTCGTGCGCTATGCGAAAGCGTCGGGCGCGGCACTTCTCCTCGTCGGCCATGTCACCAAGGAAGGCCAGATCGCCGGACCGAAGCAGGTCGAGCATCTCGTCGACGCGGTTCTCTATTTCGAAGGCGAGCGCGGCCACCATTTCCGCGTCCTGCGCGCGGTAAAGAACCGCTTCGGGCCCACCGACGAGATCGGCGTCTTCGAGATGACCGGAAAGGGGCTCGCCGAGGTCGCGAACCCGTCCGCATTGTTCCTGGGCGACCGCACGAGTGCATCGCCCGGCACGGCGGTGTTCGCGGGCATCGAGGGGACGCGCCCGCTGCTCATGGAAATCCAGGCGCTTGTGGCGCCGGCGGGGTACGGCACGCCGCGCCGTGCCGTGGTGGGGTGGGACACCGGTCGGCTCGCCATGATCCTGGCCGTGCTCGATGCACGGGCGGGCGTTGAAATCAACGCCTCCGATGTCTATCTGAACGTGGCCGGCGGCCTGAAGGTCGGCGAGCCGGCGGCCGACGTCGCAGCCGCCGTGGCGCTTATTTCCTCCTTCAATGGACAAGCCTTGCCCAAGGACACCGTCTATTTCGGCGAAATCAGCCTTTCCGGCGATGTGCGGCCCGCGCCGCAGGCGGAGCTGCGCCTGAAAGAGGCGGCAAAGCTCGGCTTTTCTACCGCCGTCGTGCCCAAGGGCATGAAACTCGACAGCGCCGGTCTCAAGCTTGTCGAGGTCAGGGATGTGGGCGAGCTGATGGCGATCGCAGGCGCCGCGGGCCGGCCCCTTGACCGCCGTGGTAAGCTCGAAATCATGAGCCTCGCCTTTACGTACGTGGATTTGTTGACGGTGATCATCGTCATCGTGTCGGCGATCTACGCGATCTATCGGGGCTTCATCGCCGAGACGCTCTCGATTGTCGCCTGGGCGGCCGCCGCTTTCGCCTCGCTCTATTTCGGTCCGTTGGTGGCGCCCTTGCTTCGCGGCATGATCCAGACCGACTGGATCGCGGATGTCGCGGCCTACGCGCTCGTCTTCGTCGCGGTTCTGATTCCGATCTCGTTTGCGAGCCACCGCTTCTCCCGGACCGTGCAGCATTCCGCCGCCGGCCCGCTCGACCAGGCGCTGGGCTTCGTCTTCGGCATCGTGCGGGGACTCGCGATCGTAGGGTTGGCCTATCTCGTGTTCACCTGGTTCGTTCCAACTCGCGGGCAACCCAAGTCCATTCGAGATGCGCGGCTGCTGCCGCTGATTCAGAGCACCAGCGAAGTTATTCTCGCGCTTGTCCCCGACCAGGACCAGCGCGACGCCGCGCGCGACATGCGCGAAGCGCGGCCGGACCGCGAGCCCGGGCCGCAGCCGAACGTCGCGCCCATGTCGAAACCTGCAAAAACCGCCCAGATTTCGCACAGGCGGGGCCGCAGAGCCTATGGCGCGAGGGACCGTCGCGCGCTAGACAGGCTCATTGAGGCGACGGGAAACGGCGGTGACGGCAAGCCATGACCGGCCCTTTTGATAAGGCTGAATGCGACGGCGACACGCTGCATGAGGAGTGCGGCGTGTTCGGGGTTTTCGGCCATCACGACGCCGCGGCGTTGACCGTGCTCGGTCTGCATGCGCTCCAGCATCGCGGCCAGGAAGCCTCCGGAATCGTCACCTACGACAACGGCCATTTCGTAGCCGAACGCCATGCGGGTCTCGTGGGCGACATCTTCGGCGGCAAGAACGCCACGCGGGTCGCCAATCTCAAAGGCGCCTTCGCCATCGGCCACAACCGCTATTCGACGGCCGGCGGCTCGGCGCCGCGCAACATCCAGCCGATGTTCGCTGACCTGACCGGCGGCGGCATCGCGCTCGCCCATAACGGCAACCTCACCAATGCGCGCACGCTGCGCAGCGTCCTGGTGCGCGACGGCGCGATCTTCCAGTCGACGTCCGACACCGAGGTGATCATCCATCTTGCCGCCCGCAGCACCCTCGGGCACATCGTCGACAAGCTGATCGATGCCCTGAAGCAGGTTGAGGGTGCGTACTCCCTGGTGGCGCTGACCTCGAAGAAGCTGATCGGCGTGCGCGATCCCTGGGGAGTGCGTCCCCTCGTGCTGGGACGCCTCGACGACGCCTACATTCTCGCCTCCGAAACCTGCGCCCTCGACATCATCGGCGCCGACTTCGTCCGCGACGTGAAGCCCGGCGAGATGGTCGTCATCACCAAGGACGGCATCGAGAGTTATTATCCCTTCGGCAGGCAGCCGAGCCGCTTCTGCGTCTTCGAATACATCTATTTCTCGCGCCCCAACTCGGATGTCGAAGGCCGCAATGTCTATGAACAGAGGAAGCTCACAGGCGTCGAGCTTGCGCGCGAAGCGCCGGCCGACGCGGACGTGGTGATCCCAGTTCCGGATTCGTCGATCCCGGCCGCCATCGGCTACGCCGCCGAGGCGAAGCTGCCCTTCGAGCTGGGCATCATCCGCAACCATTATGTCGGACGCACCTTCATCGAGCCGACCGACGGCATCCGCAATTTCGGCGTGCGCAAGAAGCACAATCCGAACCGCGCGACGATGAGCGGTAAGCGCGTGGTGCTGATCGACAATTCCATCGTGCGCGGCACGACGTCGAGGAAGATCGTCCAGATGGTGCGCGACGCGGGCGCGTCCGAGGTCCATTTCCGCGTCGCCAGCCCGCCGACCACGCATTCCTGCTTCTACGGCGTCGACACCCCGAACACGGACGACCTTCTTGCCCACAAGATGGATGTAGAAGAGATGCGCCGCGTAATCGGCGCCGACAGCCTGGCCTTCATCTCCATGAACGGCCTCTACCGCGCGATGGGGCAGGGGCGTCGCGACGCGGCCGCGCCCGCCTTCTGCGACGCCTGTTTCTCCGGCGACTACCCCATCGAGCTGACCGACATCACCGGCGGCCGCAAGGACGGCCAGCTGTCGCTTCTCGCCGACGTCGCATAGAGATCGCATGAGCAAGCTTCTCGAAGGGCGCGTAGCGCTCGTCACCGGCGCGTCGCGCGGCATCGGCCGGGCCAGCGCGAAAGCACTCGCCGCCGAAGGTGCACACGTGATCCTCGTCGCGCGTACGGCGGGCGGCCTCGAAGATGCGGACGACGAAGTGCGCAGCGTCGGCGGCGGCGCCACGCTCGTCCCTCTCGACCTGCGCGATTTCGCGGCGCTGGATCGCCTCGGCGCCTCGATCTTCGAACGCTGGGGCAAGCTCGACGCCTTCCTCGGCAATGCCGGCTCGCTCGGCGCGCTGACGCCGCTCGCCCATCTCGAGCCGAAGGTCTTCCAGGAGATCCTCGACGTGAACGTGACGGCGAATTGGCGCCTGATCCGCTCGCTCGATCCGCTGCTGCGCCTGTCCGACGCCGGCCGTGCGCTGTTCGTCACCTCGGGCGCCGCGCGCAAGCACACGCCGTTCTGGGGCGGCTATGCGATGGTCAAGGCGGCGCTGGAGTCGCTGGCGCTCACCTATGCCGCGGAATGCGCGACGACGAAGGTGAAGGTGAACCTGTTCAGCCCCGGCCCGCTGCGCACGGCGATGCGCGCCAAGGCGATGCCGGGCGAAGATCCGCAATCCCTGCTGACGCCCGACGCGGTGACGCCAGATATTGTCGCGCTGCTGTCGCCGTCATGTTCAAAGAACGGAGAGATCGTGGTCTTCTCGCGCTGACGGCGCATGGCGACCAGAAGAGCGTTTGGCGCAGGATCATTTGCGGAACCCTGTCGTATCGGTTGCCACGACCGGATAGGTACGATACTTCGAACATGCCCACGCGCCGACAATGAATATCGACACGAAAACTACGATGTCGGCAGGACGCGGGTGGCGAGCGGATTTTCAAGCCGTGCCTCGGGTCGGCCTCTGGCACGCGCCCTCTCGGCCGCCCAATCACCCGATAGAGGCCCATACGCAGTACTACTCATCCCCCGTTTCATCGCTCGTTAAAGCGCGTGCGGCCAGATAGCGCGAACGCGGCCGTCAAGCGCGCAACGGGGCAGACCGTCCAATGACATTTGCGGCGCAGGCCGATACTTCCGGCAACGGCGAGATCACGTTCCGGTTCGACGAGCTGTTCTTCTCGCGGACCGACGAGGCCGGCATCATCCAGTCGGGTAACAGCGTCTTTCAGCGCGTGGCGATCTACACCTGGAACGAGATGCTGGGGAAGCCGCACAAGCTCGTTCGCCATCCCGACATGCCCAGAGCCGTGTTCTGGCTATTGTGGAACACGATCAAACAGGGCGAACCGATCGGTGCCTATGTGAAGAACCGCGCCAAGGACGGCCGCTTCTACTGGGTGTTCGCGATCGTGACGCCGGTGGAGGGCGGCTACCTCTCGGTGCGTCTGCGGCCGAGCAGCGATTTGCTGGGCGTCGTCAAAGACGAATATAAGGAGCTTGCCGCTCTTGAGACTCGCGCTGCGCTCGCGCCGGCGGCGAGCGCGGACTTGCTGCTCGACAGATTGGCCGAGCTCGGCTTCCGCGATTATCCGGCCTTCATGGCGAGCGCATTGAGCAAGGAACTATGCGCCCGCGACGTCCATATGCGGCGGCCGACCGACGGCATCGTTCTTCTTTTCGAAAGCCTCCTTCAAGCTTCGCGGTCGCTTTTGGAAAAGGCCGACACCATCTCGGCCGCCTATGCCCGCAACGAATATGTGACGCTCAATTTCCAGATTCAGGCGGCGCAGCTCGGCCAGGAAGGCGCAACGATCGGCGTGATCTCGAGCAACTACAATAGGATTTCCGGTGATATCAAAAGCAACATGAATCAGCTCATCGCTTCGGCACAGCAGGTCTTCAGGGCGATCAATGGCGGCCTGTTCCTGATCTGCACGGCCAAGATGCAGCAGGAGGCGCTGGCCCAGTTCCGCAATGAGCAGGCTCCTGACGACCAGTCCCATGATCAGGAAGTGCTCCTGCTGGATCAGCAGCAGAAG
Organism: uncultured Alphaproteobacteria bacterium; assembly: GCA_963802815.1. Classification (GTDB taxonomy): domain Bacteria; phylum Pseudomonadota; class Alphaproteobacteria; order Micropepsales; family Micropepsaceae; genus Rhizomicrobium. The sequence continues at coordinate 41,620 of CAWDKN010000030.1, forward strand.
GCCTATACGGAAAGAGCCGCCGCCGGCCTGCACGCGATCGCCAAGCAGGCCGAGCAATTCCGGCGAGGCTGCAACGAGATGAACGAGATGGGCCGGCTCGCGGCGGGGCTGGAAGTCGTTCGCATCATGGGTAAAGTGGAATGCTCCCGACTCGCCACCATAAAGGACGGATTAAACGAGCTTCTCGACGACCTTGAGGATTTTCAGAAGATCATCGCGAGCGGGCTAAAGGACATCAGTCGAGAAAGCCTGCAAATCCAGCACTGCGCCGACAGGCTGCTGCTCGGCGCATGGCAGCAAAGAGCCGAGGAGGGCGTCGCCGACGCGCACCATGCTGCCGTGGCCAATATTCCGCCGGAAACCGAGGCAGCATAGCCGCTCGCCTTTCCATACGGCTTGCCACTGGGAACAGCGCCCGTTTGCGGGCCGCGGCCAGTTCCGCGTTGCGGAAAATGGTGGAACGATCTGCAACCCTGCGGCAAAGCGACCACCGGTCATTTATCCGCGTACGGATTCTTCCCCGTGTGCAGCGTCAGCCGGATGGGGGCACCGCCGAGACTGTAGGTCTCGCGAAGCGCGTTCTTCAGATAGCGCAGGAACGAGTTCGGGCAGGGCCTTCAGCTGATTGCCGAAGAGAGCGAAGGTCGGCGGCCGGGCCTTGGGTTGAGTCATGTAGCGCAGGCGGATGCGGCGGCCGCGCGAGGCGGGCGGCGCATGACGGTGCAGCGCCTGCTCCAGGAAGCGGTTGAGTTCGGCTGTCGGTATGCGGGTGTTCCAGGCGCGGTCGGCTTCTGAGATCGCATCCGTCAGGCGGTCGAGACCTTCTCCCGTCACGGTCGAGACGGCGACGAACGGTGCGCCTGCCACCTGGGGCAGGAGGTAATCGCGCTGCTCGCGCAGTTTGCTGATGCCGCCGGCCTTGTTCTCGATCAGGTCCCATTTGGTGGCCGCGAAGACGATGGCGCGGCCTTCGCGCTCGACCAAATCCGCGATGGTGAGATCCTGGTTGTCGAATGGTGCCGCCGCGTCGACCGCTACGACGACGCAGTCGGCGAAGCGGATCGCGTCGAGCGTGTGGCGATGGAAAGCTGTTCCAGCGTCTCGCCGGCCGCGCGCGCGCGCTTGCGCAAGCCCGCGGTATCGTAAAGCTGGACCTCGCGCTCGCCGATCCGCCACGGCGCCGCGATCGCATCGCGCGTCAAACCCGCTTCGGGCCCGGTAAGCGAGCGCTCTTCGCCCAGAAGCCGGTTGAACAGGCTGGATTTGCCGACATTCGGGCGCCCGATGATGGCCAGGCGCAGCGGCCGGTCCTCCGGCGGCTGCTCGCCGTCTTCGTCCCCGGTCACTGCGTCCGGCACGTCCTTTTCATCGAAGAACGGCGCCAGCGCGTCGAAGATTCGTGTCGATGCCCTGATCGTGTTCGGCCGAGACCGCGATCGCCTCGCCGAATCCGAGCGCGTAGGGAATCGGCTTCCGGAAGGTCGTGCGGCCCTCGCATTTGTTGGCGACGAGGATGATGTTCTTGCCTGAGCGCTGCAGGGCCTGCGCGATCATCTCGTCGCCCGTTGTCACGCCTGCGCGCGCGTCGAGCACGAAGAGGCGACATCGGCGCCGTCGATGGCGGCTGCGCGTCTGCTGCGTCATGCGCGTCGCGATCGAGGTTCCGGCGTGCCGTCCTCGAAACCGGCCGTATCGACGATGCGAAAGCGCACATCGCCCGTGTCGACCTCCGCCTCGCGCCGGTCGCGCGTTACGCCCGGCGTGTCGTGGACAATCGCGAGCTTGCGGCCGGCGAGCCGGTTGAAGAGCGTCGACTTTCCGACATTGGGGCGCCCGACGATGGCCACGGTGAAGCATGGCGCCCTTTCGCCTTAACGCAGCGCCACCAGTTGCGCGTCGTCAGTCAGAAGATAAAGCGTGCCGTTCGCCACGACCGGCGCGATGAAGGTGCCGTCCGGGAATTTCGATGCGTCCCATCAGCTCGCCGGTATAGGGCGAGATCGACACGGCGTTGCCGGCAGACGACAGGAGGATGAGCCTGTCGGAGACGAGCACGGGACCCGCCCAGAAGATGGGCCCGCTCTTGTCTCGGATCGTCCCAGCGCTGCATCTGGTGGATCCATTTCACCTTGCCGTCCTTGCGCTCGAGGCACAAAAGCTTGCCTCGGTCGTCATCACATAGACCCAGTCGCCCGCCACCCATGGCGTCTGGATGCCGCCGATGTCGCGCGACCAGACGCGGTCGCCGGAATTGAGATTGATCGCCACCATGACGCCGGAGTGGCTGATCGCGAAGACCAGGCCGCGGTCGACGACAGGACGGCCGGCGATGTCGTCGAGCTCCGACAGCGCAGTGATCGTGCCCGACGATGTGAGCATGTCGTTCCACGCAGGCCTGCCGTTCTGGACGGCGAGCGCATAAAGCTCGCCGGACGTATAGGGCGCCAGGACGAAATCGCCCGCGACGGCGGCGCTGGTGCTTCGAGAATGCCCGCTGTTTCGGTGATCGCCTGGTGATCCCAGAGCTTGCGTCCGTCGGTCTGCGCGAGCGCGACGAAATGGTTGTCCTCGCTCGACACAAACACGCGTCCGCCATTTGCGACCGGCGCGTTCACGATCGGCACGCCGAGATCGGTTCGCCACAGCTGCCTTTCCCGTCGCCGCGATCGAGCGCATAGACCTCGCCGAAGCCCGTCGTCACGAACAGCTTGCCGTCGTCGAAGGCGACGCCGCCGCCGAAGCCCTTGGTCTGGTCGATGGATTGTCCTGCCCGAAAATGCCGAGGCTGTAGTCGTGCCAGAAGCTCGACTCGCCGTGCGGCGCGAGATTGTCGTCCCATAGCTGCTCGCCGCTGTTGGCGTCGACGGCATAGACATGGGCCTTGGAGTCGAGCACGAAGACCTTGCCCCCGGCGACGACCGGCGGCGCGGTCAACCGCGAGTCAGTGTCGGAGCCCTTGCCCGCGTCCTGCGCCCAGAGCTGCTGCAGCGGACCCTTCGCTTCGAGGTGATACATCGCGTTGTCGGCGAAGCCGCCGGGATTGGGCCATGCGTCGTTGGCATAAGGCGCAGGTAGAACCACGTTGACGCTTGCAAGATCGGGATCGGGTGCAAGCGACTCGTCGTTGACCATGACCGAGATGCGCTCGCCCTTGAGCTTCACTTTCGATCCGCCGCCGGAGAACCAGCCCGAAACCGTGTCGTAAGCGCTGCAGCTCGCAAGCGTCATGGCCAGGGCCGCGACAAGCGCGACCTTGCTGAATTGTCGTGCTGTCATTGGGACGGAGTGCCTTGCGGGGTTGGAGCGGCGGAGCTCTGCGCGGGAGCGGGAGGCTGCGGGACGAAGCCGAAATTGCCGGTGCCGCCGGCATTCAGCAGCGATGCCATTCCGTGCGCGCGTGCGCGTACCGACTGCGGCGCGTCGGTATCGACCGCGAGCGTTCGGAACTCGCGCTGTGCCTCGCGCAGCTGCCCGGAACGGTAGTCGCCATAGGCGAGAACTTCGCGCGCGAGGAAGCGCCAGGCCGACGTCGGATCGGTGAGCGGCGCGACGAGGTTTTGCAGATCGGATTTGGGCGCGAAGTCCACGATCGCCCACGCGGCGCGGATGCGCGCGGCGTTCCCGACCAGACTCTTGTCGCTGGCGGCGAGCGACTCGTAGATCGCGACGGCCTTCGCGCGCTCGCCGTTCGCCAGCGCCGCATTGGCAAGCGAAAGCTTGGAGAGCGTCGCATAACCGCCGGGCGCGGTCGCCGCAAGCTTCTCGAACGCCGCTTCGCCGGCCGAGGGGTTGGCGTTGGCGAGCGCGATGGCTGCGTTGAACTGGGCGGACGCCTTGGCGCGCTGCGTTGCTTCGTAACGCTGCCAGAACTCGAAGCCCGCAATGGCGATGATCACGACGGCGGCGCCGGCGATGATGTAATCGCCGTACTCCTTCCAGACTTTGTCGAATCGTTCGCGGCGAACTTCCTCCTCGACTTCGCGGAAGATATCGGTCACGTGTCAGTCCTTCCGGGGAGCGGTCAAATCTGCCCAAGGGCTTGACCGCGCGGGATAATTAGCGCGCCAGCGCGGGATGCGCAACTTCTGCTGAGGACGAGTGTCAGCCCGTCTTCTTCATGGTGTAGACGTTTTCCTTGCCGGGGAAGCGGCGCGCGCGCACATCGGCCGCATAGGCCTTGACCGCCTGGGCGATATCCGGCCCCAAATTTGCGTATCGGCGGACGAATTTCGGCGGGTTGGGGTTCAAGCCCAGCATGTCTTCCATGACGAGGATCTGACCGTCGCACTCGGCCGATGCGCCGATACCGATGGTGGGGATGGCGATCTCGCGGGTGATCTTGGCGGCCAGCGGCTCCGCCATGCCTTCGAGCACGACCGCAAAGGCCCCGCTCTCTGCGACGGCCCTGGCATCGGCCTCGATGGCCGGCCATTCGGCCTCGGTGCGCCCCTGCGTCTTGAAGCCCCCGAAGACTTGGATCATCTGCGGCGTCAGCCCGACATGACCCATCACCGGAATGCCGCGCTGAATGAGATAGCGGATGGTTTCGGCGATACGCGCGCCGCCTTCCATCTTCACCGCGGTGCAGCCGGTCTCCTGGATGACGCGGGCGGCGTTGCGGAACGCGATCTGCGGGCTCTCCTCGTAGGAGCCGAACGGCATGTCGACGACGACGAGCGCATGCTTCGAGCCGCGCATCACTGCCTTGCCGTGCGGTGATCATCATGTCGAGCGTGACGCCCAGCGTCGTTGTCCATGCCGTGCATCACCATGCCGAGGCTGTCTCCCACCAGCATGAGATCGACATGCTCGTCGAGCAGCCGCGCGGTGTGCGCGTGGTAGCAGGTGAGGCAGACGACCGGCTTCGCGCTCTTGTGCGCGCGGATTTCCGGGACGGTCACGCGTTTCGTTTCGACGACGGCAGACATGAACGGGCGTCCTCCAGAGCGGCGCAGACAATAGCCGAAGATCGCGGCCCAAACGAGGCCGCGGTTCGGGTGCTGGTTAAGCTGGGAAACACAACCAGAGCCGTCATCGAACCGGTCCGGGCGACCCAATTTTTCCGCGAGAAGGAAATTGGGATCGTCGCAGGCGGCTGCGTACCGCCATGACGCTTAAAAGAATGACGCAAGCCTCAACCGAAGTTCAGGCGTCCGCCTTTTCCTCTTCGCCATCGGCCTTGGGCGCAGCGCCTTCCTCGAAAAGCTCTTCGGCTGCGACAATGGCTTCCTCGGACTCGGTGCGTTCGGTGAGGACGTCCTCGCCGCGCGCCTGGCGCTCGGCCTCGTCCTCGGTGCGCGCGACGTTGATCGTCACCCGCACGCGCACTTCGGGATGAAGGACGACATCGACCGGGAACAGGCCGATCGCCTTGATCGCCTTGTCCAGCGGCACTTGGGTGCGGCTGACGGTGAAGCCGCCTGCGGTGACGAGATCGGCAATGTCGCGTGGGCTCACCGAGCCGTAGAGCTGGCCGCGATCGCCGGCCTGGCGCACCAGAACGAAGATCTTGCCTTCGAGCTTCTTGGCAACTGCCTCTGCATCTTTCTTGCGCTCGAGATTGTGGGCCTCAAGCTGCGCCTTCTGGGTCAGGAAGACCTCGCGGTTCGCCTTTGTCGCGCGAAGGGCCTTCTTTTTGGGCAGGAGGTAATTGCGGGCGAAGCCGTCCTTCACCTTCACCTCGTCGCCCATCTGGCCGAGCTTCTCTACGCGTTCGAGCAGGATCACTTGCATGGCGGAACTCCTACTCCACGACGTAAGGCAAGAGCGCCATGAAACGGGCGCGCTTGATGGCCTGCGCGAGCAGGCGCTGTTTCTTTGCGGAGACCGCCGTGATGCGCGACGGCACGATCTTGCCTCGCTCGGAGATGAAGCGCTGCAGCAGCTTTACGTCCTTGTAGTCGATCTTCGGCGCGTTGGCCCCGGAGAACGGGCAGGTCTTCTTGCGGCGGAAAAACGGACGCCGTTGGGCGCCACCGGCGTGGCTCATAGTGCGGGCTCCAGGGTCTCTGTGACGACGCTGCCTTCCGGCTTGGCGCCTTCGGGCCGATCATCGCGGCGGTTCTTGTTCGACGACTGCTCGAATTGGTCCACCTTCACGGTGATGTAGCGCAGCACGTCTTCGTTGATCTTGAGCTGGCGCTCGAGCTCCACCACCGCGCTCGACGGCGCGTTGATGTTGAGGAGCACATAGTGCCCCTTGCGATTCTTCTTCAGCCGATAGGCGAGGCCGCGCAGGCCCCAATATTCCTGCTTCTCGACCTTGCCGCCTTCGCCTTCGACGATGGTCTTGAGATGGGTCGCCAGGGCGTCGACCTGTTGCGCACTGATGTCCTGGCGCGCGATCAGGAGGTGCTCGTAAAGAGCCATTTGCTTCCCTTTCCGGGCTACGGCGCGTCGGGGCAGGGAGGCCCTTCGACACGTTGGCTCGCGGGGAAAGCGCACCATGCGCATGACCGGAAACCGGCCCCCGCGACCGCAGCCGCTGTGTGGGGCGGGCATATAGCGGAAGCCCCGCCGCGCGGCAAGCCGCCCGGTCGTGGCGCCAGTCTGGATAATCCGTGTTTAGCCTCGGACGGAGTTCCGGGCCGCGGCGCATTCGCCGGCCAGCTTCTCGAGAAAACGCGCTTCCTCGGGCCGCACCACACCATCGGCCTCAATCACCGCCTTCGCCGCGGCGAGGAACGCATCGAGGTGCTCGGCCGGCTCGTGCTCCAGCCGATGCAGGGCTGGCTCGAGTTGGACGAGGGTCGGACGGAACTCGACGACATATTCTTCCAGCGCGGCCCGTTCATCGTCGCCTGCGGCTTGCCCGGAGGCTCGCGCCAGGAACAGGCAGTGCTCGACAATGACCTTCCGTTCGCAATCCGCGCAGGAGCCGTCGCTTCGGGACAGCAGCGAAAGCGGAATTATGTGGTGGCCAAAGGCGTTATGAAGATGGGACAAAGCCTGCGAATAGGACTCGACAGGAGCACAATCGGGCGGCAAATCGTAACGCTCGCGCACGAAAATTCCAAAATTCTCGACCAGGACACCGAACAGCATTGCGCGTAGCCAGTCTTCGTGGGTTTCAGCCTGGAGACGGTAAGTACACTGAGCGACAGAATTCGTGTCGAGGAGCGACATCGACGAGCTCCGGCCGGAACTTCGAAAGTTACCAATTTCCTAAAGAATTGCCCAAAAGCCGCCGCGCTTTGTGGTGTAAATATAAATCCAATATAGGTTCGTCGCTCGCCGGGTTGTGGGGCCTTGCGGGAATGGGGTGTTGGAAGTGCACGTGGGGAATGAGCTCCGCCGGCCGCGCCGGTCTGCGAGGCGAACGCACGTATATGTCTTGTGCATGACGGGGGCAGCGGCGATCGCAGTGCCGTCCGCTGGTTGGGCTTTGCCACCTGTTCCGCCAGCGCTTCCCGGCGCGGCGCAACCCGGGCGCGACCGTCCGCTGCCCGCGGCGCCCAGCGAACCGGATTTCGATTTCCATCTCGAGGCGCCCCAGCGTTCGCCTGTGCCGCGCGCCGTCGACGAGATCCACTTCAAGCTGAACGACATCCATGTCGTCGGTGCGCGGACGTTTTCCGCCGACAGCTTCCGTCCTCTCTACGCCTCGCTGATCGGCAAGGACGTCACGCTGTCGGACATCCTAAACGTCGCCGATGCCATCGAAGCCGAATACCGCGCCGCGGGATATATCCTCGTGCGCGCCTATGTTCCGCCGCAGCGCGTGAAGGATGGCGTCTTCACGATCGACATCGTCGAAGGCTATGTCGCCTCGGTCTCGGTCGAAGGCACGAGCGTACCGACGCAGGACGTGACCAAGGCGTACCTGACCCCCGTGCTCCGGGAAAAGCCGCTCGTGCTCGACACGATGGAGCGCTCGCTTCTGCTCGCCAACAATCTCCCCGGCGTCAGCGCAACCGGGGTGCTCAAGCCATCCGCGACGACGCCCGGTGCGTCCGATCTCATCGTCACCGAATTGCAGCCGGATTTCACCGGCGGCCTCAGCGTCAACAATCGCGGTTCGCGTTTCTCGGGCCTGTGGACGGTCACCGCCAACGCTGCGGCCAACGATCTGTTCGGAGCCGACCAGCTCGCGGGAACCGTCACGATCTCGCCGGACAATATCGACCAGGTCGCCGGTCAGCTCAATTATCGTCGCGCCATCGGCCCGGACGGATTGCTCGGCAGCATGTTCGTCACCGTGACGCATGGCCAGCCCGGTTCGACGCTCGCGGCGTTCAACGCGCTGACCGACAGCTGGGCCGTCGGCCCGCGTCTCACCTACCCCGCCATCCTGTCGCGCGAGGAGACTCTGAGCTTCGACGGCGGCTTCACCGTGCAGGACGCGCGCGTGAACATCCTGGGCGCCGGCGTCAGCCACGACCAGTGGCGCGTGCTGGATATCAGCGCGAGCTATCTGCGAAGCGGATTTCTCGACGCCGTCTGGCAAGGGACGCTGGACGTCGCCCAGGGTCTTCCGATTTTCGGCGCCACGCCGAACAAGTCTCCCGAGTTGTCGCGGGTGAACGGCGAGACCGATTTCACCAAACTCACCGCCAGCGCGCGCGTGACGCGCAACCTGTTCAACTCCGTGAGCGCCGTACTCGCCACGCAAGGCCAATACTCCTTCGCGCCCCTCATCACCGGTGAACAGATTGCCTTCGGCGGTACGCAGATCGGGCGCGGTTACGATCCGGGCGCGATCACCGGCGATCGCGGCCTCGGCGGTTCGGCCGAGCTGCACTACGACACGCGCATTCCCGAGTGGTCGATCCTGGCGCTTCAGCCCTATGTCTTCGTGGACGGTGCCTACAGCTGGTACATCCACGGAGCTGGCGCGAGCCTTGCAAACTATTCTATTTCATCCGTCGGCGGCGGTCTGCGTTTCTGGCTCCGTTCAACATCGCGGCAGATGTCGAGCTCGACCGGACGCTGGCTGCAGTGCCCGGAAGTGACGGGGGTCACCAAGCAACAAAGGTCCTGATGGATGCGTCTGTCTCGTTCTGAACCAACCCGCGCGCCGGGCACCCCACTTCGTCGCATTGCGGCACGGCTGCTCGCGACCAGCGCCGTGTCCATGGTGCTGTTCATCGGGATTAGCGATCCGCAAGCGCGCGCCGGTGGTCCGACCGGCGGCTCCGTCGCCTCTGGGTCTGCCATCATCACTTCGCCGAACGCGAATTCGACCGTAATCAATCAAACGAGCCAGAAAGCGATCATCAACTGGCAGAACTTCTCCGTCTCGTCCGGTTCGTCGGTGCAGTTTGCGCAGCCGAATTCGTCGTCCATCGCGCTCAACCGCGTCGTCGGCGCCTCGCCGTCAGATATCGAAGGCAATCTCTCTGCCAACGGTCAGGTTTGGATCATCAACGGCAACGGCGTCCTGTTCGGCAAGGGAAGCCAGATCAATGTCGGCGGTCTCATCGCCACGACGGCCGACATGCGCGACGGCGACTTCGCGTCGGGCAACTACAATTTCGGTACGCCGTCCTCCAATCCGAACGCTTCCGTCGTCAATCGCGGAACGATTGCGACGGCGACCGCCGGCTCCGCGGTGCTCGCGGGAGCGAGCGTCACCAATGAGGGCCTGATCCGCGCCAATCTCGGCACTGTCGCGCTGGCAAGCGGCTCGACTTTCACCGTGGACTTCACCGGCGACAATCTCATCCGCTTCGCCGTCGCCTCGCCCGTGACGTCGACGCCCAAAAATGCCGACGGCACCGCCAAGGCGGCGCTGGTGTCGAACAGCGGCACCATCTCCGCACCCGGCGGACAGGTCACCATGACGGCGCGCGCGGCGAGCAACGTCGTTGACAACGTCATCAACAACGCCGGCATGGTCCAGGCGACCACCGCCTCGGAGAAGAACGGCGAGATCGTTCTCGATGCCGGCGACGGCACCGCCGATGCCGGGGAATTCTCGATGCGTCCGGCGCGAAGCCGGGCCAGACCGGCGGCACGGTCCAGGTTCTCGGCAAAACCGTGCAGGTCGCGGACGGCGCGAAAATCGACGTCTCCGGTTCGGCGGGCGGCGGCACGGCGCTGATCGGCGGCAATTTCCACGGCGCCGGCCCGCAGCCGAACGCGCAGACGACGACGGTCGGCAACGCCATGATCACGGCCGATGCGACCACGAACGGCAATGGTGGCCAGGTTGCGGTGTGGTCGGACGATGCGACGAGCTTCGCGGGTTCGGTCAGCGCAAAGGGCGGCGCGCAGGGCGGCAATGGCGGCCAAGTCGAGACCTCGGGCCACACGCTTGGCGTAGACCCCGCAGCGACAGTTGATACGTCTGCTCCGAAGGGCCAGACCGGAAACTGGCTGCTCGATCCCGACTACATCGAGATTGAAAATGTCGACGAGGGCACGAGCCTGCCGTCCAATGGCACACTCGACGTCAATACGGACTCCGGCCAGACCGACTACATCAGCCCATCGACGATCATCAACGCACTCGCCACGACCGACGTCACGCTTGAAGCGGCGCAGGAGATTGACCTCTACAACGATGTCGTCTACGCGAGCAGCCACGCGCTCAGCCTTCTCTCCGAGCACGACATTTATATCGCGGCGAATGTTCAAAACAGCGGCACCGGCGCCATCAACGTCGTCGCAGGCTGGGACGGACATACCACCGATTCTACGCAGTTCACGAAATCCGGCGTCTTCGGCAACGCCGGCAGCGTCTACATTTCGCGCGATTCCGATTGGGATTACCCCGATTTTGACGAGGGCGAGGAGCCGGGTGAGACCGGCAACCTTGCGATCGGTAGCGTCGGCGGCGCGACGACCGTCGCGGGCACGAACATCTCGCTTCAGGCGTCGGGCGGCTATGTGCAGATCGGTTACCACGGCGCGGGCGGCGGCCCGATCAATGTCGCTGCAACCGGCGATCTCAACGTGGCGGGCGACGTCAACTCATCCGACTACGCGCTAATCGGCAACGGCTCTCTGAACGGCGATGTTGAAGGAAACATCACAGGCGACATTGCGATCACCGTCGTCGGCACGACTACCTTAACGCAGAACGGCGGAAGCGAGGGCGCAGTCGCCTGGATCGGCAACTCTGCGGCCGACGGCGCTGTTAAATCCGGCAATGTCACGTTGATCACAGGCAATGTCAGCAACGCCAACAGCTTCGGCGGCGATGACACGCTCGGCAACATGCTCGGCTCCGACATGGGCGATACCGCCGGGAGCGGCGGCAACATAACGTTTGCGCTCACGAACCCGCAGACGGATTACATCAACACCTATCTCGGCCAGGGTGCGGCCACCTATTCGAGCCCGCATTCGCTGACCCTGCTGTCGACTGGCAGCATCACGCTTCCCTATTCAATTCAGAACACCGGCAGCGGCGATATCACAATTCTCGCGGGCTGGAATCCGCCGTTGCGCCGGCAAACGTTCTCACGACGCCCGGCGCCTACGGCAACACCACGACAGAGAAGAACGGCAACAGCGAAGGGACATCCGTCGTCGGCGCTGCCGTCTGGGTGGTCGGCGATCCGAACGGAAGCCTCTTCGACTACAATCCGGGAAGCAGCAACACCTTCTCTATCGGAGCTTCCGGCACCGGCACCGCCATCGGCAGCAAGGGCGGCACGACGACCATCGGTGCGGCGCAGATCTATGTCGAGTCGCTCGCTGGCTACGCGCAGGTCGGTTATCACGGCGACGGTGGCTCGGGCACGATCAACGTCGTAGCAAACGGTGTTCCGGGCACAGGCGGCCTGACGGGTATAGGCGCGTGTTTCGACGGCGACGCGAATATCTGCCTCATCGGCGGCCGCTCGGGTTCGAGCGGCGAGGGCGCCACGCCCTTCGCGCAGATCGGCGATCTGGGCATGGGCGTCGCCGGGAGTGCGAGCGCCAACATCAACGTGTCGGCGACCGGGAACATCGCGATCTCCGGCGGCGGCATCTACGACAATGACAGTCCCGATCCGGAGATTCCGAACGCCTACGGCATGATCGGCAATGGCGACGCCGCGCAGGCGACGAACCAAGTGGTCAGCGGCAGTACTGCCGTCACGGCGGCGGGGCAGCTCAATTTTGACAGTAGCAGCGCATCCGGTTCCGAAGCCTGGGTCGGCAACCGCACAGGCAGCGGCGGCAGCCAGAGCGGCAACGTCACGCTGGTCGCGAACGAGCTCGACAATTCCCAGCTGACGTCGATGCTCATCGAAGACCTCGGCACGTCAGTCGGCGGTGGCGGCGATGTGACGGTCGGGATCACGGGCTCATACGGAATTTATGCGGAGGAGGGTGCCACCTATTCGAGCCCGCACACGCTCAATCTTCTCTCTTCGCAGGGCATCACCGTCGACGGCTCGATCCAGAACACCGGCAGCGGCGACATCAATCTCGTCGCAGGCTGGGACGGCCAAACGCTGGATCCGACGAAGTTCGCCAACGGCGGCGTCTACGGCAACGCGTCCGGAACGGTGACGATCGGCGGCGCCGGTGCCGATGGCAGCGTTTCTGTCGGAAGCAGCGGCGGGACGACGACGGTGGACGCGGGGTTGCTGGACGTCGAGGCGACCAACGGCTACGCGCAGCTTGGCTATCATGGTGCCGGCGGCGGTGCCCTTGACGTAAATACCACGGGGTCGGTCAGCGTGCAGACCAACAACGCGACCTTCGCGCAGATCGGCAATGTCGGGTCCGGGGTTGCCGGCAGCGACACGGCCGCTGTCACGATCTATACCAGCCCCGAAGGCGAGATCAGCCTCGAGACAAATCACGCAGGCAGCGTCGCCCAGATCGGCAATGGCGGCGGCTATTCCTCCGGCAATCATGGCGGGGACGTTTCAGTTACGACGGGCAGCGTCTCGCTCACGACCCTTGGCGCAACCAGCACGGCGCTGATCGGCAATGGCGGCGACAACAGCACCGGTGCAAACAGCGGCACGATCTCGGTGACGGCGTCGACAGGAGACGTGACGCTGGACGGCGAGGCGCTCAATTCCGCCGCGCAAATCGGCAATGGCGGCCCAAATGCCACCGGCAACAACAGCGGGGACATCACGGTGTCTGCGCTTGCCGGCAACGTCACCCTGGAAATTCCGTCGGGCGCCGGCTCGGCAGGTACGCAGATCGGCAATGGCGGCTCGGGCTTCAACGGCAACGCGACCGGCACGATCGACGTCAGCGCGAATGGGACTGTGTCGCTGCTGCCGGGCGAGGCCAACAGCTGCGTCGAGATCGGAAACGGCGGATGCAGCTCGAACCAGAACGCATCGGGCGGCTTCACCGAAAGCGGCAACATCACCGTGACGGCGACGAACGTTCTGCTGCAGACGACGGCCGGAAGCACCGAGGCGCGAATCGGCAATGGCGGATCGAGCGCGGGCTCGGGCGCGACTGGCAATGGCGCGATCGCGTTCGGCGGCAATATAGCGGTCACGACCGGCGCGCTTACGCTTGACGCCGAAGCCGGCGCCACGGACATCCAGATCGGCAATGGCGGCGATCGGCTCGTCAAGAACGCCGCGCTGACCGGCGGTAGCATGCACGACGTCCGGAAACATCACGCTCCAGGTGGGAACCAGCGCATCGTCACCGGGAACATTCGTCATGACGTCCGGCGTGAGCGGCACGGACGTGCGCGATCGGCAATGGCGGCATCGCGTTCGGGTCCGGCGCCACGGCACCGGGCGGCGTTGCTGTATCTGGAACGATCGATGTCACCGTCAATGGCAATCCCGCCACGACGGAATCGAGCTAACGACCGCGACCAATCCCGCGGGCTTCGTGCAGATCGGCAATCTGGATCAGGCTGGCGCGAACAGCTCCGCAAGCGGCGACATCAACATCACCGATGCGGGTGCATTGGATCTCAACGCCGGCACGCCTGACACGGTGATCGTCGGCAATTACGCCTCACCAGGTGCCGAGAGCGGAAACGTCTCAATCGTCGCGCAGACTGTCAGCGGCCTGCAGTCGAGTGGGCTGAACGACATCGTGGGCGGGAATTTCTTCCTCGGGCTGACCGGAACATCCCCGACAGTGCTGTCCGATGCGGCGATCGACTATTCGAAGTCCTTATGCGCTGACCATTGCGACCGCCGGCGATTTCGATATCGAAACGTCGATCCAGAACGCAGGCTCGGGCGCGGTCACGCTGGTCGCGGGTTGGGACGGTCACACACTGCCTCAGTCTTCGCTGACGGCCGCAGGCGTCTATGGCAATGGCGGCCACAGCCTGACCATCGGTGGCACCGGTGCGGCAGGGAACGTCGCCGTCGGAAGCTCCGGCGGCCAGACGACGATCGCGGCCGACAACGTCACCATGAGCGGCGTGAACGGCAGCGCGCAACTCGGCTTCAACGGGACCGGAAACGGCGCCATCGCCGTCGACGCTCTCGGGGCGATCGCTCTCGACGGCGGCAGCACGAGCGCCGACTTCGCCGAGATCGGCAACGGCACGTCGATCAGCACGAATACCGGCGCGGGCAATGTTACGCTCGCCGCCAACACGATCACGGCCCAGCATACGAAGCGGATCGTGGCCGACGCGCTTTCGATCACCGTTACTGGCGCAGGCAGTGCGATCGGAAGCTCGGCGGCGCCAATCGGTGTCACGGTCAACGGTCTTGCGATTTCGGCAAACGGCGCCAATGCCTACATTGCGTCGCCCACCCAGGCGCTCACCCTGGGCACGACGACCGGTGGCGACGTCGATCTCGGCGGAGGCAACCTGTCGATCGCGTCGAGCTCCAACGTAGCGCAGACCCAGAAGATCGCGGCGGGCGCGCTCAGTGTCACGACCACGGGCGGCGGCATCTCGCTCACGAACGCGCTGAACGACGTGACTGGAACGGTGATGCTGTCCGCGCTTGCGGATGCCAGTTTCGAGAATTCCGTGGCGATCGCCCTTGGTACGAGCAACGCGGCGGACCTCACCGTGACCGCGCTCGGCCAGGGAATCGCCGTCGACGGGCCCGTCGAGGCGGGCTCTTCGCTGACGCTGCAGGCGCAAGGGCAGGGTGACATCACCGAAGGTGCAAGCGGCTCGCTGGCCGCGCAGGCCTTGAGCGCCACCAGTAGCAATGGCGGCATCGCGCTCGGCAACGCGGCCAACGCCGTTTCGGGAACGACGACGCTTTCGGCGCACAACGATGCGACGTTCGAAAACTCCACGGGGGTCGTGCTTGGCGCAAGCAGCGCGCGCGACCTGACTATCACGGCGGGAAGCGGCGGGATCGCGATCAATGGTGCGGAGCAGGCCGGAGCCGCGCTCACGCTGACGGCGGCCGGCGATATCACCGAAGGCGCAAACGGCTCCGTCGCTGCGCAGACGCTGACTGCCACGAGCTCGACCGGCGGCATTGCCCTCGGCAACCCGGCCAACAACGTGTCCGGCACCACCACGCTCTCGGCGCACAACGCCGCGACATTCGAGAATGCCGGCGCGATCACGCTCGGCGCGAGCAACGCCGGCAGCCTGGCCGCCACGGCGCTGCACGGGGGCATTTCGCTCGCCGGCGCCGTGAACGCAGGCAGCTCCGCCAATCTTCAGGCGACGGGCGACATCGGCGAAACGGCGAACGGCGTCCTCACGACGGCCGCGCTGACGGCAAACAGCTCGGGCGGCGCGCTGGCGCTGACCAATACGGCCAACGCCATCAGCGGCACGGCACAGCTTTCGGCTGCTAAGGACGTCGCGCTTTATGACGTCTCCGGCCTGACGCTCGGCTCGCTCGCCGCCGGCGGGAATGCGACCGTGCTCTCGAAAGGCACGATCGATGTGACCGGCGGAGTACAGCTTTCCAGCGGCGCGCTCGCGCTCGTCGCCGGATGGGACGGTCAGACGACGGCCGCCGCGAGTTTCGGAAACGCCGGCGTCTACGGCAACAATGCCGGTGGCATCGTGATCGGCGGCAACGGCGCCACGGGCGGCGTCGCGGTCGGCTCGAATTCCGGCACGACGACGGTCGAAGGCGCGACGGTGCAGCTCGCGGCGGTCAACGGCTACGCCATGATCGGCACGCACGGCGCCGGCAGCGGAGCCATCGCCGTCAACGCGACCGGCAATATCACGCTCTCCGCTGGCGCGGGTGCGAATGATTTCGCGCAGATCGGCAATGGCGGCCAGGGGATCTCCGGCAACGACAGCGGCAATATCACCGTTGCCACCCCGGGCAACGTCGCGCTCAACGGCGGGACAGGCACCGAAGCCTATGCGCAGATCGGACATGGCGGCGCGGAGACGAACAAGGCGTCGAGCGGCTACTCCAACACCGGCACGATCAGCGTCAACGCCGCGAACGCGACGCTCGCGGCGGGAGCCGGCAGCGGCGCCTACACCCAGATCGGCCTTGGCGGCTTCGAAGCCGGCGAGCAGCTGGCCGGCGGCACCGCCACGAACAGCGGCGACGTCACTGTCATCGTGACCCACGACGTCGCGTTGAACGGCAACGGCAACGACGCCTATGCACAGGTCGGCAATGGGGGCGACAAGTCCAACATGGGCGCGGCCGCATCGGCGCATGGCACAAATACCGGCACCATCACCGTCACGGCGCCCAACGGACCGACCGGCTCGGTGACGCTCACGGCCGGCAGCGGCACCGACGCCTATGCCGAGATCGGCAATGGCGGCTTCGCCAGCAACGGCCTCGGTCAGGCCGTTCCGGCGAATTTCACCGATAGCGGCAATGTCTCGGTGACCGATCTCACGCTGACGGGCGGCGACGGCGGCTCGTTCTCCTATGCGCAGATCGGCAACGGCGACGCCTCGGGGCACAATGTCGGCGACGTCAGCGGCAACATCGCGATCGACGCGAACGGCAATATCGTGTTCGTGCCCGGCACGGCGCCCGGATCCGGAAGCTCGATCGGAAACGACACAGGCAGCGGCACGATCTCCGGCTTGGTCAGCGGTTACATCCCGCCGCAGAACGCGGCGCTGACCGGTACGGTGGTCAGCACCAACAATTCGACGAAGAACAACATCGACGCGTCGTCGCTCTACCAGCCGCAGACCGATACGACGCCGGCCGATACGACGGTCTATTCGGCGAGCTTCCTGACCACGAGCGACAAGGGCGACAACGTCATCGCCGGCGACAGCGGCAGCGACGAGCAGACGCCGTCCGATTCGCTGACCGTTACCGTGGCCAACTCGCTCACCAAGTCCAAGGGTTCGAACCACCAGATCGTCATCATCGGCCTGCTCACGCAGGTCCAGACCACCACCGGCAAGACCCCGCATGGCGTGCCGCCGGCCGACCAGGAATATTCGAGCTGGGGCAACGAGGCGCTGTGGCAATGAAGGCCTCTCGCACATTTCTCATGGCACTGACGGCGGCATTCTTCGCGCTGGCGGCAATCGCCGCCCGCGCGACGGACACAAGCGCACCGCCGCTCGGACAGAACCTCGCGGGAGAAAACTGTCGCGCCGACGGCGCGGCTTCCTCGTCGAAGACGCAGACCATCTATTGCGGCTCCGCGACCGACATCGCCGGTCAGCTCACGCTTGCGCCGGCCCCGCACGTCCTTCCCCAAGGCGCAACGGCGCGCCAGGCAGCGATCCTTGCCGCCGCGAAGACCCTCGTCGATCCGAGCACGTTGCGCTGCGACGACACCAAGGCGCTTGACGCGGACTTGTGCTTTTCCTGTGCACGGTCGAGAGCAACAGCTGGCCGCGCATCGTGATCGTTGCCGCCGCGGGCAATACGCTGATCACCGCCGAGGGCCTGCCCTCGACGCTTCCCGTGCTGGAAGCGGCCATCGCCGCGGTCTCGGGTCACGCCATGAGCGTCACGGCGCAGGAAACGGCGTCGGCCGAACTTCAGGCGAAGCTTCCCGCCGACATCGCCAAGTCCGGTACCGCCGACTTCTCGGGCTATGCGCGCCAGATCGAGATCGGCCGTCTTGCGGGAAGCGCCGACGACTATGCGGGCGCCGAGACCGCCTATCGCAATGCGATCGCCATCGAGACGCGGCTGTTCGGCCCCGATTCCGTGACGGTCGGCGAGACCCTCGACGAGCTCGCGCTCCAGGTCAGCAACCAGGGCCGCTTCGATGAAGCCGCCGCGCTGTTCCAGCGCGCGAGCCCCATCATCCAGGGCTCGCCGAGTGCCGCGTCGCGAGCGCGGCTGTCTTCTTATCTTGCGCTCGACGCGGCCAACCGACGCGACTTCGCCGACGCGCTGAAGTTCGCGCAGGCTGCGACCGCGGCACGCCGCGAAGAGGTGAACGCTGCGACCGCTGCCGCCGCCAATGACGGTCCGCCCGTGCCGGCGATGACCGCGGCGAGCTCGCGCACAGCCTGCGCATCGAGGCCGAGATGGCGCTCAGGCTCGGGAATTTCGCCAGCGCGCGCGCCGCCGCCGACGAAGCGCTGTGGATCGTCAGCGAAGAGCCCGGACTGCCGCTGCAATGGCGTCCCGATACGGTCGCGTTGATGGCCGAAGTCAACGACGGCGAAGGACGCGTGGTCATAGCCGAGCGCGACTACAACGACGCGCTCGACCTCGACAAGAAACTTTTCGGCGACACCGCACCGACGGCGCGGATGGAACTTCAGGTCGGTCAGTTCTATGTCGAGCAGCAGGTGTACGGCGCCGCACTCGACCGCTTCCGCCAAGCCTTCGCGATCCTCGCCAGGGACCGCGTGGCCCGCTCCGAAGTCGTGCCCGATCAGATTGCGCCGTACATCACGGCGGCCGTCGCCTCGAACGGCGATCACGCCCTCGATGCCGAGATCTTCCGCGCCAGCCAGTACGCGCAATCCGACGTCGCCGACCAGACCATTGCGCATGTCGCCGCCAGCCGGGCCACCGACGATCCGGCACTCGCCGATCTCGTCGCCCAGGCCGACGGCGCCGAACAGGCGCGCGCCGCGGCCCGCATGAAAATCGCAGCCGAATACGCCAAGCCGGACGATGAGCGCAGCAACGCGGTCGAGGCCGACCTCGATACGCAGATGAAGGCGGCGTCGGCGCAGGCGGACGCGATCTCCGCCAAGCTTCGCGCCTCCTATCCGGCTTATTCCCAATTGGCCGATCCGGGACCCGCCGAACTCGCCGACGTCAAGGCGCAGCTTCATCAAGGCGAGGCCTTTCTCAGCTTCGTCATCGGCGCGAAGCAGAGCTACGCGCTGCTCGTCACACCGGCCGGCCTCACCGTGCGTCCCCTCGACATCACCGACTCCGAGCTCGCGTCGGATATTTCCGACCTGCGCACGGCCTTCGTGCCGCGGCTGGGCCGGTTGCCGGACTTCAGCCTGAAATCTTCCTTCGCCCTTTATGGAAAGCTGCTCGGCCCGCTCAAGGGCGATCTCGCCTCGGTCGATCATCTTGTCCTGGCGGCGAACGGAGATCTCTCCAGTCTCCCCTTCGCCCTTCTCGTGACCGAGCCGCCGCGCGACGGCGCTGAGCACAACTATGTCTCCGCCGCATGGCTTATCCGCCGCACGGCGTTGAGCGACGTGCCGTCGGCGCGCGCGTGGCTGACGTTGCGCGATCAGGCGCGTGGCCATGAAGCGCCCGAGCCTTTCTTCGGCGTGGGCGATCCCGCTTTCACCGGCTCCGCTTCTGCCGGCTCGAACCCGATGGCGGCGCTGGCCGCAACCTGCACCAGCGACGGTCCGGTGTCGCCCGCGCTGTTGCGCGCGCTGCCGCCGCTGCCCGACACGAAGCAGGAAGTCGAAACGGTCGGCGCATCGTTCGGCGCCTCGCCACGTGCGATTTTGCTCGGACCGGCGGCGACCGAGGCGGCGCTGCGCGGCGAGGACCTCGGCCAGTACCGCGTGCTGTATTTCGCGACGCATGGACTTCTCCCCGGCGAGCTGCGCTGCCAGGGAGAGCCCGCGCTGGTGCTGTCGCCGCCCGAACAGGCACCCAAGAGCGCGGCCGATGACGGCCTGCTTTATGCCAGCGAAATCTCGTCCTTCCGGCTGAACGCCGACCTCGTCGTCCTGTCGGCCTGCAACACGGCCGCTGCCGGAGGCACGCGCTTCGGCGGCGGTGCGCTGGAAGGCCTCGCGGACGCGTTTTTCCATGCCGGCGCGCACGCCGTGCTGGCAAGCCATTGGGAAGTCCCTTCCGCCTCGACGGTGCGGCTGATGACGGGCGTGTTCTCGCCCGCGGGTCGCGCGCAGACCGACGGCTACGCCGATGCGCTTCGCAAATCGCAGCTCGCGCTCATCGCCCAGGGCGCGACCGCACACCCATTCCATTGGGCGGCCTTCACGCTCATCGGCGACGGCGATGGCGCGCAGGCGCCGATGAAGACGGCACAAGGGGGCAATTGATCATGCGACACCGTTCTCTCTTTGCCGCCGCAGGCATCTTGCTGTTGGCGGCTGCGCCCGCGCAGGCCGGACAGCTCATCGTCGTGGAGGCGCGCGGTGTTTCGCTCGCGCCCGGAAGCCAGGTCGACAATTCAAAGCCGCTGGTTCTCAAGCAAGGCCAGCACGTCACGCTCATCTCGCAAAGCGGCGCGACAATCGTCATCGACGGCCCCAATGACAAGCCGCCGTCGCAAATGGGGCAGGGTGGCTTGAGCCTGGGCACCAAGCTTGCCGCACTGGCGACGGAGTTGGGCGAACGCACCGGGGAAGTCGGCACGACGCGCGGCACCGCTAACGCCAAGCTGCCCGACCCCTGGCTGATCGATGCGAGCCGCGCAGGAACGGTCTGCCTGCGCGAGGGGCAAACGCCCGTCTTCTGGCGCGCGCAGACCAACACGACCGCTGCGTTGAGCGTCATGCCCGACGATCGCAGTTGGAAGGTCACTACGGAATGGCCGGCGGGCGAAGACAGGCTTCCCGTCGAGACGAACATTCCGATGCATGGCGGAGCCACCTATTTCGTGTCGGTCGACGGCGCGGAGAAGGCGATCGCGGTCAGCGCCGTGCCGGCCTCGCTTTCGAACGATGCGGTGCGTGCGGCCTGGATGGCCGACAAGGGTTGTGAAGCGCAGGCGGAGGCGCTCGCCCGAACCTCCAGATGATTGCACGCTTTCTTCACTGGATCGACGCGTTCCGTCGTCGAGGCGCGACCGGCGCGCTCATCGTGTTTACCATCGTGACGCTGGCTGCTACGGCGCTGGCCATCTTTGCTATCAGCCACGTGGCCGCGCTCACGAGCTCGGATCGCTATATCGAAGACTGGGAAGTCGCGTCCTATACGCCGGTCACGGCACAGGGTACCGACGTCACTGTCGTCGCAATCGACGAAGGTACGCTCGCCAACCTGCCGTACCGCTCCCCGATCGACCGCGCATTCGTAAGCGATCTACTGAACGCTCTGGCGGCAAAGCATCCGCGCGCGATCGGCGTCGATCTTCTGTTCGATCAACCCACCGAACCCGATAAGGATGCGGCTCTGGAGCGTACGCTACGCAGCCTGAAAATACCGCTTGTCATCGGCTACACCAACTCGCCGAATGTCGTCGACGAGCTGCAGCTCGCCTATCTCGACCGCTTCGTGCCGCCGAAACTACGCGGCTACGTGAACCTCGGCACAGACCAGACCGACACGGCGCGCTGGGTATTCCCCGGGCGAAAATCGCACAGCGGCGCATATATCATGAGCCTCCCGCGGGCGCTGGCGGCAAAGGTGGGCATAATGACCCGGGACGACCGCGTTCCGATCGTCTGGCACGGCCGTCCCAGATTAAACACGCCGGCCTTTGCAGAAGTCGCCGCTTCGGTCCCGCTCGTGCGCGCCCTTCCGGCGAGTGCGTTTGCCAACCGTGTCGTCCTGATCGGCTCAGACCTTACGCTTGTTGACCAGCACCGCACGCCATTCTCCGTGGTGATGGGCGACGCGGGAACCATGCCCGGTGTCATGGTCCAGGCTCAAGCGGTCGCCCAGCTGCTGGAGCACAAGACCTCGCCGTTCGTGCCGCCCCTTGTGAATACGGTGATCGTCTTCCTTTTCGCGGCGGCGGGTGCCGGTCTCGGCATGCTCGACTGGCATCTCGTGCCCCGTGCGCTCGGCGGTCTTGCCGTGCTGGCGCTGTTCTGGGTAGGGGGCGTCTATCTCTTCGCCGAGGCCGGAATCATCATCGAGCTCATCGCCCCGACACTCGCGGCCGCCGGCTCCTTCTGGGCGATGGACGGACTGGCCGGCGGCGACGCGCGGCGCCAGCGCGAGTTCATCAAGGGCGCTTTCGGCCGCTACGTCTCGCCCAAGGTCGTCGACCAGCTCGTGCGCGATCCGGCCAGGATGTCGCTCGAAGGCGAGCGTCGCGTCATGAGCTACATCTTCACCGACGTGAAGGATTTCACTACGATGTCGGAAGGGCTGGATTCGAAAGAGCTACCGCGCATCCTGAACGCCTATCTCGACGGGATCACGCAGATCGTTCTCAAGCATGACGGCATGGTCGACAAGTTCATCGGCGACGCGGTCTTCGCGATATTCAACGCGCCCGTCGATCTTCCCGATCATGCCCAACGTTGCGTGCAATGCGCGCTCGCAATCGACCGGTTCTGCGACGGCTTCCACCGCGAGCAGAACGCCGGCGGCATCGCCTTCGGCATCACCCGCATCGGCGTTCACACCGGCCCCGCCGTGATCGGAAATTTCGGCTCGCATGCCCGCTTTACCTACACGGCACAGGGCGATTCGGTGAACACCGCCTCGCGGCTCGAGGGCCTCAACAAGCATCTGGGCACACGCATCTGCGTCAGCGACGCCGCCAGGCAGCTTTGCCACACGATCACGTTCCGGCCGATCGCCTCCGTCGTTCTGAAAGGCAAGACCCAGGCCGTCGAGGTCTGGGAGCCGCTGCACGAAGAGAAGACGAGGGATGAGGCATTTCTCGCCCGTTATCGTGCCGCCTACGACAAGCTCCAACAGAACTCTCCGGACGCACGCGCGATGTTCGAGGACCTCGAAAAAGAGCACCCCGACGATCCCTGCGTGAAGCTCCACATGGAGCGGCTGCGGCACGGCGAGACGGGCGTCGCGATCTCGATGACGGAAAAATAGCGTGATCTGGGCCTCCCTCGTCATCATCGTCATGCTGCTTGCCGAGCTGGGCGCCGCGCCGGAGATCCGCGCGCATCTCACGCCCCCCAATGCGGCGCTGACGATAGAGGTCACCACGATCGCGCTGATCGTCGCCGTGGCTGTCTTTCTCGATGCGCTGATACGGCGCTTCTACTGGCAGGGTTATCTCAAACGTCACCGCGGCCAGGACACGCCGGCGCTGATCCAGGACATCGTCACCATCCTGCTGGTGGTCGTCAGCCTGTCGATCGGCATGTCCCTCGAAGCAGGGTTATCGGTGACCGGTCTGGTCACCGCGTCGGGCGCGACCGCGATCATCCTCGGCATCGCACTGCAGGCCGTGATTCAAGATCTGTTCAGCGAACTCGCCATCAATCTCGACGGCTCTTATGCGATCGGGGACTGGCTCACCGTCTATACGGACCAGATGCCGGACCCGACTTATGGGAAGGTCAGCGGCATCACCTGGCGCACGACCTATCTGACACTCGAAGACGGAAGGCGCCTGATGGTCCCCAACCGGATGGTCACGTCCAACCCGGTCATGAACCACAGCGTTCCGCGCGACCCCAAGCGCCTCGCGGTCTACATCGAGGTCGACAATCGCATCCCGTCGAACCGCATCAAGGACATGCTTCTGGGCGAAGCCTTCAAGATGACCCGCCGGCGCGGTATTTCGCGCGAACCGGTGCCGGTGATCCTCGTTTCCCATCTGAGCGGCAACTCCACGCGTTACGAAGTGCGCTTCTTTCATCACCCCGACAGGATCTCGCCGTCCGTGGCCAAGTCCGTCATGCGCGAGGCGCTTCTCGACGTGGTGCAGCAGAACAAGCTGCCGAGGCCGGTCACGCAGGTGGAGCTCAGCCAGCCACCGGATCTCGATTTCGATCTGGGCGAAGAGGAAGAACGCGCATTGCTGGGCCGCGCACCGCTGTTCCAGGAGGTGCTGGAGCCCGCCCACGTCGACATCCTCATCGCCCATTGCAAGGCCGCCGAGATCAATGCCGGCGCGGTCCTGATGGCGCAGGGCGAGCCCGGGGCGTCCATGTTCATCATCATGGAAGGCGCGGCCAGCGTGGTCATCGCCAATGCCGAGGGCAAGGCTCACGAAGTGAACATCCTCGCCACCGGCGACGTCGTGGGCGAGATGTCGCTGATGACCGGGGCGGCGCGCACCGCGACCGTGACCGCGTTGACCGAGATGCGCGTGCTGGAGATTCCCATGGAGGCGATCGCCACGCTGCTGAAAAGCTCTCCGACGCTGGCGGAGCGCTTCAGCAGCGTGCTGGCCGATCGCCAGCAGCAAAACGCCACGCACGCACAGCGCCTGATGGCGCGCGCCGAGGTGCAGCAGGACTTCCTCAACCGCATCCTGTCGTTCTTCTCGCACGCGCTGGGGTAGCGCTTCGTTGCCCTCCGCCTGTCATGGCCCGCAAATGCGAGCCACCGAGGTGGCAAACAAGGGAAGCCTGCCGGAGATGCTCAGATCGAGGCCTGTTCGGTTGCGCTGGATTTTTCACCAAAGGAGTGGCCTGCAGTTGTGGGCCATTGCATCGAGGTGAAAATATCGATCGCCCTCTAAAGTCGGAAAGCGACGATTGCGTACACGAAGCCGATATACGTCATCTGGTGGATGAGCTGGTCCAGTCCGAAGAGCATCCAATAGGCCTGGTTTGCGACCGTCAGCGAGAACGCCTTGTCGAGACGCGCCTTCGTCCAGTCCACGTGATAGTGAAGGACGAATTCGAAGATGACGATCGCGCCGATCGCAAGCGGCGACCGCGTCAGTATCAGAAGCGGCGGGATCGACGTTATGGCGTGCAGGCCGGCGTGCTCGATGCCGCCGCGGCGGCCATAGACGCCCTTCTCCTGAACCTGGCGCAACGTCTGCACCGCGAAGTCGCAAAAGAAGTGCTTGAACTCGAAGGCGGCCAGCGCCAGCAGCACGAGCGTAACTTCGCGTGTCATTATTGCCTCTTTGACGCGTCCGTCTGCCTGCCGCCAGATGGCGCAGGCCCCCAGTTCCGGCGGACCATGGCGGGAGCCGCCAGCCCCCGTTGCCTCAAATATGACCATCCCGATCGACCGCACAAAGCCGTCGCCAAAGAAAACTTTTCCGCTCTTAAATCCCTATGCCCGAACCTCTACCGCGCTGGCCCGGAATCAAAAAAAGACACCTCGACCCGCTCGGGCCGAGATGTCTCCTGTCTGTCAAACGGGCTGCAATGTAGCGGCCCAGCTGAGCTCACCAGCAATGCCGGTGATGATGGTGCCACACGCAGTGCATGTGCCAGTGGTGGTGATGCCAGCCCCACGGATGTGCATCGGCCGCGGATGCGCCGAGAAGCGCAACCAACAACGTTGTCGCAAAAAGCGTTTTCATCAATTCGTCCTCACCGAAATTTGTTTCGAATTTTCAGGCTCTTTTAGCGCAGCACGGAACGGGGCCCCGGGCTGCCCCTCGGCGCTCGTGGCAAACCTACCGCGATTCTTATGTCGCCAATGTGGCAAATTTCGCCGTAAAAGGCGGGGGCGAGGCGGGCACGGAAAGGCCCGGCCGGACGCGAGCGGGCGCCTCTTGCGGGGCCGGGCGGGGGAGTGTGGACAGGGAAAATCGCGCTTTCGCCAAGGCCGCGCGCCGGCTCATCCCCTTGATGGTGCTTCTCTATCTGGCGAGCTTCCTCGATCGGGTGAATATCGGCTTTGCCGCCTTGACGATGAATGCCGATCTCGGGCTCGGCGCGGCCGCTTATGGTCTTGGCGGTGGCATCTTCTTCGTCGGCTATTTCCTCTTCGAGGTGCCCTCCAACGTGATCATGGAGAAGGTGGGCGCGCGCGCCTGGATTTTCCGCATCATGTTCTCCTGGGGGCTCGTTTCGATGGCCACCGCCTTCGTGCGCGGGCCGACAAGTTTCTACGTCGTGCGCTTCCTGCTCGGTCTCGCCGAAGCCGGATTCTTCCCCGGCATGGTTCTCTACCTGACCTATTGGTTTCCCCAGTCGACCCGCGCGCGGTTCATCTCGATGTTCCTCGCGGCTGTTCCGCTTGCGAGCGTCATTGGTGCGCCGGTCTCCGGCTTTATCCTAGGCATGGAAGGCGTGCGCGGCCTCCATGGCTGGCAATGGCTGTTCCTGCTCGAGGGATTGCCGTCGTGCCTGCTCGCCTTCGCGGTTCTGACCTTCCTTCCCGACAAACCTGAACGGGCGCGCTGGCTGAGCGACGAAGAGAGACAGATCATCGTCTCGCGCGTCACGCAGGAAGCGCCGCCGCATCGCGACCTCTGGTCGGGCCTGGCCGATCTTCGCATCTGGTTTCTCTCTATCGCAGATTTCGGCATCGTCACCGGACTTTACGGCGTCGGGCTGTGGCTGCCGCAGATCGTGAAGGAAATGGGCTTCTCGAATCTGCGAACGAGCTTCGTCGTCGCCGCGTCCTATGCGGTGAGCATGGCGGGCATGGTCGCCTGGGGCTATTCGAGCGATCTCCGGCGAGAGCGCGTGTTCCACGTCGCCGCCGCCTCGCTGCTCGCCGCCATCTGTCTCGCCGTCGCCGCACTCACTCCCGACTATCTCGTGAAGCTGGCGGCACTCACGCTTGCGGCAATCGGAATCTATTCGGCGCTCGCGACCTTCTGGACGCTGCCGCCGTCTTTCCTTGGGGGCACGGCCGCCGCTGGCGGAATCGCCCTCATCAATGCGCTGGGCAATCTCGGCGGTTTCTTCGGCCCGACGATGGTAGGCTGGCTGAAGCAGACCACGGGCGGCTATGCGGCGGGGATGGCGGTGCTGTCGGGCGGTCTTGTCGTCGCGGCGATCGTGATTCTCACGCTGGGGCGCTATTTAAGCTTCGAGGCCCGCGCCCACCTCTTCGACAAATATGCGCCGCCAACCTGATTGCGCCCGGAATGGCCGGGCGCTTGACTTGACGCCCCCCTTGGTCTTTTTCCGCACCCCATGACACGCGCTTTCATTTTCCCGGGCCAGGGCAGCCAGGCCATCGGCATGGGCAGGGCACTGGCGGAGGCGTTTGCCCCCGCCCGCGCCGTCTTCGAGGAAGTTGACGAGGCCCTGTCCCAGCGGCTCTCCAGGCTGATGTGGGAAGGCCCCGAAGCCGACCTCATGCTCACCGAGAACGCGCAGCCCGCGATCATGGCGGCCAGCATGGCGGTGATCCGCGTGCTCGTGCACGAGGGCAAGCTCGACCTCGCGCGCCATGCCCGCCTCGTGGCCGGCCACTCGCTGGGCGAGTACACCGCTCTCTGCGCCGCGGGCGCCTTTACGCTCGCCGACGCAGCTCGGCTTCTCAAGGCGCGTGGCCGCGCGATGCAGGACGCCGTTCCCGTCGGCATCGGCGCGATGAGCGCGCTGCTCGGCGCCGAGATCGCGGTGGCCGAGGCCGCATCGAAGGAAGCCGTCGATCAGGCGCTGCCCGGGGAGAGAAATCCGGTTTGCGTCGTTGCCAACGACAATGCGCCGGGCCAGGTCGTGATCTCGGGAACGAAGGAGGCTGTCGCGCGCGCCGGCGAGATCGCGAAGGCCAAGGGCGCCAAACGGGCTATGGCGCTTGCGGTCAGTGCCCCCTTCCATTGCCCGCTGATGCAGCCGGCAGCCGACAAGATGCGCGAGGCGCTGGCGCAGGTGACGATCCGTCCGCCGGCAACCCCGATCGTCGCCAATGTTACCGCCGCCGAAATCAGCGAGCCCGAGACCATCCGCCGCCTGCTCGTGGAACAGGTGACGGCCCGCGTGCGTTGGCGGGAGAGCGTCTTGCGCTTCACCAGTCTCGGCGTCGGTACAACGGTTGAAGCCGGCGGCAACAAGGTCCTGACGGGCATGGTCAAGCGCATAGACAAGGACCTCGCCACCGTCACGCTCGACACGCCCGCCGACATCGAAGCCTTCGCGAAGACGCTTTAGATGTTCGACCTCTCCAACAAAGTCGCTCTCATTACCGGCGCCTCGGGCGGCATCGGCGGTGCCATCGCACAGGCGCTGCACGCGCAAGGTGCGACCGTCGTCCTTTCCGGCACCCGCGCCGAGGCGCTTGACGCGATCAAGGCGCAGCTCGGCGCGCGCGCACACAGCGCGCCCTGCAATCTTGCCGACACGGCGTCGGTCGAGGCGTTGCCGAAGGCGGCCGAAGCCGCCGCCGGCGCGCCGATCGACATCCTCGTCAACAATGCGGGCATCACGCGCGACAATCTTTTCCTTCGCATGAAGGACGAGGAGTGGGACCAGGTCATCGCGGTCAATCTCACGGCGGCCTTCCGTCTCTCGCGGGCGGTGCTACGCGGCATGATGAAGAAGCGCTGGGGCCGGATCGTCTCGATCACCTCCGTCGTCGGCGCCACGGGAAATCCAGGCCAGGCCAATTATGCGGCCGCGAAAGCTGGCCTCGTCGGCATGACGAAGTCGCTCGCGGCCGAGATCGCGAGCCGCAACATCACCGTCAATTGCGTGGCGCCGGGCTTCGTGGTGACGCCCATGACCGACGCCCTGACCGAAGAGCAGAAAAAGGCGCTGTTCGAGCGGATCCCGGTCGGGCGCTTCGGCACACCTCAGGACATCGCCGCCGCCGTCGTCTACCTGGCCAGCGAAGAGGCCGGTTACGTCACCGGCCAGACCCTTCACGCCAATGGCGGGATGGCGATGATTTGATAATATTTACAGTGACTTAGCCTGCTTGTGGCGGCGGCGGACGAGTTGTGTTACGACACGGCCAACCTTCCGCCCGACACACGCGAATACCGAGTGAGGGCCTTGCCGCGGGCCGGACATGACACGCGGCGATAACCAGGAGCATCAGAACCAATGAGCGATACTGCCGAACGCGTGAAGAAGATCGTGGTCGAGCATCTGAACGTCGATGCGGACAAGGTCACCGAAAACGCGTCCTTCATCGAAGACCTCGGCGCCGACAGCCTCGACACGGTCGAGCTCGTGATGGCGTTCGAAGAGGAATTCGGCATCGAGATCCCAGACGATGCGGCGGAATCGATCGTGACGGTCGGCGATGCCGTGAAGTACATCGAGAAATCCCAGGCCTGAGCGGCTCGCGCGTGCGCAGGGTCGTCGTCACCGGTCTCGGTCTCGTCACGCCGCTCGCCTGCGGCGTCGAAGAGACATGGTCGCGGCTGCTCGCCGGGAAGTCCGGCGCGCGCAAGATCACGAAATTCAAGACCGACGACCTCGCCACCAAGATAGCCTGCGATGTTCCGCGCGGCGACGGCAGCGACGGCACCTTCAACCCCGATCAGTGGGTCGATCCCAAGGAACAGCGCCGGATGGACGATTTCATCGTCTTCGGCCTCGCCGCGGCGAAGCAAGCGGTGCGCGATTCCGGCTGGGAGCCGAAGACCGAGGAAGACCGCTGCCGCACCGGCGTGCTGATCGGCTCAGGGATAGGCGGCCTGCCCGGTATCGAGGAGGCGTCGATCGTCCTGCACGAAAAAGGCCCGCGCCGGATCTCGCCGTTCTTCATTCCCGGCCGGCTGATCAATCTGGTCTCCGGTTACGCCTCGATCGAGCACGGCTACAAGGGCCCCAATCACGCCGTCGTCACGGCCTGTGCCACCGGCGCGCATGCCATCGGTGACGCCGCGCGGCTCATCGCCTTCGACGACGCCGATCTGATGCTGGCTGGCGGCGCGGAAGCGGCGATCTCACGGCTGGGCATCGCCGGCTTCAACGCCTGCCGCGCGCTGTGCACCGCGTTCAACGACGAGCCCGAGAAGGCCTCGCGCCCTTACGACAAGGACCGCGATGGCTTTGTGATGGGCGAGGGTTCCGGCATCGTCATGCTCGAGGAATACGAGCATGCGAAGGCACGGGGCGCGAAGATCTACGGCGAAGTGCGGGGCTACGGCCTTTCGGGCGACGCCTACCACATCACCGCGCCTGCGGAAGACGGCGATGGCGGCTTTCGCGCCATGCAGATGGCACTCAAGCGTTCCGGCCTGACGCCATCCGACATTGACTATGTGAACGCGCACGGCACATCGACGATGGCCGACGGCATCGAGCTCGGCGCCGTTGAGCGCTTTCTCGGCAACGCGGCCGCGAAGGTGTCGATGTCGTCGACGAAATCCTCGATCGGGCATCTGCTCGGCGCGGCGGGCGCGGTGGAAGCGATCTTCTGCCTGCTGGCGCTGCGCGACCAGATCGTACCGCCGACCATCAATCTCGATAACCCCAACGTCGATTCGAAGGTCGACCTGGTGCCGCACACGGCGCGCAAGCGCATGGTGAACGCGACGCTTTCCAATTCCTTCGGCTTCGGCGGCACCAACGCGTCGCTGATTTTCACCGCCGCTCATTGATTTTTCCGTTGTTTTGGGGCGTATCACGCGATGTCTCGGTTCCTGACCGCACTGCTGCTCATCGTCGTCATTCTGGCGGGCGTCTACGAATGGATGAGCGCCAAATTCTCCGGGCCCGGACCGGCCGCGCGCACGGGCAGCGAGACCGTGGTTCTCATTCCCGCGCATCTGGGACTTTCCGGCATCTCCGAGAAACTCGCCGATGCGGGCGTCATTCAGCGCCCAATCCTGTTCGAGATCGGCGTGCGCCTGCACCGCACCACCGAGAAGCTGAAAGCCGGCGAATACGCGATTCCTTCCCGCGCCAGCATGTACGACATCATGTCGATCCTGATCGCCGGCAAGTCGATCCAGCACAAGATCACCGCCGCCGAGGGCCTCACCAGCAACATGATCTACAAGCTGGTCGCGGCCGATCCGGTTCTCACCGGTGACCCCGGCGCCGAGCCCGACGAGGGTACGCTGCTTCCGGAGACCTATCTCTACACGCGCGGCACGACGCGCGCGCAGGTGCTGCAGCGGATGCGCGCGGCGCAGCAGAGGCTGCTCGCCCAGCTCTGGCCCAGGCGCGCCGCCAACCTGCCAATCAAGACCGAAGAGCAGGCGCTCATCCTCGCCTCTGTTGTCGAAAAGGAGACCGCGCTCCCCGAGGAGCGCCGCCATATCGCGGCGGTTTTCGAGAACAGGCTTCAGATCGGCATGAAGCTGCAATCCGATCCGACGATCATCTACGGCATCACCAGGGGCTATCCGCTCGGCCGGCGCATCCGCCAGAGCGAGATCGACGCGGTCACGCCCTACAACACCTATGTGATCCCGGCGCTGCCCGCGACGCCGATCTGCAATCCGGGCAAGGATTCGATCGCGGCCGTCCTCGATCCGGAACAATCGAAGGATCTCTATTTTGTCGCCAACGGAACCGGCGGCCACACCTTCTCGGCGACGGTCGCCGATCAGAACCGCAATGTCGCCATCTGGCGCAAAATCGAACAACAACAGCAGGTTCCCCGCAAATAGCGCGCTTCCCGACGCCGGGTCCGGCCGTTATCTTCTGGAATCAACCGGAGTCCCTCGATGGCTCTTATCAGCATGACCGGCTTCGCCGAGATGCAGGGCGCCTGCGAGTTCCTGCGCTGGCGCTGGGAGGTCAAGAGCGTCAACGGGCGCACGCTAGACCTGCGCCTGCGCATGCCGCCGGGCTTCGACAGCATCGAGCCGGCCGCGCGCATGCTGGCGAATGAACGCTTCCGCCGCGGCTCGCTCCAGGCCGCGCTGATGCTGGAGGCGCAGGAGAACGGACGCGGCCTGCGCGTCGATCCGGCCGCACTTGCGGCTGCGGTGAAGATCGCCAAGGAGGTCGCCATCGAGACCGGGCTCGCGACGGCACGTGTCGACGGCCTCCTGGCGCTCAAGGGCGTCATCGTGCAGGATGACATCGTCACGCTCGACGTCACCCAGCGGGCAACGCGCGACGCGGCCATCCTCGAAAGCCTCGCCAATTGTTTCGACGCGCTTGCCAAGGCGCGGGCGGTGGAGGGCGCCAAGCTGGGTGCCGTCCTCGGCGCGCAGATCGAAGACATCGCAAGGCTGACCGCAGAGGCCGCTTCCCTCGCCGCGACGCAGCCGACGACCCTGCGCGACAAGCTTTCGGCGCAGCTGAAGGAGCTTCTGACGGCCGGCGCGGTCGCCGAGGACCGCCTCGCGCAGGAGGTGGCGCTGCTTGCCGTGCGCGCCGACGTCCGCGAGGAGCTCGACCGGCTGCGCGCCCATGTGCAGGAGGCGCGCACCCTGCTGGCCTCCGGCGACGCGGTGGGGCGCAAGCTCGATTTCCTCGCCCAGGAATTCAACCGCGAGGCCAACACGCTGTGTTCGAAGTCCTCCGACATCACGCTCACCCGCACGGGGCTCGCTCTCAAGGCCACGATCGACCAGTTCCGCGAGCAGTCGCAAAATGTGGAATGACGGTGCATGAGTGAGGGGCGGCGCAGCGGCGACAGCGGCATGAAGCGGCGGGGTCTGATGTTCGTTCTCTCCTCGCCATCGGGCGCGGGCAAGACGACGCTGTCGCGGCGCCTGATGCAGACGGATTCGGCGATCGTCATGTCGGTGTCGGCGACGACGCGGCCCAAGCGGCGCAACGAGGTCGACGGCAGCGATTACGCGTTTCTGAGCGAGGAGGAATTCAAGCGCCGCGCCGAGGCGAGCGAATTCCTCGAGCACGCCAACGTCTTCGGTCATCATTACGGAACGCCAAAGCTGCCGGTGATGGAAGCGCTCGCCGCCGGGCGCGACGTGCTCTTCGACATCGACTGGCAGGGCACCCAGCAGCTGAAGCAGCAGGCGCGCGACGACGTGGTCAGCGTCTTCGTGCTGCCGCCGTCCAAGGCCGAGCTCGAGCGCCGGCTGCGCGAACGGGCGCAGGACGCCGAAGAGGTGGTGGCGCGGCGCATGGCCAAGGCCAATGACGAGATCAGCCACTGGGCCGAGTACGACTATATTATCGTCAACGACGACGCCTCGCGCGCGCAGACCCAGCTCGAATCGATCCTCGCCGCCGAGCGGCTGAAGAGGACCCGCCAGCTGGGCATTCCGGCGTTCGTCAGCGTGCTGACGCGGGAGAGCTGAGGCACGCTGCATTTTCCGTGCTCTTCCCTGCTCGGAAACCTGCGGCCGCGGCGTACGGTGCGGGAATTGCTTTTTGATTTCAGTGTGTTGGCTCGTTCCTGCGGGATGATCCGTATACGGAATAGATGGTTTTCCCTGCAAATTCCCTGTTAATGCAGGGAAAATGGCGCACCAAGCGGCAAGATCGATTTGTGGGCGGAGTAGATGCATATATCACAAAGTTCGTCATGGGCGGCCCGCGGACTACCGAACTCGGGCCGGGGGGCGCGACTACGCGTTGGCAACGCATGGTCTTCAATTCAAATCGGCTCTGGTAAATGCACAAACAATCGCGGCACGCCTAGACTAGGGACGACACACTTCTGGAGTGCGGGAGATTGCACTCTGGCGGGAAAACGGGGTGATCAGGAAGAAGCCGAAAATATACGATTGTTGGGCCGTCCGGTTTGCGGTCGCCCAATACTACTTCCCCCCTCAGTTCGCCGGATTTCATCCGGCGAACTGCCTCCCCCGCACGCGGGGGAGGATTGCGGGCGCACAAAATGACTATGACGAAGTTTATAGCTCCACTCATGAATGAAGTCAAGAACGAAATGAGAACCTATAGCATTTTTTTGGCTGGATCCCTGCCTTTGCCGCGAGGTCGGCAGCACTGCAACAGCGCGAAATAATTATGAACTACCTCTTCTTCGGCTCGTAGGTGCCCGCGATCATCGCTTCGAAAGCGCGACCGGGCAGCAACCGCTGCAGCATCAGCGCGAGGCGTTCCATGCCGGAGGCGGAGACGTAGCGGAGCTTCGGCTTCGCGGCGGTGATGGCGTCTTCGACGAGCCTGGCGACGGCGTCGGCGGGCGTGCCGGCCTGTTCGGATTTCTCCATGACGCGGATGGCGTGGCGCGCCCGCTCGCCGTAGACGGCGCTGCTCTTGGCCTTCTCGGTCCAGATGCGCGCGGCGGTGAAGTTTGTCTTGGTGTCGCCCGGCTCGATCATCGAGACATGGATGTTGAAGGGCGCGAGCTCGATGCTCAGCGCCTCGCTCATGCCTTCGAGCGCGGATTTCGACGCGGAATAGGCGCCCTGGAACGGGATGCCGATGCGCGCGGCGAGCGAGCTGATCTGGATGATGCGGCCGGCGCCCTGCGTCCGCATGATCGGGATCACCACCTGGCAGACGCGCAAAGGCCCCAGGAAATTGGTGTCGAGCTGGGCCGTCATGTCGGCGACGCTGGTGTCCTCGACAGATCCCGCGATGCCGTAGCCGGCATTGTTGACGAGCACGTCGATGCGGCCGGCGGCCTTCATCATCGTCTCGACGCCGCGCGCCACGGAGCCGGGATCGCGCACATCCATCGCGATCATGCGCACCGCGGGCGCGGGCGTTGGTGCTGTCACATTGCGCGATGTGCCGAAGACGTTGAAACCGGCGCGGGCCAGCCTCGCGGCGGTGGCGGCGCCGATGCCGGCCGAGGCCCCTGTGATCAGAACGGTCTGCGCCTTGTCGTTCGCCATGATGGGCTCAGAGCGTCAGGCGGTAGAAACGCGAGGCCGTGCCGCTGAAGAGCGCCGTCTTCTCCGCCGGCGAACAGCCGGAAGCGAGCCGCTTGAAAGCGTTCCACAGCACGGGATAGGTGCAGGCGCCGCTGTCAACGGGGAAATTGCTTTCGAACATGCAGCGTTCCGCCCCGAAGGCTTCGATGCAGGTCTCGATATAGGGCTTCCACTCGCGTGCAAGCTGCTCCGACGTCGCCGGGGGCTTCGACAGGAACGAGGGAAAGCCGCAGAACACCATGGCCAGCCCACCGAGCTTGACGGTGACCGCCGGGCATTTGGCGAGCTCGCGGATGTTCTCGCGCCAGACGCCGAAGCGTTCGGGAAGCCTGCCCGCGTAGCTCGCGATGCCGAGCGGCGTGCCGACATGGTCGAGCACGATCGGCTGATCCGGGAAGGCGCGGGCCAGATCGAGAAGCTGCGGCAACTGCGGTTCGAGCAACCACGCGTCGAAGCTGAGACCCATGCGGCCGAGCACCTTGAAGCCTTCGCGGAATTTCACGTCCCGATAGAGTTCGCCGGCGATGCGGCCGTGCAGCGGACCCAACACGCCCGGATCGGGATCGGAAGAAGCGCTGTTGCGAATGCCCCGGAAGCGTCCGCCCCCTGCCCGGATATGCGCTTCGAGCACGGCCTCGACGCGCGCGCCGAGCCGCAAATCGGCGTTGCTGACGATGGCCGCACAGGCCCGCAAGTCGCCGTAGGTGCCGCTCGCGCTCATCGCGGCAATGCCGTTCACGAACTCGGTTTCTCCGATGCAGCGGAATTCCTCGGGCCCGTCGGCCTTGTACATGGCACGGCAGTCGAGGAAGACAGTCGCGCGCACATTGTGGCCGCTCGTCATGTCGGCGAGGAGCTCGGGGAAGAGATAGAGCGCGGCCTCGTCGACGACTTTCAGGAAGCCGTGGCGCGGCTCCGGCGCGGGCGGAAGCCCGCGCCGGTCCCACAGATGATGATGCGGATCGACGATCGGAAGGTCCGGCTCGAGGATCGTCTCCGCGGCCGAGGGCTGGGCGACCATGGCGCGATCCTTACGGCGTGAGGACGACGCGGCCGGTGATCTTGCCGGCGCGCAGGTCCTCGAGCGTCGCATTGGCCTGTGCCAGCGGCCGCTTCTGATAGGGGATCGGGTCGACCTTGCCCGCGCGCACCAGCTCCATCATCTCGCGCGTGTCGTCGAGCGAACCCACCATCGAGCCGCCGATCGAGATGGTGCGGAAGGGGAACATCGGAAGCGGCATCTGCATGGCGCCGCCGAACAGGCCGACGATGATGATCTTGCCGCCGCGGCGCACCGTCTGCGAGGCGAAGGCGAAGGTCTTCTCCGAGCCGACGAAATCGACGACCGCGTAGGCGCCACCTTTGGTGTCGGCGACGAGCTGCTTGGCCGCCTCGGGCGATTTGGTGTTGTAGACGGCCGACGCGCCGGCCTTCTTGGCCGCTTCGAGGCGCCCTTCGTCGATGTCGGCCGCGAGCGGACCCTTTCCGAACAACGCTTTGGCAAACTGCACACCCATCATGCCGACGCCGCCGCAGCCGAGCACCAGGACCTGATCCTCGGGTCCGAGCTTGCCAATCTTCTTCATTGCCGCATAGGCGGTGACGCCCGAGCACATATAGGCGGCGCCGAGCGCGGGATCGACAGTGCCGTAATCGATGAGATAGCGCGGATGCGGCACGATCACATGCGTGGCGTAACCGCCGGGACAACCGTTGGAGCAGCCCAGCTGGCGCGGGCCGCCGACGCAGATGTTCTCCTCGCCGCGCAGGCACGACGCACATTTGCCGCAGCCGATCCACGGAAACGCGGCATAGCGCTGGCCGACCTTCACGCCCTTCACATCGGGACCGATGGCGATGACTTCGCCTTCGATCTCGTGACCCAGCGTGTGCGGCAGCTTGATGTTTCCCATCGGCAGCTTGTTGCCGCCGCCGAGATCGAAATAGCCGTCATGGATGTGGACGTCGGAATGGCAGACGCCCGCATTGTGGACCTTCAGCAGAATTTCCGTGCCCTTGGGCTCGGGGGTGGGGCTCTCGAGATCCTGGAGCGGCTTTCCGAATTCCGTGATGGCCTGGCTGTGCATGGCGTGTCTCCCACCGGTTTTTGACTTGTTGTCAGTCTGGCACGGAGGGAGGGAAGGCTCAATCGGCCGCCGCATCAACGTTTTGGATTTCCGTTCGACCGCACGCCCCGAATGCCGCGCTGTTCGGTTTGGCACCTGCGTATGAAGCAATCGCCTGCTTCAGGCGCTCGACCGCTTCGGCGCTGTCGGGGTGAGAAAGACCGTGCGCCTGGAAATCATGCGTCATATCAGGCCAGACGTCGAGCGTAACCGCGCAACCCTGCTCGGCGACTGTCCGAGCAAAATCTCGGATCATGTCGATCAGGACTTCCCTTCCGCCGCCCTGAAGATACATTGGAGCGAGGCCCGTATAGCGCTGATGGATCGGCGATAGGTCTTCGCGCGAGTAGCTCTTCCCGCCGGTGAGCCATTCGCCGAAGCGGATCGCCATGTACCCTTGAACGAGATCATAACGGTCGTTTGCATACAGGCTCTTTCCGCGATCTCCGATATCGGTCCATGGGCACAATCCTACCGCTAAAGCCGGTTGAGGCAGTCCGGCATCTCGCAGGCCGAGCAGCGTCATCAGGGTCAGATGTCCACCAGCCGAATCGCCGACGACGACCAGACGCTTCGGGTCGGTGCCTTCCTTGAGCAGATAACGATATGCTGCCAGCGCATCCTGCAACTGTGCGGGATGCGGATGCTCCGGAGTAAGCCTGTAATCAGGAGCAAACAGCTTCGTCCCGAGAAGACCTGCCAGCATTTCCGCGAAGCGACGCGAGATGGCCGCATGAAATGCATATCCCCCGCCATGGAGATAGAGCAGTGTCAGATCCGATCGCGGCTCACGTGGTGCAATCCAATAGCCCTTCGGTGCATCTGGAGGAGAAGGTGTGCACGCAACATCATACTCCTCGTCGGTCAACGTCTGCAGGCTGTCGAAATAGCGTCTGGCTTCGACAATATCGTCCATCGCGAAAGCATGGTTGAACTGCCCGCGCCAGAAGAGCGTGCCAATCTCGAAATCCAGAGGCCAACGCGGTGCGAGAGGGCCGAAAACCGACCGCCGCAGGATTGTGCGGAGGGAGACGAGGATCATTGCGATCCAGCTCCTTGCAATATAACGCATTGGACCCTGGCTGATGGTTCGCGGCACCGGGTGTCTCCATTCTCAGGCGCTGGCTATCCGATCGGCCGACCCGGAGTATAGAATGTTGCCGACATCGCCCGTTGCCATTCCGGCTCCCGCAGCGATCGGTTGGTTTGTGCGAATGAAACCCTTCGACCCCTGCGCGACGAATACCGATCGGTCCGCCCGGCTCCTCCTGCCGCGAACCAGCATGTCCGGCCTCCTGTTCGCCGCCGTCGTCAGGGATACGCGAGCCGTTCGCCTGCGTCCGGACGATCGGTACAACTGCTTCCCCGCTTCCCCGTTGTGCGCCGTCACCTGGATTTTCGAGGGCCAGCTGCATCTCGTGGACGAAGCTGGAGTTATTGATCCGGCGCCTTTGCCCAGAATTCATGTGTCGGGTCCTAGTCCTCGACCCCTCGTCAGCTGGAGCGCCGGCCCTGTTCTCGCGATGTCGCTGGCGATTTATCCCGACGCTTGGAGCGCTCTCACCGGCGCCGATGCCGCCAAATTTGTCGATCGGCGCGAGACCCTAGACGTCGCTTTGTCCGCTGAGCTCGCCGAAATTTTTCGCCGCGTACTTGAGACCGGCAATTGCCGTGACGGTCTTGCTATTCTTCAGGATCATCTTGAACCCATGTGGCGCAAGGCTCGCCCGAAAAACGATCTGGCTTCGCGACGTCTTGAAGACTGGACACGGGCCCTTGTCGCGCGGGCCGCCGTCTCGGCGCTCGGGAAAAGCACGCGCCAAGTTCAACGCCGGATCAGGTCCTGGACCGGCCAGACGCAACGCCAGTTGAGGCTCCATGCGCGCGTCGAGTCGCTGTTCGTCCGAACCCGCGCCGCGCCGTCCGGCTTGGACTTGGCGAAGATTGCTGCGGAGGCAGGCTACTCCGACCAGTCGCATATGGGACGCGAGGTCCGACGAATAACAGGCAAGTCGCCGGCGAGGATCAATCGCCTCATTCAAACCGAAGAGCGCTACTGGTGCTATCGCCTCTTGGGCGAAGGCTTCTAAATGTCAGTGCGACCCCAAACCTGATGCCATGGTCAATCTCCTCGACATGAGACCGATCATCGCGAATGTCATATCGGCGGGGGTTTCGTGCTCATCTGTCAACTGCTGGGAAATCTCATCAATATGGTTCGCGCCGGGACTCATTCGGAGTTTGTTCGAGTAAATTCAATGTCCGGCGCGCTCTCCGCCCGAGATCGTTGACGTTTCGATGAAGCGCTGGTGCGCGAGCGACGAGAAATGGTCTTAGGCGGCAACCATCTCCACCGGCCGTCTGGGACTCGCATGGGGCGCAAGCGTCGGCTTGCCCATGTAGAAGACAAAGGTCGGCTGCCACTCGTCCGTTCCGATGATGTCCGAGAGCAGGCCCATCTGAATTGGTGGTTTCCCCAACGCCCTTTCGCGATCGACGAGTTCGACGGCCTCGTTGCAGGGCCGTCCGGCGACGCCCTGCGATGTGGCGAAGAGGTGCGAACGTTGCCAGATGCGACCGGCGCGCAGGCATTGTTCCTGGTCATAGCGGTCGCGCACCGCAATCATCCCGATCAGGGGCGCGGTCATCATAAGGTCCGCATAAGCGCTTTTTTGCAGGCGCGATATAATCCCTGCCAGCAGCGCCTCCGGCATGATCTTCGAAACGGCCGCGGTAAGCGGCGGCAGGCCGAAACAATCGATCGTCAGACCGTCCCGGGATTTTTCGACCGCAGTCCAATCAAGCCGCATCCAGGGGTCGGTGCCGCGCTGAACATCGGTTGCGGAATAGAGCGCGACATTGGCGTCTGCGCTGTTCGCGACAATCCTCCTTCGATCGCCCAGGGATGGAAAGAGAAAAAGCCTGGTGTCGGGATCGTCGGAGGTCACGCGCGACAATTCGTCGAGGAAAGATTGCGCAAGCGGAACCTCCGGCTTGAACGGAGCGCGATTGGTGTGACGAGACGGAATTGCGTCGTACAGCGCACTCGGCTCCGGTTTGCCGTTGGCAAGATCGACACGCGCGAGCAGGGTGCGTCCAGGGTTGGCGGGAATCGGCGACAACGTTCCGGCATATGTCGTCAGCGATGCGGAATAGCCGTCGGCCGCCGCAGCGAGCATGAGATTCTCAAGCGCGCAGCCGATGCCGATATGCTCTTCGCGCAGGAACGGATCGAGCGCGCCGACATTCCTGGTCTTGTCGATGTAAATCTCGATCGATGACGGCGAGACCCTGAACTGCCAGGGCTGCGTGTTGTGCGGGCTCGCGGCCAGAATGGCCGCACGTACCAGCGACAGCGGGCCTTCGCCGCCGTGGCTGCGCCAGTCCTGCCAGGGTTGGAACGCCGGCCCCTGGCCCACGCTGAAGACGCCTTGATCCTCGGCACGCCAGACGCCGCCCGCCGCGACGACCACGGTGGCAACACCCCCGCCCTTGAGAAGTGCTCTGCGATTCATGTTCGCCCCCAGTAAGTCTCTAACTAGAGACTTACATGTCATGATATCTCTGTCCAGAGACTTTTGTCATTCGAGGCGCAGCTGTGAAGAAAAAGGCCAAATCGAAGCGTCCCCGCGACCGTGCACAGACCGAGGCGAAGCTTCGCCGGGCCGTCGAGGAGCTGCTGGTGGAAGGCGGCTTCGGTGCGCTCACGCCGTCCGCCGTCGCCCGCCGCGCCGGCGTCGACAAAATGCTGATCTACAGATATTTCGACGACCTGCCGGGACTTGTTCGCAGCATCGCGAACGCGCCCGATTTCTTTCCGAGCTTTGCGGATTTTTGCGGGCCCGACCCATCGGCCCTGCTTGCGATGCCGCCCGGGAAGCGGGCGGCCGCAATGCTGGAGCGCTACGCGAATGTTTTGCTGGCCAGGCCGGTCGTGTTGGAGCTGATGGTCTGGGAGCTCGTGGAGCGCAACGAGCTGACCGCGATCATGGAGGAAGCGCGCGAGTCGCTGGGCCTCAGGCTGATGGCGGAAATGCATCCCGAAGTCTCCGATCGCAAGCGGCTGCAGGCCGTGGCCGCCGTTCTCACCGCAGGTTTGACCTACCTGGCGCTGCGCCAGCGAAAAATCCGCTGGTTCGCCGGCGTAGACCTCAAATCGGACGCGGGCTGGCGTCAGATTGCCGATGCGGTTGCGGCCATGACGGCGCAGATGATCATGTAGCAGTCCGGCCGACGCAGCTAACCGTGGTTTGTCCTGTTCTCAAGCACGCGCGCCAGCGCCGCGAAGTCCGCGACGGTAAGCCGTTCAGGACGATTGGTCGGGTCGAGGCCGGCTGTGCGGATAAAGTCTTCCGTATCGTCCGGCACCAATGTCTTCAGGCTCTGGCGCAGCATCTTGCGGCGGTGCCCGAAAGTGGCGGCGGTCACGGCTTCGAGGTGCGGAAGCGACGCCGGTGCGACCGGCTCTGCGAGCGCTTCGAAGCGGACAACGGTTGACGTGATCTTCGGCTGGGGGACGAAGGCCGAGCGCGAGACGTCGAAGAGAAGCTTGGCCCGCGTTCGCCATTGCGCCAGCACGGAGAGGCGGCCATAGGCTTCCGTTCCGGGTGCTGCGACGATGCGCTCGGCGACTTCGCGCTGGAACATCAGGGTCAGGCTTTGCCAGAACGGCGGCCAGCCGGGCGCGGTCAGCCACTTCACCAGAAGCGCGGTGCCGACATTGAATGGCAAGTTGGCCGCGATGCGGATGGGGCCGGCGATGCCGAGCTCGGCGAAGAGAGTTCGTTCGTCGATGTCGAGCGCATCGCCGGAAACGATGGCGAGACGGCCCGGATATGCTGCCATTATCTCCTCCAGCGCAGGCAGGCAGCGTGTGTCGCGTTCCACCGCGATCACGCGCGTAGCACCTTCGGCCAAGAGCGCGCGCGTGAGACCGCCCGGTCCCGGTCCCACTTCGTAGAACGTCGTGCCTTCGAGCGGGCGATTGTTTGTTTGGCCTATCGCTTCGCTGCTTGAGGGACTGTTTGTTTGCCCTATCGCTTCGCTGCTTGAGGGACTGTTTGTTTGCCCTATCGCTTCGCTGCTTGAGGGACTGTTTGCTTGCCCTATCGCTTCGCTGCTTGAGGGCGGGGGGCCAGCGGCTCGCGCGATGCGGCGTGTGAGGTTGAGATCGAGAAGGAAGTTCTGTCCGAGCGATCTCTTCGCGGCGAGGCCGTGCGCGGCGATGACGTCGCGCAGGGGTGGCAGCTTATCGGCCGTCATTTCCTGTCACGGGCATCCGCCATCCGGGCCGCGAGCCTGATGGCGGCGATCATGCTGCGCGGATCGGCCTTGCCCGTGCCCGCGATGTCGAAAGCCGTGCCGTGATCGGGCGAGGTGCGCACGATGGGCAGGCCAAGCGTCACATTCACGCCGTCCCAGAAGGCGAGCGTCTTGACCGGGATCAGCGCCTGGTCGTGATACATGCAGAGCGCTGCGTCGTAGCGCCTGCGTGCTTCCTCGTGGAACAGCGTGTCGGCCGAGAGCGGACCGCGCACCGTGTGACCGTGGCTGCGCAGGGTGGCGATGGCCGGCGCGATGATCGCCTTCTCCTCGCCGCCGAGCACGCCGTCCTCGCCCGCATGCGGATTGAGCCCCGCGATGGCCAGCCGCGGCTGCGCAACGGCAAAGTCGCGCGTCAGCGCAGCGAGGATGATCTCGGCGGTTTCGACGATCGACTCGGTATCGAGCGCGGCCGGCACGTCCTTGAGCGGGATGTGGATCGTCTGCGGCACCACGCGTAGGTCCTTGCCGGCCAGCATCATGACGGCGCGCGGCGCGCCGGTGAGGTGGGCGAGATATTCGGTGTGGCCCGGGAAAGCAAAGCCGGCCTGGGCGAGCACGGATTTGTTGATCGGCGCGGTGACGAGGGCTGCGGCTTTGCCGGATTCAGCCGCGCGAACGCCGGCCTGGATCGCTTCGGTGACGGCCGCGGCGTTGCGCGGATCGGGTTTGCCGGGCACGCGCGTCGCGGTTGCGCGCGTCGCGATCAGCGCCTCGTCGGGAATTTTTCCGGCGGCGCGAAACACGGCGGGATCGCCGACGAGCCTGATCGGATGCTCGCCGATGCGGCCGCCCAGCGCGTCAAAAGCCGCAATGGCGATCTCCGGACCGATGCCGGCTGGTTCGCCCATGGTGATGAAGATCGGAGATGTGCTGGGCACTACCCCTCACCCGCGGCTGCGCAGAATTGGAAATTGCGCCTGGCATTCCTCTCCCACAAGGGGAGAGGGGGAAAGCGAGCGCTGCGCCGGCACATGTGCGAGGTACGATATCCTCTCTCCCACAAGGGGAGAGGGGGAAGCGAGTGCTGCGCCGGCACATGCGCGAGGTACGATATACCCTCTCCCCTTGTGGGGGCGGTAGCGACAGCGTCGTCCGCCGGATGCAGCACGCGGAATTTGCCTCTTGCTCCGTCGCGGGTGAGGGGCTGTCCGCGCTTCAGCGGGTTTCGACATCGGCCTGGCGCCGCAGATCGCGCATGTAGCGGCGCGCGAAGGCGGTAACCTGCTGGTCGAAGAGCTCCTCCTCGACCTGCTGGCGCGTCGGCATCTCGAACGCTGTGATCTTCGGCACGGCCTTGTCGCAGCGGAAGATGAGCTCGACGCCCGCGGGCGAGATGAACGGCGTCGCGGCCTGGCCGGGCTCGGTCCGCGCCAGCGCCTGCTGCATCTCGGCGCTGAGATCGGTCAGCTTCATGGGACCGAGATTCATGTAGACCGAACCGTGGATCTGGGCCGATATCTTGTCGAGGTTGTTGCAGGAAACCACGCGCGAGCTGATCTGCGCGCCCATCTTCATCGCGTTCTCCGCGATCTGCTGCGTCGGCTTGGGCCCGAGCGGAAGCAGGAGGCGGGCAAGCGGAATCTTGTCGCTCGGCGTCGGCGCGGCAGGTGCCTGCGGGATCTTGGTGCCGGCCGCTTCCTGGCGTTCGCGCAGGACGAGAATGTAATAGCCGCCGACAGATCGGATCGGCGCCGACACGGTGCCCGGAGTCATCTTCTCGAGCGCTTCGTTCAGCTCCTGCGGCAGCTGACCTTCATGCACCCAGCCGATATCGCCGCCGGAGGCCGCCGACGGGCTCTGGCTGAACTGGCGCGCAATGATCTGGAACGGTGCGCCGAGCTGGAGCTGGCTCTGCAGGTCGGTGATATCCTTCAGCACCTTGGCGTCCTGCTCCGGGGTATCGACAGCGAGGAAGATCTCGCTGACGAGGAAGTGCGGCTTGTCGGCGCCTTGCGCCTGGCGCGCGAGCTCCGCGTCGATGTCGGACTGGCTGACGTTGATGCGGTCCTGGAACTCGTCCTCGACCGCCTTCTGCCAGACGATCTGCGCGGCAATCTGCTGCCGCAGGGTTCCGAAATCGACGCCGTTCTTCGCCAGCATTGCCTTGAGCTGATCGAGGCTCAGATGGTTGTCGCTCACGATCTTGTCTATCGACTTGTCCACCTCCGTCATGGAGACGGAGATGTCCTTGCGCTTGGCTTCCTGGATCTGCAGCTGCTCGGTCTCCAACTGCTCCAGAATCTGGGAGCGCAGCTTCTTCAGATTATCGGGTGTCGGCTGCACACCGCTCGTCGCCACGAAAAGGGCGGCGCGCTGTCGCACGTCGTATTGCGTGATGGGCTGGTCGTTGACCATGGCCGCGACGCCATCGCCCTGGTCCGCATCGGTTTCGACGGGGCCGGCCGGCTCCGTCGAGGCGACGCGCTCGTTCTGCGCGGCCGGGGCCGTGTGGCGGCTGCTGGCGGACGCGGAAGGGACGGCCGCCAAGGCCGCAAGGAAGGCGGTGCCAACGATAATCGCGATGGAGTGGTTCACGGCTGCAGTACCCGGCGTTTTGCCAAACCTGACATTCCCGCCCCCGCACCGGCCCTAACCCGCTGCACAGAATAAGCAATTCTGCTTGGCGTTCAAGGATGGTC
The DNA here is from genome assembly GCA_963802815.1 of uncultured Alphaproteobacteria bacterium. Lineage (GTDB taxonomy): Bacteria > Pseudomonadota > Alphaproteobacteria > Micropepsales > Micropepsaceae > Rhizomicrobium. Next base: position 86,171 of record CAWDKN010000030.1, read on the forward strand.
GAACACGTCGCGGGGAAACAGGCCGAACGGCTCTATTGGCTGATCGCCCGTCTTTAGATTGAAACGCAGCACGATGGAAGTGGAGGGCGGCAGATCGCCGACGGTGGTGTAGCGGCGGTGATAGGCCAGAGAAATGCCGAGACACTCGTCCTCGTAGCCGAGGCCGAGTTCCGTATCGAGCATCTGGCCGGCGATCAAGTCCCGCCGGATCGCGCCCAAAAGCTGCCAATTCTCGTAGAGATTGAGGTCGGCCTGCGCGTTTATCTCTTCGCGCGGACCGAGACCGACCGCGACCGCCTCCTGCGGAAGTTGCACGTAACTGACCACCAGCGTCGAGCGCCCATAAATGCCGGTAAGGTAAACCTCGTGCCGCACGACGGAGCCGTCGGCCTTGTCGATGTCGATGCGATCCGTCAGATCGACATAGGGAAGGAACTTCAGGCTGACGCGGCCGACGATGTCGGACGCGGTGCCGGTCTCGCCGGAACCGATGCCGAAGATCGGATCGGGCTTCAGGCGGTAGGTCTCGCCCCACACCGTCTCGACGGAGCCGGACGGGAAGATCGCTTCGGCGCGAAAGCCGACATTGGCGCGCGGGCCGCTTTCGACCAGATCGTAGCCCGGCAGCTGGTTGGCGCTGAAGACGTTGTTCTCATCCAGCTCAAAGGCGGCGGTGTCCTCGTCGGGGAGACCTTTGGGATTGCCGCCGTAAGGCTGGGCGATGAATTGCGCGATCGGCTCGAGAACGATCGCCCGGCCGGTGCTTAGCGATCTCACGAAGGGCCAGCTCCAGTCGAGCTCCATGTAGGGAATGCCGCGATCGACGAAGCGGCTGTCGAGCGGCACGTTCGGCGTGCCGACGAGATCGTTGTTCTGCGTATGATAGACGTCGCCGCGCGCGTCGGCGATGAGGGCGAAGACTTGGCCGTCGCCGGTGACGAAGGGAAGGCGCCAGTTCAATTCGGCGGTCAGCCGCTGGCTGTCGGTGCCCAGATCGCGCGAGACGACCGCACTGTTGATGTCGAAGCGGAGCTGTCCGCCGACCAACGCGTGCTCTGGAATATAGGTGTACTGGATCAGCGGCAGGACGTAGGGGAATGCGTCGGCGCTGTCGGTAGGCCTGAGGCCTTCGAAGTAGTAGCCGGTGACGTCGAAGCGGCTCCTGCCGCTCTGACCGTCGATGAACAAGTCGCTTACAAGGCGGTCGAGCTGCGAAATGTCGTAGCGCTTCAGATAGGTGTTGTTGGAGCTGAACTGGACGTCGAAGCCCGTGCGCCATGTGTCGTCGACGGGCGTGCGGCCCGAGCCGAAGATGTGGGCGTAGAGCTGGGTCTGCTCGCCGCTGAGGCCGCCATTGGGATTGTCGGCGGCACTCGCCTGCAACCACATGCCGCCATTGTTCCAGCGCTGGCGGTATTCCGTCTCGAATTGAACGCCGCCGCTTGTGGAGACGAGCGGCGCGAGCGTCATGTCGTTGGAATCCGACAGCGCGATATAGACGGGCACACGCGCGAAGTAACCAATCGTCGTCGCCGAGCCGAGCGAGGGCGTGAGGATGCCGCTCGCGTGTTTTACCGTCGGATCGGGCTGCGAGATGTAGGGCGTATAAAGGATCGGCACGCCCAGAAGCTCGAACACGGCGTCGCGGAAGGCGATCTTGTGATTCACCTGGTCGTAGACGACGCGATAGGCGCGGATCTGCCAGACGGGCGTGCGGTCGCCCTGCTGGGCGCAGAGCTTGCAGGGCGTGTAGGCGGCGTGCGTCGCGATCGTGAAGCGGCCGCCGACGCGCTCGGCCTGGGCCGCGGCCATGCGCCCGCTCTTGCCGATCAGGGCGCCGAAGCTGTCGAGCACGCCATCCTTCATGGCATCGGTCAGCACGACCTTGTTGGAGAAGGCGACATTGCCCTTTTCGTCGAGCAGGCTGACATGGCCCGACGCCGTCACGGTGTCGGTTTTCTGGTCGTAGGAGACGCGGTCGGCCATGAGAATGCGGCCCTGGTCGTCGATCTCGACATGGCCGTGCGCCGTCACGACGTTGGCGTTCATGTCGTAGTCGACCTGGTCGGCCTGCAGCAGCACATTGCCGCGCATCGGCAACGTTGCGGCATTTGCCTGCGCACAGAGGGCCTGTGCGCACAGCGCGAGCAGCGAGACACCGCAGGCGAGTGAGGCGGCGACGTGCGAAATGCGTGTCATCCGTCCTCCTGGTGGAAGACGAGCGTCATGCCGATGAGGATGGCGGCGGCTGCCGGCGCGGTGGCGGCCAGCGCGGTCGGCAGGATGCCGGACTGGCCGAGCGCGCGCGTCAGATCGCTGAAGAAGTAGACGCCAAAACCCGACAGCGCGCTGATGAGGATCACGCGCGGCAGGCCGCCGCTTCTTCCGATCTTAAGCGAGAAGCTCGCCGCCATGAACACCATGGCCGCGAAAAGCGCGGGAAGGGCGAGCAGCGTGTAGAGGTAGAGCTGGTAACGCGTGGCCGAGAAGCCTGCCTGCTGAGCTGCCGAAATGAAGCGTGGAAGATCCCAGAACGAGAGCGTGTCGGGCGGCGCGAAGCTTTCCTGGATCTGCGTCGGCGTCAGCGTCGTCGGCAGATTGTAGGTCGCCCGATGCACAGGCGTTCCGTCGGCGCTGCTCACCCAGGCGTCGTGAAGCAGCCATGAGCCCGGATGGAGATCGGCGGTGCGCGCGTCAATGCGGCCGTTAAAGTGATCGTTGGCGCCGTAGAGGAATACGATGACCTCGTCGAGCCGCACGCCCTGATCGGCCACACGCAACGCGTGAATGACGGATTGTCCGGCATCCTCGGAACCCTGGCGCAGCCAGAGACCGTTCTCCGACACGGCCAGCTGCGAGGCCTCGCCGCGGATATATTTTGCCTCCAGCGCGGAAAACTGCGCCAGCATGCGGGCCGAGAGCGGCGTGAATCCGATGACCGCCAGAATGCCGAGCGCCACGGCGACGGCGAGCGGCGGCGCGAGGAAATCCCAGGCCGAAACGCCGGCTGCGCGCGTCGCCACCAGCTCCTGGCTGCGCGACAGGCGCGCGAAGGCGAAGACACCGCCGAGCAGCACCGCGAACGGCAACAGCTTCTGCCCGAGATCGGGAAGCTGGAGCAATCCCATGCCGATGACGACGAGCGTCGAGACGCCGCGCCCGGCCGTGCGATTCAGCAGATCGACGAGGTCGATCGAGAAGGCGAGCAGAAGGAACGCGGCGTATACGACGCCGACGCCGATCAGGAATTGCTGCGCCAGGTAACGGTAGAGCGTCCAGGACCAGCTCATGCGGAAGCCTCGGCGGGCGCGCGGCCGTGCGGCATGAGCGCACGCGGATCGAAGCCCGCGAGAATGGCAAAGGCGACGGCCGCACCCAGGAACGGCACCAGATAGAAGAGAACGTTGAGCGCGGGCTCGCGCGCGGCCAGTCCCTGCACGCCGTAGCCCGCGATGCGCAGCGCGCTGCCGAGCAGGAACGCCACCGTCAGGCGCAGCGCATAGGCGCCGCGCGCGCGGCGGCCGCGGGTGACGGCCGCAAGCGCGATCAGCGCGAAAGCGATGCAGTAGAGTGGCTCGGACAGGCGGTTGTGCGCCTCGGCGAGATAGGCGTTGCGGATTTTCTCCGTGATCTCTTTCGACGCGGGCGGCCACAGCAACTCGGTCAGATAACGTTCGCTGGTGGCGCGCGAGACCACGCCGCGCGGGCCGGCGAACTGGTCGAGATCGAAGATGTAGCTTTGGAATTTGAGCACCGAGAGATCGGCGCCGCCCTTGCCGCTCTGCTCGATCGTGCCGTCGAACATGATCAGGCGCGCGCCGGCGGCCGTCTGCGCCAGCACGCCGCGCTCGGCAAGATAGGTGGTGGGCCGCTTTTCGTTGCGATTGTCGTGCACGAGCACGCCGCGAAACTGGCCGTCGGGAGCGAGTTCGCGGATGAAGACGGTGAGATTCTTGGCCGGTGTGTTGAACTCGCCCTCGTTGAGGAGCGCGGCGCCGATGTCGGAGCGGATGTCGACGACCTTGTCGTTCATGGCGCGCTGGCCGGCGGGCATGAGGACGAGGCCGCAGAGATAGGTTAGCGCCATGACGATGAAGGCAGCGACGAAGACGGGCAGGGCGAGTTGCACCCTGCTGTAGCCGGCCGCGCCCATGACCACGAGCTCGCTGTCAGAATTGAGCTTGGAAAGCGCGTAGAGGGTCCCGAAGAAGAAGGCGATGGGCAGGATAATGACCAGCAGGCTCGGCAGGATCAGGATGGTCAGATAGAGGAACGTGCCGGCCGACTGGCCGCGATTGATGACGAGGTCGAGGAGGCGCAGCGACTGGGTCAGCCAGATGACGCAGGTCATCAGGAAGGCCAGCATCGCCGTGGGCCCGATCATTTGTCTGAGGACGTAGAAGGAAAGTCGCGGCATCCGAATGTCCGGCCATCGGGTGTCGGGGGCTGCGCAGGCGGCGCGGCCTTTTTTCCCCTCGACAATTCCCTCTAAACTAGCATCCCCTCATGCCCTACGGGCAATGTCCGCGCTAGACCATAGCCGGATCAATTTTCAGGAGAAAAACGATGCAATTGTCCTTTGCCGCGCCGGGTGCGATCGGCACCGGCAGCCTGATCGTCGGCGCCGTCGAAGGCGGCACGCTGCTGCCGGCGGCGGTGAAGGCCGACAAAGCCGCAGGCGGCGCGATCACGCGCGGCCTGGGCTTCAGCCGCTTCAAGGGCAAGCCGGGCCAGACGCTCGAGATCCTGGCGCCTGCCGGCGTGAAAGCCTCGCGGATCATCGTCGTGGGCCTCGGCAAGCCCGCGGATTTCGACGCCGCGCGCGCGGAAAACGCGGCCGCTTCCATCTTCGGCCGGCTGAACGGCGCAGGCGATAGCGAAGCCACGTTCGACATCGACATGCCCAAGGGCGCCAAGCTCAAGCCGGCGCAACTTGCCGCCCATCTCGCGATGGGGGCGCAACTGAAAAGCTACAGCTTCACCAAATATCGCACCAAGAATCTCGACGAGCATGAGCAGCGGCTAAAGACCGTGCGCATCGCCACCGGCGATGCGTCGGGTGCCAAGCGCGCCTGGGCGGCGCTCGAAGCGGTGGCGTCGGGCGTGTTCCTTGCGCGGGATCTCGTCAATGAGCCGCCGAACGTCCTGTCGCCGGCCGAATTCGCCAAGCGCGCGAAGGCCGTGCTTACCAAGGCCGGCGTGAAGGTCGATGTCCTCGGCGAAGCGGAGATGAAGAAGCTCGGCATGGGCGCGCTGCTGGGCGTCGGCCAGGGCAGCGAGCGCGAAAGCCAGCTCGTCGTCATGCGCTGGAACGGCGCGCGCGGAAAGAAGCCGCAACCAGTCGCCTTCGTCGGCAAGGGTGTGTGCTTCGACTCCGGCGGCCTGTCGCTCAAGACCGGTGCGGGCATGATGGGCATGAAGGGCGATATGGGCGGCGCGGCCGCCGTGACCGGGACGATGCTCGCGCTCGCGAACCGCAAGGCGCGCGTCGATGCGGTGGGCGTGATCGGTCTCGTCGAGAACATGCCGGACGGCAACGCGCAGCGTCCCGACGACGTGGTGACGTCGATGTCGGGCCAGACCATCGAGGTGCTCAACACCGACGCCGAAGGCCGACTTGTGCTGGCCGATGCGCTCACCTACACGCAGAAGACCTTCAAGCCGAAATTCGTCATCGACCTGGCGACGCTCACGGGCGCGATCATGGTCGCGCTCGGAACGGAGCACGCCGGCATGTTCTCCAACGACGACAAATTGTCGAAGCAGATCGGCGAAGCGGGCACCGAGGTCGGCGAGCCGCTATGGCGCCTGCCGCTCGGCGCCGGCTACGACAAGCTGATCCGCTCGAAGATCGCCGACATGAAGAATATCGGCGGCGCGCATGGCGGTTCGATCACGGCCGCGCAGTTCCTGCAGCGCTTCGTCGTCGACAAGACGCCATGGGCGCATCTCGATATCGCGGGCGTCGCCTGGCAGGACGGCGAGCAGAAGGCGCATATCCCGAGCTGGGGCACAGGCTGGGGCGTGCGCGTCCTCGACCGGCTGGTCGCGGATCACTACGAGAGCTGATGACGGAGACACTCTTCTATCACCTCGAGCGAAGCGGGCTCGACGACGTGCTGCCGGGTCTCGTCGAGCGCTCGCTCGCGCGCGGCTGGCGCGCGGCGATCAAATGCAAGTCGTCCGAACGCGCCGACGCCGTCGACAACCTGCTCTGGACCTATGACGAGCAGTCCTTCCTGCCGCATGCCCAGGCCGGCGACGGCGATCCGGCGCGCCAGCCGGTGCTCATTACGGTCGAGAACGGCAATCTCAACGCCGCCAATGTCCTCTTCCTCGTCGGTGGTGCGCAGCCGCCGGCGTGGGATGGCGGGCTCGCACAGGGCCTCGCGCGCATCGTGCTGATGTTCGACGGCCGCGATCCGGACGCGCTCGCGCGTGCACGCGATGCCTGGACGAACGCGAGGGAGGCCGGCCACGAGGTGACATATTGGAAAGAAAGCGGGAGCGGAAAGTGGGAGAAGCAGGGGTGAGGCGGCATCCGCTTCTAATCGCGCGCGATCTACTCTAGGAAGTGCGCCGCCCTGCTCCGGAGAGCTTCGTGGGTTACCTGTTCTATCTTGGACCGACCATCCTGCTGATCGTCTGCGTTGTGCACGCGATCCGTACCGGACGCATCTTTCCGTGGATCTACGTGATCGTGTTCCTGCCGCTGATCGGCAGCCTCATCTATATCGCGATGGAGATCGTACCGGACTTCATCCGCGGGCGGCAGGCGCGGCAACTGGGCTCGACCGTCCGCGACATCGCCGATCCGCATCGCGGCCTGAGGCAGGCCCATCGCGACGTCGAGTTGACGGGTTCGGTCGACGCGAAGAAATCGCTGGCCGAGGAATATGTTGCAAGGGGCAAATACGCCGACGCGGTCGCGCTCTATACGGACGCGCTGCAGGGACAATTCACGGACGACACTGCGCTGCTTCTCGGCCTGGCGCGCGCGCAATTCCTGAACGGCGACGCCGCCGGCACGCAGGCGAGCCTCGATGCGCTGCAGGCCGCCGACCCGAAATTCGCCTCCGCCGACGCGCATCTGCTGTATGCGCGCGCGCTGGAAATGCAGGGCAAGGACACCGACGCGCTCGAGGAATACAGGAAGCTCGTGCGCTATTACCCCGGCGAGGAAGCGCGCGCCCGCATGGGGCTGCTGCTGCAGAAGCTCGGCCGACCCGATGAGGCGCGGGCGCTGTTTGCGGAGATCGTGAAGCTGATGACGGGCGCGCCGGGGCGTTACGTGAAGGCGCAGAAGGAATGGGGGGATATCGCGAGGAGGAATTTGGGGGCGTGATCCGCCGTACTCCCGGCTCGCGAGGTGCAGTGTCGATGTGCCTTGCTTGCCTCAATGAGGGGCGGAACGGGGGACACTCGGTCGCGCCGCGGCTCGAAAGCTGTCCGGTTGACACTTCTTTTCCCAACAGGCGACTGTTACGGTTCCTCAGAAATATTGAAGTTGTAGCTATTGGCCCCGCTCGACAAATTCTTGCCCACTACTGCGGCTCACTCAATTGAGCGCTGCGCCGCGACAATCAACTTCGGCGAAGCGATACCAGAGAGGTTGTTCCAAGCGCTAACAGCAAAAATCACAACAGCTGCCTCTCGCGCATCTCTTTCGAGAGAGCCATTTATTGGCTTTCGTTTTGATGTGGCGTCCGGAAAATTAGTTAGTGCGAGCGATCAGGGAGGCGGTGGCGGCCCATCCAGCTTCACTAGTGCCGATCAATCCAGACAGCTGATTTTTTTACCAATTTCGCTCTCATGGAGCACATCACGCTATGTACGCTGGCGACCGTTCATTGGCGAATTCGAAGAATACTTCTCGGACGTCTTGTATTCCGTACTTGAAGTCATAACCCCGAAGGGACTTAGATTAGAATATTGGGACCGCTTTTTTTGGCAGAGCGGCTGGCCCAGCTTTGATGCCACCAGCTTGCTCAAAGAGGATTTTGGTCTCCTTTCGCTCAGAGCTTTGAAGAGTCATCGCCAGTGGCACACTCACTCCGGTTGGTTTACTCGACACGACGCCTTTCGGCGGCTTGCAAATGTAAACATTGATGTTGCCGATGCGGCACAAGGCGGAGGAATAGTTACCAAACCGTCTATTGGTATCCATACGATGCTTCAAGATGACCTCAATGTGCAGGACTACGGCAGCACCCAGCCAGCGTTAGTTGACCAGCGTTTTGTTATTAAGCGATTTGATGACCTCCATTTAGGGTTGAAAAACCTTCTTGGCGACATCATTGTTGACAGTATGGCAATCCAAATAGGTCTGAAATCTGAACCGTGATCAACGACAGCAACAAGACTGCCCAGTCCAATGTCGGGGAGGCGATTTTGCAGGATCGCGCTGCCCGATCTCGCGATTCGACGGGCTCTGCAACGCCGCTCCAAGTCTTCTGGTTGATGAACGGTTCAGATTCTGACGCGACGTCGAGTGTGTCTGAGAAGTTGCTCAACGCTGCCACCAGCATTGCGGTACCTCGCGCCTGGTACGATTTCTGATGCGTGGTTATCGACTACGCTGAAATCCATTCGTTCCCTACGTGGCGTGAAAGATGGTTGGGATGGCGAAGATGGATCTGCTCCTTCGACGCAAACTCTTAATGCTGCGGAAATGTTGTCCGCCCTGCTCGTAAATGTTCCGACAGGAGTACGACCACAACTGGATTTTGGAGCGGACGGACTACCCGCCTTTGCAAGCCATACGGGGAATTTTTATTTGCATCTCGTTGTGGAGCCGACGCCCGTTCCATCCAATGCCGAATTAGCAAGACTGTCTTGGTATTCCGTTCGTAACGGCGACAAGATATTCGAAGACGATGTGTCGTTTGATGGACGAGCTCTTCCACCGAGGCTTCGAGAACTGTTCGAGAAGCCATGACGTGCGCGCGCTGCCGTGCGGCGCACGAGCATCCGACAGAAGACGAAAAGGCTGCGCAATTTCAAAGCGCAACTGAGCACATTTGCGGGTGCGAAAGGTATCGTGTTTCACCCTATTCGCCTGGCGCAGTGACCGACGAAGAGCGGCTGCATTTGTTGATCATGGACCCACAATCGCTGCTGGACGGTTGGTTGCACCCTTCGAAAGTTAAGAGGTTTACCACCAGTGGACAAAGTGTCCTCAGAGAGAGCGCGTCAATCCAGGAATTTGAGGCTACCGCCGGGGAACTACAATCAAGGGCGTTTATGTCCGGCCGACAATGCCGGCTCTTCGGTGTCCTCACGTTCTCTGCCAGCTCCGTTCGTTACTGCGCGACTGATCGACTGCTCTGCATTTTTGACACTGCAACGGAAGAAAAGCCGAACCACGCTGATTTGATGTGCGCCGGCTTAGGCCCGTGTCCAGAGGCATGGTCGAAGAGCAGGAAGAAACAGGAAGAATACGAGTTCGCGCGAGAAGTAATTACAGCCATGGGCCGTGAATTTTCGAAGCCCGATAACTTCCGAGGTGGTGCCCTAGCAAAATTTGCTTCTCCCTAGCCACGCCATGGGCTGCGCCCGACTTCAACTCTCCGCCATCGCCCGCTCGTACTCCTCATTCATCGCGACCCAGCGTTCCTCCGCGGCGGCGAGCTTGCGGGCGGCGTCGGCGCGTTTCTTGGAGACGGCGCTGCCTTTGGCGGGATCGCGCGAGAACAGCAGCGGATCGGCGAGCGCACGGTCGTATTTCGCGAGCTCCGCCGTCAGCTCGGCGATCTGGTGTTCGACGATCTCGACCTTTTCCTTGAGCGGTCGCAGCTGGCGGCGCTTCTCGGCGGCGTCGCGGCGGACTTCTTCCTTCGTCACCTTGGGCGCGGCCGGCTTGCGCGCCATCGGCGTGTTGTCGCCGGAGAGCAGGAAGCGGCGATAGTCTTCGAGATCGCCATCGAAGGGCGCGACGGTTCCGTCTGCCACCAGCATCAGCCGGTCGGCGGTCGCTTCGATCAGGCGGCGGTCGTGGCTCACCAGGATCACTGCGCCCTCGAAGTCGTTGAGCGCCGACAACAGCTCGCCGCGCGCGTCGATGTCGAGATGGTTGGTCGGCTCGTCGAGGATGAGGACGTTCGGCTTGTCGAGCGTGGCCAGCGCCAGCATCAGCCGCGCGCGCTCGCCGCCCGACAGGTTCGCGACCTTGGTCAGCTGCTTGTCGGCGGCGAAGCCGAACCCGCCGAGCTGGTTGCGCAATTGCTCGACGGTGAGCTTCGGGCGCAGATGTCCAAGCGTCTGGATTCCGGTAAGCGAGCCGTCGAGCTCCTCGAGCTGGTGCTGCGCGAAATAACCCGGCACGAGCTTGCGCGCGCGCACCAGCTCGCCGCCCATAGGGTCGAGCTTGCCGGCGAGAAGTTTCGCCAGCGTCGACTTGCCGTTGCCGTTCTTGCCGAGCAGCGCGATGCGGTCGTCGGGATCGAAGCGCATCGACAGATGCGCGAGGATCGGATGGCCTTGCTCGTAGCCGACGGAGACATTCTCCATCGTGATCAGCGGCGGGCTCGCCTCGACCGGCTGCGGAATGCGGATGGGTGCGACGTGCTCGTCCACGGGCAACTCGACGCGATCGAGCTTCGCGATCATTTTGAGCCGGCTCTGCGCCTGGCGCGCCTTGGAGGCCTTGGCGCGGAAGCGGTCGACGAAGGATTGCAGGTGCTTGTGGCGCAGCTCGATCTTCTTGGCCGTCGCCGTGTCGAGCGAGCGCTTCATGGCGCGCGTCTCGACGAATGTGTCGTAGTTGCCGGTGTAGAGGGTGAGCTTGCCGCGCTCGAGATGCAGGATGAACTCCGCTGCGGTGTTCAGGAGATCGCGGTCGTGGCTGACGATGACGACCGTGCCGCGATAGCGCCGCAGGAAGTCCTCGAGCCACATCACGCCTTCGAGGTCGAGATAGTTCGTGGGCTCGTCGAGGAGAAGAAGATCGGGCGCGGAAAAGAGGATCGCGGCCAGCGCCACGCGCATTCGCCAGCCGCCCGAGAATTCCGAGCAGGGCCGGAGCTGGTCCTCGGCGGAGAAGCCGAGGCCGGCGAGAATTTCGGCCGCACGTGCGGGTGCGGAGTAGGCGCCGATCGCTTCGAGCCGGGAATGGATGTCGCCGATCTCGTGCGGATCGGTCGCGTGCTCCGCGCGCGCCAGAAGGCTCGCGCGCTCCGTGTCGGCGGCGAGAACGGTGTCGAGCAGGCTGTCGGGACCGCCGGGCGCTTCCTGTGCCACGGCGCCGATGCGCCAGTCCTTCGGCCAGGACACGTCGCCCATGTCGGCCTGGATCTGCCCCAGCACGAGCTTCAGCAGCGTCGACTTGCCCGCGCCGTTGCGCCCGACGAGACCGATGCGGCGGCCAGCCGGCAGCGAGGCCGTGGCGCCGTCGATGATCTCGCGGCCGGCGATGCGGACGACAATGTTGTCAAAGGCGAGCATGGCGGCGCGGCATATAGCACAGGAATCCGCGCCGTCTCCCCTGGCCCGGGCCGCCTTGCTCTTTTGCTCGGCGCCCCGCTATAAGGCCGCGCTTTCAACCGGACGGAGCAGGACATGGCTGTGGAGCGCACGCTTTCGATCATCAAACCGGACGCAACGCGGCGGAACCTGACGGGCCAGATCGTCGCCCGCTTCGAAAAAGCGGGCCTGCGTATCGTGGCACAGCGCCGCATGCGGCTTTCGCGGGAGCAAGCCGAGGCGTTTTACGCCGTTCACAAAGCGCGGCCGTTCTTCGGCAGTCTTGTCGAATTCATGACAAGCGGGCCGGTGGTCGTGCAGGTCCTCGAAGGTGAGAACGCGATCGCCAAGAACCGCGAGGTCATGGGCGCGACGGATCCGGCGAAGGCGGCGGCAGGAACGATCCGCAAGGATTTCGCGGAGTTGATCGAAGCCAATTCGTGTCACGGTTCCGACGCAGCGGAAACCGCCGCGAACGAAATCAAATTCTTTTTCAGCGATCTCGAAATCGTCGGGTGATCGAGCCTAAGCTCGTTCAGAACTGGAGCGGGCAATGCAGGGCAAGACAGTCGTCATCACGGGTGGTACGTCGGGCATCGGCGAGGTTGCGGCCGTCGAGCTGGCGAAGAAGGGCGCGCGCATCGTGCTGGTGGCGCGCAGCCGCGAGCGCGGCGAAGCGACGCTCGCGAAGCTGAAAGCCGCCGCACCCGGCGCCGGCACGGCGATCTTCTACGGCGACCTTTCGCGCCTCTCCGAGATGAAGCGCCTAGCAGGCGAGATCGCGGCCGCCGAATCGCGCATCGATGTGCTCATCAACAATGCGGGCGCGCTGTTCAATACGCGGCATGTGAGCGCGGACGGTCTCGAGATGACCTTCGCGACCAACCACATGGCGTACTTCGTGATGACGAACGCGCTGCTCGACACCATCCTGGCGACGCCGGGCGCGCGCATCGTCTCGACCGCATCGGACGCACACAAAGGTGCAAAGCTCGATTTCGACGACCTGCAGTCGGCGAAGAGCTATTCCGGCTTCGGTGTCTATGGGCGCTCCAAGCTCTGCAACATCCTGTTCACCCGCGAGCTGGCGCGCCGCATCGAGGGCAGCGGCATCACCGCGAATTGCCTGCATCCGGGCTTCGTCGCCACGCGCTTCGGCGACAACAGCGGCGGCATCGTCTCGGTGCTGGTCCGTCTGGCGAAGCCGCTGGGCGGGCTGACGCCGGAAAGGGGCGCCGAGACGATCATCTATCTCGCGTCCTCGCCCGAGGTCGCGAACAAAAGCGGCGGCTACTACTACAAGAGCAAGCTCGCGACCCCGACCAAGGAAGCGCAGAACGACGCGGACGCGAAGCGGTTGTGGGACGTGTCGGCGAAGATTGCTGGGATCGGGGCGTAGGGCATCCGACTTCCCCCTCCGTCGCATCGCTTCGCTCGCCGCACCTCCCTCGCAAGCGGAGGGGGATTATCGCCGCTCTCGCTCATCCTCCCCTGCTTGCGGGGGAGGGGAACCATTTGCGCTTAGCGCAAATGGTGGAGGGGGCGACTCCTGCGCGAACACCGCTTTTCCATTCTCCAATCGTACTTTTCCCTCCGCGACCATCCTGAGCGCCTGCGGATAAAGCGTGTGCTCGGCTTCCAGCACGCGTTGCGCCAGCGTCTCCGCCGTGTCGGTCGGCGACACGGGCACGGCGGCTTGCGCGACGATGGGGCCGGAGTTGAGTTCGGGCACGAGGAAGTGCACCGTGCAGCCCGACACGCGCACGCCGGCGTCGATCGCTTGCTGGTGCACCCTGATGCCTTTGAAGGCGGGCAGCAGCGAGGGATGGATGTTGAGGATGCGTCCCTCCCAGCCGCGCACGAAGCCGTCGCTGTGGATGCGCATGAAGCCGGCTTCGCAGACGAGCTCGATGCGTGCCTCGCGCAACACGGTGTCGACGGCGGCGTCGAAGGCTTCGCGCGAGGCGAAGGTCTTGTGCGAGATCGCTTTGGTGGCGATGCCCTCGGCTTGCGCGCGCTTCAATCCTTCGGCGTTCTCGACATTGGAGAAGACGAGCACGATCTCGGCCGGAAAGGACGGGTCGCGGCTGGCGGCGATCAGTGAGGCGAGATTGCTGCCGCGGCCCGAGATCAGCACGGCGGTGCGGACGCGGCCGGCCATCAGAGCTTGAGCGCTCCCAGCGAGCGCACCCTGGGTTCGCCTTCGCCCGCGACGAGGGTGCCGATGCGCGTCGCGGTTTCGCCGGCCTGCGCGAAGGCGGCGATCACGGCATCCGCCTTGTCGTGAGCGACGATGGCGACAAGCCCGATGCCGCTGTTGAAAGTGCGCAGCATCTCGCTTTCGTCGAGGCCGGCCGAGCGCGCGAGCCAGCCGAAGACGGGCAGAGGAGTCCAGCTGCCCAGATCGATCTCGGCGTCGAGCCCTTCGGGCAGCGCGCGCGGAACGTTGTCGGTGATGCCGCCGCCGGTGATGTGCGCGAGGCCTTTTACGCCGCCCGTCGCGATTGCAGCAAGCGCGCTCTTTACATAGAGCCGCGTGGGCGTCAGCAGCGCCTCCCCCAGGCTCTGCCCGCGCGTGAAGGGCGCGCGCCCGTCATAGCCGAGCCCGCTTTCGGAGACGACGCGGCGCACCAGAGAATAGCCGTTCGAATGCACGCCGGAGGAGGCGACGCCGATGACGACGTCGCCGGCGCGCATGTCGGCGGTCTTCGGCAGGATCGCGTCGCGCTCGACGGCACCTACCGAGAAGCCGGCCAGATCGAAATCGCCCTTGGCGTAGAGGCCGGGCATCTCCGCCGTCTCGCCGCCGATCAGCGCGCAGCCGGACTCGATGCAGGCTCGCGCGATACCTTCGATGATGACCGCGGCGGCATCGACGTCTAGCTTGCCGGTCGCGTAGTAGTCGAGGAAGAAGAGCGGCTCGGCGCCCTGCACGACGATGTCGTTCACGCACATGGCGACAAGATCCTGGCCGATGCCGGAGAACAGGCCGGTGTCGATTGCAATCTTGAGCTTGGTTCCCACGCCGTCGGTCGAAGCGACGAGGATGGGATCGCGAAACCCGGCGGCCTTTAAGTCAAACAAGCCGCCAAAGCCGCCGAGGGCCACGTCGGCGCCGGGCCTGCGCGTCGCTTTTGCCGCGGGCGCGATGCGATCGACCAGAGCGTCGCCCGCGTCGATGTCCACGCCCGCCTCTTTATAAGTGAGGCTGTTGCGGCGTTTTTTCTGTTCATCGACCATTTGATGCGTCCGCGACGGAAGCCTCGTTCACCCCCCGTTTAAGGAGACGACGTGAGAGTGGCAAGCGGCGCTATGACGCCGCGCCCAACGGGATATTCGCATGACGCTCAAGGGTGCAATAGCCGCGCAGAGGTTCGGCCTGGGCGCAAGGCCGGGCGAAATCGAACGCGCGAGCCGCGATCCCGAAACCTGGCTGGTGGCGCAGCTCGACGTGCCGGCCGATCAGCCCCAACCGATCGACGGTGAAGCGCTGATGACGGGCGGCGCATTGGTCGCCGAGCTCATCCAGTACCAGCGCCAGCGCCGGATGGAGAAAAAGAGCGGCGAGGGCGTCAGCGATCCGGTCAAGGAGTTCTTCAAGAGCCGCGTCGGCCTCTACATGAAGGAGATGCAAGCGCGATTTGCGCAGGGCTTCACGACGGAAAAGCCCTTTGCGGAGCGCCTCGTCTGGTTCTGGAGCAATCATTTCGTCGTCTCGGCGCAGAATCCGCGCGCCACCACGCTCGTGGGCGCCTTCGAGCGCGAGGCGATACGCCCGCACATCAACGGTACCTTCGAGGAGATGCTGCTCGCCGTCGTCTCGCATCCCGCGATGCTGCTCTATCTCGACAATGCGCAATCGGTCGGTCCGGACTCGATCGGCGGAACTTTCACCGGCAAGGGCCTGAACGAGAATCTCGGCCGCGAACTGATGGAGCTCTACACCCTTGGAGTCGATGCGGGTTACACGCAGGCCGATGTCATAGCAATGGCCAAGCTGCTGACGGGCTGGACCATCGACAGGCGCGGGGAGGGCCAGAACGGCTTTCTCTACCTGGCCGCTATACACGAGCCGGGCGAGATCGTGCTTCGCGGCAAGACCTATCCGTCCGGCTACGACGGGAGCATCGCCGCGATCAAGGACCTGGCGCACGATCCGGCGACGGCGCGCCATATCGCGCGGAAATTCGCGACGCACTTCATTTCCGACAGTCCCACGCCGCAAACCTGCGCGCGTCTCGAGGAGTCCTTCGTGCGCACGAACGGAAATCTGCGTGCGCTGGCGCAGACCGCGATTGCGGATCCCGACGCCTGGTCGCCGGTGCAGACGAAGGTGCGCTCTCCCGTCGAGTTCGTGACGGCGGCGTTCCGGATGATGAACTGGCCGCAGGGCGGCGACGAGCAGAAGCAGATCCAGGGTGCGATGGCGGCGGCGAAGATGATGGGCGAGTTTCCGCTCGCAGCATCGTCGCCCAAAGGCTGGCCCGAAACCTCGGATGCCTGGTCGGGCCCCGACGCGCTTCTCAACCGCATCGAATGGGCGCGCGCCCTCGGCGACAAGATGCCGCCGCAGTTCGACGCGACCGCCGCCGGCGAGACCGCGCTCGGTCCGTTGCTGCGGCCCGCCACGAAAACCGCGATGGCACGCGCGGCGACGCAGGGCGAGGCCGTGGCGCTTCTCGTTTCCAGTCCCGAATTCCAGCGCAGGTGACGCGATGACTTCACGCCGTTCCATTCTGAAGACGATGGCCGCCGCGAGCGCGCTCACGGTGTGGGATTCGCCGCTCCGCTTCGCCTTCGCCAGCGTGCCGACGGATCGCCGCCTCGTCGTCGTCATCCTGCGCGGCGCGCTGGACGGACTCGCCGCTGTGCCTCCGCATGGCGACAAGGATTATGCGGACGTGCGCGGCACGCTTGCGCTGGACACCTCCGGCGCCAACGCCTTGCACGACCTTGACGGCTTCTTCGGCCTGCATCCCGCGCTGACCAATGTGAAGGCGATGTACGATGCCAAAGAGGTCGCGGTCTTCCACAACATCTGCTCGCCCTACCGCGACCGCTCGCACTTCGAAGGACAGAATGTGCTGGAGACGGGCGGCGGCGCGCCGCACATCCTGCAGGACGGATGGCTCAATCGTGCGCTTGCGCCGATGGGCCTCGGCGATGGCACGCGCGCGCTCGCAGTGGCGCAGACGCCGCCGCTGCTGCTGTCGGGGCCGGTGCGCGCTTCGAGCTGGATGCCGGAAGTCCTGCCGCAGCCCGACGAGGAATTCCTGTCGCAGCTTCGCGTGCTTTACGCGCAGGATCCGGTGCTTTCGGCGTCGCTGAAGAGCGCGTTGGCGACGCAAGCGCAGGCGCAGGCGGCGATGGATGACGGCGCAGCTGCCAAGATGGGCGGCGTGGCCGGCGCGGGAAGCGGCTACGGCAATCTCACGCCGTTGTTCACCGGCGCCGCGAAATTGCTTACGGCGCCAGACGGTCCGCGCGTCGCAGTGTTCGACGCGAGCGGCTGGGACACGCATGTCAACGAAGGTACGACCAATGGGCAGCTGGCGCGCCGGCTCGCCGCGCTCGATGCGGCCCTCGACGGATTCAAGACGGCGCTCGGCCCGGCGTGGAGCAAGACCGCCATCGTGATGGCGACGGAGTTCGGGCGAACCGTGAAGCCGAACGGCAGCGGCGGTACCGATCACGGCACGGGCGGGGCGGCGTTCGTCATCGGCGGCGCGGTCCAGGGCGGGGTCGTCAAGGCCGAATGGACCGGGCTTTCGCCTGGGTCCCTCCAGGACGGACGGGATCAACCACCGCGCACCGATCTGCGTGCCCTTTTCAAGGGCCTGCTTGCCGAACAGATGGGCGTTCCGAAGAGCGCGCTCGAACGCGCCGTCTTCCCGGACAGCGCCGGCGCAGTTCCGGTCTCGGGCCTGATTCGCGTGTAAAGTTCATGCAATTCCAAGGCGTTGAGCGCGCTTTCGCATCTCGCGCGCCGCCTCTATAGTCGCGGGGCTTCAAAGCAGGACCCCGATGCCCCGGCTTTTTCCAGCGCTGCCCATTGTCTTGGCGCTCGCCGCCGTTTTGTGCCTTTCGCCGGCTGCCGAGGCCGGCGACCCCATGTTCACGGTCAGCGGTGTCCATGTGGCGGCCGCGGCGGCCTCCGCCGGCGAAGCGCAGAGCATCGCGTTCACGCAAGGACGGCCGCGCGCCTGGCAGACGCTATATCGCCGCCTGACGCGCCAGCAGGACTGGGGCAAGCAGCCGCAACTCGACGACACCGCGTTGCAGCGGCTGGTGCGCAATTTCGCCGTCACCCACGAGCGGCGCTCGACCACGCGCTACGAAGCCGACATAAGCTACGACTTCAATCCGGTCGCAGTGGGCAAGATCCTCAAGCAGGCGAACGTCGCCTTCGCGCAGGCCGAGGCGAAGCGCATCCTGCTCGTCCCGATGAACCCGACTTTCTCCAAGACCTCGGGCTGGTCGCACGCCTTCATGGCGCCGCGCTTCGCCCAGGCCGTCGTGCCTTTCTCGCTGCCGATCGGCGACGTCCTCGACAACGAGGCGCTGGGCAATCTCACGCTCGACCGGGCGAGTTGGATGGATATCGAGCCCATCGCGCAGCGCGCGCATGCAAGTGAGGCCGTGCTGGCGCTCGCCACGCCCGGCAACGGCAAGCTTACGGTCACGCTGAAGCGGATCGGAGCGGGCGAAGTGCCGACCAGCTCCAGCGTCGACGTGCCTTATGTCCAGAACGTGCCGGCGACCTATCCGGCGGCGGCGGATGCCACGCTCAACGCCATCGCCGACATGTGGAAGCAGAAATCCGCGGTCGATTTCAGTCAGAAGGGCAAGCTGACCGCCGACGTCCATATCAGCTCGCTGTCGCAATGGGCCAACGTGCAGGCGGCGCTCGCCAGCGTGCCCAACGTCTCAAGCGTGAGCATCGTGGCAATGAACATCGGCGAGGCGCGCATCGCGCTGGGCTATCTCGGCACGACGGACCAGCTGAAGGACGCGCTCGGACAGGCGAGTCTGACGCTCGACGAGAGCGGCGGCGGCTGGGTGCTCAGGCAGGGTGCGCCGCCCCCGCCGCCCGCATCGACGGCGAGCCAGTGACGTGCTGAGGCACCTGCCCAACCTCCTGACGTTGCTGCGGCTTCTCGCGGCGCCGCTGACGGCGTTCCTGGTGCTGCACGG
This sequence comes from uncultured Alphaproteobacteria bacterium, assembly GCA_963802815.1. Taxonomy (GTDB): domain Bacteria; phylum Pseudomonadota; class Alphaproteobacteria; order Micropepsales; family Micropepsaceae; genus Rhizomicrobium. The sequence goes on from CAWDKN010000030.1 coordinate 104,825, forward strand.
GCTCGACAAGGCCGCACTCGGCGTCTTCGTTTTCGCGGGATTGAGCGACGCGGCTGACGGCTATCTGGCCAAGCGGTTGGCGCCGGGATCGCGCGTCGGTGCCTATCTCGATCCGGCGGCCGACAAGCTTCTGATGCTCGCCAGCTTCGTCACGCTGACGGTGGTGCAGGCTGCGCCGCTGTGGCTCACTGCCGTCGTCATCGGACGCGATGTGGCGATCCTGGCCGGGCTGCTGCTCGCGCATCTGCTGTCGCTGCCGGTGCGAGTCGAGCCGCTGCCGATCGGTAAGGTCAGCACGGCGGTGCAGGTCAGCTATGTCGGGCTGATGCTCATCTTCCTCGCATTCGGCATCGAGGTGCCGCAGGTCGTGATCACCTCGCTCGTGGTGACGACGGCGGTCTTCACGGTTGCGTCCTGGCTCGGCTACGCTCAGGTCCTGGCGGTCGCGCTCGGGCGCAAGACCGCGTGAGCGGCTCGCAGCTTCCGCTTCCGCTCCGCGTCGAACCTGCGCTTGGCCGCGAAGATTTCATCGTCGCGCCGGGAAACGCGGACGCCGTTCGCTTCGTCGAATTCTTATCCGCGCTGGCCGGCGCCGGCGGCGGCGCTTTATGGGCCGTCGGGCTCCGGCAAATCGCATCTCGTCCACATCTGGGCTGCGGCCGCCGGCGCCGCAGTGGTCGAGGCTGTAGCGCTCGACGCCCGCTTCGTGAGCGATCTGGCGCCGGGCGCGGCCGCTGCGATCGAAAATGTGGATATGGCGGATGCGGCCGCACGCGACGACGCTCTGTTCGCGCTCTTCAACCGCGGCACGCCGCTTCTGCTGACAAGTCATGAGCCTCCCGTGGCCTGGCCCGCGGCGTTTCCCGACCTTTCCTCGCGGTTCCGGGCACTGCTCTCTTTCGCCCTGTGGTCGCCGGACGATGCGCTGCTGGCGGCGCTGGCGCAGAAGCTGTTTGCCGACCGCCAGCTGCGGGTGCCCGATGCGGTGATCGCCCGGATGGTGCAAGGGCTGGAACGGTCGCCCGGCGCGGTTCGCGATTTTGTCGCCCGGGCCGACGCCAAGGCTCTGGCCGAAAAGCGCGCCGTGACCCCGGGGCTGATCCGGGAACTCCTCCCGCCTCGGATTACACAGGGGACCTGAGCCGGCCGTAATGATAGATTCGCGTTTGGCCCCTATGCTAGGTTGGCGGACACACGGTAACCCATTGATGTCACAGCCAGAATATATCGATAGCCCGCATGTCACGCACCCGACGGACGGGATTGGGACGGTCGCGGCCGACGGCCGGCGGTCGGCCATTGATCCGGCTTCGCCCGAGCGCTTCGTCAATCGCGAGCTTTCCTGGCTCGCTTTCAATCGTCGCGTCCTGCAGGAGGCCGAGAACGCTCGTCACCCGTTGCTCGAGCGGCTGCGCTTCCTTTCGATCTCCGCCTCCAACCTCGACGAATTCTACATGGTGCGCGTGGCCGGCCTGAAAGGCATGGTCAATGCGGGGGTTTCGACGCCGAGCGCGGACGGACTGACGCCGGCGCAGCAGATCGAGCGGGTCGACGAAGATGCCGGCAAACTTATGGGCGAGCAGCAGCGCGTCTGGCTCGCGCTCAACGACGCGCTGCGCGAGGCTGGCATCTGCGTGCTCGACTGCGCCGAGCTCAACGACGTCGAGCGCGACTGGCTGAGGGTGCATTTCCGCGACCAGATCTTTCCAGTGCTCACGCCGCTCGCCATCGATCCGGCGCATCCGTTTCCCTTTATTCCCAATCTCGCCTTCACCATCGCGGCCACGCTCACGCGCAAGAGCGACGGCAAGCCGGTGACGGCGTTGCTGCCGATGCCGACGCAGCTCCAGCGTTTCATCCGCTTGCCCTCGACCGACCGAACGGCGCGCTTTCTGCCGCTCGAAAAGCTGATCGAGATGAATCTCGAAAGGCTTTTCCCTGGTCATCTCGTCACCGGCTCGGGCATGTTCCGCGTCGTGCGCGACAGCGATGTCGAGCTCGAGGAAGAGGCCGAAGACCTGATGCTGGTGTTCGAGACGCTGCTCAAGCGCCGGCGCCGCGGCTCGGTCATCCATATGAAATGCGCCAGTTCCATGCCCGACGAATTGCGCGCCTTCATCGCCGGCCATCTCAATCTCAAGCCGTCCGAGCTGATCATCATCGATCACCTCCTGGGCCTGTCCGATCTCAAGACCCTCATTCTCGACGAGCGCCCCGACCTGCAATTCACGCCCTATATCGCGCGTTTTCCGGAGCGCATCCGCGACCATGGCGGTGATGCCTTCGCTGCGATCCGCGCCAAGGACATCATCGTCCATCATCCCTTCGAGAGCTTCGACGCGGTTGTGCAGTTCTTGCGCCAGGCCGCGGCCGATCCCGACGTCGTCGCCATCAAGCAGACGCTCTACCGGACCTCGCACAACTCCCCGATCGTCAAGGCGCTGATCGAGGCGGCCGATGCGGGCAAGTCGGTGACGGCGCTGGTGGAGCTGAAGGCGCGTTTCGACGAGGCCGCGAACATCAAATGGGCGCGCGATCTGGAACGCGCCGGCGTGCAGGTCGTCTACGGCTTCATCGAACTCAAGACGCACGCCAAGGTGAGCTATGTCGTGCGCCGCGAGTCCGGCAGCCTGCACACCTATGTGCATTTCGGTACCGGCAACTATCATCCGCAGACCGCGAAGATCTACACCGACCTCTCGCTGTTCAGTGCCGACCCGGCGCTGGGGCGCGACGCGGCCCAGGTATTCAATTTCGTGACCGGCTATGCCGAACCGGTCGGCCTGGAAAAACTCTCGATCTCGCCGCTCAACCTGCGCGGCCATCTGGTGGACGCGATCCAGGAAGAGATCGTGCACGCGCGGGCGGGCCGTCCGGCGGCGATCTGGGCCAAGCTCAACGCGCTCGTCGACCCGGCGCTGATCGACGGGCTCTATCGCGCCAGCCAGGCTGGCGTGCGAATCGAGCTCGTGGTGCGCGGAATCTGCTGCCTGCGACCGGGCGTCCCGGGCCTTTCCGACAATATTCACGTCAAAAGCATCGTCGGCCGCTTCCTCGAGCATGGCCGAATCGTGTGTTTTGGCGCGGGATACGGGTTGCCGTCGCCCAAGGCCAAACTCTACATGTCTTCGGCGGATTGGATGCCACGCAATCTCGACCGGCGCGTTGAAACCCTGGTGCCGATCGAGAATCCGACGGTTCATCAACAGGTCCTCGACCAGATCATGGTGGCGTTGCTCAAGGATCAGGCCCAGAGCTGGAACATGAATGCCGACGGCAGCTATGAGCGCGATCCCGAGGCCGCCAGCGCCGAGGCATTCTCGGCGCACACCTATTTCATGACCAATCCTTCGCTCTCCGGTCGCGGCCGCGCCCTCAAGATCGACCAGCCGCGGCCGGTCGCGATCGTGGCACGGCGGGACTAGTGGCAGGCGTACCCTCCACAACAGACATTCCATCGACTCAGGCGTCGCGACCAAGACGCACCGTTCGCGGCCCCGTGGCGATCGTCGATATCGGCTCGAACTCGGTACGCCTGGTGATTTACGAATCCCAGTCGCGCGCCCCCGCCACGATACATAACGAAAAGGCTATCTGCGCCATCGGCCGCGACATGGTCACGACCGGCCGGCTTCACGCCGAGGGTTGCGCCATGGCACTGCAGGCGCTTGCACGCTTCCGGTTGCTGGCCGACGGCCTCGAGGTTCCGATCCGCGATGCGGTAGCGACGGCGGCTGCGCGCGACGCGTCCAATGGCGCCGAATTCGTCCGCCGCGCCGAGGCCGCCTGGGGCGCGCCGGTGCGCGTGCTCTCCGGCGAGGAGGAAGCCGGGCTCGCCGCGGAAGGCGTAATTGCGGGCATTCCCGACGCCGAAGGCCTCGTCGCCGATCTGGGCGGCGGAAGCCTCGACATGGTCACGGTGAAGGGCGGCAAGACCGGCGCGGCCTTCACGCTTCCCTACGGGCCGCTGCGCCTTATGGATCTCGCCAGAGGCGACCCTGACAAGGCGCGCGACCTCGTCGACGAGGGTCTGTTGCGGCTTGAAGGGTTGCGCGGTCTCGACGGCCGTCCGCTCTACGCCGTCGGCGGCATCTGGCGAAGCTTCGCACGCGTGGACATGGAGGAGCACGCCTATCCGCTCCATGTGCTGCAGCACTATACGATCCCGCGCGGGCGTGCGATGCGGCTGTCGAAAGTGCTCTCGGGGCTTTCGCGCAAATCGCTGGACAAGATCAAGGTGGTCTCGAAGCGGCGTTCGGAATCGCTTCCCTATGGCGCGATCGTGCTCGAGCGGCTGCTCGTCGCCACCGGCCTCCGGGACGTCGTGATCTCGGCCTATGGGCTGCGCGAGGGGTTGCTGTTCGCGCAACTCTCCTCGGAAGAACGCGCCAAGGATCCGCTGATCGAATTCGCCCGCAACGCCAATGCGCGGCTGTCGCGGTCGCCCGGCCATGCCGAGGAACTGTTCGCCTGGTCGCAGCCGCTGTTCAGCGACGAGACGGCCGATCTTCGCCGCATCCGCGAGGCGGCATTCCTGTTTTCTGATATCGGCTGGCGGCGCCATCCCGACGACCGCGCACTCGGTGCCTTCAGCCAGGTCCTCACCGCGCCATTCTCCGGCGCCGACCATCGCGCCCGCGCCTTGATCGCCACGAGCGTGTTCAACCGCTATTCGGGCGACGAGGATTTTCCGCGCGAGCTTGCGATCGCGGACCTGCTCAGCGAGGAAGACGAGGCGCGCTCGCTGCGTCTGGGCCTCACCGCGCGCTTCGCCTTCGAGCTTTCGGCGTCTGCGGTGGGCGAGCTTTCCCATTACCGGTTGCGCATGACGCCGACGCGCGTGCTGCTCGAAGTGCCGCGCAGGCGCGAGATGATCGTGGGCGAGCCGGCGCAGAAGCGCCTGGGCGCGCTCGCCGCGGCCTTCGGCCGCAAGGGTGAAATATTGATCGGTTAACGGCCGTCTATCGGTGCGTAGGTTCATATTTCTTGCCAGCCGCACCCTGAAAGGGGTTTAAGGGGCAGTCGCCCGCCGCCGGACGCACGGTTCCGGTCGCGTTCAAGGCAACAGGCGGGCAAGGAGACGAATATGGGCGGCCTCAGTATCTGGCACATCCTCATTCTTGCGCTTGTCGCCATCCTCTTATTCGGCCGCGGCAAGATTTCCGACATGATGGGCGATGTGGCCAAGGGCATCCGGCAGTTCCGCAAAGGGCTCGCCGAGCCGGACGAGCCGCCGAAGTCCATTCCATCGGACAGCGGCACTCCGTCACCGACGGTCAGCAAGGACCCCGCCACGCACTCCTGAGGCGGCGGCTGATCCATGATCGACCTTAGCTGGAGCCATATTTTACTCGTTGTCATCGTCGCGCTCGTCGTGGTGGGGCCGAAGGATCTTCCCAAGCTGATGCGCACCGCGGGCCGCTGGCTGGCCAAGGCGCGTCAGATGGCCGATCAATTCCGCAAGAGCTTCGATGAGATGACGCGCGAGGCGGAGCTCGACGAGTTGCGACAGGAGCTCGAAGCGCTTCGCACCAGCCGTCCCTTCGCCGGCGTCGAACGCGATCTGGCAGCACCGGTGCTGCCGCCGGAATATGGCGCGAAGCCGGGCCAGCCGGGGCCGACGCAAGACGCGGCCGATCCGGCGACTGCGGCTGTCCAGCCGGTGGAGGCGACGGAAGGCCCCGTGCGAGCCGCCGAATAATGGCCAGTCCGACAGCGGCCGACGAAGCCGAAATCGAAGCGAGCAAGGCGCCGTTGCTCGATCACCTGATCGAGCTGCGCCGGCGGCTGATTTATTCGATCATCACCTTCGTCGCCTGCTTCCTGCTCTGTTTCGGTTTCGCGAAATGGATCTACGCCTTCCTGACCCTGCCGCTCGCCAATGCGCTCAAGGGCCAGCCAAACCATCACCTGATCTACACCGCGCTCTACGAGACCTTTTTCACCTATGTGAAGGTCGGCATGTTCGCGGGGCTCTGCCTCGCCTTCCCGATCATCGCCGCGCAGATCTACATGTTCGTCGCGCCGGGCCTTTACAGGCAGGAGCGGCGCGCCTTCCTGCCGTTCCTGTTCGCGAGCCCCGTCCTCTTCCTCACCGGCGCGGCCTTCGTCTTCTACGTGATGCTGCCCTTCGCGATCCGCTTTTTCCTGGGCTACGAGACGCCGAGCGCGCCCGGCTCGCTTGGCATCGAGCTGCAGGCGAAGGTGAGCGAATATCTGGATTTCGTCATGACGCTGATCATCGCATTCGGGCTCACCTTCCAGATGCCGGTGCTTCTTTCGCTGCTAGGCCGCGTCGGCATCGTCAGCAGCAAGATGCTGCGCGACGTCCGGCGCTACGCGATCGTCGGCATCTTCGCGGTCGCCGCCGTGCTAACGCCGCCCGATCTTTTCAGCATGATCAGCCTCGCGGTGCCGCTGGTGGTTCTTTACGAAGTGTCGATCCTCTGCGTCTGGATGATCGAGCGCGGCCGCGCCAAGGAGAATGCCGCGGCGGCGACGTGAAGGCGTTACGGCGCGGCCAGATTAAGCCAAGGTCTCGGCGCTGAATGCCCTCGCGGTCGCGCTGGAAGGCGCGGGCGAGGCACCTTGCGCATCTGGATTGCGACGACGTCCCAGAGCTGGACGTCATCGAAGACGGACATCTGACCGGAAATCGAGCCCCTCGATGGCGACCATCTGGAGACCCCCCAATTCAGCTCCTGAAGGTCTCTGCGCTTCCGTTCATATCGAGGGCAGAATGTTGGGTCCTGAGGTGAAGCGCGGGGCGTGACGGCGCAGCTCTTTGGGGCTTTGCTTTGGCATTTGCGCGTGCCATTACCACCGCGCGCGAGGTGATTGGCCATGCACGATATCAAGTCCGTCCGGGAAGACAGGGATGCGTTCGTCGCGGGCCTGACACGACGCGGGATCGCCGGCGCGTCGTCCCTCGCGGACGACCTTCTGGCGCGCGACAAGTCGTTGCGCGATCTGCAGACGCGCCTGCAGCAAGCGCAGGCGCGGCGCAACGAAGCATCCAAGCTTATCGGCGCGGCGAAGGCGAAGAAGGACGAGACACTGGCGCAGGGCCTGATGTCCGAAGTCGCCGGTCTGAAGGACGAAATTCAGAGGGGCGAGGAACAAGAGCGCGCGCTTCAGAAGGCGCTCACCGACGCCATCGCGACGATCCCGAACCTACCGGCCGACGGTGTTCCGGACGGCGACGGCGAGGACAGCAATGTCGAAGCCGTCGCGCGCCGCTTTGGCCGCGCGCCCGGAATGAACGCGCCGAAGGACCACACCGAGCTGGGCGAGACGCTGCGCCTGATGGATCTCGGCAAGGCCGCCGAAGTGTCCGGCTCGCGTTTCGTCTATCTCAAGGGCGCGCTCGCCAGGCTCGAACGTGCGCTCGCGTCGTTCATGCTTGACGTCCACACCCAGAATTTCGGCTACGAGGAAATCTCGCCGCCGCTGCTCGTCCGCGATGCGGCGATGTTCGGCACTGGGCAACTGCCGAAATTCGAGGACGACCTTTTCCAGACGTTCAAGGCGGAGGAAAAGCAGGACCGGCTCTGGCTCATCCCGACGGCCGAAGTGTCGCTGACGAACTATGTCCGCGAGGAGATCCTCGACGAGGTCAGGCTGCCGCTGCGCTTCACGGCCTATACGCCATGCTTCCGCGCGGAAGCGGGCGCGGCTGGCAAGGACACGCGCGGCATGATCCGTATGCACCAATTCCCCAAGGTCGAGCTCGTCTCGGTCGTGGCGCCTGAACAATCGGACGAGGAACATGAGCGCATGACAGGCTGTGCGCAGGAGATCCTCAAGCGCCTCGACCTTCACCATCGCGTGATGACGCTGTGCACGGGCGACATGGGCTTCTCGGCGCGCAAGACCTATGACATCGAGGTCTGGCTGCCGGGACAGAACCGCTTCCGCGAGATTTCGTCCTGTTCGAATTGCGGGGACTTCCAGGCGCGGCGCATGAACGCGCGCTACCGCCCGAAGGACGCCAAGCAGACGCGCTTCGTCCACACGCTGAACGGTTCCGGCCTGGCCATCGGCCGCACCATGATCGCCGTCATGGAGAACTACCAGCAGCCCGACGGATCGATCGTGATCCCGCAGGCGTTGCGCCCTTATATGGGCGGCCTTGAAAGGATCGGGGCGTGAAGCCCTTGCGCATCCTCGTGACCAATGACGACGGCATCCACGCGCCGGGCCTCGATGTCGCCGAAACCATCGCGCGCACGCTGAGCGACGATGTCTGGGTCGTGGCGCCCGAGACCGAGCAGTCGGGCGCGTCGCACTCGCTGACGCTATCGATGCCGCTGCGACTGCGCCAGATCGACGAGCGGCGCTTCGCCGTCACCGGCACGCCGACCGACTGTGTGATGATGGCGGCCGTCCACATCCTGAAGGACTCGCCGCCCACGCTGGTGCTGTCGGGCGTCAATCGTGGCGCCAATCTCGCCGACGACGTGACCTATTCGGGCACAATCGCGGGTGCGATGGAAGGTTGTGCACTCGGCATCCCTTCGATCGCGATGTCCCAATCGTTCATGGAAGAAGGCGGCGGCGAGGCACGCTGGGCCTGCGCAGCGGCGCACGGGCCCGATATCGCCAAGCGTCTCGTCGAGGTGGGCTGGCCCGAGGACGTGCTAATGAACGTGAACTTTCCCGATTGCGCGCCGGCCGACGTAAAGGGCAAGACCGTCACGCGCCAGGGCAAGCGTGATCTGCAGACGGGCACGCTCGACCGGCGCATCGACGCGCGCGGACGTCCCTATTTCTGGATCGGCTTCAGGCGCATGCGGTCCAATCCCCCAAAAGGCACCGATTTGCGCGCCATCTACGATCATGAGATCTCCGTGACGCCGCTGCATCTCAACCTGACGGAGCTTGGCATCGTCGAGTCGATGAAGAAAGTCTTCGAGGCGTAGCGCAGCTACCGGGAACGCCGATGTCAGACGATCGCCGGCCGTCGGAACTCGTCGAAGAGCTTCGCCGCGAAGGAATTTCGGATGCGAGCGTGCTGGCCGCGATAGAGCTCACGCCGCGCGAGATGTTCGTCGATGCGCCTTTCGCCCACGCGGCATACGAGAACACCGCGCTTCCGATTGCCTGCGGCCAAACGATCAGCCAGCCTTTCGTGGTCGCCTACATGACCCAGGCGCTTGCAGTCGGAGCCAACGATCGCGTGCTCGAGATCGGCACTGGCTCGGGCTTCCAATCCGCGGTGCTGAGCCGTCTGTGCCGGCAAGTCTACACAATCGAGCGCCACAAGCCCCTGCACGACGAGGCGAAGCGCCGGTTCGAGGCCCTGAAGATCCAAAATATCGTGGCGCGCTTGGGCGACGGCTACGAGGGATGGCCCGAGCAGGCGCCGTTCGACCGCATCCTGCTGACGGCGGCGGCCGCGGATGTCCCCAAAACTCTCGTGGAACAGCTGAAACCAGAGGGAATCCTGGTGGCGCCCCTGGGTTCCGTGCCGAAATCGGACAGTTTCTCGTCAACGGAAAGCTTTTATCAACACTTAACCAAGATCATCCGCTCTGAGACCGGGGTGACGCGAGAAGAGCTGATCCCTGTGGTTTTCGTCCCGATGGTGACGGGACTGCCGGCCGGAGCAAGAAAGCCGAATGGACCGCAATCGAGTTCTTGATCGCATCTTGCGCGCGGGCGTCGCACTTGCCGCAGCCTCGCTACTTGTCGCTTGCGCGATAAGCCCGCCGCAGAAGAACACCTTCGTCTGGAATCTCAAGGGCGACGGCTCTGTGCGTCACAGGCCTGTGCGGCACAGCCATCAGAGTTACGCGCGGCGCGAGCGCGAACGCGAAGACGCCGGCGACATCGCCGTCGCATCGGCGCGTTCGCAACGGTCGCGACCCGCCTGGTACGCGCCGGCAGCACCTGCGGTCGCCCCGGCGCCCAACCCGCGAGACGATGTAAGTCCGCAGCAGACGGCTTACGACTCGGGCTCGCTCAACTTCGAATGGCCCGTGAAGGGTCGCGTGATCGCCGATTTCGGCTCGACCGCAAGCGGCGAACGCAACGACGAAATCAACATCGCCACCCAGCTCGGCACGCCGATCCATGCGGCCGCGGCCGGCCAGGTCAGCTATGCCGGCAACGAACTCAAGGGCTACGGCAATCTTGTGCTCATCCGCCACGGCGGAAACTACGTCACGGCCTATGCGCATGCCGAACGCCTGATCGTGGCGCGCGGCGACAATGTCGTGCAGGGCCAAGTGATCGGCTATGCCGGCGATACGGGCGACGTGACCGAGCCGCAGCTGCATTTCGAAATCCGCCACGGCGTCGAGCCCGTCAATCCGCGCCCGCTGCTGGTTGCGTCGCGATAGCGCTTTAGCTAGTCCAGCCTCTTCCCCAACTCGCCGCCAAGGTCCTGGATGAATTGCCAGGCGACGCGGCCCGAACGTCCGCCGCGGCCGGCCGCCCAGGCCAGTGCGCGGGAGCGCAACTGCTCAGCCGGCACCGAAAGTCCGAAATGGGCCGCATAGCCTTCGATCATCGCGAGATAATCGTCTTGCGCGCAATTGTGGAATCCGATCCACAAGCCGAAGCGGTCCGACAGCGAGACTTTTTCCTCGACGGCTTCCGACGGATTGATCGCGGTCGAGCGCTCGTTGTCCATCATGTCGCGCGGCATGAGGTGGCGGCGGTTCGACGTGGCGTAGAAGAGCACGTTGACGGGCCGGCCTTCGATGCCGCCTTCGAGCGCCGCCTTCAGCGACTTGTAGCTGGTGTCGTCCTTGTCGAAGGAGAGATCGTCGCAATAGAGCAGGAAGCGGCGTCCGTTGTCGCGCAGGATGCGCAATAACAGCGGCAGGCTGGCGATATCCTCGCGATGGATTTCGATCAGCGTCAGTTGCGCCTTGCCTTTGCGGCCCTGGTTGACCGCGCCGTGCACGGCCTTCACAAGCGAGCTCTTTCCCATGCCGCGTGCGCCCCAGAGCAGCGCGTTGTTGGCGGGCAGGCCGTCGGCAAAGCGGCGCGTGTTCTCGAGCAGCGTGTCGCGCGCCTGGTCGACGCCCTTGAGCAAGGCGAGGGGAATGCTTGCGATCTTGCCGACCGCCAGAAGCCCGCCATGCACAGGCTCCCAGACGAAAGCGGCGCCTGCTGGCACCCGCTGCGCCACGGCGCCCGGCGCCAGTCTCTCGAGCGCGTTCGCGACGCGCTTAAGGGTCGTTCCGTCCGACGCCTCGAACCCGGTCTTGCCCCGTCGTGCCATGCGCTAAGCCCTTGATTTCCCGTAGTTGAAAAGGAGGAGGACGCCGTTATAGTCCGGCGCCTCCGCGGCTCAATCTCGAGACCGCGGGCGATCGCATTTTTTCGGACCCATCATGGACCCCCAATTCCTTACCACTATCGCGCCGCTGATCTTCATCTTCGCGATCATGTATTTCCTCATGATCCGCCCGCAACAGCAGCGGGCGAAGCAGCATCGCGAGATGGTCGAGAACGTCCGGCGCGGCGACACAGTGGTGACCGGCGGCGGGATCGTCGGCCGCGTGGCTAAGGTGCCGGCGAAGGACGATCCAGAGATCACGGTGGAGATCGCCGATAGCGTGCAGGTGCGCGTGCTCAAATCGACCCTCAGCGAGGTGCGCGCCAAGGGACAGCCGGCGGACGCAGCCGCGAAAACGGACAAGAGCTAGACCGCCCCGATGCTTCAGGTTTCCACCTGGACACGCGTCCTCGTCGTCCTGATCCTGATCGCCGGGATCCTGGTCGCGTTGCCGAACGCGTTGCCCGACAACGTGCGCGCGCACCTTCCGTCCGGTCTGCAGAACACGATTGCGCTCGGCCTCGACCTGCAGGGCGGATCTTATCTTCTTCTCGAAGTCGAGCTCGACCAGGTCCAGAAGGACAAGCTGGAATCACTGATGGGGGACATCCGAGTTGCGCTGCGCAAGGCGCATATCGGCTACAAGAACCTCTCGGCGACGGCGGACGGCGTATCGGTACAGATCATCGATCCGGCGCAGTCCGACGATGCAAAGTCGCTTCTGCAGGGTCTCAACCCGACGACGGGCGGCGGCGTGCTTGCGGTCGGCGCGCGCGACTACGACATGAGCTATCCCGGCAACGGCGTCGTCGCGATGCGGATGACCGACGCCTACAAGAACGAGACACAGCAGCAGATCCTCGATCAGTCCATCGAGGTCGTACGCCGGCGTATCGACGAGATGGGCACGCGCGAGCCGACGATCGAGCGCCAGGGCGAAGATCGCATCCTCGTCCAAGTGCCGGGTCTCAACGATCCACAGCGTCTCATCGATATCCTGGGCAAGACGGCTCGGCTGACTTTCCAGCTCGTCGACCAGTCGGCAGATGTCGCCCAGGCCATGAAGGGCATCGTGCCGATCGGTGACGAGCTTCTGCCGTACCAGAAGCAAAAGACGGGAGCTCAGCAGGCGCCTATCGTCGTGCAGCGGCGCGTCATCGTGGCGGGCGACCGCCTGACAAATGCGGCCCAGGGCTTCGACCAGCAGACGGGCCAGCCCATCGTCACGTTCCGGTTCGATTCCGTCGGCGCGCGCGAGTTCGGTGACGTGACGAAGGAACATACGGGCGAGCTGTTCGCCATCGTCCTGGACAAGCAGGTGATCTCCGCGCCTCGCATCAACGAGCCTATCCTCGGCGGTTCGGGACAGATCTCCGGCGGATTCACGATGGACAGCTCCAAGGATCTGGCGGTGCTCCTGCGCGCGGGCGCGTTGCCTGCGCCGCTCAAGGTGATCGAACAGCGCACGGTTGGCGCGGAGCTCGGCGCGGATTTGGTCAAGGCCGGCAAGTATTCGGCGTTGGCAGGGCTTCTGCTCGTCGCCCTCTTCATGTTCGCCCGCTACGGGATGTTCGGCATTTTCGCCGACATCGCCTTGACGCTGAACGTAATCCTGCTGCTCGCGATCCTGACTCTGTTCGGCGCCACGCTCACGCTTCCCGGCATTGCCGGCATCGTGCTGACCATGGGCATGGCGGTCGACGCCAATGTGCTGATCTACGAGCGAATCCGCGAGGAGCAGCGCAACGGGCGCAGCATGCTCGCCTCCATCGACACGGGGTTCCGCCTGGCAATGAACACCATCATGGACGCCAACGCGACCCATCTGATCGCGGCGCTGATCCTGTTCGAGTTGGGCTCGGGCCCTGTGCGCGGTTTCGCCGTCACGCTCGGGCTCGGCATCATCACATCGTTCTTCACGGCGGTAATGGTGACGCGCCTGATCGTGATCACCTGGCTGAACCTGGCGCGTCCGCGGGTGTTGACGATCTGAAAGTTCGCACTGAAAACGGCTGAATTCCGCGAAAAATAGGGTAAGCTCCGTATCAGACTCATCCCGGGGGAAGAAAGCATGGCCGCCTTTTTTGCCAATCTGCGCAACACGGTAATCGCCGGTTTCGCGATCGCGTTCATCGTCTTTGCCGTCTATTTCAAGCTGCAGGGTTTCGATGGCGCACTGTTCTGGCCGTTCCTGGCTCGGTGGTTGCACGTCATTTCCGGCGTGATGTGGATCGGTCTGCTCTGGTATTTCAACTTCGTGTCGACGCCGACGACGCCGAAGATTCCAGCGGAGCTGCGTCCAGCGCTCGGCAAGTTCATCACGCCGGCGGCCCTGTTCTGGTTCCGCTGGGCGGCGATGGCGACGCTGGTATTCGGCATCCTGCTCGCCGCGCTGAACCACTATCTGGTGCAGATGTATACGCTCGATGCCACGGAGGGCTTCGCCAATCCGGCCTACGTCAATATCGGCATCGGCGCATGGTTCGCCACGATCATGTGGTTCAACGTCTGGTTCATCATCTGGCCGAACCAGCAGCGCGCTCTGAACATCGAAAACAAGTATCCCGACCTGCCGCAGCCCGAGAAGGACAAGTCGGCCAAGACGGCGGGCATGTTCAGCCGCATAAACACGATGCTGTCGATCCCGATGCTGTTTGCCATGATCGCGACCGCGCATCTCTACGGCGCGGTTTGACGGCTCGAGGAAAAACGGGAGAGCCGTCCGGGCGAACGGGCGGCTCTTTCTTTTGCTGAGCCATGGACGCACATTTTATTGCCTGCGCCGAATTGGTCCGGCGGACCGATCCGGACCGGTATTTCTCCGCGCTGTTCGCCCCCGCCCCGGTCAGGCCGCTCCTCCTTGCGCTGTATGCGTTCAACTATGAGGTCGCGCGCGTCGCCGAGAGCGTGCGCGAACCCATGCTGGGCGAGATCCGGCTGCAATGGTGGCGCGAGACGCTGGAAGGCGCGCGCGCCGGCAAACCACGTGCGCACGACACGGCGCGGGCGCTGGCAGAGCTTTTCGCACGCACGGCTTTGAAGCCCGACTTGTTCGAAGCCCTGATCGATGCGCGCGCCTTCGACTTCGGTATGGAGATCTTTGCCGATGTGACGCCGCTCGAAGCCTATGTCGACGCGACGTCGGGAAATCTCATGCGCCTCGCCGCGCGGATTCTGGGCGCGGGCGAAGGCGCCGATGCGGCGGCGCGCAAAGCCGGGCAGGCCTATGGGCTTGTCGGCCTGCTGCAGGCGATTCCGTTCCATGCGCAGCGGGGCAAGCTCTATCTGCCCGCCGATCTGCTTGCCGCCTCGCGCGTCTCCGTCGCCGACGTATTCGCCGGCAAGGGCGCGAAGCTGTCGCCCGTCGTCACGAAGCTCGCCGCGCGGGCGTTCGAGCACCTGACGGTGGCGCGCAAAACACGTAGCCCGAAATCCGCGCTGCCGGCGCTGATGCCGGCGTCGCTCGCGGCTGCGCGGCTGAAGCGGCTCGGACGGGCGAAATTCGATCCGTTCCTGCTGGCCGGCGATCTGACCATCCACCGCCGCCAGATGGCGCTGCTCTCGGCGTCGTTGCGCGGGCGTCTTTAAGCTACTCGGCCGCGGCCCGGCGCGCGCCCAGCCACGCCTCGAGATCGGCAATCGCGCGATGCGCCAGCGCCTTCTTGCGGTCTTTGCCGCGCGCTCCGGCGAGTTCGGGAAACAGGCCGAAATTTATGTTCATCGGCTGGAACGTCTTCGCGTCGGCGCCGCCGGTGATGTGGGCGAGCAGGCTACCCAGCGCGGTGGTCGGTGGCGGCGCCCCAAGCGCGACCCCCATGGCTTCCGCGGCGGCGAAGCGCCCGGCGAGAAGGCCGATGCTGGCGCTCTCGACATAGCCTTCGACGCCCGTCACCTGGCCGGCGAATTGCAGGCTCGGGCGCTTCTTAAGCCGCAGTTGCGTGTCGAGGAGGCGCGGCGAGTTGATGAACGTATTGCGGTGCAGGCCGCCCAGGCGCGCGAAGGTCGCATTCTCGAGCCCCGGAATCGTGCGGAAGATGCGCGACTGTTCGCCGTGCTTCAGCTTTGTCTGGAATCCCACCATGTTCCATAGCGAGCCAAGCGCGTTGTCCTGGCGCAGCTGGACGACGGCATGAGGACGCCGGCCCGTGCGCGGATCGGATAGCCCCACCGGCTTCATCGGACCGAAGCGCAGCGTTTCGGCGCCGCGCGCGGCCATGATTTCGATCGGCAGGCAGCCCTCGAAATAGGGCGTCGATATTTCCCAGTCGCGGAATTCGGTCTTTTCGCCCGCAATCAGCGCGGCGATGAAGGCAGCGTACCGGGCTTCGTCGAGAGGGCAATTGATATAGTCGGCGCCGTCGCCGCCAGGACCCTTCTTGTCGTAGCGCGACTGGAACCACGCGACTGAGAAGTCTATCGAGGCGCGATCGACGATGGGCGCGATGGCGTCGAAGAATGCGAGCGAGTCCTCGCCGGTGAGCGCACGCACGGCTTCTGCGAGTGCGGGCGAGGTGAGGGGGCCCGTCGCCACAATGGTCGAGCGCCACGCGTCCGGCGGGAGGCCCGCGATCTCCTCGCGGCGGATCTCGATCAGCGGGTGTTCTTCGAGCGCGCGCGTGACGGCGTCGGAGAAACCGTGACGGTCCACGGCAAGCGCACCACCCGCGGGCAGCTTGTGCGCATCGCCCGCGCGCATGACAAGCGAGCCCGCGCGACGCATCTCTTCGTGAAGAAGGCCGACGGCGTTGTTTTCCCAGTCGTCGGAGCGGAAGGAGTTTGAGCAGACGAGCTCGGCAAGCCCTTCCGTCGCATGCGCTTCGGTCCGGCGCGCGGGCCGCATCTCGTGCAGCACGACGGGCACGCCGGCGGACGCGGCCTGCCAGGCGGCCTCGCTTCCGGCGAGACCGCCGCCGATGATGTGAATGCGCTCTGCCATCGCGGGCTTGGGCTTACGCGTGCTGGCGCCACGAGACAAGTCTCGATGGCTGGATCAACCCCAGACGGGCGGCTTGCGGTCGGCCCAGGGCATCGCCTGCTCGAGTTGCGCTGCAAGCCTCAGCAGGGTTGCCTCGTCGCCATAGCGCCCGGTGAACATCATGCCGACGGGCAATTTCGGACGGCGTAAGCCCGAGCGGCAGCGACATCGAAGGCTGACCTGTCATGTTGAAGGGCGGCGTATAGCCGAAGACGCGCGATTGCCTGCGGTTGAATTCGCGCGGCTCGACAGTGACGGGATTGAGATGGCCGATCTCCGGTGGCGGCGCGAGCGTGACCGGCTGGAGCAGCACGTCGAACTCACGCCACCAGGAGAGGATCTCGCGCGTCAGGACACGCAGCATGCCGAGGCCCCAGCCGGCCTGGGCGCCGGTGATTTTCATGGCGCTCTTGTAGCTCGCCCAGGCCAGCGGCTCGAAATCGTTTTCGTCGGGCGCGTGCCCGAGCGCCTCGGTCAGTTCGGTGACGCTGGCGGCGAACATCGAACCCGACACGCAACCTTGGGCCCGATAGAGCATGCGCCAGTCGAGCGGCAGATCCTTCTTTTCGATCATGATATGCCCGAGCTCGCCGAGCTTCTTCACCGTCGCGTCGAATACGGTCTGCACGTCGGCATGCACTGGCGTATTGCTCGGCACGGACGTGGAGAAGGCAATGCGCAGGCGTCCGGGGGCGAGCTGGATCTCTTCGGCGTAAGGTCGAGCCTTGGTGAGCGGCGCATATGGTGCGTCGTCCTCGGGATAGCCGGTGGCGTCGAGCATTGCGGCTGTGTCGCGCACGGTGCGTGTCAGGACGTGATCGCAAATGAGGCCGTGGGCGCGGCCGCGGTCGTCCGGGCCGCCTGGATTGCGGCATTGCGTCGGCTTCAGGCCGACGAGGCCGCATTGCGCGGCCGGAATGCGGATGCTGCCGAGTCCGTCGCTGCCATGCGCCATCGGCACAATGCCGGCGGCGACCGCCGAGGCCGCGCCACCGGACGAGCCGCCGGAGCTGTGATTGGTGTTCCAGGGGTTGCGGCAGATGCCGAGATGTCGACCCTCGGTCGTTCCCGGAATGCCGAATTCGGGCGTATTGGTCTTGCCCGCGAGCACGACGCCGGCCGCGCGATAGCGCTTCGTCAACTCGGCGTCATTGGGCGTGATGTAGTTGCGCAGATAGGCGCTCCCGTTGGTCATCGGCCAGCCGGCGACGGGAAGGTTGATGTCCTTGATCAGAAACGGCACGCCGCGGAACGGACCGTCGGGCAGCTTCGACTTCGCCGTCTTGCGCGCTTCGTCGTAGGCCTTGAAGACGACGGCATTGAGCTTGGGATTGTGGCGCTCGATGCGCGCAATCGCTTCCTCGAGAAGCTCCATCGGCGAAACCTCGCCGCGGCGCACGAGATGGGCGAGCCCGGTGGCGTCGTAGTGGTCGTATTCCGCAAAGGACATGATTCAGCTCCTCGAATTGATCTTGGCGTAGCGGTCGGCCCAGGGCGCGGCTCTCTCCAGCTGCATCGCGAGCTTCAACAGGATCTCCTCGTCGCCGAAGCGGCCGACGAACTGCACGCCGACGGGCAGTCCCGCGGCGTTCCAGTGGAGAGGAAGATTGATCGCCGGCTGCCCGGTCGCATTCTGCATCGGCGTGTAGGGAACGTAGTCGATCTGCGCGTCGAAGGCCTTCTTTGCGTCGCGCTCGCTCATGTCGAAACGGCCGAGAGGGACGGGCGGCTCCGCCAGCGTGGCGCTGAGCCAGACGTCGTAGGTCTCGTGAAATCTGGCGGCCTCGCGCGAGGCGACGTTCATCAGCGCCTTTGCCTGGAAATAGTCGGACGCCGAGATGGTCTTGCCGTACTCGTACATGCCCCAGGTCGTTCCCTCGAACAGATCGTCCTTCGGTGTCTGTCCGGTCAGCTTTCCAACCATATCGATGCCCGCCGCGAGGCTCGCGCCCCAAATCACGAGAAAGGCCGGGACCAAGATCGACTGGTCGAGTTTCGGCGAGGCTTCGTCGATCTCATGGCCGAGAGACTCGCAAAGCTTCGCCGCACGCTTGACGGCCGTGACGCAATCGACGTGCAGAGCTCGCCCGTCAAGTTTCTTGGTTGCGAAGGCGATGCGAAGCGTCTTCGGCTTGCGCCTGGCGGATTTGAAATAGGACTTTGGCGCCGGCGGGGCGGCGTAGGGATCGCCTGGAATGCTGCCGGCGATCGCGTCAAGCGCCGCCGCAGTGTCGCGCACGCTCTTCGAGACAACGAGGTCGGTGGCAAGCCCGTCGATCGAATCTCGCGAAATCCGGCGCAAAGGAGATGCGTCCGCGCGACGGCTTCAGCCCGACAAGGCCGCAGCACGACGCCGGAATGCGGATGGAGCCGCCGCCATCATTGGCATGGGCGAGCGGAACGATGCCCGCCGCGACCGCCGCGGCCGATCCGCCGGACGATCCGCCGGTGGAATGATTCAGATTCCACGGATTGTGCGCGGGTCCGTATAGCTTCGGCTCCGTCGTCGCGACAAGACCGAACTCAGGCGCATTGGTCTTTCCGAACGGGATCAGTCCGGCTTGCCTGAAGCGCGCGGTGATCAGACTGTCGTGATCCGACGGGATCGCCGGCATGAAGCGCGAGGCCTGCCGAGTTGGCATGCCTTCGGCAAGCGCAAAGATATCCTTCAGCAGAAACGGGACGCCGGCGAACCGACCTTTGGAAGTCCGGCCCTTCGCGGCAGCGCGGGCGCGGTCGTAATCCTTGTAGACGATCGCATTGAGCTTCGGATTTAGCGCCTCGGCACGCGCGATGGCCTCTTCCATCAACTCGGAGGGCTTTACCTTCTTTTTCACGACAAGCGTGGCAAGGCCGACACCGTCATACTGGTCGAACTCGGCAAAGCCCATCTCGTCTCCCCGCCGTTTCCCTGACATTAGACGTCCGCTGACAGCCTGTCACCGTCTTGTGCGGTGCAGCGCGACAAACGCCGCGCGCGATGCAAGGTTTGTCGCAATTCGGCGCGAACACTAGGATGCGCAAACATGGTCGGGGGGCTGACGTGGCGAAAATACCGCTCGAAAAGACGATTGGCGGCGCTTACCGCTTTCTGTTCTCGAACATCGTGTCGGTGGTCGGCATTGTCTGGCTTCCGTACCTGGTGTTCGGCGGCATCGCGGCGGCTTGCGTGGCGTACTGGCTGAAGCTGCATCCCATCAGCTCTATGAATTTCGACGCGGCTCATTTCGATCCGGCGCCGTTCGTGGCGCTGGGGCAGATCGTTCCTGTGATCACGATATGCCTGCTGCTGGCCGCACTGATGACGACGGTGGGACTGACGCGCAAAGCGCTCGGGCTCATGGAGGGCACGACCTTCGTCTACTTTTCGCTCGGCGCGGCAGCCTGGCGGCTGCTCGGCGCATCCCTGCTCATCGTCCTCATCTATATCGGCACGATCGTTCTCTTCGTCGTCGTCGCGGTGGTCTGGGCGCTATTCGGGCAGAAGTTCCTTCCGCATGGTGCCGCGATGCTCGTCGATGTCCTGGGGATAATCGCGATGGTCTTATGGCTAATCTACATGATGGTGCGGCTGACCTTCTTCGTGCCCGCGGTCGTGGTGGCAGAGGAAACGATTGGCATTGGCCGGTCCTGGCAGCTCGGTGCTGGCAATTTCTGGCGAATCTTCCTGACCTTCTTCATGGTTGCCTTGCCACCTCTGATCGTCTTCGGAATGGTAAATTCGATTGTCTCGACATCTCTTTACGGCGCGATGCCAATTCCGACCTTCATCGGGAACCCGCATCCCGATCCGCAACAGGTGCTGAATTTCTACAAACAGATTCTTACGCGGATGGGCCCGCTTATGCTGGCATTGCAGTTCGTTTACGTCGTGATTGCTCGGGCGCTCTATGCAGGCGCCGTGGCGACCGCGTATCGTGGCGTGACGGCGACGGATTCCGCGCCCGCGGCCTGATCGCCCTATCCGCCAGGAGCATATTGCGTATGAACAGGATTCCCGTCGGCGAGACGATTGCGTTCGCCTATCGATTTACCTTTGGCCATATCGGCACCGTCATCGGCCTGATCTGGATCCCGGTCCTCGTTCTCTACGTCGCCCAGTTCTTCCTCATGAATGCCTACACCCAGACCATCCAGGACGTCATGACGGGCACGAACCCGGCGGCGGCCGGCCCGCTGTTGTTGTCGCTTTTCGGATTCTTCTTCGCCTCGATATTCCTGGTCTCGCTTCTCGGCGTCGCGCTCACGCGGCAGGCGCTCGGCCTACGTACGGGGCCCGCGATCGTGCACTTTTCGCTTGGCGCGGCCGAGTTCAACCTGTTCCTGTCGTTCCTCGCGGCAATGCTCGTCGTCCTGGCGATCTATCTCGGCCTCGTGCTTCTGACCGGGCTTGTCGGCGGCGCGACGGGCCTCGGCATCACGCTGGCCGGTTCAAGCCTATCGGCGCCCGTAGCCAAGCTCGTCCTGCTGCTGGCGATATTCGCGGCGGTCCTCTTCGTTCTCTGCGTCCTGCTCTATATCGGAGCGCGGCTGACATTTCTGCTGGCGCCGGTCACGGTCGCCGAAGGCAAGATCGACCTGATCCGGGCTTGGACGCTCACGCGCGGCAATTTCTGGCGGATCTTCGCAGTGGGTCTCGCGATCTTCGCGCCGATCTTCGTCGTGGTCGGCCTGGGTGAGGTTGCGATTCTGGGGCCGGGCTATTTTGCAGTGGCTTTAGCGCCGGTCGCCGATCAGGCCGCCAACGCCACACGGCTTGCGCAGCAGATGCAGTCGCTGTCGTCGCATCAGCCGATGTTGCTCGGTCTCGGCATGCTGGTTGCGCCGTTCGCCTACGGCCTGATGTTCGCGGCGCCGGCCTACGCCTACCAGAAACTGATCGCGCCCAGGCCGCCGGTGCAGATGGCGGAAGCAGGCTCGATCAAGGAGGCGTGAAAACGCTTATTCGGCGGCCTTCATCCTGCGTGTCGGCGCGGCCTTCTGCGACCCGCCGCTCTTGAGCAGCGGCTTGAGGTACTGCGCCGTGTAGGAGCGCGCGACCTTTGCTATATCTTCCGGCGTGCCGGAGGCCACGATCTCGCCGCCGCCCGTGCCGCCTTCGGGCCCGAGATCGACGATCCAGTCCGCGGTCTTGATGACCTCAAGATTGTGCTCGATCACCACGACTGTGTTGCCGTTGTCGACGAGCTCATGCAGCACCTCGAGCAGCTTCTTCACATCGTGGAAGTGAAGTCCGGTGGTCGGCTCATCGAGGATGTAGAGCGTGCGCCCCGTCGCGCGGCGCGACAACTCCTTAGACAGCTTCACGCGTTGGGCTTCGCCGCCGGACAGGGTCGTCGCCTGCTGGCCGATGGAGATATAGCCCAGGCCCACGCGCGTCAGCGTGTCCAGCTTCTCGCGGATCGACGGTACCGCCTTGAACAGTTCTGCGCCTGCCTCCACGGTCATGTCGAGCACGTCGGCGATGGAATTGTCTCGAAATTTCACTTCCAGCGTTTCGCGGTTGTAGCGCTTGCCCTTGCAGACGTCGCACTGAACGTAGACGTCGGGAAGGAAGTGCATCTCGATCTTGATGACGCCGTCGCCCTGGCAGGCCTCGCAGCGGCCGCCTTTCACGTTGAAGGAGAAGCGTCCCGCCTGGTAGCCGCGCGCTTTCGATTCCGGAAGCTCCGTGAACCAGTCGCGGATTGGGGTGAAGGCGCCGGTATAGGTCGCGGGATTCGAACGCGGCGTGCGTCCGATCGGTGATTGGTCTATGTCGATCACCTTGTCGAGATATTCGAGACCCTCGATGCGGTCATGGGCGGCGGGATGCTCGCGCGACTGCGCGAGCTTGCGCGCGGCCGCCTTGTAAAGCGTCTCGATCACGAGCGTCGACTTGCCGCCCCCCGACACGCCGGTCACGCAAGTAAAGGTGCCGAGCGGGATGTCCGCCGTCACGTTCTTGAGATTGTTTCCGCGCGCGCCCACGACCTTGACCCAGCGGTCGTGCACGGCCTTGCGTCGCTTCGCCGGCACGGCGATCTGCTCGAGGCCGACGAGATATTTGCCCGTCAGGCTCCGGGGGTTCGCCATGATGTCTTCCGGCGTGCCCTCGGCGATGATCTCGCCGCCATGGATGCCGGCACCCAATCCCATGTCGATGACGTGATCGGCGGCACGGATGGCTTCCTCGTCGTGCTCCACGACGATGACGCTGTTGCCGAGATCGCGGAGGCCCTTGAGCGACTCCAGGAGCTTGGCGTTGTCGCGCTGGTGCAGCCCGATCGAGGGCTCGTCGAGCACGTAGAGGACGCCGGTGAGACCTGAACCGATCTGCGAAGCAAGGCGTATTCGCTGGCTTTCGCCGCCAGACAGCGTTCCAGACGCGCGCGAGAGCGTCAGGTAGTCGAGGCCGACATTGTTCAGGAATTTCAGCCGGGCGCGAATTTCCTTCAGGATGCGCGCGGCAATCTCCTGCTGCTGCTTGGTGAGTTTGCGGTCGAGATCGCGGAACCAGATATCAGCGTCCTTGATTGACTGCTCGCAGACTTCGCCGATATGCAGTCCCGCGATCCTCACCGACAGCGCTTCTGGCTTCAGACGGTAGCCCTTGCAGACATCGCAGGGGCTGGTGTCCTGGAATTGCTCGAGCTCTTCGCGCACCCAGGAGGAGTCCGTCTCCTTGAAGCGGCGCTGCATGTTGGGTATGACGCCTTCGAAGGCCTTCTTGGTCTCGTAGCGGCGAAGGCCGTCGTCGTAGATGAATTTGACCTCGTCCTCGCCGGAGCCGTGCAGGATTATGTCCTTCGCTTTCTTCGGCAGATCTTCCCACGGCGTGTTGAGCGAAAATTTGTACTGGCGCGCCAGAGCCTCGAGCGTCTGCAGGTAATAAGGCGAAGAGCCCTTCGACCACGGCGCAATGGCGCCGTTGCGGCAGATTCATCGTCTCATCTGGCACCACGAGCGCCGGATCGAAATAGAGCTGCGTGCCGAGGCCGTCACAGGCCGGACAGGCGCCATGCGGGTTGTTGAAGGAGAAGAGCCTGGGCTCGATCTCGGGAATCGTGAAGCCCGAAACGGGGCAGGCGAATTTCGACGACAGGATCAGCCGCCTGGGCTCACCCTTTTCCTTCTCGTCGGCGAATTCCACGATCAGAAGCCCGTCGGCGAGCTCGAGCGCGGTCTCGATGGAATTGGGCAGGCGGTTGCCGATGTCCTTCTTCACCGCGATGCGGTCGACCACGACCTCGATGTCGTGCTTGATTTTCTTGTCGAGCGCCGGCACCTGGCCGAGCTCATAATACTTTCCGTCGACCTTGACGCGCTGGAAGCCCTTTTTCTGTAGCTCGGCGAACTCCTTGCGATACTCGCCCTTGCGGCCGCGCACCATGGGCGCCAGGAGATAGAGCCGCGTCCCCTCCGGCAGGGTGAGAATGCGGTCGGCCATCTGGCTGACCGTCTGGCTCTCGATCGGAAGCCCCGTCGCCGGCGAATAGGGGACGCCGACGCGCGCGAAGAGCAGGCGCAGATAGTCGTAGATCTCCGTGACGGTGCCGACGGTGGAACGCGGATTGCGCGAGGTCGTCTTCTGCTCGATGGAGATGGCGGGAGAGAGGCCTTCGATGTGGTCGACATCGGGCTTCTGCATCAGCTCGAGGAACTGGCGCGCATAGGCCGATAGCGACTCCACGTAACGGCGCTGGCCCTCGGCATAGATCGTGTCGAAGGCGAGGGAGGATTTCCCGGAGCCTGACAGCCCGGTGATGACCGTCAGCGTGTCCCGCGGGATCTCGACGTCGACGCTCTTCAGATTGTGCTCGCGCGCACCGCGAATGGAGATGTTTTTCAGCATTGGAACCATGTCTGGAAGCGGAAACTCTCGCCTTTCGGCGAAAGCGCCGCAACCGCGTGAGGGTCATTTTCCCGTAGGTTTCCCATTTGCCGGGCAGAACGCCGCATCAAGCCTGTGCACGGAAGGGATTTCCGGATGTGGTTGCATTGTCTGCCAAGCGCAAGGGCCTGCGTCACAGAGCTTCGCACAGGCCTGCTGCCAGGATTTGGCAGTTGATGGGTGCCGGTTCCAGGCGTCCGCACCGGGCGAAACGCGGGCCGTGCCGGGCTCGAAAGCGTGCCGGGACTTCCGACTTCTCCCTATGCTGCTGCCAGCCATCGAGCGCCCCCAATATGCCTCACGACACGAGAACATACCAAGAACAACGCAGTTAGCAAGCCCGGTTGCGCTCGGTGGTTTGGAACGCTCTACTTTTGGACTAGAGCGATCCGGCATTCGAGGAGCGCAAGAGCTTATGCGTGTTTTTGTCGGTATAATTGCTGGTACTGAAGGCTGCTGCCGGTTGGGTTAACCACCTACTTAAGCTACACCTGCCTTCATTTCGAACTCCATAGGGCTCACATATCCGATCGTCGAGTGTCGCCGTTTGGATTGTAGAAGCGTTCGATGTAATCGAACACGTCGGCTCTTGCCTCGTCCCGCGTACGGTACGTTTTGCGCGCGGTGCGCTCTGTTTTCAGCGAAGAGAAGAAGCTTTCCATTGCTGCATTGTCCCAGCAATTGCCCGACCGGCTCATCGAGCAAGTGACGCCTCGATCGGCCATCGGCCGCTGGAACTGTTCGCTGGTGTACTGGCTGCCACGATCCGAGTGATGGAGCAGCGCCTCGGGCTTGCCCCGCCGCCAGATCGCCATCATCAGCGCATCGGTGACGAACTGCGCCGTCATCGTGGCACTCATCGACCATCCTCGGCTCGCCGCGAGAAGAGATCGAGGACGGCGGCCACGTAAAGCCAACCTTCCGCCGTCCAGGTGTACGTGAAGTCGGCGATCCATTTGCGGTTGGAGCAGGCGCTTCGAAGACCCGATCCAGGACGTTGGGGGCGACTGCGCTCGCGTGCCTTTCGCCTGTGTCTGACGGCAGACGACGCCGTTGCGGACGCGCTTTGAGAGCCTGCAGCCGCATCAGCCGCTCGATCCGATGCAGGCCGCAGGACACGCCGTCTTCGATCATGTCGCGCCACACACGCCTGGTGCCATAGGTCCGGTCACTGGCCAGGAAGCTTGCTCGGACCTTCGCTCCCAGCTCTTCGTCGCTGCGGCGGCCGCGGATCTCCCCGAGGTGAGTATTGGTTCAGCGAGAGCCTATTTCGTTCTTGACATCAGGAGGATGCGTGTATAGGTTACGTCCGCTGTTTGACAAGTGAATAGGACTACCGCCGCCGGTGCATCCGGTGGCAGCCGGACTAACCCGGCGAGCGGAGCCGCACGCCCGCTCGCC
This sequence comes from uncultured Alphaproteobacteria bacterium, assembly GCA_963802815.1. Taxonomy (GTDB): domain Bacteria; phylum Pseudomonadota; class Alphaproteobacteria; order Micropepsales; family Micropepsaceae; genus Rhizomicrobium. The sequence continues at coordinate 130,364 of CAWDKN010000030.1, forward strand.
GGGGGAGTTCCGGCCAGTTTTTTGCGCCAACTGCGATGGCGCTGAGTTTCATTGCCCGAGCGCCGTCGTTGCAGACGGGATTTCATCACGCCGCCGAACCGCAAAAGCTCGCATTCGTGCGAAAGGGTCCAAGGCGGAGTTCCGCGAGGGATTCTCCCTGTTATCTCCCTGTTTATCAGGGAGGTCGGAGCCTCGCATCTGGCGCAAAATTCCGTGATGCGCTGGATCTTCAGCCTCTGGCGTTTGCGCCTTCGCTCGCTGCTCGGCACCTAACCCCATGCGTCCCACAATGCGTCGCACAGGGGAGGAAAGAGGGGGCGTGCTCGGCCGCTTTCCTACACAGTACGCCTCTTGCGCCTTTCCCTGATGATCAGGGAAAGAACAGGGAAGAATTTTCGAGCCGCCGGCAACGCCGCGGAAGGTGAATCAGCACGAACCTGTAGCGCTCAAGTGTGAGTGCGCCCTGGCTCCGTATTTTATCTGTGTACGGCTGATAATGGCTTCAAAAACGGCGCAAGGACGGGATCGGACTGAGGGGATGTCGTCGATCAGGCCGGCATCAGCAACTGGCCGTTGCGCACGAAATATTTTTCCATCATGGCCGGCCCAAGGCGTTCAAGCCGGCGCGCCATGGCACCCATGGGGTCGCGGCCACCCTCGGGGTGGGGCCAATCGCTCGAGTAGCAATAGCAATCCTCGAGCCCATGCTGGTCGATATAGAGGTCGACAGGCTCAAAGTGGAAGGCCGAGACGCGCACATTTCTTCTCAGGTATTCCGAAGGCTTGATCGGAAGGTAGACCGTGTCCTTGCCATAGCCGAATACCATGCGGTTCGCATACCAGATGTCGAGATGCTGCCCGAGCGGCCCCAGCCATCCGGCGCCAACCTCGACACAGCCAAAGGCAAGAGACGGGTGGCGTTCAAAGACGCCGCCGAGCACCAGGGTCGCCGTGAAGTTCTGGCAGGCCAGGTGAAAAGTTGACGTGGTCCAGGGATCGAGCCGGACCTCTTCGCCTTGCTTGTAGCCATCGAAATGCGGAGCATTGCGCCACGCGTAGCTCTTCAGGAAATCGGTTTCGCCACCCAGATGAAGAACGACCGGAACGTGCGCGTCGGCGACATAGGCCCAGAAGGGATCCAGCGCAGGGTGGGCCGGCGAATGGCCACCCGGCGGCGTTGCGCTGCGCAACTGGATGACGCGGATTCCCTTCGCGACGAGATGCTTTGCGTTCGCCAAGAGGCCTTGCGGTGTGTCCGCATGCAAAATGGCAACGGGTCGCAACCGGTCGGTCAATTTGGCCTGGCGGATGCACCATTCGTTGTACGCGTTCATGAGGCTTTTTGCGTATTGCAGGCGGTCTCCCGTGATGTCCGCCATGAACGTCGGATCGTCGTGATGGCCAAAGAGGATCGAACCGAAGCCGCCGACGCCGCCGGGAAAGATGATTTGCGTGTCGACGCCCATATGATCGAGCACGTGAAGCCGCCTGCGGAAATCGATGGCGCCCGGCGCTCTGGGGCCCTTCACGTTCCAGACGGTGTCGGCCGTGATCTCGACATCGTCAGCGTCGACCGGCGCGCTGGAATTGAAGTTTCGCCCCTTGAGCCAGTCGACAAGCGGCTTGGTCAGCGAGCCGAATTCTTCGACCCAGAACTGCGCCGGTATGGACTCGTGGGAATCCGCGTCCGTGATGCGGCCGGCGAAGTTGCGCAAGGCGGGGGGCATGAAGTCGCCGATCTGCATCGCCTCGCTCATCCAAGTCCTCCTTGCAGCGTCCCCGCAGCGCGGGTTGCTCCTATCCCGCGCGCGATAGGTTGAGACCGGATGCCGGTGCGGACGACCGGCCCGGAGATGAAAAAACGAAGTCTTGAGGATTGGGGTGGCGCGTCAGCGTCCAGTAATCCAGCAACGGAAACGGCCAGTTCTGGCTTACGCGGCCGCTTTCGCTCTTGTACCAGTTGGTTACGCCTTCCATGCCCCAGGCCATCGCGTGGTTTTCCGCATCGACCCGTGCGTTGAACGCGTCGTGCACGTCCTGCTTCGGCTCCATTGCCGAGGCGCGCCGCGTACGCAGCAGATCCAGACATTCGACGATGTATCGGACCGAGCATTCCGAGAAGAAAATAATGCTTCCCTGGGCCACGAGATTCGTGTTGGGACCGAAGACGCAAAAGAAGTTGGGAAACCCCGGAACCGTCATGCCGAGATAAGCGGCCGGGTCGCCGTTCCACATCTCGTTGAGTTCGATTTCGCCGCGTCCATAGATCGTGGTCGGCTCCAGGAAGCGGCTGGCTTGAAAGCCGGTGCCGTAGATGATGACGTCGGTGGGATGCTCCCTGCCGTCTTCGGTGACCACCGCATGGGGCGTGATCCTGGCGATCTTGTCCGTGATCAGATCGACGTTGGGACGCTTCAACGTCTCGATCCAGAGGCCGTTGTCCCGCAGCGTCCGCTTGCCGCCGAACGGCGACTTTGGAATGATCTTCTCGAGCAGATCGGTTCGCGAGCCGACCTGTATCCGCATCTGCTCGATGAGAGCGTTGCGAATTCGCTGATTGGACGCGCTGATCGATCCGTCCTGCGCGTCCCAGTCGGGATCGACTTTCAGGGCGGGCATCACACCTTCCGCCATCGTCCAGAAAAGCCAGAAGCGATACCAGTTCGCGTAGAAGGGCAGGTTCTTGAAGAGCCATTGCTGACCCTCGCCGACCTCCGTGTGGTAGTCGGGCGTGGGCGATACCCAGGGCGCGGTTCGCTGGAATACCGACAACCGTCCCACCTTCCTGGCGATTTCCGGGATCAGCTGGAACGCGCTGGCGCCGGTGCCGATGACGGCGACGTTCTTTCCGCGCAGGTCGACGTCGTGTCGCCACGCCGAGGAATGAAATTGTGGCCCTGCAAAGCCTTCACGGCCGGGGAAGTCGGGAATCTCTTGGGCCGATTGAGTTGGCCAACGGCGGAAATTATCGCGTCGACTTCCAGGATTTCCTCGTCGCCATTGCTGTTGACGATAGTGGCGTGCCAGCGCGCCGTGGCTTCGTCGAAGCGCGCCGATGACAGGGACGTCTTCAGCCTGATGTGTTCACGCAGACCGAAATTCGCGGCCGCGCTTTCGAAATACGCCTCGAGAGCTTCCTGCGTCGAAAATCGATGCGGCCAATCGTGGTTCGGAAAGAACGAATAGGAGTAGAGGTGATTCTGGAAGTTGACGCGACAGCCAGGGTAGGTGTTCGACCACCACGTCCCTCCGACCGCGGCGTTCTTTTCTATGATCTGAAATCTGTATCCGGCTTTCCTCAGCTGTATGCCGGCAAGCAGGCCCGACATTCCGGCACCGACGACCAGGACGTCGCGAATGGACGCGAGGTTCGATTGGCAATCCTGGTCCGCAGGTTTGTCGCCGAGCCCAAGCTCTTCTTCCAGCAGAGGCAAATAACGCTCGGGTATCTGCACGCCGGCGACGAAATACATCATCGTGTGAAGCTCGCCTTGCGTGGCGCGCGGGGCAGGCACGGGCTTGCCGCCCGCAAATCGCGGCAGGAGCTCCCGCGCCATGGCGCGCACGGCGGCCTGCTGCTCCTCGTTTAATCCGCCAGTCTGCTGATCTGTGTAGGGCAAATAGTGCGGACGCCAATCGTCCCGCAACAACTCCATTCTGCCGCTGAGATGCGCAAGCGTGACGATCAAGGATGGCAGATGGGCTTGTCGGATCGCCAATTCGAGAAGATCGCTCGTCGCCGCCATGCCACCTCTTATCCAGGTTGAACGCGATATGGATACAATATTGGGCCTCGAAGATGAAGTCGATTGCGCGGCGCTTTTCGTCGGTTTCATCACGAGTGTGATAACTCGCTGTTTGCGCTATTTTAAGTGAGTTGCTGTCGGTTCGGTCGCGGCTCGGAGGTGATAGGCTCCACGCGGTTATTGCATGCGCTTTCCATTCGCTATACCGATTGGAACGCGAATCGTCGCATCGATGCGCGACGGAGAGCCTCGCGTCGAAGCACGATATCGGGAGGTTGGCGATGGAGAAATCGCAGGATGCTGAAGCCTCGCTGAAAGCGGGAGAGAAGCTGTTCTCCACCGTCGAGCACGGCGACCTCGAAGAGCTCCGGCAGATTTTCGCCGTCGGAGCACAAGTCTGGCACAACACGGATGACCGACTTACGAGCGTCGAGCAATCGATCAAGAACCTGCGGGCCATCAAGGATGCGTCCGTGGACTTTCACTACGCCGATATCCGGCGCCAACCCACACCGTCGGGATTTGTCCAGCAGCACGTCCTTCTCATCAAGATGAAGGACGGTCAGGAGGTGCGCGACATGTGTTGTTGTGTATGCCGCGTCGAAAATGGGCGCATCACGCACATGGACGCGTATCACGACTCCGCTGCAAGTCCACGCCTGCCCGGACGATCGGGACGTGACTGGCGGCACGAGGCCTGAAACACCAGCGAGCAGGAACAGATGACGGAATTCAGCGAGCGTGTCGTCAGGGTGGCAGGCAGTGACATCAGCCTGATCGAAGGTGGCAACGGTCCGCCTCTGCTGGTCTTTCATGAAGAGCTTGGCCATCCCGGATGGCTTGTTTGGCACCGCGAGCTGGCAAAGAGTTGTCGCCTCGTTATTCCCATCCATCCCGGATTTCGCAGCGAGCGAATTGGCTGGGTGCGAAGCCTCCGCGACCTGGCATGCCTCTACGGTTTCCTGGTGCGCGACGAGCATCTGGAGGGCGCGGATGCGATCGGGTTTTCATTGGGCGGCTGGATCGCTGCCGAAATGGCGATCGGCGACCGCAAGCTATTTCGCCGGCTGGCTCTGGTAGCGCCGTTCGGCATCAAGCCGGCCGAAGGCTACATCATGGACATGTTCCCCATCACGTCGGCGGACTATCTGAAGGCTTCGGTCGCAGATTTCTCCAACACGCCCGAGTTCGGCGCGCTCTACGGCGAAGCCAGCGCGCGCCAATTCGAGGACTGGGAAGACGCCCGCACGGAATGCGCGCGGCTGGCCTGGGAGCCGTACATGCACAATCCAACGCTGGAGCCGCTCCTGGCCGGGCTGAGCGGACTTCCCACGCTCGTGTTGTGGGGCGACAAGGACAGAATTCTGCCCGAAAGCGCAGTACAGGCCTATGTGCGCGCGATTCCGGATGCAAAGCTGCACATCGTCAAAGGTGCGGGCCATCGCCCGGAGATCGAGAAGCAGGCCGAGTTCGTCGGGCAGCTCCAGGCGTTCCTGAAATAGCCAAATGTCTTAGCGGAGGTCGTTCGTGCACATCGGATATTTCGTGGAACAGCAATATTGGCCCATTCCGGAAGAGGCCGTTTTGCTCAATGGCGGTTTCTTCGGACTGTCCAACAAGCATTTCGACCGCAAGCGGGGAGCGGAACTCTACCAGCGCTACATCAAGGAATTTCTCGAAGCCGAGCGCGTCGGATACGACTTGATGATCCTGAACGAGCACCATGCAAATCCCGCCTGCATGAGCAACTCGATCATGGTCGAGGCATCCATCCTGGCCTATGCCAGCCATCGGGCCAAGATCGTCCTGCTCGGAACGCCGCTGCCCATCATAAAGAATCCTCTTCGCGCAGCCGAGGAGCTGGCGCAGATCGATCTGATATCGGGCGGCCGCCTCGTGCCCGGAATTATTCGCGGTGCGTCGTGGGAGCAGGTCGCGTCGAACACAAACCCCGCTCTGAACCGCGAGCTGTTCGACGAGGCCCATGACTTCATGGTGCAGGCGTGGACAAGAGAAGGTCCGTGGCGATACGAGGGCAAGCACTTCCACTATCGCTTCGTGAACCCCTTCGTGCGCCCCCTGCAGGAAAATCCGCACATCTGGGTGCCGGGCGTCATCAGTCCGGAGACGGTGGTCTGGGCGGCAGAGCATCGCTATCCGTACGTCGCACTCGGCACCGAGGTGCCGGCGACCGCGAAGATGTGGAAGCTATACGGCGATACCGCGGAACGCATGGGCTATCAGGTCGGCCCCGAAAACTTCGGCTATTTTCAGAAGGTCGTGGTGGCGGATAGCGATGAAGAGGCCTACGAGCTGGGCAAAGGACACATCTTTGGCGGCTCCTTCACGCCGACGCGCTTCGCGAGCCTGCCGGGATACAACTCCAAGGACGCGGTCAAGAACTACGCAAACAAATTCTACGAATTTCTGCGCCCGAGGCCGACAATAGATCCCAAGGACCTGCCCGGCCTTCGCAAGTCGTTCGAGGAGAACTACACCAAACATCAGGAGACGCGTCACATCATCACCGGAACGCCAAAGACGGTGATCCCTCTGCTGCGGGAAAAACTCGAGAAGCTGCGGCCGGGGATATTCACGATCTGGGGACCTGAGGGTCCGGTCCCGCACGAGAAGATGATGCGCATGATGAAGCTGGTCGGTGAAGAGGTGCTGCCGGCCTTGCGCGAGTTCGGCAAGGAGCTCGAATTGACCGACCCGTTCGAAAGACGGCCGGGGACCCGGCCGCTTCCGGCCGGCGGAAAATGGAAACCTCTTGTCCAGGAACAGGCGGTGGCAGCCTGACGGGGTGCTCTGCCTAAGCTTTGTCAGCGGGCCGTCGAGCCGCCGTCGACGTTCAGCGTCTGTCCGGTCATGTAACTGGCGTCGTCCGACGCAAGGAATGCGGCCACGGCCGCCATCTCATCCGGCGATGCCGTGCGTCCGAGCGGTATCGTGTTCGCCCATTCTTCGAGCACCTGGGACGCTGTCTTTCCGGTGGTTGAACTGGCGACAAACTCGACGCGTTGACGGACATACTGCGTTCGCGTCACGCCCGGCGAATACGCATTGACGGTAATGTTATGCGGCGCGAGTTCGATCGCCAGGGTCTTCGTGAGGCTGACGACGCCAAGCTTGGCCGCGGCATAGGCGGAACATCCATAGACGCCGCGATAGGCGGCCGAAGAAACCGTATTGACGATGCGCCCGCCGGCCTTGCGATCCATCATTCTGCGGGCGACGTGCTTCGAACAAAGAAACGTGGACGTGAGACTGGCGGCGAATGTGTAGTTCCAGTCCGCCAGGGACACATCGACGACGGGCGTGAAATCGACCGGCCCGGCACCGGTTCCGCCGCCGGCATTGTTGCAGAGGACGTCGATTTGCCCGAAAGCTTCCATGACCTGAGCGACCATAGCCTTCACTTCGTCCTCATTCGTCAGATCCGCCTTGAGAGGAACGCAGCGACGCCCCGTCTTCTTCACGCGCTCTGCCACTTTGACGAGTTCGTCCCATTGACCGAACCGTTCGCGGGGGACGTCCGGACGTTCGCGGCAGAGATCCACGACCGCAACGTCGGCGCCCTCGCGTGCCAGACGCAATGCAATCGCTTCCCCAATTCTCCTCGCTACGGCCGGCACCGGTTACGATGGCGATGCGATTTTCGAACCTCATGCGAGCCCTCTCGGTGCTGGATGACATGCGCGATTGGACATCCAGACTGAGACGGATGCAAATGGCGGGATCGCGAGAGACCACGATGCAGGTTCGCCCGATGCTAGAAGCACGCTCCGGCGGCGCGCCCGCCTCAACGCTCAGTCGCGGATACATGATCGGACTGCTGACCGCCGGGTTTGGCCTTAACCTGTTCGATCGCCAGATCATCAACGTTCTGGCCGAGGCCATAAAGCACGACCTTCATCTCGCCGATTGGCAAATCGGCGCGCTCACAGGCCTCTCGTTTGCACTTTTGTACAGCGTTGCGGCGCTGCCGATAGCCCGCCTGGCGGATCGCAGCAATCGGATCCGCGTCATAGGTCTGGCCATTCTCGCCTGGAGCATATTCACCGCCGCGTGCGGGATGGCGGCAAGTTTCGCCCAGCTGTTGGCCCTGCGCGTGGGCGTGGGAATCGGAGAAGCTGGATGCGCGCCTCCCGCTCAGTCGCTGATTTCGGACGCATTTCCTCCGTCGCAGCGATCCGGTGCATTGGGGATATTCGGGTTGGGATCGCCTGTCGGAGCGGCACTTGGCCTCGCGATTGGCGGATTGTTGCGGAGTCTGTGGGTTGGCGCTGGACATTGGTTTTGGCGGGAGCGCCGGGAGTCGTGATCGGCCTGCTCGTGCTTCTGACGCTCAGGGATCCCAGAATTCGAAGCCGCGAGACGGAAGCATCCACGCCATCAATCGCCGCTGTAGTGCGCCTTCTGCTATCGCGACCGACATTCGTCACGCTCATGCTGGGCATAAGCCTGTTGAGTTTCGTCAACGTCGGCGCAATGGCCTTTTCGACGTCTTTCTTCCTGCGCGATCACCGGTCGGATCTCGTTGCGTTAGGGGCACACGTCGGATTGGGACCCACGGCCGTGGTGGGGATCGGGATGGGCTTCGTGGGAGCCATGGAGGGGGATTGGGCACCTTCATTGGCGGACTGATCGGTGACCGGCTGGGCGGGAGAAACGTACGCGCCTATGCGCTCATACCGGCGATCGGGTCGGCGCTGGCAGCCGCCGGCTATCTGATCATGTTCACCGTACCGAGCGGCGGACTTTCGCTCCTCTGCTTCGTTCTGCCCGCGTTCTTTGGCAATTTATGGAACGGGCCGGGCACCGTCGCTCTTCAGGCCCTTGCGGGGACCCGCCACAAGGCGACGGCCATGGCCGTCGTGTTATTTGTAACGAGCGTGCTCGGACTTGGGCTCGGTCCCCTGATGATCGGAATATTGAGCGACGCTTTTCGCGGTCACTGGGGGGCAGCCGGAGGATTGCGCCTGGCAATTCTCATCGGCGTCACGGTGGGCTTCGTATCGGCTTACTTTCACTGGCTCGCCAGCAGAACCATTGGGGTCGACCTCACGGAGCTGTCCCATCGCGAAGAACCTCCGGTCGTGCTCTCCGCCTAGGTTTCGGGCCTGCCGTCAAACGCCTTCAAAGAATATGACGCGGCATTCGGCAGATTTGAGCCGAAGCGGAAGAGCTGCTTGATAAGCGGGGCTGTCGTACCACGCGTGCGCGGCTTCCATGCTCGGAAATTCAAACAGGACAACGCCTTCGGCCTCTTTTCCCTCGAGCACATCGTGCTTGCCATAATAAGCGAGTGCCTTGAGCGGGTGACCGGCTCGCGCGGGACGACCCACGCGGTGGTACTCGTCGAACGCCTCCTTATCTTTCACGTGCTCAAGAATGAAGAGTGCGTAAGCGGTCACGGCCCGGTCCTCGGAAAATGTCAAAGCAAAGCGTCATGGATGCCGCGGACGCGGGCGGTGGGCCTGTCCGCTTCGCAAATCGGGCGACCGCGCCGCGTCCGTGGCTGAGCAAAACTGCACACCAAATCCTGCTTGTCACCGATACCAATTCTTGGCGGCCCGCAAGAGCCACGGAAAATATCACATATGAAACAATTGAATGGTTTTGAGCAGCGCCCGCATCCCCTCGAACACATAGGTCGGCGGCAGCGACCAGGCGACGTATTGCAGCCAATGCGGCAGCACCGACACCGGATAATAGATGCAGGCCAGCGGCAACAGGCCGAACATCATGTCCAGACGATGCTTTCGGCGCCGAGGCCGTTGCGCAGCACCAGCCCGGAAACGAAGATCCCGATCGACCAGCTGGTGAAGATCAGATTGCAGAAGAACGCGATCAGCGGCAGCCCGAAGCCGTACAGGTTGAAATCGAAAAAGATCATCGCCAGCAGCGTCATCGGGATACGTCGATCGCCAGCCGGATCAGGCTCATCACCATCAGCGCGATCAGGAACTCGATCGGCCGCAACGGGCTGATCATCAGGTTGCCGAGATTGCGCGGCCACATTTCCTCCAGGAACAATACGAAAAGCCGAGCTGTCCGCGAAACAGGATGTCCCACAGGATACCGCGCCGATAAAGGTGCCCCCGGCGCGGGCGAAGAACCCGGCATTCTGCGATATGTAACTCTGCAGAATCCCCAGGTGATGATCTGCAACGCCGGCCAATAGATCAGCTCCAGCAGCCAAGGCCAGGACGACATCAATAGATACCAGTAGCCAGGATCATCGCGGCGATGCGATGCGGCGCGATGCCTCGATCAGGACCGGCCCGCTCATGGCGCGGCTTCCGGGGCCGGCCCCGGGCAACGTCGAGAAACACCTGTTCCAGCGTGGTCCGGTTGTAGCGCGCCATGATGTTGTCCGGGCTGTCGTCGTCCTCGATGCGGCCGCGCCATGATGATGACGCGGTCGCACAGCCGCTCCACTTCCAGCATGTTGTGCGACGCCAGCAGGATGGTGGCGCCGTGGGTCCTGCGATAATCTTCCAGATGCTGCCGGATCCAGTCGGCGGTGTCGGGATCGAGCGACGCCGTCGGCTCGTCCAGCAGCAGCAGTTCGGGCTGGTTGATCAGCGCTTTGGCCAGCGCCACCCGGTCTTCTGCCCGGCGGAAAGCTTGCCGTTGGCGCGGTCGAGGAAATCGCCGAGATCGAGATCGGCGGCGAGCTGCGCGATGCGTTCGCGCAGATCCTCCACGGCGTAGAGGCGGCCGAAGATCGTGAGGTTCTGCCGGACCGTAAGCCGCATCGGCATGTCGACATAGGGACTTTCGAAATTCATCCGGCCGAGCACCTCGGCGCTCTGGCCGGGCATCGAAGCGCCCAGCACCTGGATGCGTCCGGAGCTCGGCAGCACCAGCCCCATGATCATGGCGATGGTCGTGGTCTTGCCGGCGCCATTGCCGCCGAGCAATCCGGTGATGCTGCCGCGCGCAATCCGGAACGAGACATTATCGACCGCGCGGGTGGTCCTGTAGAGCTTGACCAGATCGGCAACCTCGATCGCCGCGGATCCGGCCGGACCGGTCGCGGGCAATGGGGGCGATGCTGCGTCATTGCGGGCCATGCGGGCCGTTCATTGGGCCATCGCGGCGGCCAGCGCAAGACTTTGGCAGCTGTCCGGGGTCCGGTCAGGTCTCGCGCGACGGACCGGTTTGTGATCGGCAAAGCGCGCGGCTAAGCTCGTGCCATGACCGACGGGGCCGCCTCCGATTTTCGCCATCCGCGCCGCTATGTCCGTCTGGATACCATCCTGCGGCTGCGCTGGCTCGCCGTGCTCGGCCAGCTGGCGGCGATCTTCATCGTGGTGCAGGGCCTCGAATTCGACGTCGAGGTCACCCCCTGCCTCACCATCATCAGCTTCTCCGCGCTGCTCAACCTCGCACTCCAGGTCGCCTTCAACCCGATGCAGCGGCTGGAGCCGGCCTATGCGGCGGCGCTGCTCGCATTCAACATCCTGGAGCTGGCCGGACTGCTGTTCTTTACCGGAGGGCTGGAGAACCCGTTTTCGTTCCTGTTTCTCGCCCCGGTCCTGATTTCGGCGACGGCGCTGCCGATACGGCTGACCATCGCGCTCGGCGTCCTGGCGGTGGCCTGTGCCTCGGTGCTGGTGTTTTTCCATCTGCCGCTGCCGTGGGACGGCGACGAGCCGCTGGAATTGCCGCCGATCTACCTGTTCGGGGTCTGGCTCTCGATCGCGGTCGCGATCGGCGTCACCAGTCTCTACGCCTTCCAGGTCGCCGAGGAGGCCCGCAAGCTTGCCGACGCGCTGGCCGCCACCGAGCTGGTGCTGACCCGCGAACAGCATCTCACCCAGCTCGACGGTCTGGCCGCCGCCGCCGCCCACGAGCTCGGAACGCCGCTGTCGACGATCTTCCTGATTTCGCGCGAGCTGGAGCGCGCCGTCCCCGACGACAGCCCGTTCGCCGGCGACCTCAAGACCTTGCGCGAGCAGGCGCAGCGCTGCCGCGACATTCTCGCCAAGATCACCCAGCTGTCCTCGACCGGCGCGCCGTTCGACCGCATGCCGCTGTCGACCCTGATCGAGGAGATCGTGGCGCCGCATCGCGACTTCGGCGTCGCCATCAGGGTGCGGATCGCGGTGGCGGCCAGCCGCGAGCCGGCGGCGACGCGAAATCCCGCGATCCTCTACGGAATCGGCAACATCCTCGAAAACGCCGTGGATTTCGCCCGGGCCGCGGTCGAGGTCAACGCCTGGTGGAACACCGAGACCGTCGAGATCGTGATTTCCGACGACGGGCCGGGGATCGCACCCGACCTCTTGAAGCGCATCGGCGAGCCCTACCTGTCGCGGCGGCGCGGCGCCGACGAGGCTCCGGGCGAGCACCACGGTCTCGGCCTCGGGGTGTTCATCGCCCGCACCTTGCTGGAGCGCACCGGCGCCAAGGTCACCTTCACCAACCGGACCTTTCCGGACCACGGCGCCGTGGTCCACATCGCCTGGCCGCGCAGCCGGTTGACCAGCGAAATAGCCCCCGAGCCGTCGGCCTAGATACGCTTTCGGCCGTCCGGACCGCTCCGGGTGACTTGGGCGGCCTTGGCAGTCCCTTGCGGCCACGCCATATGTCGGATGTTGGACGTCCGCCACCGGGGAACCGAAACGTGAACACCATCGCCGAACTGACTGACCACGCCGATCGCTCGCTGCTGATCGTGGAGGACGACAAGCCGTTTCTGGAGCGGCTGTCGCGCGCGATGGAAACCCGCGGTTTCACCGTGACATCCTGCGACAGCGTGACCGACGGCCTGGCGCAGATCAGCCGGGCGGCGCCGGCCTTTGCCGTGGTGGATCTGCGGCTCGGCGACGGCAATGGCCTGGACGTGGTGTCGGCGCTGAAGCGCAAGCGTCCCGACGCGCGCGCGATCGTGCTGACCGGGTACGGCAACATCGCCACCGCCGTGACCGCGGTGAAGATGGGCGCGGTGGACTATCTTTCCAAACCTGCCGACGCCGACGATGTCGTCGCCGCCCTGCTCGCCAGCGGCACCGAGAAGTCGAGCTGCCGCACAACCCGATGTCGGCGGACCGGGTGCGCTGGGAACACATCCAGCGCAACTACGAGATGTGCAACCGCAATGTCTCGGAAACCGCGCGGCGGCTCAACATGCATCGCCGCACCCTGCAGCGATCCTGGCCAAGCGCGCGCCGCGGTAACCCGCTGCTGGGTTCGGGGAAAAAGCCCTTCTGCCGATCAAACCACATCGATTTCTGGCGCCGTCCGGGCTCGGCGGATGGCTGTCATGTTATGTTGTCGTGCGAAAGTCAGGTCATTGGCGGGTCGCTGACGTGTTCAAACCCCCGGTTTCGACGCAAGTTTTCGGCGGTTGATCGAGGGGTCGCGGATGTTGATTCAGAAACTCAGGCTGCAGCGGGGCTGGTCCGGAGCAATTGGCCGATCTGAGCGGCTTGAGCGTTCGCACCATCCAACGCCTCGAACAAGGACGACCGCCAGCGTCAAATCCCTGAAGGCGCTGGGGCTGCCTTCGAGATGGATTTCTCTGATTTGAAGGAGCCGGAAATGGATACGCCGATGAGCCCGACCATGAGCCAAAGCGTCCCCGCCGATGAAGCCCTGGCGCTGGCGCATCTGCAAGATCAAGGGATTTTACATCCACCTTGTTCTCTACTGCATCGTTATCGGTTTTCTTGCGGGGGTGAACCTCGTGACCTATCGCCACTATGTCTGGTTCATCTGGCCCGCGCTGGGCTGGGGCATCGGCATCCTGGCCCACGGAATCCCCGTGTTCGACCGGTTTCGTTTCTCAATGGCGATTGGGAGCGCCGGCAGGTCGAGAAA
>CAWDKN010000031.1:0-39604 GCA_963802815.1 uncultured Alphaproteobacteria bacterium
GCGAGGTGGTGAGCGCGTCGACCTTGGTGTTGCTCAGGCCCTGCAGGCCCGTGGAGTCGATGCTGTTGAGGTTGGTGGTGGACAGCGAGGCGACCTGGGTGGCGCTGAGGGCATCGATCTGCGTGTCCTGCAGCGTCGAGAAGGTGGTGGGCGACAGGCCCGCAACCTGCGTCGTGGTGAGGCCGCCGACCTGGGTGGCGTTGAGGGTGCCGACCTGCGTCGAGGTCAGGCCGCCGAACGCGGTTGCGGTCATGGCGCCGATCTGCGTGGAGGTCACGCCCGTCAGCTGCGTGCCGGTGTCGAGCGCGCCGATGGCGGTGGTGTTGAGGGCGTTGATCTGGCTGGTGCTGAGCTGGCCGACCTGCGTCGAGCTGAGACCGGCGACCGCCGTCGTGGTGAGGCCGGCCAGCTGCGTGTTGGTGACGCTGTGGATCTGGCTGGCGTTGAGGGCGCCCATCGCCGTGGCGTCGAGCTTGGAGAAGTTGGTCGCCGAGAGTGCGCCGACCTGCGAGGCGGTGAGCGCGTCGACCTGGGTGTCGGTGAAGCCGCCGAGCGCGGTCGCGGAGAGGCCCGCGATCTGCGAGGTGGTGAGCGCGTCGACCTTGGTGTTGCTCAGGCCCTGCAGGCCCGTGGAGTCGATGCTGTTGAGGTTGGTGGTGGACAGCGAGGCGACCTGGGTGGCGCTGAGGGCATCGATCTGCGTGTCCTGCAGCGTCGAGAAGGTGGTGGGCGACAGGCCCGCAACCTGCGTCGTGGTGAGGCCGCCGACCTGGGTGGCGTTGAGGGTGCCGACCTGCGTCGAGGTCAGGCCGCCGAACGCGGTCGTGGTCATGGCGCCGATCTGCGTGGAGGTCACGCCCGTCAGCTGCGTGCCGGTGTCGAGCGCGCCGATGGCGGTGGTGTTGAGGGCGTTGATCTGGCTGGTGCTGAGCTGGCCGACCTGCGTCGAGCTGAGACCGGCGACCGCCGTCGTGGTGAGGCCGGCCAGCTGCGTGTTGGTGACGCTGTGGATCTGGCTGGCGTTGAGGGCGCCCATCGCCGTGGCGTCGAGCTTGGAGAAGTTGGTCGCCGAGAGTGCGCCGACCTGCGAGGCGGTAAGCGCGTCGACCTGGGTGTCGGTGAAGCCGCCGAGCGCGGTCGCGGAGAGGCCCGCGATCTGCGAGGTGGTGAGCGCGTCGACCTTGGTGTTGCTCAGGCCCTGCAGGCCCGTGGAGTCGATGCTGTTGAGGTTGGTGGTGGACAGCGAGGCGACCTGGGTGGCGCTGAGGGCATCGATCTGCGTGTCCTGCAGCGTCGAGAAGGTGGTGGGCGACAGGCCCGCAACCTGCGTCGTGGTGAGGCCGCCGACCTGGGTGGCGTTGAGGGTGCCGACCTGCGTCGAGGTCAGGCCGCCGAACGCGGTCGTGGTCATGGCGCCGATCTGCGTGGAGGTCACGCCCGTCAGCTGCGTGCCGGTGTCGAGCGCGCCGATGGCGGTGGTGTTGAGGGCGTTGATCTGGCTGGTGCTGAGCTGGCCGACCTGCGTCGAGCTGAGACCGGCGACCGCCGTCGTGGTGAGACCGGCCAGCTGCGTGTTGGTGACGCTGTGGATCTGGCTGGCGTTGAGGGCGCCCATCGCCGTGGCGTCGAGCTTGGAGAAGTTGGTCGCCGAGAGTGCGCCGACCTGCGAGGCGGTGAGCGCGTCGACCTGGGTGTCGGTGAAGCCGCCGAGCGCGGTCGCGGAGAGGCCCGCGATCTGCGAGGTGGTGAGCGCGTCGACCTTGGTGTTGCTCAGGCCCTGCAGGCCCGTGGAGTCGATGCTGTTGAGGTTGGTGGTGGACAGCGAGGCGACCTGGGTGGCGCTGAGGGCATCGATCTGCGTGTCCTGCAGCGTCGAGAAGGTCGTGGGCGACAGGCCCGCAACCTGCGTCGTGGTGAGGCCGCCGACCTGGGTGGCGTTGAGGGTGCCGACCTGCGTCGAGGTCAGCCCGCCGAACGCGGTCGCGGTCATGGCGCCGATCTGCGTGGAGGTCACGCCCGTCAGCTGCGTGCCGGTGTCGAGCGCGCCGATGGCGGTGGTGTTGAGGGCGTTGATCTGGCTGGTGCTGAGCTGGCCGACCTGCGTCGAGCTGAGACCGGCGACCGCCGTCGTGGTGAGGCCGGCCAGCTGCGTGTTGGTGACGCTGTGGATCTGGCTGGCGTTGAGGGCGCCCATCGCCGTGGCGTCGAGCTTGGAGAAGTTGGTCGCCGAGAGTGCGCCGACCTGCGAGGCGGTGAGCGCGTCGACCTGGGTGTCGGTGAAGCCGCCGAGCGCGGTCGCGGAGAGGCCCGCGATCTGCGAGGTGGTGAGCGCGTCGACCTTGGTGTTGCTCAGGCCCTGCAGGCCCGTGGAGTCGATGCTGTTGAGGTTGGTGGTGGACAGCGAGGCGACCTGGGTGGCGCTGAGGGCATCGATCTGCGTGTCCTGCAGCGTCGAGAAGGTGGTGGGCGACAGGCCCGCAACCTGCGTCGTGGTGAGGCCGCCGACCTGGGTGGCGTTGAGGGTGCCGACCTGCGTCGAGGTCAGGCCGCCGAACGCGGTCGCCGTCATGGCGCCGATCTGCGTGGAGGTCACGCCCGTCAGCTGCGTGCCGGTGTCGAGCGCGCCGATGGCGGTGGTGTTGAGGGCGTTGATCTGGCTGGTGCTGAGCTGGCCGACCTGCGTCGAGCTGAGACCGGCGACCGCCGTCGTGGTGAGACCGGCCAGCTGCGTGTTGGTGACGCTGTGGATCTGGCTGGCGTTGAGGGCGCCCATCGCCGTGGCGTCGAGCTTGGAGAAGTTGGTCGCCGAGAGTGCGCCGACCTGCGAGGCGGTAAGCGCGTCGACCTGGGTGTCGGTGAAGCCGCCGAGCGCGGTCGCGGAGAGGCCCGCGATCTGCGAGGTGGTGAGCGCGTCGACCTTGGTGTTGCTCAGGCCCTGCAGGCCCGTGGAGTCGATGCTGTTGAGGTTGGTGGTGGACAGCGAGGCGACCTGGGTGGCGCTGAGGGCATCGATCTGCGTGTCCTGCAGCGTCGAGAAGGTGGTGGGCGACAGGCCCGCAACCTGCGTCGTGGTGAGGCCGCCGACCTGGGTGGCGTTGAGGGTGCCGACCTGCGTCGAGGTCAGGCCGCCGAACGCGGTCGCGGTCATGGCGCCGATCTGCGTGGAGGTCACGCCCGTCAGCTGCGTGCCGGTGTCGAGCGCGCCGATGGCGGTGGTGTTGAGGGCGTTGATCTGGCTGGTGCTGAGCTGGCCGACCTGCGTCGAGCTGAGACCGGCGACCGCCGTCGTGGTGAGGCCGGCCAGCTGCGTGTTGGTGACGCTGTGGATCTGGCTGGCGTTGAGGGCGCCCATCGCCGTGGCGTCGAGCTTGGAGAAGTTGGTCGCCGAGAGTGCGCCGACCTGCGAGGCGGTGAGCGCGTCGACCTGGGTGTCGGTGAAGCCGCCGAGCGCGGTCGCGGAGAGGCCCGCGATCTGCGAGGTGGTGAGCGCGTCGACCTTGGTGTTGCTCAGGCCCTGCAGGCCCGTGGAGTCGATGCTGTTGAGGTTGGTGGTGGACAGCGAGGCGACCTGGGTGGCGCTGAGGGCATCGATCTGCGTGTCCTGCAGCGTCGAGAAGGTCGTGGGCGACAGGCCCGCAACCTGCGTCGTGGTGAGGCCGCCGACCTGGGTGGCGTTGAGGGTGCCGACCTGCGTCGAGGTCAGCCCGCCGAACGCGGTGGCCGTCATGGCGCCGATCTGCGTGGAGGTCACGCCCGTCAGCTGCGTGCCGGTGTCGAGCGCGCCGATGGCGGTGGTGTTGAGGGCGTTGATCTGGCTGGTGCTGAGCTCGCCGACCTGCGTCGAGCTGAGACCGGCGACCGCCGTCGTGGTGAGACCGGCCAGCTGGGTCTTGGTGATGCCGCTGATCTGGCTGACGTTGAGCGCGGCCATGGCGGTGGCATCGATCGTCGAGAAGTTGGTCGCCGAGAGTGCGCCGATCTGCGAGGCGGCGAGCGCGTCGATCTGGGTGTCGGTGAACGCGCTCATCGACGTTGAGCTCAGATTGCCGATCAGCTGTGACGACACGCCAGTCAGCTGCGTCGCGTTGAGCAGATCGATTTGGGTCGACAGGAGGGCATTGAAGCTCGTCGTGGACAGCCCGCTCAGCTGGGTCGAAGCGATGGAATTTATGTGCGTGGCGTCGAGATTATCGAGCTGCGTGGAGTCCAGGGCACCGAACTGGGGGGCGCTCAGCACGAGAAGCTGGGGGAGACCGAAGGTGATGGAGTTGTTGATCTGGGGGATCTGGGTGGTCGTGAGGCTCTTGACCAGCGTCGGCGTCAACGCGTCGATTTGCGTCTGGGCGAGAACGGCGATACCGCTCGTCGTGATCGCAGCGATCTGCGTTCCTTTCAACGACTGGAGATCGGTCGACGTCAGACCCTGGATCGTCGTCGTCGAAACCTGCGTCGCAATCTGCGCCGCCGTAAGCTGTGAAATGCCCATAACTTTAGTCCCCGTGGTGAGAGCTCGTCGCAGGCCCCCATAGCGCTGCTGAGCTTTCGCCCTGTGCCAAACTACGACGCGACTCCCTTCGGAATGGTTATTGGCGGCGCTAGGGTTGAGCGAAATGCCGCGTCGCGCGGCAGACGGGGGCGGAAATCGAGATTAAGAAATCGTTCCGCCTTGTCTTCGCTGGATTTCTTCGATGTACGGGGCTTCGGCTTAATCGCTTTCTTCACCAAGAAATCGCATTGCACGCCGATCTTGCGCGGCAAAACGCGCCGCTGTGACCGGCAGAATTTGCCGCCGCTTAAGCACCCGTTATCCAAACGCGATGAATCCGTTTCACGCGAAGGAACGGATTTGCGCGACACACGGTTGCGGATGTCTTGCGTGCGTCAGGCCGTGGCGCGGAGACGGTTCGCGGCGGTTTCGATCGCGTCGACGACCGCCGGATAGAGCGCGGCTGGAAGGTCGTGTCCCATGCCCGGCACCACGCGCAGCTCTGCGCCGGCAATATTTGCGGCCGTGTCATGGCCGCCTTGCACGGGCACGAGCGGATCGTCGGCGCCATGCAGGACGACGGTCGGCGCGGTGACGCGCTTCAGCTTCTCGCGCCGGTCGCCATTGGCGACAATCGCCGCGGTCTGGCGCAACACGCCGTCGGCATGATTGCAACGCACGAAGTCGGCGATGACGCGTGCGCGCAGTTCGGCCTCGTCCGCGGGATAAGCGGGGCTTCCGATGGTCAGCTGCGCCTTCACGCTTTGCGCGACGAACAGCTCGAAATCGTCGCGCGACGGGCGCGACGTCAGGACTGCCATGGCCTCAGGCGTCGCCGGCGGCAGCGAAGGATTGCCCGTCGTCGACATGATCGAGGTGAGCGAAAGTGTTCTTTCGGGATGATGCGCCGCGATCAGCTGCGCGATCATTCCGCCCATTGAGGCGCCGACGATATGGGCGCGGCGGATCCCGAAGGCGTCGAGCACGCCGACCCCGTCCGCCGCCATATCCTCGAGCGTGTAGGCGATGTCCGGCGACTTGCCTGACGCCATGGCGGTGAGCAGGGCACCCATGTCGACGGGGCCGAAGGCATCGAATTTCTGCGACAGCCCGACGTCGCGGTTGTCGTAGCGGATGACGCGATAGCCCCGCGCCGTCAGCAGCTCGATCAGCGGCATCGGCCATCGCGTCAGCTGCGCGCCGAGGCCCATGACGAGAAGGACGGCCTCGCCGCCAGGCGGGCCATAGGTTTCCGCTTCGATGCTGATGCCGTTGGCTTTGATCTGAGACATTGGCGTTCCCCCCGATATGTTCTTTGCGACATGGGAAAGGGGCAGGCTCTTCGCGTCAAGCCGAGGGCCCATGTGTCAGCGGTAAACCTTACCTCTCGGACCGGCGCCTGACGAGGACGCGCTCTCGAGAGCTCGTCGCGCCGCCACCCCGATCCGCGCGAGTGCGGTCGTAGCCACCCGTGACCAAGACTTTTCGAGGCGGCCTCGGCTCGCACGGCCATAACGCGACGGAAACGTTTGCGTTGGTTGGCGCGCGCAAGGCGCGCCAGTGACAGAGCTGCGGTTATCGGTGGGCGGGACAAGCCCGCCAGGACGGAGTGCGCGCTCGAATCCTACGGATTCCACGTCGTCGCGATCATGTCCTTGTCTTCCTGGCCGCGCCGCTCCGAGGAGAGGAAATCGTAATAGCCGCAGCGGCCGCCGGGATAGCTCCGGCAGACATGAGGGCGTGCGCTGTAGATCGTGCAGCGGCGCGCATCCGTGTCGAAGAACTGGCAGATCTTGCCGAAATGCTCGTCGGCCTTGCGCCGCATCGTGAACTTCTCGTCCTCGCGCGGCACCGTGTACTTCTTCCTGGCCTTGGTAAAGCTGATGCCGAAATGGGCGGCCAGCCGTTCGACATCCTTCTTGGTCAGCCCGATGATCGGATAAGAGCAGCAATAGCCCGGGCATTTCGAACAATCATACATAACGACACAGCGCCTGAAGGATGGTCCCGGATACAGGAGCGCGCGCGCAAAGTCACGCGTCAAGCACGCGCTTGCGGAAGGCTATTTCAGCGCGCGCGAAAAGAAGGCGACTGCCAGCCCGTGCGCGCGCGCCGTCGCTTGCGGATTGTGCCGCATGATGACACTGCCACCGGCGCCGCGATTGCCCATCGGATCGCGGGCTTCGAAGTCGGCGCCGGGCATGTCGAAGCCATGATGGGCATCGTCGATGACATGGAATTCAACGCGCTCGCGGTCCTTCGGCGAAAGGGACGCCACCAGCTTTTCCGACGCCTGGGGATCGTTGTCATACTGATCCAACGCACCGGTGACGATGCAAACAGGTGACGGGACGAGGTCGGCGAATTCGTAACCTGGCAGTTTGTTGTAAACCCAGCAGACGGGATAAATCGGCATATGGGCGGCGAAGCCGCCCCGCGGCGCGAAGCGGTCGTCGTAGGCCCGCGTAGCGGACAGCATCGAGGCGACGGCGCCGAATGAGAAGCCCATGACGGCGATGCGCGTGGCATCGATGCGGGGCTGATCGGCGAGGAATTTCCGCGCGCCGTAGACGTCGGGGAGGGTCTCGGCCACCGTGCGTGGCCGCCCCTCCGCGCCACCCTTGAGCCCCCGTGCCGACCATTGATCGGGCTCCAGCGTTGCGAAGCCCGCGGCGTTGAGCGCCCCGGCATAGCCGCCTTCGCGTCCGCTCGGGCCGGCGGAACCATGCAGGATGAGTACGGCCGGTACATTGTCGCTTTGCGCGTCGGGAAAGCTCAGCCGCCCGGCGATGGACAGCGGGCGCTCGTGCAGGGACGGGAAGGCGATATAGTGCAGATTGGCTGGTCCGCTCATGAAGCGAGGCTAGAGCGCGATCCGCCGAACTGCCAGCGCCGTTGGGTGCATTTTTCGATTCGCGTGCCACGCACGCGGTGGCGGTTCGGCCCAGATCGCGCGACAGTCATAAGGCCAAGGCATGATCCTGTCTGGAACATGCCAGAGCACTGGAGGAGGCGCGCATGAAAGTTGACCGGCTGGCCCCGATCAGGAGTTCGCTCAAGCCGAGCAACCATCCCTATCTCAACGGCGCGTGGACGCCGCTGCTGGAGGAGGTGGACGCGAGCGAGCTCGACCTCCTCGCAGGCGCAATCCCGAAGGACATCGACGGCGTCTATCTGCGCAACACCGAGAACCAGGTCCACCAGCCGCTCGGCCGCTTCCATCCCTTCGACGGCGACGGCATGGTTCATCAGCTCGATTTCCATGCCGGCGAGGCGACCTATCGCAACCGTTTCGTGCGCACGCGCTGCTTCGACGCCGAGCAGGAGGCGGGACGTTCGCTGTGGGGCGGGCTCGCCGATCCTCCGCGCCTTTCCGAGCGGCCAGGATTTGGCGCCCACGGCGCGCTGAAGGACAGTTCAAGCACCGACATTGTCGTGCATGCGGGCCAGGCGCTCTCGACCTTCTATCAATGCGGCGAAGGCTACCGGCTCGATCCGGAGACGCTTGAGCAGAAGGGGCTTGCACCCTGGGTGCCTGTCGACGGAATTTCCGCGCACGCGAAGGCCGACGAGCGCACGGGCGAGCTTCTGTTCTTCAACTATTCCAAGCACGCGCCCTATCTGCATTTCGGCGTCGTGGACCGTGACAACCGGATTTCGACCTACAGGCCCGTGCCTCTCTCCGGGCCGCGCCTTCCCCACGACATGGCGTTCACCGAGACCTACGCGATCCTGAACGACATGCCGGTGTTCTGGGATGCCGAGCTGCTGAAGCGCAATGTGCACGCGGTGCGCCTGCATGAAGGCCTGCCGTCGCGGTTTGCGCTCGTGCCGCGCGCGGGCGGCGAGATCCGCTGGTTCGACGCCGCGCCCACTTACGTCCTGCATTGGACGAACGCCTATGAAGATGGCGACGAGGTCATCCTCGACGGTTATTTCCAGGAAGTGCCGACGCCCGTGCCGGGCGCGCGGCCCGACGCGCCGCCGGGCTTCGAGCACATGATGGCGTTTCTCGACGAATATTCGTTCCGGCCGAAACTGCATCGCTGGCGCTTCAATCTGAAGAACGGCAGCACGCGCGAAGAGCGGCTCGACGAGCGGATCATGGAATTCGGCATGATCAACCAGCGCTTTGCCGGCCGCAAATATCGTTACGTCTACAGCACTACGGCCGAGCCCGGCTGGTTCCTGTTCACAGGCTTCGTGAAGAACGATCTTCGGACCGGCAAGAGCTGGACCTACGACCTTGGTCCCGGCCGCTACGGCAGCGAAGCGCCCTTCGCGCCGAGGCTGGGCGCCGTCGAGGAAGACGACGGCTATCTGGTGAGCTTCGTCACCGACGAGAACACGGGTCGCTCGGAATGCATCCTGCTCGACGCGCGCCGCATCGAGGATGGCCCGGTCTGCCGAATTGCGCTGCCGCACAAGCTGTGCAGCGGCACGCATTCCTGCTGGGCCGACCGGGCGTATATCCGCAATGGGCGGATCAGCTCTTGAGCTGGGCGACGGTGTAGGAAATATTCAGCAGCGGGCCCAGGAACTGCGTCATCGAGTTTGGAAAAAACACCAAAGAGTGCTGGTAGCTGACCGTGACGATGACCCCCGACTGGCCGTTGACGAAAGTCGATGTCGCCACAGCCGTTTGCGCTGCAGTCAACGACGCCGACGCCGGGTAGGAATATACGACGGTCGGCACCCCCCCCGACATCGAGACCTGGAACATCGAGAGCGTCGTCTGGTTCGCTGTGAGTTGCGGCGCGAAATTTCCGATCGTATTGCCGGAGGCGAACGTGCTGAGCTCGGTTGCGCAAGTGCCCGCCGGCTCATCGGAACAGTCCGACCATGCGGTCGCGTATTGCGTCGCAAGACGGTTTGCCGCATCGGCGACCGAGAAATACACGCCGTATTCCGTTATCCCGGCCGCAAGCAGGATCATGACCGGAACGATGAACGCAAATTCGACGGCCGCAGCAGCCGACTTCGATCGCCAAAAGTGACGGAACAGGGAGGTCATGAGTTAGGTTCCGGCTCGGCGCACGATCGCGCTCGCTGTCGCGACGGTCAGAGCGTTGAACCCCGGCGCAAATGTCACGACTGTTGCCTGCGCGCGCAGCATCAGCGTGCTCGTGGTCGTGCCGTAGTTGACGAGGCCGTCCGTAATCGGGACCGAAGCCGCGCTGAGATTGTCGATGGGCTGGATCTCGACAGCAAGGGTCGAGTCATTCGAGATCATCGCGCCGGCAAGCGCCACGACTTCGGATTTCAGCGTGCCCGCGCTCGGCAGATTTGCCGTAGTCCCGGTGTGAAAGCCCGTGGACAGGGATTGTGCCGTCTCGAGCACGCCCGCATTCAGTGCCGACTGCGCGATGAAATAGACACCGATTTGCAGGGTGCACAACAGCAAGAGAAAGAACGGCATCGATATGATGGCAAATTCGACGGCGGACGTTGCGCGCGAATCGCGCAGGTAGGAAAAGAAAAGCTTCCCGGTTCTGCGGCATGCGGAGCGCAGCGCTTTCATGGCGCGGGTGCCGTCAATGGGTCGGCGACGATCGAGAAGCCGTCGAACGCGCCTGAATTCGTATAGGCGCCGCCGGCCGCCGGCGCTGGAACCGGGATTGTGACGAAGCCGGACGGCGCGCTCCCGTAGAGGCTGCCGACAGCGATCAGCTTGACGTCGTCGATCTGGCCACCGAACGCATCCGCGCTCCCCAGTGCCGCAAAAGTGAGCCAGTAATAGGCGGGCTTCTGGATCATGACATAGACCGTACGGGTCTGCGCTCCGGCCGCATAGCCGCAGATATCGAGCAGCGGATTGCTCTGGGCGGGGTTGTAGCTCGTCAGGTTGATGCTGTTCGGAGGATCTGTCGGCGTCGTCGACGTCGACCGTCGGGGTTGGTGTATCTGATCGTCGCGCCGAGCGTCGTGCTGGCAGTTGGCGTGCTGGCCAGCTCGAGCGTGCGACATGAACACGCCGACCGTGTTTGTATCTTCCGTGAGCGTACCGTGATTGGCGCCGATCACCCTGTTTATGCCTGTCCCGCTGCGGGACGACAGGCTCGATATGTTGGCAGCCGCCGGCGTGGCGCCGCAATAGACACCGCTCAGATTGGAGAAGGTGACTTCCGAGACGTAGCGGTACTGAATTTCGTAATAGCCCGGGTCCAGCAGGAACGGCCGGCTGACGAGGCTGTTGCTGCCCCAACCGAGCTCAATGCACTGCGTTCCCTCAGGGCAGCCCTGAAGCCAGTAGGGAAGCTGGTTGGTCGGCGCGTTGGCCCAGCCGCTCGCTGACTGGCTCGGCCAACCACTCGCGGCGCCGCCGCTGGTTCCATAACTGTACCCCATGTTGCCGTTGGTGTTGTAGTAGCCTCCGCCATTGTTGCCCGAGACGTAGCCGGGACTTTCAAACGTGTCCTCGAAAAGCGTCGGGCTGCTGGTCCATGCCGTCGGAAAATTGTCCTGAACGGCGCCGTTGCAGGTTTCGTTGCACAGCATAATGTTGTCGAGCTGACCGCCATAGCTGTCGCTCGCGCCGTCGGCGGCGAAGCTCAGCCAATAGAAGCCGGCCGTCGTGATGTTGATCCGGACGCTGCGCTGGACCCAGCTTTGCGAGTAGACGCACATATCGATCAGATCGCTGCCGCCGAGCTGTTGCGAGCCGTCGATCGTGGTGTGAAGCGGTATCGTTCCGGTCGTGTTGGGGTCGAGGTAGACGTTGATCTGGTTGGTGCGCAACGCGCTTGTCACGTGCTGACTGTTGGCGGTTTTCGTCTCGTTGGCCCAGCTCAGGTCGGCCGCCGTGGTCCCGCACAGATAGGCCGGGTCGTAGTTGGGATAGTCGATGCGTCCAGCGTAGTTGTATCGCAGCTCATAGCTTCCCGCGGCCAGATAGACGCTCGTCGATATCGAAGAATTGCCGGCCGATTGCGAACCATTATCGCAGTCCAGCTCGGCCGAGCGCACGCCTTCGGGCACGCTCGACAAGATTTGTCCGACCAGGTCGGTCTCCAGGCAATAGCCGATCACATACCACTGGTGCCGTGAGACCCGGTATAGCTCGGTGACGCGGGCTGCGATTGCGTCTCGGGTATGTAGCACCCGGTGCAGTAGGGCGTGACCGTGCCGTTCGCCTCGTACCAGCAAGTATGGTTGGTGCACCTCGACGTTGCCTCGAAACCTTCCTGCGTGATGACGTTTGCCGCGCCGTTGGGCACGATTGAGCGACGCTGCTCGGGGTATCGTAGCAGTGGGCGCTGGCGGAAATCGGTATCGTCGTCAATGACGATTCCCGCGAACACCGTCGGCATGGTGGATGTCAGGTTCACATTCGCCGCGCCGTTCGGAACGAAGCTGAACGGCGCGCTGTTGGTCTGGGACAGCGAAAATTCCTGGCCGGCCAGGCTGGACGTGATGAAGCTGTCCACGGCGGCAACGTAAGTGGCGGAATTTGCCGCGGTGGCGTTCTGAATGATGCTGGGGCGGCTCGCGTATTGGCAGGCGAGGTTGGCGACTTCCGTCAGCTGTTGCGTCGATTCATAAGCCCGCGCGAGCTCGAGCCCGCCGCCGATTGCAAGCAGGATCATTGGAGTGGCCAGAGCGAACAGGATTGCGACGTTTGCATTCCTCGCGAATGCATACCGCAGCAATAGATCGCGCAAATCCGCTTCAAAGACGACATCGTCACGAGCCCGGGCTGTCGGCGACCCTACCCGGCAAAGCCTAAAAATCTGGTTAGGAGAACGTTGCGAAGGAGTTCCCGTCGATCAATCGTAAACCAAAGCCTTCGTGGTCGGCACGTTCGCCACGAA
Source organism: uncultured Alphaproteobacteria bacterium (assembly GCA_963802815.1). Lineage (GTDB taxonomy): Bacteria > Pseudomonadota > Alphaproteobacteria > Micropepsales > Micropepsaceae > Rhizomicrobium. Next base: position 12,298 of record CAWDKN010000031.1, read on the forward strand.
GTTCCCTCCGGTCGGCGCCTGACGTCCGGCGTCGTTCCAAGTCACTTTTCGCCCAAAGCAAAATTTCGTTAATTGACGGCGAGTAGGGTGACGCACGTAAGCCGCGTGGATGTGAGCACTCTACCTTGCGCAATCCGAGATCCTACCAGTCAGACCGCTCGTCGCTGTTGTCGCGATACAGCGTCGACCTGGGCCAATGCACGTCGCGCCGGCGAGCCGAGCATGCGCTCCGTGCTGCCGCTATGGAGCAAATGCTCGCAAATCGCGCAAAGACCGAATTCCTGGCCACCATGAGCCATGAGTTGCGCACTCCGCTCAACGCAATCATCGGATTCTCGGAACTGATCGGGAACTTGTCGGCGGCAGATCCTTCGGCAGCAAAAACACGCGAATACGCGGGACACGTCAATCAGGCGGGCGTTCACCTCAACCAGATCATCTCGGACATCCTTGACATTTCCAAGCTCGAAAGCGGAACGCTGGAGCTGGATCTGGAGATCCTGCCATTGGCGGAGGTCATCGAGGCGAGCGCCATTCTGGTCGGCCCCCGAATTAAGTCGAAGAAGCAGGAACTTGTGCTCACGCTGCCCGGCTTTGTGCCGTCGGTCTTGGCCGACCGCAGGCGCGTAAAGCAGGTGTTGATAAATCTCCTCAGCAACGCGAACAAGTTCACGCCCAGGGAGATGCGAATTGAAGTGAGGGTCGAGGTTCAGGCCGGTTCGACGATTGCAGTATCCGTCATCGATCAGGGAATCGGAATGACGGACAATGAAATCGTCACGGCTCTCAAGCCATTTGGGCAAGTTCGATCCGGACGGGACCACACTCACAGGGCACCGGCCTCGGCCTTCCCATCTGCAAAGCCATTGTCGAGCAGCATGGCGGCACATTCTCGGTGAAAAGCGCAACGGGTGTGGGAACTGTCGTTACGTTTACCTTGCCCGAGCGACAACTGAAGGCGGCCATTCCTTCCCAGGACAACGAAACATGACTCTGACAACGCCAATCGCGCCGCGCGAAGCGCCACCTGCGATCGAAATGCGACGCGTCGCGCAGATCGTTTCCGTATCCGGCTCCCAGGCGGTCGCCTTGCTCGATCGCATAGGCGCGGGAAAGCAACCGGTCGTGCGCGTCGAGATCGGCGACGCCGTCATCGTGCGACGCCCCACGCCATAGTTGTGGGACTTGTCTCGGCCGTGAGCGTGCCGATGCCCGACCCTTCGTCGGATCAAGATGCGGTAAGCCTTATCGAGATAAATCTCGCGGGGGAGATCAAGCAGGATGCGGGCGGATCGCGCCCGGTTTTCCGCCGCGGAGTATCCAGTCTGCCGACGATAGGCGACGGCGTTCATCTGGCCGATCGCAGCATATTGACGCTGGTCTACAACCAGCCGGACTCTCCGACACTCGAAGTGGGCACGCTCTTCCAGAATTCGTCCATACCGGCCCGCCTGCTGATCGACGAATTGTTCGGGAAACATCTCCTCATCGTCGGGTCCACCGGATGCGGCAAGACCTCCGCGCTGACCTGCATTCTGCAAAGCTTGCTTCCGGAATACAGATACGCTCGCATCGTCGTCCTGGACGTTCACGACGAATACGCTGCGGCGTTCGGCGAGCAATCGGAGTCAATCGATCCTTCCAGCCTGAAGCTTCCTTTCTGGCTGTTGAATTTCCGGGAATTGACCGCGGCGTTCACCAGCTCCGACGAGAACGTCGAAGCGAGGTCGAGATTCTCGCAGACGCTGTGCTGTGGGCGAAGCGCCGCTACAGCGATGCGCCTACGGGCCGCATCCGGAGATCGACCGACGGTCAGCGGATTACCGTCGATAGCCGGTGCCTTTCAGGCTTGCCGATATCGTCTCCTACATCGACGAGCAGCTGGGAAAGCTCGAACGTGCGTTGAGCACGATGCCCTACAAGAGATTGAAAAACCGGATCGAGACTCTGGTGACCGATCCGCGCTACGGCTTCATGTTTGGCAGCATGATGGTCGAAGACACGATGGTCGAAGTTCTTGGCCGTCTCTTTCGCGTGCCCGTGGGAACCAAGCCGATCACGGTGCTGAAGCTTTCTACGGTTCCCGGCAAAATAATGGACGTCGTCATCTCGGTCGTGTCTCGCCTCGCTTTCGATTTGGCCTGCTGGAGCGATTCGCGGCTTCCCGTGTTGATCGTTTGCGGGAAGCGCATCGTTATGCGCCCGCGGATGCGAGCGGAAAGTTCTTGCCGACAAGGGAGGCGCTCGCACGCATCGCCAAGGAAGGGCGCAAATACGGAGTGTCGCTCGCGCTCATAACGCAGAGACCGTCCGAGCTCGATCCTACGATTCTTTCTCGTGCGCACGATCATCGCAATGCGTCTTTCGACTGAGCGCGATCAACGGGTCGTGATGGCAAACACGTATGAGGGCTCGTTGGACTTCCTGAACTTTCTTCCTCTTTTGGGGATCGGGAAGCGATCGTGCTGGGTCAGGGCGTCGGAATGCCGATGCGCATCCGCTTCCGGGACGTCAAACGCCGCGCATCCGATCAAGGCGCAATGCCATCTTCTCACGCGCGTGGAAGGATGCCGCGATCAGCAGGGAAATGCTGACGGACATAGTCTATCGTTGGCGCTCGCCGGCGAAGCTGACTCAGGCACAGCGAAGCGACGCCGAAATCGACGAGGATTGCACCGCCGCCGGTGATCGGCCGGCAGACCTCTAGGGCCGGCTCAAATCGCCTGTTTCGGCGGCCACGGAATGAAGCTCGACGTCCGGCTCATATAGCTCGCATAGTCGGGCCGCTTGCGGCGCATCGGTTCCTCGACGGTCGGCACGCCGCTCCAACGCGTGAGCAGCGTCGTGATCAGGATCGGTGCGGGGAACGTCCAAATCCCGTGCGGCGTTTCCGCGGCAATGAAAAACAGGCCCCACCACACGCAGGCATCGCCGAAGTAGTTCGGATGGCGCGTATAGCGCCACAAGCCGCTGTCCAGGACCTTGCCCTGGTTTTGCGGATTGCGCTTGAAGAGGACGAGCTGAAGATCGCCGGTGCTTTCGAACAGGATTCCGAAGGCCGCCAGTCCAACCCCTGTCCAGGCGACCGGTCCCAGCTGCGCGCCCGTGTCGGCGAGCTGGCCGACCTGGACCGGCAGCGAAACGATGAATTGCAGCACCGCCTGCAGCGCGAAGACCTGCTGGAACGAGGCACGCGCAAAGCCCCAGTGCTTCTGCGAGCGGGCGCGTCCGAGAATGCGCTGATAGCGCCGATCCGGCCCGTTCACCAGCCAGCGCCAGAGAAGATAGAGACCGAGGCGCAGGCCCCAGATCGTGGTGAGGCCCAGCAGCAGCAGCGCGTGCTGCCCGTGGTTGCCGCCCCGCAAATACGTCACCGCCGCGAGCAGGACGATGCCCAGCGCCCACCAGCTGTCGATGAAGCTGACATCCCGGATCCGGACGGCAATGAGCCACAATACCAGGAAGCAGGCTGCGGAAACCATGATGTTCTGAACAATGATGACGTCCATGCGCTCCGCCCGGATTGGCCGCCCGTTCGATGAAGCTGCCTTGCCGCGATGTATAGGCGAGGCGCGGACCGTGCGCTACCGGCGGGTTTGCCCCTTTATGACGCGGCAGCCCGGCGTGGCGCGAAGTGCGGAATAGGAATTCGCCGGCCAGGCGCGTGCTGCTCAGAACTGCCTCGTGCGGATCGGCCGAATTGCATCAGGCACATCAGGCGATCCGCGCCGATGGTCGCGTACTTTGCGGCCTTTCTTATGCAGTGATCGACGTCGCCGACGATGACCGAATCGACACTCCAGGACTTCATGCGCCTCCTCATGGGAGATCTCCTCGCCGCGCGCCATCCGCTTGAGGACGGCGATCACGGGCATTTCGTCGGCCGCAATCTCGAGGCTGGTCGGATCCTCGCCCGGAAGCGCGGCGATCTCGTGGGCCGCCTTGCGTGCGAGATGCGGATTGAGGCCGGCGCGGATCTGGTCCCACCAGATCGAGCGCGGCACCTTGAAGGCGATCGGCGCGAAGTGGACATACCAGAGCGCCGCAAGCGCCGCGCCGTTTTCGATCGCCTGCTTCCGCGTCTCCGCGACATGGACGAAGGTGAAGACGCCCTTCTGGTGGTTGAGGAAGCGGCCAGCCGGCGTTTTCTGCGAGGAGAACCCCTTCTCGTACTCGTCGAGCATGGTCTTCATGAACTCGATGGGGCTGAATAACATGGTTACCAGACGCCGACGCCAAGCTCGCCGCCATGCGAAACGATCGGGGCTGCCTGCGGTCTGCCAGAGGCGCGGATGCGGCTTCTGCAGCGGACGCCGGCACGACCTCGCGCTCGGGCATCTGGAACAGCGCGCTGTTCCAGCTGAAGATCTCCTGGGTCCACATGCGCGGATCATCTGGAGCGCCTCGCGCAGCTCGTCGCATGCCGTTTCGGGTACGACCCCGAAGGTCTCCCATTTTTTGCCGCCCGATTTGGCGAGTCCCAGCTCGAAGCGGCCGTTGCTGAGGATGTCGAGCGTCGCCGCGCGCTCCGCGACGCGCAGCGGCCCGTTGATGCGGAACGGCGCCAGCACGCCCGCGTGACCCACATGCATGCGATGGGTGTTGAGCGCGATGGCAGTCAGGATGAGTTCGGGCGCGGCACTGTAGCTGAACTCGGGCGCGCCGTGATGCTCGACCTGCCGCCAGATTCGAAGCCCGCCTTGTCGGCCGCGCGCGCCTCCTCGATCGTGTCGGCGAAAAGCTCGCGCTCGTGTTCAGGCGCAAAAGGCTTCGCGCGCTGGACTTCGCAGAGGATGTCGAACTTCACTTTGTGCTCCTGGTTCGTGTGCCGCCGGGCGGTTACAGTACGGCGATCGGATTGACGGGCGAGCCCGTGCCCTCTCGACGCGGAGCGGGGCCGCGTCAGAAGGAACTCCCAACGCCTTTCCGCCGCGCAGGCCGTTTCGAGATCGGTGAAATAGAGAGTGTCGAGAAGATGCCGGCCCATCGAGGCCAGCGCGCACATGTGGACGGGGATCGGCCAGTCCTCGATCGGCGCGGGCGACGGCGTGGGATCATGAACGGCGTCCGAGCCGAGCAGGCGATGCGCTTGTCGAAGAGCCAGGGAATGCAGTCCGGCGCGAGACCGGCCAACGGCGGGCCCTCCCCTGGCTTGGGGGTGTTGGTGTTCTCGCCAGGCATCGCGGCCGACGCGACCAGCAAAATATCCCCTTCGCCCGTTCGTACGCCCTGGCGCTCTTCGGCGGCCTCGAGCTCCGCGCGTCACAGGCTCGGCGGGATCGACAAAAGGCACGCCGCGCAGGCACGGATGTCGAGAAGAATGCCGCGCCCGCAAGGCGGTACCTTCGCCGCCATGATGGAATTGCGGCGCGCGCCGGTCAAGCGCACGTCCGTCGCGGAAAGCCGTTGTACATCCTGCCGTCGACGCGGACGTGGCAGAGCGCGTGGATGTCGCTCGAGGCAGACCCGTGATAGGCGATGCCGATGGAATCGAGCAGACCTCCATGCCCGGGATGCCGTGCGTGCCCAGATCGTCGCCGCCGACGGCAATGTGATGCAGCGCCGGCATCAGGTTCTCAGGCCCGGGATGAACCGCAAGAGTCCGCGCACGACTGAGTGCGCGGCCGGATCTGACGAGACGCGCCGCCGCCACGGTCTCGCCAGCATCAGGTCGCGGAGCGTGCCGCGTTCGTCGTCCGCCCCCCAGCGCCCGGCATTCGACACCCGCTCGAGGACAGCGCTTTCATCTCCGGCTTTGTCGCCAAGCGCGCCATGGCGCGGACCCCCGTCGGTGGATTGGAAACTGTAGAGCTTCTTCTTGAGCAGCGCTTCGTTAGCCTTGGAGTGCCGCTGGCCCAGCATAAGCTCGATGAGCTCGATCAGGTTCCCGTCGGAGTCCCAGCAGCGGCAGCTTGCCGATGATGCCGAGGTAGGGTCTCGAACAGCTGCAAGTGGAGGCACACCTTTCGCCTTCAACGCATGATGGGCTGCGCGGCACGCCCTTCACGCGAAAGGCGATGATGCGCGGAACCTGCCCTCGGCGCGGGAACCGGTGCTATCGCGGCCTTCGGCTGGACCCACTGGATGAGATCGATCGTCGAGCCGCCGGGATCGACGGAAGAACCGTCAGCGCGCCCGCCCCTTGGCGCGCGCGTGGTGAAGATCGTCGCGACGAAGTAAGACCATGCAACGTGGCGCCAGTCGTCAAGGACATCGAAGCCAAGCAGTTTGTCGAAGGCGACGACTCGTCAAGATCCTTCACGTTGACGACCGTGTGATAAAGCCGCTCGAGGTTAACAACCCAGCGCCATCGTCCCCTCCGCTTTTATCCGCCGCGCAACGCGCCGGCCACATTTCCGCCGATCGATCGAGATAATATAACAAGCGTTATGGAGTTACGCAAACGCAGCGCATGCAGGCAGGACCCGGAAGCAAGGGTCGCCATAAATAAAGATGACATGGTTCCCGGCATCAGCGATTGCCTGAACCGCCAAGACGCCTATCCGCCAAATTCAGCCGGCTCTCGTGGAACTTCCCTTGGCCTTTTTGGCGTCGTGGCGGTACACCTTCGACCGGCTGGCTCGGCGAACTGCGCTGCTAGCCGGCCATCTTCCCGCCGTCGATGACGAACTCGGTGCCCGTGATGAAGAGCGCCGCGTCGGAGGCGAGGAAAATCGACGCCCTCGGCGATGTCGGCCGGGACGCCGGGGTGGCCGGAGCGGCGTCGCGGCGGCGCCGGCTGCGCGCACCTGTTCCATCGTGTCTTCGTTGAGCCAGCCGCGGGAAGATCGCCACCATTGCCGAGCTTCAGCCAGATGGGCGTCTCGATGGCGCCCGGGGTGGATGGAATTCACGCGAATGCCGTTCTTTGCCCCTGCGCATTCCAGCGCCACGGCCTTGGTGAAGAGGCGCACACCGCCCTTGCTGGCGCGATGCCCACGTGAGCGCGATGGCACGAAGCCCGCTACGGACGAAATATTCGCGATCGATCCGCCACCCGACTTCGCCATCAGCGGGATCGCGGTCTTGCAGCCGAGGAACATGCTGTCGAGATTGATTGACATCTGCCGGCGCCAGCTTTCGAAGCTCATCTCGAGCAGCGGCCTGGAGATGCAAATCGCGGCGTTGTTGACGAGCACGTGCAGCGAATCGCGATCGCGCGCGATCGCGGCGATGGCTTGCGCCCACGCATCTTCTCGCGCGACGTCGAGATGGAGCGCTTTCGCCGAACCGCCGTCCTTCGCAATCTGGGCGCAGCGTTCAGCCGCTCCGGTTTCGTCGATGTCGGAGACGACGACATGGGCGCCCTCGCGCGCCAAGGCGAGCCCGCAGGCCCGGCCGATGCCGCTGCCCGCTCCGTTACGTGCATTTTCCCTTCAAGACGGTTCACCGCTTCCTCCGATCGATGGTTGGGCTGCCAATCCTTGCCTCGCCGCGCTATGCGCCGCTCGCCGCGGAGGAAACGGTGTTTGGCATCGGGCCGCGCATCGATCCGCATCCCTACGGCCAGCGCGCGCGTGTGAATTCGACGAGCCGGTCGATCGGCGTCCGAGCCCTCCGGCGGCCCGGATGGAACATGTGCCCGACATGGATCATGTGAGGCCATACCTCGAACTGGGCGTGAACTCCGGCCGCAGCGGCGCGCCTGTGCAGGGAGAGCAAATCATCGAGCAGCACCTCGTCGGCGCCGACGTCGATCAGCATCGGCGGCAGGTGGCTGGGATCAGCGAGGGCGGGCGAGGCAAGCGGGTTCGCCGGATCGGCGCCGCCGAGATAAGCGTCGCCCACTCCCTGAGGCTGCGCGCGGTCAGCAGCGGATCGCTCTGCGGGAGCGTACGAAAGGTCTCGGCTTCGCAGCGCATGTCGGCCCAGGGGCTGATCGCGACGAGCGCCGCCGGCATCGGCAGGCCTGCGTCGCGCGCCGCTACCAGGACGCAACCGCGAGTCCGCCGCCCGCCGAATTCGCCGCCGATCGCGACGTCCGTGGTCAGTCCCCTGTCGAGCAGCACGCGGTAGGCGGCCAGACCTGTCGTCGACGGCCGCGGGAAAGGGGTGTTCCGGTGCCAGCCTGTAGTCCACGCTCATGACCTCGCAGCGCGCGCGAAGGGCGAATTCCGTCGTGAGCGGACGCGATCCGGCAGGGTTGCCGAGCGCATAGCCGCCGCCATCGAGATGAAAGAAGACGTGCTTTGCCGGCAGGCCATCGGGAACGATCCGCTCCGGCAATCGTGCCGAGCCTGTCCTGTTCAATGCGAAGGCCGGGCGAAGTCACGAAGGCGGCGGCGAATTGTTCGGACTGCGTGCGTCGCTCCATGAACGGCGTGTCGGGTCCGCCGATCAGCTCCTGAAGCATCTGGCGCACCTGGCCGATAACTTCTCCTGGCGGCACCACCCAAGCCGCACTGGAAACTATGGCTAAAAGGGGGCTTCGGGAAACGGTGGAGTTGGCTATTAATGCAGCGGTCACGCGTAGCGCGGAACTACGCAGGATGAACGAATCTTGAGTTTTTTGCTAGTGATCCTTCTGGTTCTTTTTTGTTATAGCTACTCTTTAGTTCTTATGACCGATTGGCTCTTACACGCATTGCCGGGAAGAACCTTGAACCCATTACGTCGATTCTTGTTTTTCCTCGCCTATCCAACGCTGAAATATTGCCGGGGCTGGTTCGCGTTTCAATGGTTGGGTTTCGACAGCCGGGGTTTGGGACTGGCTTTTGCCCTCTGGATGATAGGCCGATATGCTGCGCCATGGTTGTTTCTGTGGGGGATGGGGAATTATCGTTCCTGGTTCCTTGAGACCAACCGCGGCCTACCGCTCCTTCAGATCTATGAAAAGCTCGCGGCGAAATTCCCGCTCGGTTTGGCAGATGTTCCGGAATTGCCGGAGGAGATGTCCGGCGCGGTCAAGGCAACGGCCGCAACTGCGGTACAAGGTGAATTCGCATGGAATCCTGCAAGAAACTCATCGCATCGTGCTTTGTCGGACGGGTAGGTCTACAATCGCCGTTCTTTCTGGCGGTGCTGATTGTATTCGGGCTTATAGCGCCCCGCCTGCGGTGGCGCAAATCGGGGCTATTGCGGTAGTGGCGGCGGCCGCGGCGGCGTCGTCAGCTTGATCACGAACACGATCGGCGGGCTACTGGGTACCGCCAACGGCCTGCTGGGACGATAAACGGATTCGTTCAGGCGCTGGCTCAACCTCTGGCAAAACATCGTTTACCCCATCAATCTCATCAATCAGGCCCTGATGATGGTCAACGCAGCTCATCGCGCAGTTCCGCGGGTTGGTGACGTCTATAGACAACGTGAACGTCTTGAGCGCGACGCTGCCAAATCCTTCCGCGCTTGAGGCGATCATGCGCAACCGGTCAATGGCGGATTTTGCGCGGGTTCAATCAGGCATACAGGACGACCTACCAGCCGCTTCCCCCGGTGATGCGACATCGCATCCCGGCGACCGGCAGCGGGTAGACATGAGCGATGCGCTGGCCATGGACACGCTGAAGACCCTGAAGGCGTCCGATCAGGTGGTCGAACAGACTCTCCAGGCTTCGCAAATATCGAGGATCAAGCCGCGCAAGCGGCACCCGGCTCGGCAGCATACCTCACCGGGGCCGGGCATGGTGGCGGCGGTTGAGAACCAGGCCATGATGCAGAGGATGCTGGCGGCCGAACTGCGCGAGGAGGCGGGCATCCTGGCGCATACAAATGCAATTCGCAAGCGCCAGGCTGACATGGCGAGTCAGTTCCGCCAGAGACACGTAAACGTTGTTTAAGTAAGGGGAAATTTGTATGGATTCAAAACGGAAATTTCTGCGCGCACTGCGGGAACACCGGACGAAACTCCTGGTTGTGGCGCTCCTCGTCGCGCTGATCGCGCCGCAGCCAACAAGGGCGCAATTCGGGCTCGATTTGCCAGCTATCGTGGCAGCGATCGACAGCATCGGAAGCGCGATTACCAACACCATCACTCCGGCGTTACACGCGGTCGATGGAGCGTTGGGGACGCTGAACGGCTTGATGAACGGCATCCAGGCGTTCTTTGGCAACATTGTGTATCCGCCGGACGCAATAATCCGCGCGCAGGGCTTGGTCGGCGCGGTGCAAGGCCTATACACGCAGATCAAGGCGACCTCACATTTGAACGTGGCGAGCGCCACTCTGGCCAACCCGCAGCAGCTTGAACAGCTTTTGCTGTCGCGGAACCCGGAGAACGTGCCGTAACGTGACGGCCGAATTATCAGACGATCTATCAAGCCGTGCCGCCGCCGCAGAACGCCTCGCCGCAGACCCGGGACCTGATCGATATGAGCGATGCGGCGGCACAAGCCGCGATGAAAAGAGCCATCGCGATCGACGCCATTGCCGACACGGAGATGCAGGCGGCAAACCAGATCAATAACCAGCTTGCGCAGGCCGCTCCCGGCACCGCCCCGATGGTCGAGGCCGAGAGCCGCGGCATGGCTTGTGCGCGCAAACGCGTATACGCAGTCCGCTCTTGGCGACGTGATGCGGGTTCGGGCGGTCACGCTGGCGAACAGCGGGGCGCAATTGAAGTTCAACGCAGCCAATGGCGCCCAGATTCGCCAGAATGCACTGGATTCCCTGAAGTGAGGTGCAGGCGATGTTCTATTTCCAGACCATGTTTCAGCAGGTCTACAACGGAATCACGGGATCGGCGGTATTGCCGGCCGTTCAACAGATTGCGGAGGCCATCCTTCTGCTGGCCGCGCTCTTCGCCGTATACGAGGCGTACGCCAAGGGAGGAGACGCCCGAACTCTTGCGCTGGCGGGGGTCCGCTACCTCATCATGGGCTTGCTCATCACCCAGTATCCCAACGTCTTCAGAAACGTAAACAACGCATTCGCCAATGTTGCCCAGGCGATCGCGCCAACGGATGTGTGGACGAACTTCCGCGACCAGGTTCAAGGCTACATGTCGGCAAACAATGGCCAGGGGGCTTGGTGGAATTGGGTGGTCGGCGGCGTGGCCGGGGCGTTCAGCCTCATTTTCCAGGCAATCGCCGTCCTGGTCTTTCCGATTTCGTACGCCATCTTTTCGTTCTTCTACAGCATGTACGGCGCGGTTTTATATGTCGTGGGGCCATTGGTGCTGGCGTTGTATCCCGCCCTTGGTGTCGGCCAACTGGCGAGGACGTTCATGGTGAATCTGATGGTGTGGAATGCGTGGGGTATCATCTACGCGATCATCAGCCAGTTGTTGACGATCATGAGCGCAAACAGCCTGAACAGCATTTTCACGTCCCAGAGCTTCGGCGGAGCGTTTCAGGGGGCGAGCCAAATGCTGCTCATCTCGCTGTCGAGCATCCTGCTGTCAATCATGATCCTGCTGATCCCGTTTATCGCAAAGCGGGTGGTGTCTCGGGGATATCGGAAGCACCATGTTGACCGTAGCGGGCGTTGCCGCTGCCGCCGCGCAGACCGCAGTTGCGGGATGGGCTGGAATGCAAGGCGGAGCGGCCAGTGCTGGAGGGGGCGGCGCGGAGGTGGTGGGGTCGATCGAGGCGGCGGCGTCTTGACGCCAATGGTGGGTCGAACCATTCGCCGTCGCCACCGTCTGACGGAAATAATGCAGCGTTGGGTGGTGAGGCCGCAGGCGTCTGGGCACGCTCCGCAGCGCACCGTGGCGGTGGCGGCTATGGCAGGCCGCCATCGGCGCCGGAGGCGGCGGCAGCCGCCGCGGCAGCGATCCGCGGCGACCGAATGATTCGCCGCGGCAGTCCCACGGCCGACCGGGACACTTCGGGCATTACAACATCCCGCACGCCGTCGGATGGACGGTGGGAACTTGGGCCGGCGCGACACGCCGGACGGTGAGCAACGCATTCAGGTCAAGCCAGAGCGATCGACAGGAGGAGGGCTAAGCCATGAAACCAAAACAGGCCGGCGCACTGCCCGAAAAGACCGGCTACACGAAATACTTCGAACACGACGGCGCCCTGCGCGCCTATGCGAACCGAATGATGTGGTTTGGAATCTCGGCCGTCTTGATCTCGTTTGTTCTGGCGTTGTTGCTTTTCTATGTACGGGTCCAGCCGCCGACCGTAATCCGGATTGCCGCCGACGGTCGAGGCGCTCAGTCGTGAGCGGCGCGACCACAACGCCGCGGACGCCCTTGGGTTTCATGGCCGCCCTGGCCGCCTCTTCGGCTCCCGGCGAGCAACCCGCCGACATCGAAGGTCGCGCAGTGGTGCGCAGGTTCCTGGAGAACTACCTCACGTACACGCCCACGACCATGGAGAAGAACTGGGCTGACGCGTTAAATATGATGACGCATAACCTGCGCACATTGACGCTGGACCAGTTGCGCGACCAGGATATCGTTTCCAAAGTTCACGACGACGAGATCACATCCACGTTCAAGCTCCGCTCGCTGGAACCCGTGAAAGGGCCAACCTTGGACGTACGTCGCGTTCGGAGTCAAGGAAGTCCATCGTGTCCATAACAAGGCCGAATTCACCGACCGGCTCGTAGCACGGTACAACGTGCGCCTCCTGCAAACAGAGCGATCCGAAAGAGTCCCGAGCGGGCTGCTGGTCGCCGAGTACGGAGAACAGCAGATGGTGGGCGAAAAGGACAACGGGTTGGAGCAATCCAGCGCGTTCACGGACGACGTGAAGAAATAATCGATTTCTGTCGCCGGCTCACCGGGAAGATGCGTATCTCGCCCGGGTCACCGGTCATCGAACGCCGGCCAGGGGCGATGCCTGGTGATTGAAGAACCAAGGAGGGACGCGGAAGAACCAAGAAGGACGCGGAGAGAGCGGCTCGTGAGCCGAAAGGCAAGCGAGCCGCAAAGCTATTCCATGGAGAGGAGAACACAAATGGGAGCAACAGTAGCAACGCCGGAAGCGGCGACGGACCGCCGGGAACCGGAACCCGAGGCCGACCGGAGAATCCAGGTCCACCAGGGAACGCAGCGTCTCCAGCGGCAAACCGGCTGAGGAGATCGGGCAACCGCCGCGGCGGAAAGCGCCGGCGGGCATCAAAAGACAACGAGGCTGACGGGCACGATTCGATATTTCTTGACGAAACCGACGAGCAACGGCACGCCCGAACTCGGCGAGGAAATGGCGGACGAACACCAGGCGCTTCTCGCCGCGCACAAAGCCGATCGGAGTTTCGTAACGATCGAGGAATGGACGGCCAAAGCGGACAGGCGGAAAGGAGTAACGGTACTTGGAAAGGATCCCGTCGTCCGGCACTAGGATTTTCATACGATGATCATCTGGCTTCATTGCACAGAGTGAATCTGTTGAGGCGACCCGGAGCATTACCGGGAAAGTGCTGGTTCGGCGACTCAATCGAGTTCCGGCCAAGGTAACCACCTTCGCACGGGACTCAGGAGTTCGCTGACACCAGCGCCTCTTTGCTGTCCTGTGCTCATCCACAGAACAGCAAAGGAGAAGAAATGTTCCTTCACCGAGTGAAGATGAACTGGAAGAAGCACCAGACGCTGACCTTGACGATCCTGCTAGTTGCTCTGGCACGAATCGTCCTGGAAAACGTCTTTGGTGACGGCCTGTTCAGCGACTACGCCACTCTCAAGTTTGGCGTGGTGGTAGTGGCTGCAACATTGGCCTGGGCGTTCCTCAAGACCGGCTGGGAATTGGGGACGTTCCACTACAAGAGGCTCTGTACCTTCGTAGGTGCATTGCGCAAATTCTGCCGCGACTACTGGAGCAAAACGGCGGCAGTGTAAACGGCACCGATTCGAAAGATCGACTGCCAGGTTATTTCACAATCCGGACCCGGCTCTCTTGAGCCTGGGCAGGGGAAGTCCTAGAAAAACGTTCCACCCGCTACAGGCAGAGAGGGACCGCGAGGTCTCCCGTTCTGGCTGTAGCCCAACAGACAGAACAAAGGAGATACGCAAATGTCCATTGTGAACAGAACCAGTGTCCTTCGCGTAATCGCGTTGGAGATCAACGAAGACGGCGCAGTATCGAAGAAGCAGATGAAAATCGATCGCGACAGCCAACTGGAGAACACGCTGCTGCAGGCGGACTATCCGGATATTCGTGTCGCCACGATCGACATCCCGCAGCAGCAGCTTGACCAGTACCAGCAGGCAATGGTCGAGCATTCGCTGAGCAAGCGGATCGCTTACGACGGCGTGGAGTACATTCTCGTGGGCGCTTCGGCATCCGCGAAAAATGGCAAATACTACGCTGTTGACGCCGCGCACGCCAAGACGATCGCGCAGCGCTTCCGATTCTGGCCAGAAGCTGCGATGACGTATTTCGGAATTCTCGTGTCACCCTGCAAGGTGTGTATCGAGATCCCGGATGCTCGCGTCGTCGTTGTAAGAGACCACGAACTGGGCACGAATGACTGCCGCGGCTGGATCCGGCGCTCCTACTTCGAGCGTCTTCACCTGGCCGACCGTCACTTCTACCAGTTCCGGATGTCCTTCGAGAACACGCAGGCCAAGGGCAGCTTCAAGATCATGGAGGACGACGTCGCCGATGCTTTGTCGGTCGATTTCATCATTCCACGGTCGAGTTGCAAGCCCGAGTTCAAGAAACCCGAATGCGTTCGCCAGTGCCCAACCGCTGCCGGCCGCATCAGCGGGCAGTATTCCACCGGCCGGGTGGTGATCGGGATTCGGGAGATTTCACGGGAACTCCAGTTCTCGTCCAGCTACACCCTCGTGGAACACGCTCCCCTGAACTCCATCGAGACCGAAATCAAGCCGATTGCCATGGCCGCGGTCGAGAAAGTGAAGACCGCGATCGCCAGCAACGACTTCACGGAACTGTTCCGCATCCTGGGAATGTCCGAGGAAGTGGAACTGTTGCGCTCGGATGAGACGGTGACCGATCCGGAGCATACGTCATCCGAACATACCGTTGTGGAGGCTGTCCTCAAAGCGGACAGCACGGGGTACTGGGTCAAGCATCCGTTCGTCAATTCTCACCTTCAGCGCACTCTGGCAAGGTGGGCGTTCAAGCTGTGCACCGCGGGCGGCTTCACGCTGCCGGCGTTTGCTCTGGCCGATGACGGATACCTGGTACTGCACGACGGCAGAATCTACAGCGGCTCCGACTGGATCCCGGAATGGCACGCGATCACCAGCCTCGCCTCCGAGCGAATGCTGGTGGTTCGCTATCCGATCCGGACCAAGGGAGATCTGCTGCCGGTGAAAGCGCTGGACGCTTCCACCACGCTGGAGTTGCTGATGCGGCACCTCGACAGGCAGAAGTGCTCGATGGACTCGGCGGCGGCTGTCACCGAGATCGTCGACCGGCAACTGCGGCTGGAGGGGACGCTCACGCTGCATTCGGAAACAGCCAAGAAGAACGGCGGCGACTACGACTTCGACTGGATTTGCGTCGTCGAAGGGACGCGGTTCCCGCTGTTCGTAGAGGATCGGTTCAGGCACACGCCATGCCGGGGAAAACACGAAGAACAAGCAAAGCAAGAAAGAGTCCCCGTGGTGGAATCTGCCGCAAGTCGCGTACTCGGCGAAGGGTAATGCGATCGGGGCCATCACCGACCTCAAGACGTCGTGCCTGGCGGCAGGCCGGCCCGATCTCGCGAACCGTTGCGCGATCGAACTGCAAAAGGCGCTCGACCAACTCAAATGGGGGGTCGAGCCGAATCAGGAGGAGATTGGCAAGATCCGCCAGGAAGTTGGCACCGCTCCATGGCTCAAGCTCAAGCGCATCAGGCGGGTTTCCGATCTCCCGTTGCAGATTCCGACTGCCCCGACGGACAGAATCGGCGCGCTTTACAACCACGTTCGGAAAGAACTGTACGAGTTCTTTGCGGACGTGCGACCGCTCGAGGACTTCCGCGGCGCGATCTGCGGAGGTACCTACGACCGCGACATGCTGAAGGAGGCGGGCGTGATTTCGACGGTGTACGCCGTGAACATCGGCTTGCTCGCCGAGAAACGCCACGCTTACGAAGATGCCGTGGCAGAGGCTCAATCGAAGCTCGACGCCTTCCCGATCTCGAAGGCCAGCGCTTCGAAGGAAGCCGCCAATCGAACGAAGAGCATTGGTTCGCAAACGCAATCAGGCCCAGGCCGCGCTTCACTTCTATGAGGAGCGCTCCCGGCAGGACCTGCGCAACCTGATCAACATCGTCCGCAAGTGGGCGGAGCGAAAGGAGGACCGCGCGTTGGACTGGCTGACGGCATTGTGGGACATCGCCTGCAAGAGCCGCCGTTGGGATCAGCGCGAGAATCGCCGTTTGAATACGGGAAGCATCGCATTCTATGCGTTCCCGCAATACCTCGTTGACATGATTGTGGAGCGCACCGGCGGCAGACCCATTACCGTCGCGCTTCCCAGTCTGGTCGACGGTGAAGTGAACATCGACGAGGCCGGCAGTGTGTACCTGGTCGATGAAGTGTCCGACGGCGCCGGATCGCAGGTGCGCCGCCAAACCCTACTCCTGCAGGTTACGGGAGACGGGCGGCTGATTACGGACAATGGACGGACGTACCATGTTCGGCCATTTGCAGTTCAGCCTGGCCAAGCGCAGGTTCGTGACGGAAGGCTGGAACTTCCGAACACGCAACAGCGTTCCCGGCATTCCAGTGCTGAAGGGCAACAATTGATGACTACTCCAGGGCGGCTATTCAGTCGCCCTGGAGGTTTTTTCACAACTGCGCAAACGTAGCATGATGGCTCCCTTAGGCAGGTGCCCTCTATTTTCAGCGCGGACTGTGACGTCGGGTAAGAATCTGGCGACGGCCGTTGCGTCCGCTCAACTCCCGGATTTTGAAACTCTGCGGGCCCGCGGATCCGGGCCGACTCTTGGTTGCGAGGAATCCTACCGGCGCAACGCCGATCCGTGCCACAAGCCCGTTTGCGATCGGCCTTAGGCCGAGCGCCAATGGTCAGGGTTTTTCTTGTCATTCAGATGCCGGACGCGAGCGACAAGAGGAGCGTGACCCTTCGTTTTCGCCCAATCGATTGCTTCTTTCTGGGTTTTGAAGGTACCGAGCTCATGGTTCGCATGGTCTTCGACTACATAATCCTGAATGGCCGACCCTTCAGGGCGGCCCTTCGGGACGGGCTTCGACATAAACGTTCGCCATCGTTTTCTCTTCCTTGACACTCTTGACAGCACTTAAGATTTTACACGAAACAGAAGATTGCCTGATTGCTCCGTCTGACGATACTCACTGCACCCGTCGGAAACTGCTCTGCGCGGTACGATGAAATATGGCAGAGGTGGATGGCAACATCGTTGAAGAGTCGGACGATTTCGTTTCGGTCGCCTTCGAATCATTCAGGTGGATCGATTCTGAAGGCTATGGCATTGTCGAAAAGGATTACCGAGTAGGTGGCGACGTTTGGCGCGTCCACAAGAACGACGCTGACCCGTACCCTTCCCGGCCCCATGCTCACTGTATCGCCGGCAAAGAACGTTACGTAGGCTGTAAGCTTCACTTGGGAACGAGGCAGCTATTCACGAGCAAGAATAAGCCCATGGATCGATTTCTTGACGAGGAACAGTTCACGAGGTTAATTGTCCTAATCAGACCGAAGTTTCCAGATATTGTGCTCCCATTATCAACGTAGGCTCAGAAAGCCTCATTCACCCTGATATCTTTCCCACTCTCGAATGTCGTATGGAATCCCGAGTTCAGCTGTGTCGATGCCACGGCCAACGGAGAAGGTGTGTCCTCCTGCCAAATCGTCTGCGGCAGAGGCAGGGCTATGGTAGCTACCAAGGGATTCGTCCTCGAAGACGGGATGGAAGCGGTCGCCAATCTGGGCGATGTAGAACGGGCCAACCTTTGTCTTCCACACATAAAGTTTACGCATGACCGCATGATAGCTCCTCGCACACTCACGGCTGGCAAGGCGGTAAACGGGTGTGAGTTGATAGTACTCACCCGATTGACTGTGACACGATGGTCGGTTTTGCAGTGCCCCATGTATTGAACGGGAAACGATCCCGCCGGACGCCGGAGTGTTCGAAGTAGTCGGCTGGGTCCCGCAAGCTCCAGCCAGGCACAGATACTCGGAATTTATTCCCGATTTACCAGATCGTTGTACCCGGATTCCGGTCACGGGGATTCGGCTCATGGTTTTTGTGGGACGCTCGAAAGCCGTCCGGTTGCTCGACTTTTTGGCGCGATGCAGGAATCGGTGGAAACTTGGGCATGCAGAAAACCATTGCTTTCACCATCGCCATTGCGCTGGCGGCCAACGCCCAAAGGATCGAGACGGAGAAGTCGGACTCGCACAAAGTGATCCGGGTCGAAACGGCCCCGAACCACTTGAGCGTCATCGAGTTGGCGGAGCCTGTCATCGAGGTCGCGGCAGGCAGCTCGTCCTACAAGATCGAATGGCGCGGCAACAAGGTGTTCGTTCAGCCTCTCGACCCGGAAGCCACCACGAACCTATTTATCTGGACGGCCTCCGGGCGTTTGAGCTATGAGCTTGTCCCGGCGCCGTCCGTCGAGGAGATGCACTTCGCCATCGACCAGGAACCCAGCCCCACCGTCGCCAAGGTAGCGATCCCGGAAAAGCCCGCGGAGGACCCACGGGCCGCTCAGGAGGCGAGGATCGCTTCGGAGATGCTGTTCGCCAGCACACCGGTACGTCTGGCAGGGGAAACGAAGAATCACGCCCGCGTAGAAGTCATCCTGAAGGACATTTATCGGAAGGATGACCGCATTTATGTCCGCTACGCAATCCAAAACAACGGTCGATCGACATACATGCCTGGCACGCCGGGCGTGTTCACGCTTCGATCGCCGCACAGTTCCAGTTCGCTTTACGCTCTTTCTCAGAGCCAGCTCGTCGGCGATGGGATTCGGATCACGAGCCAAGGGCAGGCTCCGGTCAAAGTGCTGAATGCGGAAGTGCACGCAAAGTGCGGTCGCGCCGGGCGGCACAACCTCGGGGCTGATCACGTTTGAATGGCCGGCCACGAACGAACGGTCCCGCCGTTCGTGAAATTTGCTTTTCCGTCAGATGGCGCCGGAGAGGTAAGCGCGGTGCTGGTGCTGTGAAAGCGATGGAGCCACAAGTGGAGATCACGCCCGAGCACGCTCTGCACCTGGTGCGGTCGAGAACGGTTCCTGAAGATACCCCTGGAAGACGGCGGTATCCAGACCCCCTCCGCAACGCGGATCGTGGAGGGATTCCGCGCGCGCTTCGAAAGGCGTGCGACGCCGGCGTGTGGAAGCGTCTCTCGAATGCTCGTATTGGAACCAGCCAACCGCTTCGACGCCAAGGCGCGCCGCCAGTTCAGGCAGGAAGCCATCATTCTCGGGACGCTCGTTCTCACGGCGCTCGGGTTGGCTCTCTACTTCAATCTCAAAGCGATTGCGAGGTAACGGCCATGGCGAGGAGTAAGGAATCGCTTCTAAATCGAATCCTGCGACGAGGAGAGGATGCGGGCCTGCTGGTGAGTGCGGCTGCGTTGATTCTGGTGGAGGCGGGCTACGTTGCGTGGCTGGAACGCTTGCCCGCCCTCCCCAGCCCGGCACATCCGGCGGGATTCCTCGATCTGCCACCTTGGTATGAGCATCCCAGAGTGGAAGTGACCTTGCTGCTTACCGTCCTTGGCGGAGTGATCGCTTGGGCGGCTTGGGTGTTTTTGGTCTCATGCGCAACAGATCGGACGGGGCTGTTGCGTCGTATGCGCCGGGCAATCGTCCACAAGCGGCTGAGAACGGCCACATTCTACGCAGTCGTAGCTGGCGCCGACTTGCTCCTCACCCAGTTCCTTCACCCGTAAATCTGCTCGATCTTCAGGAAAACCAATATGGACAACATGGCATCTGGTGACCGGCGGCCAGCTCACGCGCCGCTGTCTGAAACTCCTGCTTTTCTCGTCTCGATTGGCCTGTTCGCCGTCTGCCTCGGCTACTGGCTCTTGCTGACGAAGGTCTACCACTTCAACAACGAACAAGCGGCCGAACTGGCGGCCTACATCCTCAGTGCGCTGACAATTCCGAGTTGCGCGGCGCTTGCTTTACGCGACACGTCGATCCCGGCGGGAAAAGCGGAAGGTCCATCCGCCGCTCGTCATGAGTCCGGCCCGTGACGAAAGGGTGGTCGCAACCGCATGGGACCAAGGCGGGGTTGTTCTCGGGTACGACATTCATGGAGATCCCTGGCTGTGGCCCGACCAGGTTCGCGTGATGCAGGGCATCGTGCTGGGAATGACCGGCAGCGGTAAAACGACGCTGCTCAAAAACATCATCACCCAGGATTTGATGCGGCGAATGGGACCGCCGGAAGACCGTCACAAGATCCCCATGGTGATCTTCGACGGTAAGGGCGACCTGGAGTTCTTTCAGGAATTGCTGCCGTATATTCACCGCGCCGGCCGCCTCGACGATCTCCGCCTCATCAACCCGGCGCGGCCGGAACTATCCAGCCTCTACAACCCGTTCTACACGGAGGACGACGACTACATGGCGCAGGTGAACATGGTGTTTGGCTCCTTCAACCTGCACGACGAATTCTTCAGCAAGCACCAGTTGAATTACCTGGCCGACATCGTCCGGATCCTGCATTACACCGGGGTGCGATTCAACTTCTATGACGTGATTGTGGCGGTGCTCGACCAGGGCGTCCTGCAGGAACAAATCGACAAGGCACGCCGGCACATCCGCACGGACACCTCCATCAGCATGCAGCGGCGATTGAATTTTGAGATGTCCGTTCGCAACCTGATGCAGTCGTTTGAAGATCGCGACCGCGTGCCGAAGATCCAGGGCTTGCTCAACGAGTGCATGACGTTTCTTGACGACGCGCTCTCGATCATCACGGGGCCGTACGACGATCTGCTGTCCATCGACGATGTCATCGAACAGGAGCTGATCCTGTTCGTCACTCTGAACGTCAACAAGAATACCGAGCCCGTGCGCGCCCTCGGCAAGATGCTCCTGCAGAACATTCAGCTTGTGGTCGGGAAGCGCTACGAGAGCGAGGAGGAACGCAAGCGGGCGAACCGGCCGCTGTTTTCGGTGGTGATGGACGAGTTCGCGCCATTCGGTTACCAGAATTTCAGCCAGATCCTCAACACGGCCCGGGGAACGAACACTGCATTCCTGTTTTCGATGCAGAGCCTCCCGCAACTGCTCAAGGTCGGCAAGGGGTTCAAGGAGGATGTGACCTCGGCGCCGAATACGAAGATCGCGTTACGCACCCAGGATGAGGAGACGGCGCGATATTTCATTCGCGCATCGGCGGAACATGCGGTCACGCGCCGGACACAATCACTGATTCGCCAGCAGCTTTTCGGTTTCGAACGGTTCCAGAAGGGAATGAGCGCGACGGAGCGGGAGGAACGGGAGTACCGGGCCGAGGACGAAAAGATCAAGAACCTGCCCAAAGGTCAGATGCAGATCCTGATGACGGACGACAGCAAGGGCACTCTGCACCAGCACCTGCACGTCCGCACGCCGCCGGATATCACACTCCCGGGATTCGATTGGGAGGTGTTGCCACGGCTGCGCCATTCGCGCACCGAACAGCAAGGAGCCAACCTGCGGTTCAAGACGCCCGAATTGGTCAATTCCGCCTTGGCTCGCAGAATCCACGGTGTCGGGAGAAGGTGAGGAGGACACGACGATGCGTCGATATCTGTATTTGTATTTCACGTTGGTTGCGGTGGATCCCGCGGTCATTCGCCCAGACCACGTCTCAAGATCAGTCGGCGTTGCCGGCATCGCGCCAACAACAGGCGCCGGTCCAGCCGCAACTCGGCACCGACGCAAAGACTCTGACCAAGCAGTGCCGGCGGCGCGGTATTCCCCGCTCGCAGCCCAGGGCGGCTACTCTCGTGGCCGTACGTCGCCGCTCGACGCGATGGTTCACTCGCTTAACCCTCGCGACGTGAACTTGGGCGCCGTATGGGAAGAGCGGCGGCGCGCATGGTTGGAGAACGCCGGCGCGAATCGATATTTCTGGTACAGCTTCGGCGCCACCATCCTTGTCATCTTGAGCTGGTTTGCGCTCGCCTGGATGCAGAATGATCGCGTCCGGGAACGATGGCAGCTTGCGGAACATGCGGCAGACGCTTTGCGCTACGCCGAGTACTGTAAGCGGAGGGCGAAGGAAGCGATCGACCGGTACAACCTGCACATCGAGACCTGCAACCGCGTCATCGAAGCCGGCGAGTCCGGAATGGCGACACCAGAGACGGCGAATCTCGAAGACTACAAGCGCGAACTCCAACGGCTGAAGAGCGACAACGACGCGAAGGAATTGCAGGTCACGCGCCTGAGCGAACAACTGGAGCAGAAAGCCACGGAGTTGAACAGCCTCACGGAGCGCGTGACGGCAGCAGAGCAGCGGCTGAAGACACGGTCGGTCGCGGGATCGGAGACTGGGAACGCGGCGCTGGTCGAGCGAATTCAGCGGCTCGAAGCGGAGAATCGGCGATTGAAGCAGCGGAAGGCGGCGGCGCAAAGGCGACGACTAACTGCAGACAACGGAAGCGGCGAGGAGGAAAACTGATGCTGGTCGCGGTGCAGAGTTTCGGTAGCATTTGGACCGCGAGGTGCGCGCGCGCTGGTCACGGAAGGCACGAACCTTGCGCGTCGAGGCGCGTATTACAACACGACTGGCGTTTTGGCGGGAGACGTGTTGCGGAACCGGTCGTGCATTTACGGCCACGTCCGTGTGGATGAGTGCACAGGGTTTCATCCGCAGGTTGCCGAGCGGTTCATCCACCGCGTTTTCGAGTCGGAGGGTGTGACGGCCGGGAACGGACGCAATAAGCTCTTCCTCCGGCAAATCGTCCCGGCGGGCACGCGTCCCGATGTTTACCTGTTCCGGATCCGCCCGGTCGACGCGGGATGGCTCGACCGAAATGGCGCCTGGAGGTGCGACGCGGCGCAGGTGGTCTCGTTCAGCGAAGGCAACGGCCAACAGGAAATCCTGATTGTCTTGCCGCCGTTTGGATGGGTGCGTGGCACGCAGGGAACTTTTTGCGCGGAGCCGCGGCGAGATCGGCCATGGATGGCGGTGCTATCGCGCGCGGAGAAGTGAGGCCGGCATGAGGTATTCCAAAGGAACAATCGCGCTGAGCCAAACTCAGGATCTGCCGCTGCTGCGCCAGGTCATGTACAGCAAGTACGTCACGCAAACGCAGTTGTGGCAGTTCATGCGGCACAGCGGGTACGAGTTGAGCAGGGGCTCGTTCTGGTGGCGAGTGAAGCGCCTGGAGGACCATGGCTTCATCACAAGACATTCGCTTCCGATGGCGCACCGCGATCCCATATTTGCGATCGCTTCGTCCGGCCTGGTCTACCTGTCGAGAATGTCGGCACGCCTTACAACGGTCCGGAGGCAGGACCGGACATCCGCGTGGACGGCGTGGGGGTCGCGCACGCGCTGGGTGTCAACGAGGTTCACCTCGATCTGCTGCGGAGTCGCACGCTGGTTTCGTGGGAGAACGAAATGGAGATCCGGTGCCGCAACGAAGTGGCCGACACCAAGTACGCGAAGGATTACGACGCAATCGTTACACTTGCGCTGGGTGGCCGCCAACTTCTGTTTGCACTCGAATACGAGCGCACGCCCAAGGCGCAAACGGAATACGACCGCATCGTGTCCATGCTCGAGCGTGAGCGCAATCTCGATCGTGTGTTGTACCTGGCTGGCACGCGCCACATTCGCTCGCTGCTGAAACAGCGGCTGTGGCGAATACGCCAGCGGGTGCTGATCGGACTGGCGAGCGATCTTCCCAAGACGGAGCCAGCGGACCTGGAAGTGGTCGATGCGCAGACCATGCAGGTTTACCGCTTGGTCGACATCCCCTAGATAGCGTTTTCCCGAAGTGGGTCAGTTTGAATTCGGCCCTTTATGATTTACGGTTCGAGTCGATCCTTTCCGGCTGTCGAATTCCTGGCCGCCAAGTTGCGACCGATTTCGAGTGTGCAGTACATCGTTGATCATCTGGACCAACTTCAACGCAACAAACGGCTTCTGGATATACGCCCAGCCGTAGTTGAGAACCAGGAG
Source organism: uncultured Alphaproteobacteria bacterium (assembly GCA_963802815.1). GTDB lineage: Bacteria > Pseudomonadota > Alphaproteobacteria > Micropepsales > Micropepsaceae > Rhizomicrobium. The sequence continues at coordinate 36,273 of CAWDKN010000031.1, forward strand.
GTTACCATTGTCTGCACCAGACATCAGCATTACATGCATGTCCGGCCGCGCGACTTTCAGCGCCTCGCCGAGGTCCGGACCGGACATTCCGGGCATCTCCACGTCGGAGAGTCGTCAATTAATGGTTTCAGTGGTTTCACCTGCAAGCTTAAGTGCGGAAGGCCCGCTAGCTGCTGAAAGAACGTGGAAGGTTTCGGCTTCGAGGATCTTAACGACAACCGCGAGAACCAATGGGCTGTCGTCAACAACTAGAATTGTTTCGAGGGTTTTTGGGGCTGGGGGCATAAAGGCCCCCCCTTTCGTGTGTGCTAGGTTGCACCGTCACTATGAGCACGCGGATGTCCAATCGATAATCAGCACCCATGTTCGGTGATGTGCTGCTGAACCAATGCAGGCCTTTATTTAGATTCTGCCTTGGATTCTTAGCAGGGTTATTACTTTCAAACGTAAATTTTGGAGTATCATGCGCTGTTGGGATGATTTTGAATGGTGCTTCCCCATAAGTTTTAGTCATCTCCGTAACATTACTAATTGTTTGTTCCTCTTTGTTTACTGTCAGTGTGATACTTGTTGTTTTTGGTGCTTCATTATCTGTAGCTTCCGCATAGGTTACACCCATTGGATTGTAATACACACTCAAGTTGTAATCACCTGCGCTTAGTGTATCTAGATACCTTGCTTTAAATGTGATCGTACTATTAGAAACGCTATAATCTTCGTGTGAATCTAGTAGTGTATCACCATTCATAATTTTATCGATAGTGTTTCCGTTTGTTTTTACATCGGCCTGTACATCCGTTGTACTCGTCTTAGTAAAGACAATGTTTTGCGTGTCCTGAACATATTGCATCTGCCGCCAACACCTTCACTGTTTATCACAGTGAAATTACCTGCGTAGTCCATGATCTTTGCATAGGTAAAGAATTTCTCATTTGGTGATACAGAAAATTCGTCACCATTACTCCACACGGCTTCTTCTAATGCTTTTTGATCCATGTTCGTCGCAGCTTTAATGTACGCAACACTCGCCACGCCACTCAAAGTATCTGCCCCAGTAATTGTTACATCTACTTTGTCTTTGAAGAACATACCAAATGTAATTGTATTCCAGAATGATGTAAAGCTATTCTCTTTGATTTTTATTTCCCCAGTTGGTGCAGTTCTATCAATCTTATACTCTTCTTTTTGACCAATCGAAATTTCTTTTGTCTCTGTATTTCGAACATAGAATTCAACACTACTGTTGGTACTTTCCGTAGAATACGCTAAGCTATTAGACCATGGTGTCGTATCGGTATTGGTCAAACTTATCGTATATCCTTCTTTTGCCGTGATGACAAAATCAGCAGATGTAAACCAGTTGTTCTCCAGTCTCGTGTACTAAGCGTATAGTGCGTATCCTTTGCCCAGCTTAAATTCATTTTCGTAATATTCGCCTTTATGCCAGTCGGTTGAACTAATGTGTAATTCCCTTGATCATCACCTTCAATAGAAAATGGAGTAAACTCAATCGCAATATCATCCTGTACGTTCGCACTTTTAAAAGTTGGTGTCCCGTTTATCAACGTAACTTTGTCCAATGGTACAACCCCCGTAAGGGAAGGTTCAACCTTATACGAAGCATCCGTTAATCCATCGTAGGATTTATTGTTAACTACAACATTAACAGTTACTTCTTTTGGTGTTATAGCGGCAGTATTTACAGTAATTGTACCTATCTTATAATTGCCTTTTTTATCACCTGCTAAGCTATAGTCCTTTGCCGTAACAGTTTTATTTTCACCAACATTTTTATTATCAAATGCCAGTGTAGTATTTTCCATATACACAGTATCCTTGTTTATAATACCTTCATAACGGATACTGTCTTTTATAGTACCTGCTGTATTACCGTCATAGGTTTTATTGTTTGGCGTGATGGTAGCTGTTATCTCTTTTGGTGTAACTTTGATTTTTGCAGTTACCACCCCTGCCTTATAATTATCTGTCGCATCCGATTTTACTGTGATTGTCGTTTCACCGGCACTATGAATCGTAATAGTGCCATCTGCATCGATTGTTGCCACAGTAGGGTTATTACTTTCAAACGTAAATTTTGGAGTATCATGCGCTGTTGGGATGATTTTGAATGGGTGCTTCCCCATAAGTTTTAGTCATCTCCGTAACATTACTAATTGTCTGTTCCTCTTTGTTTACTGTCAGTGTCATACTTGTTGTTTTTGGTGCTTCATTATCTGTAGCTTCCGCATAGGTTACACCCATTGGATTGTAATACACACTCAAGTTGTAATCACCTGCGCTTAGTGTATCTAGATACCTTGCTTTAAATGTGATCGTACTATTAGAAACGCTATAATCTTCTTGTGAATCTAGTAGTGTATCACCATTCATAATTTTATTGATAGTGTTTCCGTTTGTTTTTACATCGGCCTGTACATCCGTTGTACTCGTCTTAGTAAAGACAATGTTTTGCGTGTCCTGATCACTGTCCGTATATACCACAACGCCTTCACTGTTTATCACAGTGAAATTACCTGCGTAGTCCGTGATCTTTGCATAGGTAAAGAATTTCTCATTTGGTGATACAGAAAATTCGTCACCATTACTCCACACGGCTTCTTCTAATGCTTTTTGATCCATATTCGTCGCAGCTTTAATGTACGCAACACTCGCCACGCCACTCAAAGTATCTGCCCCAGTAATTGTTACATCTACTTTGTCTTTGAAGAACATACCAAATGTAATTGTATTCCAGAATGATGTAAAGCTATTCTCTTTGATTTTTATTTCACCAGTTGGTGCAGTTCTATCAATCTTATACTCTTTCTTTTTGAACAATCGAAATTTCTTTTGTCTTTGTATTTCGAACATAGAATTCAACACTACTGTTCGTTATTTTCCGTAGAATACGCTAAGCTATTAGACCATGTTGCCGTATCGGTATTGGTCAAACTTATCATATATCCTTCTTTTGCCGTGATGACAAAATCATCAGATGTAAACCAGTTGTTCTCCCCATCTGGTGTACTAAGCGTATAGTGCGTATCCTTTACCGGCGTAAATTCGTTCGTAATATTCGCCTTTATGCCAGTCGGTTGAATTAATGTGTAATTCCCTTGATCATCACCTTCAATAGAAAATGGAGTAAACTCAATCGCAATATCATCCTGTACGTTCGCACTTTTAAAAGTTGGTGTCCCGTTTATCAACGTAACTTTGTCCGATGGTACAACCCCCGTAAGGGAAGGTACTCCATTAAATGAAGCCGTCTTTAATCCATCGTAGGATTTATTGTTAACTACAACATTAACAGTTACTTCTTTTGGTGTTAT
>CAWDKN010000032.1:0-77062 GCA_963802815.1 uncultured Alphaproteobacteria bacterium
TTCGCAGATTTCAAGCCGTTCAAACGGCGAGATGTAGGTAGTTTTCCAGGGCCGCCAGTAATTGATGCAAGTCGGCCTTGGTGGCCGACTTGGTGTTTATTGTATTGGCGAGGATTGCCGCACGGAGGATGCGGAGCATATGAGCAAGCGACCATTCCGTGTCCCAGTCGCCGAAACGCCGTCGCGCGGCCTGCGCTTGCGGAAGTTTGTGGCCCTCGGTGATATACCACAGGCTGATCACGCTCTGCATCAACCACACCCACGGCGACAGCTTCTCGATGCTCTGTTGGCACCAGTGTTGCGGAGCTTGAATCTTCATCACCTGCTTGCTCGCTTTGAAGGCAACCTCGATCGACCATCTCCGCGAGAACGTGGAAATCACCCAACTCAACTCGGCATTCACATCCGTGGTGAACAGATACTTGTCGGCGAACTTGCCCTGCGGGTCGCGGACCAACACCACAAGAATCGGCAGCAAGCCGCGCACCTCGGGCCAGACCGCCTGAAAGGAAAGCACCTGCAACTTGCGCGTCACGCCGTAGCATGTCGCTTTGACCGTTTGCCAAGTCCACGGCCCCTTTCCGCTGCGGTTGCCGTCGGCCTTCTTGACCGCTTCCTTGGGGTTGGGAAGACGAGGACCCTTCGTCGCCTTTCGCCCACGCTTGCTCTTGGATTGTTTGGGCACGACCGGATCGTAAATCGCCGCGTCGGCACGCATCACGCCGACATAGGTCACCCGCGGGTCGAGATCGGCAAGGAGATTGCCTGTCGAATAGGCCCCATCGCCGATGAAAACCAGCTTTCGATCGGGAAACCAACCCAGCAGGTCCTGGAGCATTTCCTTGGCCAACGTGGCTTCGCTGGGGTGATTCTTGCCGGCAAGATGCAACTTGGCGTAGATCGGCAGGCAGTAAATCTTGTTCGTTCCGGGAATGCAAATCGCCAATCCGATGACCACCCAATGATTGCCGCTGGCGGTCGCGACCCGTTTGGCCGTCGAGGCCACGGCATCGCGGAACCAGCCCAAGCCGTAGACCTGCTTGCCCCGTTTGTGCAGCAAGGTATCGTCGACGACCAGATACAAGAGGTCGCGCGGATTGAGCGCCACGACAATCGCTATGACCAATTGCCGGGCCAAGTCGTGAACTGTCCAAGCCGTGCGACTGAAGAAATTGTAGAAACGGTCGAACGGATGTCGCTCTTTCCGGGAAAGGGGCGTATCGGCTTGGATGGCTTGGAACACTCCGAACTCGGTTCGCTTGCCCAAGCACATCACCCAACCGATCAGCACCTCGATGTGTGTCCGGAACGATGGTTCGGTGAATCCGGGCAGCAGGCATTGCAGAACGGGGTCGAGAGAGGGTATGCTCGTAAACATGGACGGGGACCTCCTTGTCCTTTGCGCGCGTCTTGTGACGCTGGAAAATCACGCAAAGTCTACAAGGAACCCCGCCCTCTTTCATCATCAAATCTCAGCAGAAAATCTGCGAAAGTTCAGTTAAGCCAAGTCAGAAGAATAGGGCCGGCCTTACCGGGACCACCAACACGAACCCCTGGAATTCATACGGTGGCACAGCGATGAAAGTGGGCGGCACTTTAGGGGATTCGATCACGTACGAGTAGATCATCATGCCTTTTTGATAAGAAGCCATCTGCAGGCCAATGGGGAAGGAAGATCTGGTGGAATCCCTGGTCAGCGGACCAGTGTTTCTCGGTTGAAGATGACGGCAGCGTAAAACTCTATAAGTACGGGAAGAACGACACCGACTATCGAACGACTACGTCTCAGGAGACAAGGTTTACATGTATGATATGCCGGGGAGCCTGATAGTCGATAGGACACCCAGTGGCAATATTCCAGGTTTGGGCTCGGTCCTGCGACGGCAAGACGGTTCTTTCGAAATGGTACTATGTCGATCCAACAGAAGGAGTGTTCTACGCGATCGATAAACCTAAACCCCCTACCGCGATACCTCCTAGTAAAGGGCATTATCCGACAGGGTGGGGCTCGCGTGGCAGATGGATTGCGGATCCCCAATGAGAATCTCCCCCAGCATTCCGAGGTCGAGCGCGGGCGGCGAAACTTGAAATGATAGGCTTAATATCGTCCCTGCATCTGGATATCCCATAAGGCACGTTCCAAGACAATTTTTGCAAAAGCGCAGATGGTTTGAGCCATGGAAACTGATGATCTTGCGAATTCTAGCCAATCCGAGGAGCGAAGAGCCGATCGGCATCGGTATCAGCTCGGCACGCAAACGCTCTTCGTGCTGCTAGGGATAGCCGCCGTCTTCTTTTGTGTGACATTCATACTGAACTACGTGGAGGCCACGATCATCCTGCTCGCGCTGACGTTTCTGTTCCGCGCTTTGCGACGACCTCAGCGGGTCCATTTAATCACCGCCATCCTTCTCACGCTCGTTGCCGCAATCCTGCTCTGGGCAAATTTAAAACCGTCGCGATTCGAAGTGCTGGTTAATGGACAAACACCGACGGACCTAGACCCAATTACGAAGAAGATGTTCTGGCGCGGATGGCCACTTTCCCCGTTTATGCTGTGCCATATGCACCATATGGTTCTTGAACCCGACGGGTGTTTGGTTCAGGGAACACTTATTATCGATATCGCCTTTTTCGTGGTCGCCATTTGTGCTGCCAAGGCTGTATCTGAGCGATTCCTACGTTGGCTGACGCCAAAAAAGGGAAAAAAGGTTAATCCGGGGTAGTGTCGTCCAGAGGTGAAGCCCGAGGCGGTTGCTAGCCGTGTCCGTGGCCGCCGCAAACCTTGAGAATTCCTGCACCATCGTATCCACATGAGGCAAAACATGAAAACGACTATGACACGCCACGGAACCACGCATCGCAACGCGCCATTAGTCGACCGCAATATCCGGACGAGATCACGTTATTCGTTAAGCGATTTGCGCCGCGAGGCCGCGACCCGGCCAGGCCGATGAGAACCTTTACCGCTACTGCGGCAACGAGCCGACGGAGGCGACCGACCCAACGGGTCTGGCTCAGAACTCGGAAACGCCCGCTGAGAAGGCTATCAAGACAATCGAAACGACACGGGCGGAATTGAAGGAGGGCATAAGTGCCAAGGTTGCCGACATGCTCGCGAATTACTGGACAGCACCGAAAGACCTCGGAACACCGACTCGGCACAGTTACAAAACATCGGAAATATAGTCGCAGATGTATACATTAACGGAGTTGTGAACTTCTTGAAGACACATCCGGGAGCTAACGCCCGGCTTGGTCGAAGGGCTCCCTGGCAATCTGAGTTCGACCATCCGTGGTGTGATGATTGGGCGACCGCGTATGCTGGATGTTCTCAAAGACACGTGGCGAGGTCAAGAAGTGCCTATTGGAAGCGGTACGCTGGTCTTAACTGAAATCATCGGATTCGTGAGAGCCCAAAGCCACGCATGGTCCGCTCAAATCTCGCCGAGCGAACATGTTTTGCAGCATAACTTCGTTCTCGCATATCCGATAGGGAACTGCACTCTGCCAAAAGATGGCACACTGTTTCCAAAGACTGGAAACTCAAGTCTTCTTAAACGGTCACATCACACCCGTTTAGGGATAAACGAACCCTTATTTTCGACCCATGGCCGGACATAATGCTGGGCGTATATTCTGGCGACGATACCAATTACAGTATTACCAACACCGGAATCCTCCCGGAGAATGTGCTTGTTCCGACAGATCCGATTAAGTGACCAGAGAGATGAACACGCGTCACGCACTTTCGCTTTCGGTTGCCGTGCTAATTGCGCTGCTGGTACTGTATGTCGCGAGCACGACTAGACCACCCCACGCTGGTGAAAAGAGTAAACGTGCACTTTGTGCGAACAACCTTCGGCAGATTGGGTTTGCCCTTCTAGAATACCGGAAAGCAAACGGGCACTTTCCGCCACAGGTCGTTCGACATAAGCCATCGGGTTGCCTGCACAGTTGGCGGATCGAGCTCCTGCCGTACCTTAGCATGTCTAGCCTATACAGGTCGTACAAGTTCGATGAGCCTTGGGACAGTAAATCAAATGCGAACGTCGCCGTCGAATGTCCACCCGCGTACGTTTGTCCATCCGATGACAGAACCAACCCCGGATGCACCAGCTATGTAATGATCGTGCGCAATTCCGGAACTGGCACCGGTGTTTGCGGGATCGGGGAAGGTGACTCCATAATAGTCGTAGAGGTTAAGGGCGCGAATATCCAGTGGGCCGAACCGCGCGATATCCGACTTGGTGAATTGAGTTATAAGCTCAATGATGGTTCGCACCTGAGCATAAGTAGCGATCATCCCGGCGGAGCGCATATTCTATACTGTGATGGCACGGTTGAGTTCATCGACGACGCGACTCCGCCTGGAAAGATTCGAGAAGTGCTGGGAATCAAGGATGAGGTGTCCGCGGACACCGCAGCTGGGGCGGATTGGGGCACGAGAAAATTGTCATCGCCCACGAGAAAGTAGGAAGGAAGTGAAGGAAGAAAAGTTGCGAAGGAATAAACGGGTCGGGAGTCGAATCTCCGAAAACAACGCGACGTGCCGTGAGGATTGAATTATGCGCGCAGGCGTTTAGGGAATCTATCGGAATAATCGGCGAGCGGCCACCCTGGCAACGTCGGTCGGAACTTGGGCGAACACCTGGTGGCCGCGAACTATGAAAACACCTGTACCATCGTAACCACGTGAGGCAAGACATGCAAACGACTTTGACCCGCTACGGCGCTTACAAATTGCAACGCACTGGTAATCGCCTACGGTATCACGACGACACGGCGATATTCGTCACGCAATTTGCACCGCGAGGACGTGACCCGCGCAGGCGGATGAGAATCTCTATCGCTATTGCGTGAATAACCCGTCCAAGTATGTCGATCCTTCGGGCCTGCAAGTCGCAGACTCCGCCGACAGATATGACGCGATCAACGAGATCAAGAAGGACTTAGTGTGGACGCAGCAGGATATAACGTGGAAGTGTGCACTCGACGCAAGCAGAACAGAAAAGCTCCCCAATTCGCCCATCGCAAATAGGATCTCACCCAATGAGATCGGCGTTGGGGGCTACTTCACCGATTCCTCCCCAAGCGGCAGCAATAGCCCTGGCGTGCGCACCTGGGCAACGTTTAAGTGGCGCACGCAGGCACAGTACCATAAGTTCAAGTCGATTGGTCCAAATGGGTGGGTTAATATGGAAGATGTTCCAATCCAGTATCCGAATGGCGCTGTCATAGAAACGAATTCGGGTTGGGTACTGGACCGCGGCGTGGCGCGACTTGCAGGGCGGAAGCCCATTTACCACTAAAGATGCCTTTTTTGACGAGCCTGGTTTCAGCTTTGGCGTGTCGGATATCCATGAGTACGCGCTCGTAGAGACCCACTATGCAGTGGCGATTGTGTGCCTCCATCGTAACGATCCGCACAAAGTGTTTCCAAGGCTAGGCTCTGTGTTTTACTACACGGTCAACCCGACGATAGGCCCGGGGACGACCGGTTACGTGTGTGTGAGGAGCGGTTTGCAGCAAGGTACATCGCCGTTGCCCACAGACTGGGCCGAATATTAGGCTTGACCGTGTCGGAATGAGTAGAAGCCGCCTACGATTGTGTGGTACATCCATTTCTCGGTATTCGGTAAGTTTGTTATGTCTATAATAATCGCAAGGAGAAAGGAATCGCAGTTCGGTCGTTTCCACCTCGCCGTGTGCATAGCGTCCGTTACGTTCGTCGTTATGATCTACGTCGGCTTTCTCATCAATCATTTTGGTAGGTGCATCTTCTATGTCGGTAATGGTTATGACTTTGACGCAGTTTATTGCTACGGCTGGCCACTGGTATTCTGTACCGACGTCCTGCACTATGAAAATGGGGAGCGACTCGGATGGTCGCTTGATATATTACGGTGGACCCCCAGTATTGTCGCTAGGCACACCAACCTCTACATTTTCCGCCTGTTCGTCGACTTGGGTTATTGGCTTGCCATTTCCTGCTTTGCTTTCACTGCGGCGCTAGCTTGTGCATGCTTCTTGTTTCGGCGGCCTCGCTTTCACTTTTCGCCCCGGCAACTGTTGATTCCACTCGCGATCGGTGCCGCGATACTGGCGTATCATCTTTCTCCGCTCAACGATCCCTGGAATGTAGGCTATAACTGGATTCACGTCCCTGGTGCGTTGGTCAAGGACCCTCAACAACTGCCATGACTGAGAATATAACAGGAGCGAGAGGCGGGAGAGAAAGACAGACAATTAGTAATGTTGGCGAGCATCCAGTGCGGCTTGCGTTTGTTCGACCGGCGGGAAAGCGGCCACCCTGGCAACGTCGGTCGGAACTTGGGCGAACACCTGGTGGCGGCGAACTATGAAAACACCTGCACCATCGTAACGACGTGAGGCAAATCATGCAAACGACTATGACTCGCTACGGAGCCAGCAAATCGCATGCCGCTGGTAGTCGCCGGCGATATCGAGACGACGCGGCGTTATTCGTCAAGCGATTTGCCCCGCGGGGCCGCGACCCAGCGGCGGCGGATGAAAACCTTTACCGCTATTGCGGCAACGAACCAACGCAGGCGACGGACCCGAGTGGGGAGGCAGTTGTTTATCCGTCGCTACCTCAAGGGACAATCGGACCTGATTTTACAATTGATGACTGGGTGCGGCAGACTGCAAGGCGGTGTGGGCCAAAGTTCTGTCGACGCTGAAAATGCCGGCAATCTATCCGTTAAGCTTATACCTTTTGAAACAAACATCAGGGAGGTCAAGGCCGGGGAAACGGCACACGCTGCATGGAGCTACGAATTCGATGAAAAAGGTGCTCCGTGCGACGGCTATATCGTACAGCAGGTCAAGGTTTTTGTAGACGAGAGCAACGACAGCGCGAAATGGCCGAAACCGCCCGGAGAGAATCCCGCCTACACGTTCTATGAGGCTTGGCATTACAAAAAGGGGGAACAATATCAGGATGGGAGGACCGACAGTTGGACCGATCAAGCTTCGTGGGAACTCGACCGCCAGACCTGTGGATACTATGTCCAAAAGGTGACGATCAAGTTGTTCCGAACGAACGCGGATGGAAAGGACAGCGCAACTCGGCCAGGCACCATCAACTGGCCAACCGGAAAAAGCTACCAAAACGCCAAAGGTACATTGGGAACGCGTGCCGATAACGCGCAATCCACGGATAAGTTGCCACAGTGGTGGAACGCAAAGCCCGAATTCAACCCGCTTAGTCGGACCTTCTCCGTCATCTACAATTGCTGTCCTGGAAACGATTACGTGAAGGCCGAAGCGGATCCTGGGTTCCCCAACTTTAACGTTCCATCGAAGCCAGCCGCAGTAGAGTGTGCGGACGGCCACACACAGTGTGCCGCCATTAGCAAACCGGCCCTGAGACAAGGTACTCGCGTTGGGAGGAGGTATAGAATGGTAAGAAGATCGCTGGTCTCCACGCAGTTCATCGGCTGCAATCGATTCTTTTGGTGCTGCTCGGGTTGTTTCTGATTTCGGCCCGCGCCGAGGGCAGCGCGCCTGACGACCATGGGGAGGTTTCCGCCATCTTGCGGGCCTCGTCCCCACATGTGATGGCGGAGGCGACCGCCACGCTATTTGACCACGCTAGCGGCGTCGACCTCTCGCAGGCTCCTACAGCACGCGAATCAAGGCATCGCACTCACGGCGGCTTGGGAGCGTGTCCGACGAACGCTTCCAGAACAGGATCACGCCAATCCGACCGCGCTTTCGGCGGCCTCAGTTGGACGGTTTGTAGGCTTTGTGGAGGGGCGACTGCGAACCCCCGTGCCAGAATGGTGGCACGAGGCGGTTATTCATTCTGAGGGGTACTCGCGGTCCAACGTCAATTTTCCCCCCGTGCCGCAGGCAAGGCAACTGTACCACAAGACGGATTCAGATTACTTTGCATCTGCCGATGTGTCCGTAAAGGCAATTGGCAACGACCTGGCAATTGGCAATGGCAAGAGCAGACTCGTCATTTCTGCCGACGTCGTATTGAAATCTTACGGGCGAGGTGAGTTCCTTGTGGCCGCGACGGATGGGAAGCAGTGGTTTCTTGCGCCCCACACGGGCATGGAGATCGGCTATGATCTCATTTGCGCGAATCCCGATGGGGCCGTTGCTTGGCGAACGAGGGTCTGGGGCCGCGACAAATGGCGAGGCCACACCGGCTCGTCTTTCCATTTGGTGGAAATCCAGTTCGTTGGCGATGAGGTCATTGTTTTTGGGATCGGCCCACTGCGGCCTATGTCGAAGGATTCAGCCGTTCAGACGGGAAAAACGTCTTTCGGTTTACAAGTTCTTACTGATGAACAAACGTTACAGCCAATAAATATGGGAGTCATAGGTGGTGTACGAAGCGTGCGGCGGATGCGCGAGGCGGAAGCAGGATTGCTTTTTGGCGAGATGCCTGTTCCCGCAAAACCGACTCCTCTACGGTTCGCAGATGGAGGCGAGCATCCAGTGCGGCTTGCAGTTGTTCGACCGGCGGGAAAGCGGCCACCCGAGCAATGTCGGTCGACACCTGGGCGAACACCTGGTCGCCGCGAACTGTGAGAATCTTCGGCACCATCATAATCACCTGAGGCAACAAATGGAAACGACTATGACAAGCTACGAACGAAACACTTCGCGACGCCCTTGTAGTCGACCGCAATATCCGGACGGCACCTCATTATTCGTTAAGCGATTCGCGCCGCGTGGGCGTGATCCCATCCGCGAACCTAGCACGCGCAACGGATCCAAGGGATTCAGTATCCTCGATAGTTGTGGTTGTTCTCGTTCAACTGTTGCTTTGTTCGCCGCGATCGCCTCAACGTTTTGCGTTGGTCTATCGGCAGAAGTGAATTCGGTCTCTGAACAAGATCGAGGTGCATGCGCGAATGTCAAAGACGTTGCCACAGATGGCGATCACCGCAAGGAAGTCGTTTTGATCTTGTCCCTTTTGGAATCGATGCCCGCTTGGACCGAAATCGACAGCGGTGACGATTTGGCGAAACGCCGCGAAGATTGAAGCATTCGCTCGGCAGATTGGCACATACAATCTTGACTCGGTTCGGGAGGCCATATCGAAGTATCAAAGCGCTAACCGATTGGACATAGTGGCTGCGGGAAAGCTGCACGTGATAAACAATTTTCTGTTTGAGTTTCCGGAGACAGTTCGACGCAGTTCTCCCCACTTCCGTTTCTTTGGAGGGTGGCTCGGGCAGCCCGTGTCAGGTGATCTCAGAAAGCCAAAAGACTCGGACGAGATGCAGATCCGATGGCCCTGGTCTGTAGATAAAGAAGGGACCTGGCGATTAACAGGAACATTTGGCGGATACAACGGTCCGCCGTACGACGGAGTCATGGCCTTCGACTACTATCGGAAGGCATTCGGAAAACGAAAATGATAGGTACCGGAACCATCATAACCATGGAGACAAATCATGCAAACGACTATTACACGCGACGGAGCCAGCAAGTCGCAATCTGCTCGCCGTCGCTTCGCTTACCTGGACGACACGACAATATTCGTCAGGCGATTTGCGCCGCGAGGCCGCGACCCGGCGGTGGCCGACGAGAATCTCTACCGCTACTGTGAAAACGAGCCGACGGAGGCGACGGATCCGAGCGGATTGGTATTAGACCCTACTGGAGACGCAAACACCAACGTTATTGGTCCGCAGTCGTCGGACGAAAGCGAGCGACACCAGTCATGGAAAAATGCAAATACTATTCGGTCGTCGCTCGCAAATGAAATAGACGACAGCTTGACCGGAACTGCACCATTCAACGGTGACGATTCGCAACTGCTCAAGCACCTTGAGATTCAAACCAACAGAAATTCCTTTTGGGACTTTATTGTTGGCTGTTCCGAGTTTAATAATCCTGCCATGGAGGTCAAAGGCGGCGGTGGGTTCAAGACATGGAACAATTATGCCGAAGTCGTTTCTGGTGTTTGTTCGAGCGGCACGTTTTGCTGTAATACAATAACGATGGGATCGATGAAAGGCTCGGCGTCGCTGGATTCCGGCGCGGTTCGGATCTATGTGGAGGACCTTCCCGCAGGGAAGTATGATATAAGCGTTCTGTACGAAGCCAAACTCCGCACAGTGCCGGGTGGCGCTGCGAGTTTCCGCATATCTCCGGCCGGACAGGAGGAAATCCGGGGGAACGCGATCAACCTGCCAGCTGGAACCAGGCGTGAAACCTTTGACCATTACGGTAACAGTGTCCGGCCCATCGGATAAGGTGGAGGTCCTTGAGTACGACCCGAGGCCTGTTACGCGCGAAAATGCCTCGGAAGCCGCCTACGCTGTGGCGGTAGCAGGATTTCGAGTAACGTCCATTAAGTGTCAGCAGCAGAACGCACCCGGCAAGTAGCTGATTGGCGACCCCGGTCCACATCGCCAACAAAGGATGAATTTTGGAGGTACCAATTGGCAACGACGATGACGAGAAAGAGCCGCATTATTCTGCTGATTCTGACCGCGTGGTTTATCGTCGTCGGCGTTGGGGTAACAGCCTACATTATCGGGAAACGGCGCGAGGTCGAATCCTTTTCGCATCTCAAGAGAATAGGGATTGCCCTCGATCTTTACCATGGCGCATGGCACGTTTCCCCCAGCGTTCGTTGCCGACGAGAACGGGCGGCCGATGCACAGTTGGCGAGTATTGATTCTCCCATTTCTCGGATATGAGGACCTTTATCGTAGGTATGACCTCCGGGAGCCTTGGGATTCGGCAGAGAATCGCGCCCTTTTCCGCCGATATGCCGATTGAGTATCAATCACCGTTTGCGCAAAGCAGCCGTTCCGCTGTCACTCCTTACTTGGCTATTGTCGGTGGGGGAACAGCATGGCCGGAAGCGGGGCCAACCAAGCGTTCTGATATTACCGGCCAAACGGTGAACACCGTCTTAATCGTAGAAGCGGCGAACTCGGATATTGACTGGATGGAACCGCGGGATATGCCATTTCATCAAGCCGTTTTGGGAGTTCATCGAGACGATACCCGAGGGATTCGCAGCTACTTTGACGATGGACTTCACGTTCTCACGGCGGGCGGCAACGCCGAAACGTTGCCTACCGGTATATCTGTAGATCTGTTAAGTTCTGCGTTCACGATTCGAGCAGGGAAGGTCACGGAGCAGATTGATGGTCGACTCATTACCCGCTTAAAAGATCGTGCGCCAGGAACATGCCTGGATGCCGAAGCGTTGGCGCTGCAAATACTGTCAAGCCGATATCGGAATAGGAAAAGTGAGGTTCGGGTGGATCTGCCCAATCATGCTCCCAGTCTCGAATGTCCGAAGACTGGGTACGATGGGGTGACGGGTCGAATTACCGGCGGGAAAGCGGCCACCCCGGCAACGTCGGTCGGAAATTGGGCGAACACCCGGTGGCCGCGAACTATGAAAACACCTGCACCATCGAAACCAAGTGAGGCAAACCATGCAAACGTCCTTGACTCGCTACGAAGCCCGTGACATTCCAACGCGCTGATAGACGCGTGCGCTATTGCGACGACACCACGATATTTGTCAGGCGATTTGCGCGCGAGGGCGCGACCCGGCCATGGCCGATGAAAACCTGTACGGCTACTGCGACAATGAACCGACGGAGGCGAACGACCCAACGGGAATGCAAGCCCACGGGAAGTTTGCAATCGAAATGACAACGGCGCCGGGTGCTGGTGCTGCTGGTACCGCGGCGGCACACACTGGTTGGCTTGTTACGCGTGCGAAGATAACTTGGGTTCCGGCGTTCTATTATGAGCCTAACCCCGAACCCTCTGAGCCTCGGTTACCTCCGAAGGAGGCGGCGTATGAATGCGGGCAGGTACGTCTTTTCCAGATTGCTTATCAGCAGGAGATCATAGCTGGCGGTTTGCTTGCGCTCGACTCATAACACTGTGGATTGGCACTACGACGACATAAGTGGTGCTGAACTTGTCGATTGGAAGAAGGCGGTACCGGCGGCGGGCGACGTACCTGCTGGCCAAATTAGGGAATCCGACGACTATGCAATGCTCAAGGACGACCCGGGATCGACCGATTGGACAAATTTTTGGGGCACACAGAGACGGGTCACCCTAACTCAAAGATTTGAAACTGGCGCAGTGCGCTCGATCCAAAGCCAAGCGGCAAATTGGAGGTGCTTGGGACGGTTGAGTGGGGAGTCAGCATCGAAGATAGCGCCGCTCGGGGCTACGAGAAGCAATTCTTCGTTTCTCGACCCGTTTATGGACGTGCGGAACAAGAAGTTCGTCGAACCCGCACAAAACACTGAAAAAACGCCGCTGAGAGCCGGTACGGCGCCCTTCCGCCAAGTTTTTGGAAATACTCCAGAGCAAGAAGTACGATGTTTTCTGGTAGCGGATCGCTTAGCAACGACTTGCGCGGTACCGCCGAAAGAGCACGAAGCGGGCGTTGTAATGCACATGAAATTCGATGTTTGCAAATTGGTTTTGGACGCTAACTTCATACTTGGTCAGATCTATTTCCTGCCATGGTCGTGATTTTGACGCAGTCCATCATACTTGTTGGGATTGCAGAACCGCTTCTGATTGCTTCTCGCTTGCGGCCATGGTCGGGGCGGTCACAGGTCGATTGTTGTCGCGATGCCCGCGCGGATGGATTTCCGGTGCGGTGTTCGGCACCTGCTGGGGGCTGATTAGCGTTCTTGCTGGGTCCGAGATCGCCGCGATATTTCGGCTAGAACTAGGAAGCGTTGCCGAAACAGTCACCCTCCTCTCAACGAACGTTGTGGGATCCATTATTGGTGGCTGGGTTGGTGCCGTAATCGGACGGAAGAAGAAAGGTTGATTGTGCCAAGACGCTTGGAGTAGGAGGACAATGCACGCGGTGTGAATTGAAACCTTGCCGGTGCGAGCCCAAGGGAAGTGTTTTTCAGCCAGTCGCATCACCCTGGTCGATTGTGTGCATCGGACTTCACGCATATGGAGAGTTTGGGAGTGACGATCGACGGCCAACCGTTCAATCACCTGGTCTATCACTTCGTGCTGACCTACTCGAATTGGGAGTCGATCACGATCTGTTTTTCGGAGAGCTTTGAAAGCCTCAGTGAAGGCATTCAGAACGCGGTGTGGGAATTGGGCGGCGTGGCCGAGCGGCATCGCACCGATCGCATGAGCTTGGCCGTGAACAACGCCTCGAATGAGAAGGAGTTTACCGGGCGTTACACGGCCTTGCTGGGCTACTACAGGATGGAGATGGAGAAGATCCAGCCTGAGGAGGCGAACGAGAATGGGGACGTAGAACAATCGCATCGGCGGTTCAAGGAAGGAGTGGATCAAGCATTGATGTTGCGCGGCCATCGGGAGTTCGAGAGTCGCGAAGCGTATGCTCGGTTCCTGAACGACCTGGTGCGTGGCCGCAATGCGACCCGATGACGACGGCGGCGGTGATCGACCGCCTGGTGCATCACAGCGTGATTTTGGAATTGAACATTGCCAGCTACCGACTGGAGGCGGCCAAGCAGGCGAAACCGGCCGAGGCGGCATGACATCCGATCCTGCGCGAGGCTCGGCGGCCCGCGGCGTGCGCCCCCTCTTTTGCCGGTTTCGCTGCGCTCAACTGCGCAAAAGAGGGGGCACACGCCGCAGCTTCTGCGAAGGGAATTCTAATTGTCGCTGAAGGGAAAGAGTAATTGTCGCCGAACATAAAACGCCCGTCGGCGCCAGCGATGGCACCCCGCTGCGGAACAAAATCGGTATTCAAAATCCAAGCGTAACGAACGGAGTTAGCGGTCCACCCCCCGCCCCTCTCCCAAAAAGGGCGAGGGGAGGCGAAGAAAGGATGACGGCGGAAGGATGAATCTTGGGGCTATCTGACCAAATTCTGCCGTTCTGCGTATTGTATTGTAGAAGCGGCAAAACGACGCGGAGGTCGGAGGCCGGAGGTCGGATGCCGGAGGTCAGAGGTCGGAGGTCGGAGGTCAGAGGTCGGAGGTCAGAGGTCGGAGGTCAGAGCAGAAAAAGTAACGAGCATCCGGCCGGCCGAATAATTTACTGAAGTTAATGTCTTTCTGCGCGAGTCGTAAGTCGAGTCAGGTAAAACGCTTACGGACGAATCGCGAATGCTTTCTTGCTGCCCCACGCCGCTATTCCGTATATCCATGTGAAAGACGTGCGTTACCAAGGCATCAGTGCGCGTGAAAACCGGGACAGGTCCAATTTGCCGAAAGCAGCTTTCGGACGGTGTCCGGCCGCAACGGTGTGGTTCCGGCAAGGGTGTATGAATCGTTTTGAAGCTTGTGGTATCGTTGGTTGTCGGTTCACGATTTTGTGGAGGACGGCCCATGAATGCCAGACAGACAGGCGACCTGCCCTTTTCCTTGAAGGGTGTGCGGCGGCGGTTCGAGCAGTGGCGAAAAGTGCAGAAGGCCCGTGCGCGAATCCCCGATTCGCTGTGGGCGTCGGCGGTGAAGCTGGCCCGCGAGTACGGGATCAATCGTACCGCCAAGGCACTGCGAGTAGACTATTATTCGCTGAAGAAACGGCTTGGACAGAAATCGGTTGCCGACGAGGACTTCGCCGCGGCGCCCTTCGGCACGCCTGAATCGCGGGCGGCGGCTACGTTCCTTGAGTTGGCTTCTCCCTCGCCGACTGGGGTGTGCGACTGCACGCTGGAGTTGGAAGACACGATCGGGTCGAAGATGCGGGTCCATCTGAAGGCGGCATCGCCGCCCGACCTGACGGCGCTCTGCCGGAGCTTCTGGAATCCCGTATCATGATCCAGATCACGCCTCAGATGCGGATTCTGGTGGCCGTCGAACCGACCGACTTTCGCCGCGGCATCGACGGCCTGGCCCGCGTCTGCAAAGAGGTGCTCCGGCACGATCCGTTCAACGGTTGGGTGTTCGTGTTTCGCAACCGGCCGGCCACGGCATTGAAGATCCTGGTCTATGACGGCCAAGGTTTTTGGCTTTGCCACAAGCGCTTGTCCAGCGGCAAGTTCCGCTGGTGGCCGCGCCCCGGCGCAACGACGCGGACTTTGGCGGCCCACGAGTTGCAGGTTCTCTTGGCGGCCGGCGATCCCGCAGCCACGCAGGCAGCGCCCGCCTGGCGACCGGTCGGCCCTGGCAATTGATGCCGATGCTTGCCCGGAGGGCGTTGCTCTTGTGTTGCGCGGGAAACTGGAGCGAACTGATCTTCCCGATTTCTGCGGATTTGGGTAGAGTGCGTCTACGGATCGAGCGACGGCGAGAGTATCGCCGCCACCTTCAAAACTTGGCTGCGGGGGGATTTTACCGGGCGTCGTGGAACGCTGTCATGGTCCTCCGCAATCCGACCATCATCGAACTGGACATGGGCAAGCTGGACGACCTTCTGGATCGCGTCGACGCCCGCGAACTCCGTGTGGAAGACTATTCCACGATTCAGTCGCTGATCGAATCCTACAAGGATCTGTACTTCGCGGTGGGCGATAAGAACACGAGCATCGCGCGGCTGCGGAAGCTGCTCTTCGGCGCGAAGACCGAGAAGACGGCAAACGTGGTCGGGCAACGTCGGCCAGAGGGCATTCAGGATGCGGCGCCTACGGCATTGCCTGCGGGCGACGCTTCCGCCCAAGAAGATGCCTTGAAAGCCGGTTCGGCAAGCGACGCCGACCACGGCTTCGCCGCGGTGCCCGCCGAGGCGCGGAACGATTCGCAAACTGCATCTTTGCCGGAGCCAGGTCCAGCACCAAAGCGGCACCCGGGTCACGGCCGCAATGGGGCCGACGCTTACACTGCCGCCGAGAAGATCGAAGTGCCTCATTCCTCGCTTCAGCCAGGCGATCCCTGCCCGAAGTGCGAAACGGGAACCGTTTACGAGACCAAGCGTCCAGGCGTGGTGGTGCGATTGGTCGGCCAAGCCCCCGTGGGCGCCAAGGTCTATTCTCTGCAAAAACTCCGCTGCAATCTTTGCGGCGGGGTCTTTACGCCCGACTTGCCGCCGGGTGCGGGCGACGAGAAGTGCGACGCGACCGTGGGCAGCATGATCGCCTTGCTGAGATATGGGACGGGGATGCCCTTGAACCGCAACGAAACACTGCAAGAGGGGCTGGGCATTCCCTTGCCCGCCTCGACCCAGTGGGATATCGTTGCGGACCAGGCCGAGCGTGCCGAACCGGTCTTTGAGGAACTGGTCCGACAGGCGGCGCAAGGCGACGTGCTGTATAACGACGACACGACGGTCAAGATTCTGGCGATGATGGACCGACAGGCATTGGCCGAAGAATCGGCTGACGAGCAAGCCGAAGACTCCGCCGAAATAGTTGCCGACGCAGCGGAAACTGCGGCGGGGTACTCGCGCAGCGGGTCGGCTTGCGGGTCGCAGTCGGCGGCAGAGAAGCCCGAAGCCCAGCGCAAGGGCATGTTCACCACGGGCATCGTCGCGGAGATCGGCGGAGGAGAGAAGATCGCCTTGTTCCTCAGCGGACACCAGCATGCGGGCGAGAACCTCAAGGACGTGTTGATCCAGCGTGCGGCGGACCTTCCCCCGCCAATCCAGATGTGCGATGCCTTGTCGCGGAACATGCCGCGCGGACTGAAGACGATCCTGGGCAATTGCTTGGCGCACGGGCGACGGAAGTTCGTCGATGTGGCGGAGCGGTTTCCCGAGGAGTGCCGCCATGTGTTGGAGTCGCTTGCGGTGGTCTATCACAACGACGCGCTGGCCAAGGAGCGGAATCTCTCGCCCGCGGAGCGGCTGCTCTTGCATCAGGCCGACAGCGGCCCGGTCATGGAGGAACTCCATGCCTGGCTTGGCCGGCAATTCGACGAGCATCGCGTGGAGCCCAACTCGGCCCTGGGGGCTAGCATTGCCTACATGCGTCGGCACTGGGAAGAGCTGACGCTCTTCCTGCGCGTGGCCGGGGCACCGTTGGACAACAACATCTGCGAACGGGCGTTGAAGATGGCGATCCGGCATCGCAAGAACTCCTTGTTCTACAAGACCCCGCGTGGTGCCCGCGTGGGAGACATCTTCATGAGCCTGATCCACACGTGCCGACTCTGCGGGGCGAATCCGTTCGATTACCTGACCGAGTTGGAGCGTCACGCGGATCAGGCGGCATTGAATCCGGCGAACTGGATGCCCTGGAACTATCGGCAAACGCTCGGCCAATGCCGTCAGTCGCCTGCCGCCCCTTGATCATCGGCCGTTACCCGCCATCGTCACCGGCCCGCCAAAAAGATTTTTCACGCTTGCCGGAAGGACACCAAGGAGTTGGAGAAGCTGCTCGGAGCCCCGGCGGAGAAGAAGGACGAGGAGAAGGGCGGCAAGGAGACGAAGGAGTAGCCGAAGAAAGGCCGATCGCAAATTGGCAGGACTCGCAGACATCCCGAAAGCCCGAAATTACGAAAGTTAGAACTGAAATTCGTTCGGAGTTTCGCTCTTTCGTCCTTTCGTGATCCTCTGCCATTCTTCTGTCAATCATCTTCCTGTCTTTCCGGCCTGCGTTCGGCGTCGTAGCCCAGACAAAAGCCTCGTAAAACTCGGCTGAAAGCGGCAATGAATGGCCGCACTCCAAATTGAAAACGAGGCGCATGGTGAAGCGTGGGCCGCGAACGGATCGGATTACCCGACCGGCGCGGCCCACTCATGCTTCAGCATTCACCACTCTGTGAAAAGCAATTACCTGCTCAGTTCATGCGCAACCGTCATGGTATTGGCGGCAGCCGTGAAGGTGCCGAGCACCTTCCCGTCGCCATAGACGGTGACACGACACCGGGGCGCCGCGGGATTCCACACGCAGAAGCTCATAGACCTTCGTGGTCGCATTCAGATACAGGGCGCGATCGGCAGGCTGGTGTGCATGTTGAACTGCACGTGCCCAAGCTTGCGCAGGCTATGGCAGTTGTAGTAATTGAAGATGCCCCGAACCGTGCGTGGAGTTGTCCACGGCGGTCGGGCTCATCAGCGGGACTGCCCCTCGGCAATCAACTCGTCCATCGTCTGCCGCCGTCCAGTCGGGATCGAAGTAGCAGGAATTCCCTAGCATCACGTTGCCCTAGTCCCGTGCCCATCTTGCTGGATAATGGCGGCAGTGGCCTTGCCCTTGCGGGTATCCAGCATCTCCTTGTCCCACACCTTGCGGAGCATCTCCGGTTGGCTGTCGAAGTACTGCAGCGTCGGGCTGTTGGGCATCAACTGGATGCCGTAGGTCCAGGCCATGTCGCCGGTGAAATAGTTGGCGAACACCGTGCCGCTGTTCCATACCATGCCCGTGACCGGGTGGCCGAAGTCGGCCGGGAAGTTCGTGCCCGACTGGTTGAACCAGTACTCGAGGACCGATTGCGAATTGCGGCACCAGCCCATGGCGCCCGCGGCGTCCATGTCTTCATCGCCCAGGCCGCAACCGAGCAGGTAGAGCCCGCCCCAGGACTGCATGTCCTCCGAGGACGATTCCTGGTTGTTCCCGCCCGGGCTGCCAAAGCCGCCGGCCCAGGAGTGGCCTTCCCATTTGTCCCAGGTGCGGAAGAAGGGGAACATCTTGTCGTTGTGGTCCCAGTTGGCGTATTCCTTGGCGACCAAGCGGGCCATCGGACCATAGTCCTTCAGCCATTGCGGGTCCTTTTTTATCCCCTCCTCCTCGCCCTCTCCGCCTTCACCACACAGGCCTTCGGCTTCGGCTTTCGCGCGCTCGGCTTCCTTCCGGCCCTCGCCGCGCTCACCCTCTATTCGATGCTTCCGGTGCTTCGGAACACCGTGACCGGCCTTGAGGGCGTCGATCCTGCGGCTAGGATTGCGGCGCGCGGCGTCGGAATGACCCCCTTCCAGTCGCTCACCTTGGTCGAGCTCCCGCTGGCTGCACCGGTGATCCTCGCCGGCATCAGGACGGCCGCGGTCTGGGTCATCGGCACCGCCACGCTTTCGACGCCCGTCGGACAGACGAGCCTCGGCAATTACATCTTCACCGGGCTGCAGACCGAGAACTGGGTTTTCGTCCTCTTCGGTTGCGTCGCCGCAGCAGCCCTCGCCCTCGTCGTAGACCGCCTCCTGGCGCTCGCCGAAGAAGGTGCCGCCAAGCGCTCGCGCTGGCGCTTCATCCTTTCGGGCAGCGGGCTTCTAGCCGTCGTCGCGGCCAGCATCTTCCCGCTGGTCGGCGGCGGCGCGGAGAAGCCGCTCGTCGTCGGCGCCAAGAGCTTCGACGAGCAATACATATTGGGAAGCCTGATCGAACGGCGCCTGCGCGCCGCGGGCCTCCCGACCGAGCGCCGCGACGGACTGGGCTCGACCATCATCTTCGACGCGCTCGCCCACAACGACGTGGACGTCTATGTCGATTATTCAGGCACGGTGTGGTCCGACGACATGAAGCGCACCGATCTGCCGGGGCGCCAGGCCGTGCTCGACCAGATGGCGCAGTGGCTGAAGCGCACGCGCGGCATTCGCTATGTCGGGCCGCTCGGCTTCGAAAACGCCTATGCTTTCGCCATGCGCCGCGACAAGGCCGATGCGCTGCATATATCAACTCTCACCGACCTCGCGCCCTACGCGGCGCAGATGAAGATCGGCGGCGATTTCGAGATCTTCAGCCGGCCGGAATGGCGCTCGGTCGAGCGCGTCTACGGCCTGAAATTCGCGCTCGAGCGGCAATACCAGGCGAACTTCATGTATCGCGCGCTCGTCTCCGGCGACGTCGACGTGATCTCCGCCTTCTCGAGCGACGGGCGCATCGCGCAATACGGCCTCAAGCTTCTCGGCGATCCGAAGGGGGCGTTGCCGCCTTACGACGCCGTGCTTCTCGTCTCCCCAGCCCACGCGCAAGACGCCCGCCTGATGCATGCACTCGCGCCCCTGCTCGGCGCGATCTCCCTCCCCGCGATGCAGCGCGCCAACCTGATGGTCGACCGCGATGTCGACAAGCGCTCGCCGCAGGACGTCGCTCAAGATCTGGACAGGACGATTCCGCGTTAGAGACCTGTCACAATCCACCATGGCCCCCGCGACAATGAGCCTTAGGGGGCCGCGCGCGCGCCCGCTTTCCCGTCCCGATTCAAAATGGTTCTCTGCCCCGACGGTCCACGCACTCGCATGGCCCGCAAGCCACGCGTTTGAACTTCGCCCCACTTCGAGGCCTGCCGGATATGAAAATCCTGCCGCCCGTCTCGATTGAAGCACGCCGCCTTGTGCCCAGCGCCTGGGACGTGATCGCGGCAGCGCTGGTGCTTGGCTTCATCGTCCTTTTCGCCGATGCGAGCCGCACCCTCGTGCAGCCCTTGACCACGATCACGCACGCGCCCATCTCGCTCGACCCGCGCAACCTGCCCGACTACGCCCTACGCACAGCCTTGCGCATGCTGATCGCGTTGATCGTATCGCTCGTTTACACCTTCACCTATGCAACTTGGGCCGCGAAAAGTCAGCGCGCCGGCACGCTGCTCATTCCCCTGCTCGACATCCTGCAGTCGGTACCAATCCTGGGCTTCCTTTCGATCACCGTCGTCTTCTTCCTGTCGCTGGCGCCGGGACGCATCCTCGGCGCCGAGCTTGCTGCCGTGTTCGCCATCTTCACCAGCCAGGCCTGGAACATGGCCTTCAGTTTCTATCAGTCGCTGCGCACCGTCCCGACCGAGATGATGGAAGCCGGCCGGATGTTCGGGATGAACGCCTGGGCGCGCTTCTGGCGCATCGAAGTCCCCTTCGCCATGCCCCAGCTGATCTGGAACATGATGATGTCCATGTCGGGGGCGTGGTTCTTCGTGGTGGCGTCGGAGGCGATAAGCGTCGGCAATACGTCGATCGCGCTGCCGGGCATCGGCTCCTACATCGCCGAGGCGATCGCAGAGTCCAACCTGACCGCAATCTACTGGGCGATCGGGGCGATGCTGGTGGTCATACTCTTCTACGACCTTCTCATGTTCCGCCCGCTGGTCGCTTGGGCCGACCGCTTCCGCATCGACAGCGAGCCCGGCGACGAGCCGCCGGAGTCCTCCGTCCTCACGCTGTTCCGCCGTTCGGAGCTGATGGACAAGCTGGCCGCGCCGGTATCGGCCTTCATGAGCTGGACCTACACCCTATCTCCGCCCCAGCGCCGGTTCGGCCGGCCAGCGACGCCGCTGGAATCGAGCTTCACCGAGATCGCTTGGAACCTCATCGTGCTGGGAATCGCGGGCTATGCGATCTGGCAAGTCTACGTCTTCGTGCACGGCGCGCTGTCATGGTCGGACGCGTTCACCGCGACCGAGTTCGGCTTCTATACGCTGCTGCGCGTAGTGATCCTGATCGCGCTGGCGAGCGTGATCTGGACGCCGATCGGCATCTATGTTGGTCTGAGGCCGCACCTGACGCGCATCATCCAGCCGATCGCGCAATTCCTGGCCGCGTTTCCGGTGAACATCCTGTTCCCGCTGGTCTTCGCGGTGATCGTCGGCTTCAACCTCAACACCGACATATGGCTGTCGCCGCTCATTATCCTGGGCACGCAATGGTACATCCTGTTCAACGTCATCGCGGGCGCGTCGGCGCTTCCGAGAGCTGCGCGACGCAGGCGAGAATTTCCAGGTCCACGGCTTTCTGTGGTGGCGCAAGATCGGCCTGCCGGGCGTATTCCCCTATTACGTGACGGGCGCGATCACCGCGTCGGGCGGATCCTGGAACGCCAGCGTGGTCGCGGAGTTCGCCAAGTGGGGCACCCATACGTTGCGGGCCCACGGTCTCGGCGCCTATATCGAGGAGGCGACGGTCGCCGGCGACTTCCATCGCATCGTGCTCGGCATCGCGGTGATGAGCTTCTTCGTGGTCCTCATCAATCGGCTGTTCTGGCGGCCGCTCTATTCCTACGCCGAACGCAAATACAAGCTCGCCTAGAGCTCACAGGAGACCCGACATGGCGGCGCTGACCCTACTCGACGTTCAAGACGTGCGTAGATCATTTCCGCGTCCGGGCGGCGGCGAACTGCTGGTCCTCGACAACGTCGATCTCACGCTGAAAGAGGGCGAGATCGTGGGACTGCTCGGCCGCTCGGGTTCCGGCAAGTCGACCTTGCTGCGCCTGATCGCGGGCCTGGCGAAACCGCAGGGCGGCTCGCTCGTCTATATGGGACAACCGGTCGAGGGTCCCGCCAGCGGCATCGCGATGGTGTTCCAGAGCTTCGCGCTGTTTCCCTGGCTCACCGTGCTGGAGAACGTGCAGCTCGGCCTCGAGGCGCTCGGCATCGAGCAGAAGGAGATCCGCGCCCGCGCGCTTGCCGCCATCGACCTCATCGGCCTCGACGGTTACGAGTCCGCTTATCCGCGCGAGCTTTCGGGCGGCATGCGCCAGCGCGTCGGCTTCGCGCGCGCCCTCGTCGTGCATCCCAACATCCTGCTGATGGACGAGCCGTTCTCCGCGCTCGACGTGCTGACGGCCGAAAACCTGCGCACCGATTTCCTCGAGCTTTGGGGCAACGGCAAGCTGCCGATCAAGGGCGTGCTCCTGGTCACCCACAACATCGAGGAAGCGGTGCTGATGTGCGACCGCGTCCTGCTGTTCTCGACCAATCCCGGCCGCGTCGTCACCGAGATTGCGCATCGACCTGCCGCAGCCCCGCAACCGCACCGACACCGCGTTCGAGGACCTCGTCGACAAAATCTACGTCGAGATGACGGCGCGGCGCGTGGAGCGCATGCGCGGCCAGGACCGCCCTACGGGCGTGGGCACGATCCTGCATCCGGTCTCCGCCAACCTGATCTCGGGTCTCATCGAGGCCGTTGCCGCCTCTCCCTACAGCGGCAAGGCCGATCTGCCCGACCTGACCTCGGACCTCCAGCTCGAGGTCGACGAATTGTTTCCCGTCGCCGAAGCGCTGCAGCTTCTCAGGCTTGCCGAAGTCGAGGGCGGCGACATCCGCCTCACCCATATGGGCAAGCGCTTCGCCGATTCCGACCTCAACGAGCGCAAGGAGATCTTTTCCCGCGCGCTGATGAGCCAGGTGCCGCTCGCCGCCCATATCCGCCGCGTGCTCGACGAGCGCGCCAGCCACACCGCGCCGCGGCGGCGCTTCCTCGACGAGCTCGAAGACCACATGAGCGAGGACACCGCCGAGGAAACATTGCGCGCCGTCGTGAGCTGGGCGCGCTTCGCCGAGCTGTTCTCCTACGACGACGCCTCGGAGATGTTCTCTCTCGAGAACCCGACTTGATATCGACGTCGTGAGCGCTATTTGCGCTCTTCGAGCTGGCTGATGATCATGATCTTCTGCCAAATCTTGCGCCCGAGGTCGGAGGTCAGCTCTTCGATCTCGTTGACCGCCGAGATCACGATCTCGTCCTGCACCCTCTCAGCGTAGAGCGCGGCGAGCTTGGCGATCAGCGCAAGCATCTCCGAGCAGTAATCGAGATAGCGCGCCAGCTCGAACTCGGTCATGTGTCGGACCGGCGAGGACGCGGTCGGCGGTCCGCCGCCGAGCACCACGGTCGGATCCTTGGTCAGCTGGTGCATGTCGATGACGTGGGCGAAGGAGCGGAATTCGTAGAGCCGCCTGAGGATCCGCCGGCGCTTCAGGCGGAATTCGAGCGTCAGCACGAACCAGATGGCGCCGAACGCGAGAAGCAAAAGGTTGACCGTGGCATCCAGCCCTTGCGAGAGGGCGACCGCATCGGCGCGGCGTATGACCGCGGACCAGTCGACCAGTTTGGCGACATAAGCTTGCGCGGTGATACCCGCCAAGATTGCAAGCAGGGCGAGGCAACGCAGACCATAATAGGGCCGCGCCAGACCTTTCACCCGCCGCGACGTCATGCGCGCCGTGTCCACGAGGTCGGAACAGACGCCAGCGAGGCCGGAGCTGGGAAAACGTTCGGCCACGCGCGCCTGCAATCGCTCAACCGTCGAGGTGATGCTGGCAGCGTCGAGCACGCGCACGCGCGGGACTCGGCCGGCTGACCTCGGCATTTTTTCGGGTATAGTCATGGCGTCCGCCCCTCGCCTGTCGCGCGATAGTCACGCATCTGTTTCAATCTGGCGAGAGGCGATCTTGTGGGGGATGCTATGTCGAAGCTTTCCGTCGGGCAGACGATTTCACACGCCTACGGCTTTCTCTTTCGCCGCTTCTTCGCGATTGCCGGGCTGAGCTGGATTCCGGCAGCGCTGCTGGGCGCCTCGGTCTGGTATTGGATGACGAAGCTTGGCGCCGAGATGACGCAGACGCAAGCCATTCCGGCCGACACGCGACTTTTCTACGCGTTCGGCAGCAGCGCAGCCATGTTGATCGCGGTCTCGTTCTTTGCTGCCACGATTGCCGTGCCGCTGGCGCAGGAGGCGATGGGCATGCGCGGCGAGAGCGTCGCTGCGCATTTCGTCGTCGGCGGCCGCGAGCTGCGCCTGTTCTTCGCGATGCTGCGCTTCTATGCGCTCCTGATCGCCGCGGTGTTCCTGTTCGCGGCTGCGGTCGGCTATGCCGCGCGCTTCACCATCGCGCGGGCGCATCTGACGGCGGCAGCCTGGCACGGCGTTTCATCCACGACGCTGCTCGCCGCCGGCACCGCATTCCTTGCTTTCACGCTCGCGATTTTCCTTTCGCTGCGCCTCAGCTTCTTCCTCCTGCCGTTCGCCGCAGCGGAGCGTCATGTCGGCCTGGCGCGCGCCTGGTCGCTCAGCCGCGGCCGGACTTGGCGCCTGCTTCTCGTCAGCATTGCCCTGGCATTTCCGATCGACATCCTCGCCCGCGCCGTCGAATACGCCCTGTTCGGCACGGAAATCCACGCCGCGACGACGTTGCATTCGATCTATGCCGTGATGGGTTCGCATGCAGCAGTCCTCGCCGTCATCGGAGCGATCACGGCAACCGTCCTGCTCGCCCTCTTCGCCGGCGCGTCGAGCACGGCCTATCGCGCGCTGCTTCCGGAACGCGAGACCGTCGCGGTCGAGCATCCCGCCCACGAGATTGCAGTCATCGCACCTTCACCCCACATGGAGCCGGCCTTCGCCAAGGCGCCGCAGCAGCCCGTCTCCGGCGAGGCGCCGCCGGCGTCGATCGACCATGTCGAGACGCTCGCCGAGCCGGGCGACGTGGCTTCGATCGAGCCGGCGATTGTCGCCCCAATCCCCGAGGAACCCATCATGCAGGTCGCGGAGCGTCCGGCACACGGCCCCGCCTCCGAGCATGCAGACTCCGAGCACGAAGTCGATTCTGCCGTTCCTGCCGCGGATGAAGCGGCGCTGCCCTCACATGATCCGCTGCCCGACACGGTCGTGACGGCCGCGCCGGAGTCGTCGAGCGCGGTCCTCGAAGCGAGCGACAGCGAAGCGGCGGCAATGGCCACCGTGCCCAACCGCGACGCGGATTTCGACATCATGGGAACGTCGCACGACGATCCGTTCTCGTTCCCATTGCGCGCGCCGGAGACGCCGCCGATGCAGCACGACGCGGCGGCTTAGGGCAAGACTTCTTCCCAACTGCTCCATTTCCTAGAGATCGTCATGGCGGCCTTATGTGGCAGCCACCCAGGAACACGAACATCGAAGGGGCCGCGGCTCGGCGGCCACACCCGACGGTCAAATCTGTGCGGCGCGGGCGCAAGGCCCGCCATGTCAACGCGCGCATTCATGGGTGGGGTGACGTAGTCCGCCCGTGACGACGTGCGGAAGTGCTCTACGAGATGACCGGCCTCACCAGCCCCGCCGCCGTCTTCGCCCGTCCGCGCGCTTCGGCAATGTCGCGTCCGCGGGCCAGGGCCACGCCCATGCGGCGTTTCACATAGCTCACCGGCTTTCCGAACAGGCGCAGCTCGGTTTCCGGCACGGCGAGCGCCGCGTCGGCGCCGTCGAACGCCAGCCCCTTCGCATCGACGCCGCCATAGATGACGGCCGAGGCGCCCGGCGATTTCAGCGCAGTGGAGACCGGCAGGCCCAGGATCGCGCGCACATGGAGGGCGAACTCGCTTTGATATTGCGAGACCAGCGTGACGAGTCCGGTGTCGTGCGGCCGCGGGCTCACTTCCGAGAACCAGACCTGGTCGCCTTTCACGAACAGCTCGACGCCGAAGATGCCCAAACCGCCGAGCGCGCCGGTGATCTTGCGCGCGATGTCACGTCCCGCCTCGAGCGCCGCGGCGCTCATGGCCTGCGGCTGCCAGGATTCCACATAATCGCCGTCGACCTGCACATGGCCGATCGGATCGCAGAAATGCGTGCCATCCTTCGCCCGCACGGTCAGCTGCGTAACCTCGAAGTCGAAGGCGATTTCGCCCTCCACGATCACTCGGGGCTGCTTCACGCGCCCGCTGGCCAGCGCCTTGTCCCAGGCATTGGCGATGTCGTCCGGGCCCCTGAGGCGCGATTGGCCCTTGCCCGACGACGACATCACCGGCTTGACGAAGGAGGGAAAGCCGATGCCGCTTTCGACCGCCGCGCGCAATTCCTCGAGCGACGACGCAAATGCGTAAGGCGAAGTCGGAAGACCGAGCGTTTCCGCCGCCAGGCGGCGGATGCGCTCGCGGTTCATCGTGATATGCGCCGCCTTGGCGGTCGGGATCACGGCCGCCAGTCCCGCCTCCTCGATACGCACCAGCTCGTCCGTGGCGATTGCCTCGATCTCCGGCACGATCAGATGCGGGGTTTCGCGCTCCCCCAGCGCGCGCAATACGGCCGCATCGGTCATGTCGATCACATGGGTGCGGTGGGCGACCTGTTGCGCAGGCGCGCCGGCATAGCGGTCGACCGCGATGGTTTCGACGCCCAGCCGCTGCAATTCGATGACGACTTCCTTGCCGAGCTCCCCCGATCCCAGCAGCAGCACCTTGACGGCATTAGGCGAAAGCGGCGTTCCGATGCGCATGGGAGTTCCGGCCTTGGTCGGGCGCGAGCGTAACGCGATCCGCGGCGCGGCATAAGACGGCTCTGGCGGACAACACCAGGGGCGCCCCGATTAGTGCGGCAGCAAAACGCCCGGCAGAACCTTGCGACACCGGCTGTCACATTTGCGATACGAACTACCTCGCAACGCAAAGGCGCGGCGGCGCAATTTGATCTGCATCAATGACCGGCACCCAGTTCGCAAGTTCGATGAAGGGGGCTTGTGGGTTATTCTATGTCGTACAGTGTCGAAGGTTATGAAACGCGCGCCGCGGAATGCGTGAGGCTTGCAAACCAGGCCACCGATTCCCTCGTCCAGAAGGAGCTTCTGACGCTGCGGCAGACCTATCTGCAGATCGCCAAACGTCTGCGCGACTTGCGCGATGGGACAAGCGATGTGGGACGATGACATCGCCATCCTCGCCGTCAGGGCGATTCTGACCTATGGCGACGAGGCCGTGACGGTTCTCGACACGCGCGCGGCACGTCAGAGGCTCGTTCGCCAGTTCGAAAATGCCGAGATGTGGCAGGCGATCGCCGACTTCGCCGACGAGTTTCTGCGTCTCGGCCGAAAGATTTATTGAGAGGATCGGCGTCGCTCAAGCGCCGGGATAGATTCGCTCGAAGGCGTCGATCAGCGTTTGCCGCTGCGCCGGCTGTCCTTCGACTTTGATCGCGTCGTCCTGGAAGACTGCACCGGGCGCGGCCTTGCCTGTCCAGATATGCGATGTAGGAACAGCCCAGCTCGTGTCGTCGAGCGTTCCGGCCGCGATGAAGACCATGTTTGGCGAGGCGAGCGGCTCGTGCCACAGACGCACCCCGCAGATCCTGCAGCGCACGATATCGATCACGCGCCCGGAATCCGCACGCTTGCGGAATTGATCCCCGTCGCCCCGCTCATGCGTGAATGCCTCGCGTGAAGCGAGTAGCATCAGAAGGTTGGTGGCGCCGGTAAGCTTCTGGCAATCGCCGCAATGGCAGGCGTTGACGGCGAGCGGCCGCGCGTCGAGCCGGTAGCGCACGGCACCGCAGAGACAGCCGCCCGTATGCGGCGGTGCGGGGATCGGCGGCCTCGTCATCCTAGTTCTTTGTCTTGTCGACCAGCTTGTTCTTCGCGATCCACGGCATCATCGCGCGCAGTCTCTCGCCGACCTCTTCGATCGGGTGCGCCGCGTTGATCGCGCGCGTCGCCTTGAACGACGGCTGGCCTGCCTTGTTCTCGAGCACCCAGTCGCGTGCGAAGCGGCCGCTCTGGATGTCCTTGAGCACCCGTTTCATCTCGGCCTTGGTCTCGGCGGTGATGATGCGGGGGCCGCTGACATATTCGCCGTACTCCGCCGTGTTCGACACGGAATAGTTCATGTTGGCGATGCCGCCCTCGTAGATGAGGTCGACGATCAGCTTCACCTCGTGCAGGCATTCGAAATACGCCATTTCGGGCGCATAGCCGGCCTCGACCAGAGTCTCGAAGCCGGCCCGGATCAGCTCGACCACGCCGCCGCAGAGCACGGTCTGCTCGCCGAACAGGTCGG
Organism: uncultured Alphaproteobacteria bacterium; assembly: GCA_963802815.1. GTDB lineage: Bacteria > Pseudomonadota > Alphaproteobacteria > Micropepsales > Micropepsaceae > Rhizomicrobium. The sequence goes on from CAWDKN010000032.1 coordinate 28,315, forward strand.
TCTCGCATTCCTCGCGGAAATTCGTCTCGATGATGCCGGCGCGGCCGCCGCCGATGGCACTCGCATAGGCGAGGCCGAGATCATGCGCGTTGCCGCTGGCGTCCTGGTGCACCGCGATCAGGCAGGGCACGCCGCCGCCGCGCTGGTATTCGCTCCGCACCGTGTGGCCGGGGCCTTTCGGCGCCACCATCAGGATGTCGAGATCCTTGCGCGGTTCGATCAGGCGGAAATGCACGTTGAAGCCGTGGGCGAAGAACAGCGCCGCGCCGTTCTTCATGTTGGGCGCGAGATCGCGGTTGTAGATGTCGGCCTGCAATTCGTCGGGCGTGACCATCATCATGCCGTCGGCCCATTTCGCCGCCTCGGCCACGCTCATGACCGTAAAGCCCGCCGCTTTCGCCTTGTCGGCCGAAGCACCCGCGCGCGCCGCGATCGCGACGTCCTTCACGCCGGAATCGCGCATGTTCAGCGCGTGCGCATGACCCTGGCTTCCGAAGCCGATGATCGCAACCTTCTTGCCCTTGATGAAATTCAGATCGGCATCCCGATCGTAGTACACGCGCATTTGCTACTCCCGAATCAAACTTGAATGTCACGGCTCGCGACTGCGGGCAAGCCAGGTGAGTTTTCTCGATTTGCTCAAGCCCGTCATGGCCGGGCTTGTCCCGGCCACCCATGACTACGATTGTTGAATTGGCCGGCCTTGCGCCGGCCACGCACCAACAACGAGCATACCGTGGCCGCGCAAGCCCGGCCACGTCGAGCGATCGTGTTCATGGGTGGCCGCCCAGGGGCGGCCATGACGATCTTTGGAAGACGTGAACCCATCACATCGACTCCGGGCCACGCGAGATCGCGGCGACCCCGGTGCGCGAAACGTCGACGAGACCCAGCGGACGCATCAGCTCGATGAAAGAATTGATCTTGGTCGGCGCGCCGGTGATCTCGAAGACAAAGCTCGTATGCGTCGTATCGACCGGGCGTGCGCGGAACGCGTCCGCCATGCGCAGCGCCTCGACGCGCTTCTCGCCGGTACCGGCCACCTTAACCAGCGCCATCTCGCGTTCGATGCCGGGCTTCTCCAGCGTCCAGTCTACGACGCGGTGCACGGGCACAAGGCGGCGCAACTGCGCCTGGATCTGCTCGATCACGTCGGGAGTGCCGGAGGTCACGATGGTCACGCGCGAGGTGTGCGCGGCATGATCGACCTCCGCCACGGTCAGGCTTTCGATATTGTAGCCGCGGCCGGAGAACAGGCCGATGACGCGCGCGAGCACGCCGGCCTCGTTGTCGACCAGCACCGCGATGGTGTGGCGTTCGCTATTGGGCTTCTGCATGTCGATGTCAGACCAGCATCTTGCCTTCGTCGGAGACGGTCGTCGCCTCCTCCTCGGCGTCGCACAGGATCATCTCGTTGTGCGCCGCCCCCGACGGGATCATCGGATAGCAATTCTCCTTCGGATCGACGCGGACGTCGAAGAGGACCGGACGCTTCACGTCGATCATCTCCTGGATCTTCGCATCGAGCTCCGACGGCGTATCCGCTCGCAGGCCGACGCATCCGAAGGCGTCGGCGAGCTTCACGAAATCCGGCAGCGCCTCGGAATAGGAATGCGAATAGCGCCCGCCATGCAGCAATTGCTGCCACTGGCGCACCATGCCCATGTACAGGTTGTTCAGGATGAAGATCTTGATCGGCAGCTCGTATTGAACCGCCGTCGACATCTCCTGCATCGTCATCTGCACGCTGGCCTCGCCGGCAATGTCGATGACGAGCGAATCCGGATGGGCCACCTGCACGCCGATGGCGGCGGGCAGGCCGTAGCCCATCGTGCCAAGGCCGCCCGAGGTCATCCAGCGATTGGGATCCTCGAACTTGAAGCGCTGCGCCGCCCACATCTGGTGCTGGCCCACTTCCGTCGTGACATAGACGTCGCGTCCGCGCGTCAGCGCATAGAGCCGGTCGATCGCATATTGCGGCTTGATGATCCTGTTCGAGTTCTTGAACCCGAGGGAGTTCTTGCTGCGCCAGCCCTCGATCGTCTTCCACCACTCGGCGAGCGCCGCGGTATCGGCCTTGCGCTTCTGGGTCTTCCAGAAGTGCAGCATCTCGCGGATCGCCTTGCCCGCGTCCGACACGATCTTGAGGTCGACGCGCACGTTCTTGTTGATCTGCGAGGCGTCGATGTCGAGATGGATCTTCTTGGCCTTCGGCGCAAACATGTCGACGCGGCCGGTGACGCGGTCGTCGAAGCGGGCGCCGAGGCAGATCATGACGTCGCAATCGTGCATCGCGTTGTTGGCTTCGTAGGTGCCGTGCATGCCGAGCATGCCGAGCCATTGCGGATCGGAGGCGGGAAACGCGCCCAGCCCCATCAGCGTCGAAGTGATCGGAAAGCCGGTGATCTTGACGAGCTCACGCAGCGCGTTGCTGGCCTCGGGTCCCGAATTGATGATGCCGCCGCCGGTATAGAAGATCGGCCGCTTGGCCTGCGCCATCATGTCGATGGCCTTCACGATCTGGCCGAGCTCGGGGTCGGTCCTCGGCTTGTAGGTGCGGTGGCGCACCGAGTTCGGGCCCGATATAGGAGCCTTTCTTGAACTGGATGTCCTTCGGGATGTCGACGACGACAGGGCCGGGTCGTCCGGTGGTCGCGATCTGGAACGCCTCGTGCAGCACGCGCGCGAGATCGCCGATGTCCTTCACCAGCCAGTTGTGCTTGGTGCAGGGCCGCGTGATGCCGACCGTATCGCATTCCTGGAAGGCGTCGTTGCCGATCAGGTGGGTGGCGACCTGTCCCGTCAGGACCACCAGCGGAATGGAATCCATCAGCGCGTCGGTCAGGCCGGTGACGGCGTTCGTCGCGCCCGGACCCGAGGTGACGAGCACGACGCCCGGCTTGCCGGTCGAACGGGCATAGCCTTCCGCAGCGTGCACCGCGCCTTGCTCATGACGGACGAGGATGTGCTCGATGCCTTCGGCCGAGAACAGCGCGTCGTAGATGGGAAGGACCGCGCCGCCGGGATAGCCGAAGATGTGCTTTACGCCCTGATCCCTGAGCGCGCGGATCACCATCTCCGCCCCGCTCATTTCGATCGTGCCCGTGAGCGTTCCGGTCAGTGCTGTCTCGTCCTTGTCCATGGCGGACATCCCTTAAGTTCGTGCGAATCGTTCGCCTGCAAAAAAATGCCAGGCCAGAAAAGCAAAAGGGGCGTTGCCGCCCCTTGGTCACAAGCCGCCGTTCCGAAGGCGAGGGTTACCCTCGTTCGGTCAGCGGCTTTCGAATAAGTACGAATGCGGCTTTCACGGCCGACCCTCTTTGAATGGACGCGACGTTACGGGGCGTTTGATTCAGCGTCAAGAAATTTCATGTGAGGCTTGTTAGCATTTCAGCAAGAATATTGCGCTCAAATTCCGTCGAAATCCAGGTCCAGCCTGCCATTCGGTGCCGGAACCACGTCATCTGGCGCTTGGCGTATTGCCGGGTGCGGGTGACGGCCAGCGCGATCGCGTCCTCCCGGCCGAGCTGTTCGTCCCGCGCCGCATTGAGCTCCCGGACGCCCAGGATTTTCGCCGCCGGCAGCGCCGGATCGAGCCCGGAAAGGGCCGCCGCTTCTTCGGCGGCGCCGTTTTCGACCATGGCCCGGAAACGCGTTTCGATCCGCGCGCGCAACGTTCCGCGCGGCACGTCGATGATGAATTTCGCGGCCGCCGCCGCATCCAGCGCCGGCCGGCCAGCGCTTTTCTGCCAATCCATCAGCGAGCGCCCCGTCGCCTCGAACACTTCATAGGCGCGAAGCACGCGCTGGCTGTCCGACGGCCGGAGCGCATGACCGGCCTGCGGATCGCGCGCGGCCAGTTCCGCATGCAGCTCTGCGGCGCCGATGCGCTCGAGTTTCGTGCGCGCCGCCGTGCGCACGGACGCGGGCACCGGAGGAACATCTGCGAGACCGTCCGTCAGCGCAGCGAAGTAGAGACCGGTGCCGCCGGCAATCACCGGCACGCGCCCCTTTGCGTACACGCTTGCGATCGCGCGTGCCGCATCCGCCTGGTAACGCGCGACCGAATACGCCTCGCGCACGCTCACATGGCCGTAGAGGTGATGCGTCACCCGCGCCATCTCGGCGGCGGACGGCCGTGCGGTAAGCACGGTGAGCTCTGCGTAGATCTGCATCGAATCCGCGTTCACGATCTCCCCGCCGATCCGTTCGGCGAGCGCGAGCGCGAGCGCCGACTTGCCGCTCGCGGTCGGTCCTGCGATAAGCACGGCGGTGGGTTTCGTCATGTCTCTCGCACGGCGCGGTCGATGAGTGATACCAAGGAAATCGCGCGCTTCGAAGCGCTGTCGGAAGAAGCCTATACGCGCATGTACGACACGCGCGACCACAACGTGAAGGACTGTTTCGACGACGCGCTCTACAATCTCGACCGCGCCCTCGACATCGCGCGCATGCGCGGGATGAGCGACGAAATCGCGCGCCTCGCCAAGCGCCGCGACCACATCAGGGCCGTCTACAACAGCCAGTTCCGGAAGCGGACGTGAGAAACTCAATTTCCATTACGGTGTCATCCCCGGCTGAGCGGCGCGCAAGCGCCGCGAAGGGAAGGGGGCCCAGAATTTCGCGCACTGCGGTGCTTCAAGTCCTGGGTTCCCTTCCCTCGCATCGCTTCGCGATGCTCGCCGGGAATGACAACGTTTGGGCTTAGGCGTCTGATATGTCTGACCTCTTCCCCTATGTCCTGAACGTCATCGCCTCCGACAGGGATGCCGCCGAACCTGCCGCCGCGATCCGCGCTGCTGTCGCGGCCGCCGGCACGGCCGGCGAGATCGCGTGGCTCGCGCCCTATACCGCCTTCGACATCCCCTTCTTCGGCCGCGCCGAAGCCGTGCGCGATGCGGCGCGCGCCGTGGTCGAGGGTCACCCCTTCGACGTCAACATCGTGCGCAGCGAGCGGCGGCGAAAGCGGCTTCTCGTCGCCGACATGGATTCGACCATCATCGGCTGCGAGTGCCTCGACGAGCTTGCCGACATGGCGGGGCTGAAGCCCAGGATCGCTGCGATCACGGAACGCGCGATGCGTGGCGAGATCGAATTCGCCGACGCGTTGCGCGAGCGCGTCGGCATGCTGAGAGGCCTCGAGCTGGCCGCGCTGTCGCGCGTCTATGACGAGAGAGTGCGGCTCAATCCCGGCGCGAAGTCGCTATTGACCACGATGAATGCCAACGGCGCACGCGCGGTGCTCGTCTCGGGCGGATTCCGTTATTTCACATCTCGCGTGGCGAAGGAGGCGGGCTTTCATGCCGACCACGCCAACACGTTGCTCGACGACGGCATCGCACTGACGGGACTTGTCTCGGAACCGATCCTCGGGCGCGAGGCCAAGCTCGCGGCGCTCGAGAAAGCCGTGGCCGAGCTCGGCATCTCCTTCGAAGACACGCTCGCTGTCGGCGACGGCGCCAATGATCTCGACATGATCAGGCGCGCCGGCCTCGGCGTCGCCTATCACGCCAAGCCGATCGTCTCCGAAGCCGCGGGCGCGCGCATCGACCACGGCGACCTGGCCGCGCTTCTCTATCTGCAGGGCTATCGCGACGACGAAATCGTCGCCGCAAGGGAGTAATGCGAGAGAGGCCGGCATTGCCGGCCTCTTCGCAGCCCTGGGGCTACTCCGCCGCCACCTTGATGTCGGGCGCGCCGCCTTCCATTGCCTGCAGCACGCGCGGGTCGTCGAAGATCGGCACCGCCGCGTCGTCGTATTTCTTGCGCGCGGTCGGCGTGATCAGTCCGACGCGGGCGATCGCCGGCATCATCAAATCCTTGAGCGCGTGGATCTGGCCCGGCGGCAACTCCTGAGTGATGCCGAGCGCCGTCGCCGCGTCCAGTCCCTTGAAGAAATCGTCGACGTCGATGGCGGAATTCTGCAGCACTTCGACGAAACCCGGATCGAGACGGCTTGCGAGGCCCTGGTTCCCGCCCGTCATCGTCGCCTGATAAATGAGATTGACGGCCTGGAAGGTGAACTCGGCAAGATCCTCGCGCGACGCTTCGTCCAGTTTCGCGATGACCGGACCCAGATAGGCATGGCCGAACGAAACATGGCGCAACTCATCGCGCATGACGTTGAACGTCAGCGCCTTCAGCAAGGGGCAGTTCGTGGTGTGGTACATGTTGTTGAACGCGCCGAGCGCCAGGCCCTCGACGATCATGTTCATTCCGATCATCACCTTCTCGTAACGGTCGGATTTGAGCGTGGCGTCGATCAACGCTTTCAGCCAGGGCGACATTGGATAGACCATCGCGATCTTGTCGCAGTAGCGCGCATAGACCTCGACATGGCGTGCTTCGTCCATCGTCTGCGTCGCCGCATAGAGCTTCGCGGTGGCATCGGGAACGGAGTGCGTCACGCAGGCCGCCGTCATCAGCGCGCCCTGCTCGCCGTGCAGGAATTGCGAAAGAAGCTGCGCCGTCGAATGGGCGGTGAACGTCTCCTGCTGCGACTTCGACAGCTTTTTGAAGAATGGCATCTGGTGATACAGCGACGAGCGATCGGCGATCAGCGGATTGGAGGGATCGACCTGCGTGTCCCAGGGAAGCAGCTCGTCCGAGTCCCATTGGTTCTGCTTCGCGCGCTTGTAGAGATCCTCGACCTTTCCGCCGCCGAGCTCGTAGGCGAACGTCCAGGCGATTTCCATCGGATTGCGGTAGAGATCGTCGGGCGTCATGGACACTGTCCACGGACCCTTCTGGATGATTTTTGCAGCTTGTGCCTGTGTCATGCGCGTCTCCCTTCGAACGGATTTCTCCAAAGAATGACGCCGGCGTCAGGAATGAATTTTGACCTGGATCAAATCGCGAGTCGTTTGCGGAAAGGCCGCTCAGTATTGCGACGCGGGCATGCGCACGACGATGCCGTCGAGCTCCGGGGTCGCCTTTATCTGACAGGCCAGGCGGCTGTTTGCCTGCGGATCGGTGGCGAATTTGAGCATCTGGCGCTCCAGCTCGTTCGCGGGCGCGAGGCGCGCAAACCACTGAGGATCGACATAGACATGGCAGGTCGCGCAGGCGCAGGCGCCGCCGCAATCGCCTTCAATGCCCGCGATGCGGTGTAGAAGAGCACCGTCCAGCAGAGATGTTCCGATGGCGATCTCGACCGTGCGCGACGTTCCATCGTGCGCGACATAGGTGACATGAGGCATGGCATCGTTCCCTTCGCATGAGCCGGACGACAATCTCCGGCCGGTCGGGCGCGATGCATTGATCCGTCGCAACAAATGCCGGAATCGTCGTTAAGCTCTGCTGCGAACTCCTGCCCGTTGCCGCTCATGCTGATCCACACCGTCTTCGACGTCCTCGCCTGGATCAGCGGCGGCCTGATCGGTTGGTGGATCTCGCGACGCGGATACCTCGCTCGCGGCGGTATCGTCACGCGCACGCCCTTTCGCGATCCCGCCTACTTCACCGCGCTCGGCCTCGGCGCCATCGCAGGCGCTGTCCTGTTCGGCAGCCTCAACATGAGCATCGGCGGTCGTTTCGAAATCGGCCACTCCATCGCCGGCGCGATCGGCGGGGGCGTGATCGCGGTCGAGCTCTACAAGCGCGTCGCCGGCATCCGCGCCTCAACCGGCGTACAGTTCGTGGCGCCGCTCGCGCTCGGCATTGCGGTTGGGCGCTGGGGCTGCTTCTTCGCCGGCATTCCCGATTACACCTACGGCACGCCGACCCATCTGCCATGGGCCGTAGATTTCGGCGACGGCATTCCGCGCCATCCGGTGCAGCTTTACAAATCTTCGCGATGCTGGTTTTCCTCGTCGTTTTCCTCAGGGAAATCGCGCGCGGCAACGAATTTGTCCTGCGACATGGCTTCTATCTTTTCGTAAGCTGGTACGCGCTTCAGCGTTTCGCCTGGGAATTCCTGAAGCCCTATCCGCCGGTTTTCGGTCCCCTCAACGTTTTCCACCTGATCTGCGCGGCCCTGTTCGCCTACGGGGCAATCATGATGAGCCGGAACCATGAACCACTTCGTCAGACCGTCTAGGAACTACCGCTTCTACGGACAGACAACGTCGCTGTGCGAAACCTGCCTGCGCCTCGTGCCGGCGAAGATCGTCATCGAAGGCGACAACGTCTTCCATCTGAAACTTTGCCGCGAGCACGGCCCGCAGAAGACTCTGATCGCGACCGATGCGGCCTATTTCAAACTTTGCAAGGACTTCATCAAGCCCGGCGACATGCCACTCAAACACCAGAGCCGCACGCATTACGGCTGTCCCTACGATTGCGGCCTCTGTCCCGATCACGAGCAGCATTCCTGTCTCGCGCTGATCGAGGTCAACGACGAATGCAATCTCTCCTGCCCCGTCTGCTTCGCGGAATCCTCGCCCGCGCGCACGACCATGAAGTCGCTGGCCCAGATCGACCGGATGCTGGACACGCTGGTCGAAAGCGAAGGCTTTCCCGATCTCGTCCAGATCTCCGGCGGCGAACCAACCATTCATCCCGACATCGTCGAGATCCTGAAGCTGGCGAAGTCCAAGCCCGTCCGCCACATCATGCTGAACACCAACGGCATCCGCATCGCGCGCGATCCAGCCTTTTTAGAGGAGCTGGCAGCCCTCAAGCCGGGCTTCGAGGTCTATCTTCAGTTCAATTCGCTGAAGCGCGGTGCGCTCGAGAACATCCGGGGTGCCGATTTGCGCCGCGTGCGCGAGCAGGCGCTGGCCGCGCTCGAAGCGGCCGGCATCTCGACGACGCTTGTCTGCGTCGTGAAGAAGGGCGTCAACGATTGCGAGATCGGCGATATCATTCGCCACGCGCTGACTTATTCCTGCGTGCGCGGCATCACCTTCCAACCGGTGCAGGATGCCGGCCGCAACGAGGGCTTCGACAAGAATCGCGACCGCATGCTCTTGACCGACATCCGCCGCGCCATCGGCACCCAGGCGGGCGAGATCTTCCGCCTCGAAGATGTCATCCCTCTGCCCTGCAACCCCGACGCCATCGGCATCGCCTATGGCTTGCGCGACGGGCGCAGGGTCACGCCGATCACGCAACTCATCCCTCGCGACGAACTGCTGGCCGCGGCGCCCAACACCATCTCCTTCGAGAGATATCCCGCGCTCAAGGAGCGGCTGTTCGACCTCCTCTCGCTCGCCTCATCCGGCGAACGCACCAAAACGGTGCTCGGCGATCTCCTGTGCTGCCTGCCGCAGGTCGAGGTGCCCGACGATCTCGGTTATGACAAGATCTTCCGCATTGCGATCGTGCAGTTTCTCGATCGCTACAATTTCTGCATCGCCGCGGTGAAGCGCTCTTGCATTCATTTCGTGACGCCGCAGGGGAAGATCATCCCCTTCGACACCTACAACCTGTTTTACCGCAACGGCCTCGACGTTGCGCTGCGGGAGGCAGCGTATGCCGGAACCTGAAACGCCGAGCCGGCGCTGGACGGCAGGCGCCGTCGCCCTCGTCGTGCTCGGGCTTCTCATTCTCATCCCGTCGGGACTTTGCACGGCGACGATGGGCGTAACGTCGATCATCGGCATGTTCACGCAAAACGACGGCGGTGCAGGCGGCGGATTCATGCTTCTTGTCATGACCGTGGTGCTCGGCGGTCCGTTCGTCGGGCTCGGTATCGGCCTGATCTTCATCGGTCTGCGCGAGCGAAAGCAAAAATAGGATACCCTTGCCGCCATGTCCGATCCCAACATGCCGCAACCGAGACCGCACTGGACCGGCACGGCTATCGCGCTTGTCGTGATCGGACTGGTGATCCTCGTTCCCTCCGGCCTTTGCACCGCCATGATGGGTGGAATGACGATCTTTTCGATGATCATGGAGCCGAGCAACACCGCGAACGAGGACGCGATGAGTTTTCTGACCTCGGCGGTTCTCTTCGGCGGCCCGTTCATCGCGGCAGGTGCATTCCTGATCTACGGCGGTTTCCGCGCCCGCAAGCGCAAATAGCGCAGCAAAAGGCGAAGAATTGCCTTGAAGTTCTGTGCCTGTTGCGCACAAACTTTGCGCATGGATACACGCGCGCTGACGGTGAGATTGGCGCGACCTGCCGATTCCGGCGAGGTCGCGCGCATCTACATCGAAAGCTGGCACGACACGTATCCCGGGGTGGTCCCGACCGCGCTTCTTCGCGCAATGACTCAAAAGGGCCAGACTGCGCGCTGGCACGCGGCCATCAGGGCGCATGGCCGCGAGGCTGTGCTGGTGGCGGAAGATCCGGTCGCGGAACTCATTGGCATGGCGAGCCTCGGCCCGGCGCGCGACCGCGGCCTCGGCTTCGACGGCGAGATCTACACGCTGTACGTCGATCCGTCCTATTTCGGCCGTGGTGCCGGCCGCGCCCTGCTCGACGCGGGCTTCGTGCTCCTGCGCCAGCGCGGCTTCAGCTCGTGCGTGATCTGGGCGCACGCGAAGAACAATGCGCGCTTCTTTTATGAGGCGTTAGGCGGAAGGCTGGTCGCCGAGCGTTGCGGCAAGCTGATGGGCGAGACCACGCCCGAGGTCGGCTTCGGCTGGAAGACACTGGCCGTCCGCGCTGCGGCAAAGTGATCGCCCCGAAATGATCGCAAAGAACGCGATCGTCATCCTGCTCGACAGTCTCAACCGCCAGATGCTTGGCGCCTATGGCGGGCGCGAATTCGCCGCTCCCAATCTCGACCGCCTCGCCGCGCGGTCCGTGCGCTTCACGCGCCACTACGCCGCCTCGCTTCCCTGCATGCCGGCGCGCCACGACATTCTCTGCGGCGCCTGGGACTTTCTGTGGCGGCCCTGGGGCTCGGTCGAGTTGTGGGAAGACGCCATCACCTATCCGTTGCGCAAATCCGGCGTCGTCTCCCAGCTCATCAGCGATCATCCCCATCTCTTCGAGACGGGCGGCGAGAACTATCACGTCGATTTCACCGCCTGGGACTACCAGCGCGGACATGAAGGCGATCCCTGGAAGACGCGCGCCGATCCGTCCTGGGCCGGCGCGCCGCATTTCGGCATCGTGCGCGACATGCCCTACGACAGAAGCCGCGGCTATTTCCGCGGCGAGGAAGATTTCCCCGGCCCGCGCACGATGCAATCTGCTGCGCGCTGGCTGGCCGACAATGCCGGCGTGCATGACCGCTTCTTACTCTTCGTCGACGAATTCGATCCGCACGAGCCATTCGACACGCCCGACGAATACGTGAAGCGCTATGACCCCGACTGGGACGGTCCGCGCCTGATCTGGCCGCCCTATGCCGTGCGCGGCGTCGAACGCGGCGTGCTGACGGAACGCGAGGGCCGCCAGGTTCGCGCGCGCTACGGCGCAAAGCTCACCATGATCGACCATTGGCTCGGCCGCGTGCTCGACGCGATCGATGCGCAGGGGTTATGGACCGACACGATGGTCGTGCTCTGCACCGATCATGGCCATTACCTGGGCGAGAAGGACATATGGGGCAAGCCGGCGGCGCCGCTCTTCGAAACCATGTCGCATATCCCGCTGATGATTGCCGCACCGGGAGTTGCCTCGGGAACCTGCGACGCGCTCACCACCAGCGTCGACATCCACGCGACCCTTGCCGACTTGTTCGGCGTAGGCGACAAGCTGCGCCAGCGTGTTCATGGCCGCTCTCTCATCCCTCTGGTGGCGGGCACGGCCTCGTCCGTGCGCGACTTCGTGCTCGCCGGCGTGTGGGGGCGCGAGGTGCACTACATCGACAAGACCACCAAATACGCGCGCGCGCCGGCGGCGAAGAACGCACCGCTGTCGATGTGGTCGAACCGCTGGTCGACCATGCCGACGCATGTTGTCCGTCGCGAGCAGGAGCTGCCGCTGCCTGACGACCGCGCCCGCCTCGACAAGATGCCGGGAAGCCGCGTGCCCGTTATCCGCCAGCTCTGGGACGAGAGCGATCATCTGCCCTATTGGGCGACGGCGCGATTTTCGGGGCACCATCTCTACGATTTGACGACCGATCCGGAGGAAAACGAAAACCTGACGGGAATCCCGCGCGAAGCCGCCGCCGTCGACGCGCTGCGCGCCGCACTAAAATCCGTGGATGCTCCGGCAGAGCAGTTTCAGAGATTGGGGCTAGGGTAGCGGACTCACGCCGGCCGACTTGCCTCGCGCGTCGACCTTCTCACGAGGGCGTGGCCGTTACAAATCCCGCGGCCGTACGAAATCCACTAGCATGCCCTCGCCCGCTTCGATGTCGCGCCAGCCTGGGACGTCAAAATCGAGGACCGCCAGCGCCCCGGTCGGGAATTTCTCTTCGATCGCGTCGAAGTGGTCGCGCTCCTTGCGCCGCACCGGATCGCGCGCAAGCAGGCTCGCGGCATGCTCGATCCCCGGATTGTGGCCCACCACGCAGATGGCGCGCGCCGAGTTCGGGCGCCGCCCGCACCACCTCTACGATGGTCTCGGGCTCGGCGAGATAGAGCGCCGTCAGATATTCCGTCTGGGGCCGCGCCTTGAATTCCGCCGTCACGCGTTGGACCGTCTCCACCGTGCGCCGCGAGGTGGAGGACAGGATGAGGTCGGGGATGAGACCGCTTGCGCGCATATAGCGGCCGATGGCCGGCGCGTCCGTCTCGCCGCGCCGGGCGAGCTTGCGCGCATGGTCGTCGGTTTTGGGACCGCCAGGGACGGTCTTGGCGTGACGCAGGAGCAGCAGCCGCCTCACGCGACCTGGTAGCGGGCGCGCGCGCCGCGCTCTATTGCGGCGGCGATCAGCCGCTCAAGGCCGAGGCTGCGGCGCAAGGCCTCGATAATTCGAATCTCCTCGAGCGCGACCCGGCTGTCGGCCAGCGCCACTTCGAGCGCGAGCCAGTAGGCGGTCTCGCGCAGGTGCGAGGGCAGCGCCGCGGCGGCGAGGCCGAGCACGGCTTCGAGCCCCTCGGGCTCCTGCAGGATGTCTGCGCATTCCTGCGCGCAGGAAATGAGCCGCGCCTCGTCGAAGTCGCTGAACACGGGCAGGGTCTTCACGAGATCGCCGATCTTGCGCAATTCGTCTGTGCTCATGGCGCCGTCGGAGGCCGAAACGACGACCATGACATAAATGAGCGCGGCGTGATGGCTGATGGTTTTCATCGTGACTACATAGCGGAGTTGGGGCCGGCGCGACCTTAATAATCTTGATTATGACCGGCAAGCGCGCAACAAACGTGCATGGCGACGAACAAAAAGCCCGGAAAATGGCGCTCCCGCACGCTGGCTGTGCGGGGCGGCCAGCTTCGCACGCCCTTCCAGGAAACCTCCGAGGCACTGTTTCTCACGTCCGGCTACGCCTACGAGGCCCCGGAGGAAGCCGAGGCCCGCTTCAAAGGCGAGTCCGACGGCTACGTCTATTCGCGCTATTCCAACCCAACAGTCTCGATGTTCGAAGCCCGCATGGCGGCGCTCGAAGGCGCGCCGGTGGCGCGTGCAACGGCAAGCGGCATGGCCGCGGTCACCACGACGTTTCTCTGCGCCCTGCGCACCGGCGATCACATCGTCGCCGCCAAGGCGATGTTCGGCGCCTGCCGCTATGTGATCGAGGAGGTGCTGTCGCGCTACGGCATCGCCCACACCCTCGTCGACGGCGACGACATCGACCAATGGGCCGCTGCCGTCACGCCCCGCACCAAGATGTTCTTCCTCGAGACGCCGGCCAATCCCACGCTCGCGATCGTCGATCTGAAGGCGGTCGCGCGCATCGCGGACAAGGCGAGCGCGCGGCTCGTCGTCGACAATGCCTTCGCCACGCCGGCGCTGCAGCGCCCGATGGAGTTCGGCGCCCATATTGTCGTGCACTCCTCGACGAAATACATCGACGGCCAGGGCCGCGTGCTGGGAGGCGTGATTCTGTGCAAGGAGGACTTCCTCAAGGATCACCTGCAGACCTTCTACCGCAACACCGGCCCGACGATGAGCGCCTTCAACGCCTGGGTACACCTGAAGAGCCTCGAGACGCTCGACCTGCGCATGCGCGCCCATTGCGCGAATGCGATGACGGTCGCGAACTTCCTGGCCGAGCAGCCGAATGTCGACCGCGTGCTCTATCCCTTTCGCCCCGATCATCCGCAGCAGGCGCTTGCGCACGCGCAGATGGAAGCGGGCGGCGGCGTCGTCACCTTCGACATCAAGGGCGGCAAGAAGGCCGCGTTCAAGATGGCGAACGCGCTCAAGCTGATCGACATCTCCAACAATCTGGGCGACGCCAAGAGTCTGCTTACGCATCCCGCGACGACGACGCATCAGCGCATGACGCCCGAGGCGCGCGCGGGCCTCGGCATCACCGACAGCATGGTGCGCCTTTCCGTCGGCCTCGAGGACGCGGCCGACATCTGCGAAGACCTCGAACAGGCGCTGGCGGCGTCCTGACGCCGGTCAGGCCGCCGTGCTAGGTTTCGCCGTCCGCCGAGAGGTCCGCCATGAGCGAGCATCATGCCGGCGTGCGCTGGTCGCGCACGTCGCCAGACTTCACCTATGACAGCTACAATCGCGCGCATGAAATGCGCTTCAAGGACGGCGCCGTCGTGCTGGAAGGCTCAGCCGCGCCGGCTTTCAGGGGCGATGCGGCGCTGGTCGACCCCGAGGAGGCCTTCGTGGCCTCGCTCTCGAGCTGTCACATGCTGTCCTTTCTTGCAATCTGTGCGCGCAAGCGTCTCGTCGTCGACGCCTACGAGGATGATGCGGTCGGCGTTCTCGAAAAGCGTTCGGACGGTCCGTTCTGGATCGCCCGCGTGGTGCTGCGTCCTCGCGTAAGGTTTGCGCCCGGCACGGACATCTCGAAGCTCGACGAAATCCACCACATCGCTCACGAGACCTGTTTCATCGCCAATTCGGTCAAGACCGACATCCGTGTCGAGCCGCGCCCCTGACGTCGTGGCCCACACCCCCGATCCGCGCGCGAGAACGCGGCCGAAGCGTAAACGTCTGCAGGCCGCCCAGGCGACGCGCCGCAGATTTCAAGGAATGAGAGCGGAAAATCAATTTGACCGCCATTGTTCTCGTCAACTGGGCGGTCGGCACTCGCGGGCCATGACAAGGGGTTGTAGTTCCGCGGGCAAATCTGCCACGCATTCCGACAGCGTTAACGAGACGCAGAACCGGTTCTTGCGCATTGGCACAGGCTTGCCCGATACTTCGCCTCATGTATGAGCGCATGACCCGTGGAATCCGCGTCGCGGTGAAGCCGGCTTTTCTCGACGACCAGTCGGATCCGGAAGAGCCGCGCTATCTCTGGTCTTACACCGTCACCATCGAGAACAAGGGTGGCGAGACGGTGCAGCTTCTGTCGCGCTACTGGCACATCACCGACAGCGCGGGCCGCGTGCAGGAAGTGCGCGGGCCGGGAGTCGTCGGCGCCCAGCCCGTTCTCGCACCCGGACAAACCTTTGAATACACCAGCGGCTGCCCGCTCAAGACCTCGTCCGGCTTCATGATGGGCAAATACCAGATGCGCTCCGCCACCGGCGAAGCCTTCGAGGCTGATATCCCGGCTTTCCTGCTTGAGAGCCCTCACGAGCATCGCCAGTTCCACTGACGTGACACGCGACCGGGATTGATCCGGAGCGTCTTTTGGTGCGTAGACTGGGTATCGCTATCCGTCGAAAGCTCTCCCATGTCCAAAGCTCCCGATATCCAAGTCCATGCGGCGGCGCGGCCGTCGCGCGAGGAAGCCGAACGCGCCGTCCGCACGCTGCTGCAATGGGCCGGCGACAATCCCGAACGCGAGGGTTTGCGCGACACGCCCAAGCGCGTCGCCGACGCTTACGAGGACTGGTTCTCGGGCTACGCGCAGGATCCGGAAGATTACCTGAAGCGGACCTTCGAGGAAGTCGAAGGCTACGACGATATGATCGTGCTCAAGGACATCCGCTTCGAATCCCATTGCGAGCATCATCTGGCGCCGATCATCGGCCGCGCCCATGTCGGTTATCTTCCGACCAACAAAGTCGTCGGCATCTCCAAGCTCGCACGCGTCGTCGAAGCCTTCGCACGCCGCCTGCAGGTGCAGGAGAAGATGAACGCGCAGATCGCGCAATGCATCCAGAAGGTGCTCGAGCCCAAGGGTGTCGCGGTCGTCATCGAGGCGACGCATCAATGCATGACGACGCGAGGCGTACACAAATCCGGCGTCACCATGGTCACCTCGGCCATGTATGGCGAGTTCCGCAAGAACCCGCTGACGCGGCGCGAATTCCTGAGCGTGATCGGCAACCCGCATTCGTCGCTCGACGGCTGACCCCGTGGCAGCCCCTGCACCGCTCGCGCTCGTCGAGCGCCTCATCGGCTTCGACACCACCAGCCACGGCTCAAACCTCGCCCTCATCGACTTCGCCGAAGAGCTTCTGACAGCGGCCGGTGCGCGTTGCCGGCGTAGCTATGACACAGCCGGCAACAAAGCCAATCTCTTCGCGACGCTGGGCCCGGACGGCGACGGCGGCTATGTCCTCTCCGGCCACACCGATGTCGTTCCGGTCGACGGGCAGGATTGGGCGAGCGACCCGTTCAAGGCGGAAGTGCGCGGCGACAAATTGTTCGGCCGCGGCACCTGCGACATGAAGGGGTTTCTCGGCGTGGCGCTCGCCATGCTGCCGGAGATCGAGCGCTCCGGACTGAGGCGCCCGCTCCATTTCGCCCTGTCCTATGACGAAGAGGTTGGTTGCATCGGCGTTCGCGGCCTGCTCGACGATCTCGCCAAGACCGGCATCAAGCCCGCGCTTGCGATTGTCGGCGAGCCGACGGAGATGAAGGTGGTCGGCGCGCACAAGGGCGGCACCGTCCTCAAAACCAGATGCTGCGGCCTCGAAGGCCATTCGAGCGCGCCGCACAAGGGCGCCAACGCGGTGATGATGGCCGGCGCTTTCGTCAAGCTGCTGGACGACATCGGCGACGAGCTGAAAGCCGATTCCGATCCGCGCTTCGATCCACCCTATTCGACGCTCGAAGCCACGATGATCGAGGGCGGCACCGCGGTGAACATCCTGGCGCGCGAGGCGCTCATCAGCTGGGGCACGCGCACGCTCCCCGGCCGCGATGGCGACATCACGGTCGCGCGCGTGAAAGCGCAGGCCGACGCCGTGGTGCTGCCGAAATACAAGGCGCGCGTCGCCGAGGCGCATTTCGAGACGACGTTAATTGCGAAATATCCCGCGCTCGCGCTGGACGAGGACTCGCCGGCGGTGAAGCTGGCGCAGGAAATTTCCGGCGCCAACCGCGTCGAGGCTGTGGCCTACGGCACCGAAGCCGGCCACTTCCAGAACGCCGGCATCCCCGCCGTCATCTGCGGGCCCGGCTCGATCGAACAGGCGCACAAAACGGACGAGTTCGTGGCGCTGTCGGAGCTGCTCGCGTGCGAAGGTTTCCTGCGCAAGGTGATCGCAAGAGCGTGCGCGTGATTTGTTGTTTTTCGAAATGTTGCTAGCCCAACTCTTCAATCGCCGCGCGCAGGTCGGCCGCGTCGCGATGCACCCTCGCCCGCCAACCTGACGCCGCCGCCGCTTTCACGTTCTCGCTTTGATCGTCGAGGAACAATATCTCGTCCGGCATCGTTACCGGCATGCGTGCCTGCGCACGCCGAAAGAACTCGGCATCCGGTTTCGCAGCGCCAAGGTCGGCCGAATAGAACATCCCATCGAACCGCCCCGACAATCCCAGCCTCTCCCACACATAGCGCGCCCGCTCATGCTCCTGCAAAGTGGCGATGAACGCCTTGCGCCCGCCCGCGCGCCAGGCGTCGACAAGCGCCAGCACCTCGTCGTCGAGCCGGCTGTCCTTCGCGAACCAGTAGTCGACGAAGGCGCGCGGCGACGCTTCGCATTCGACCTGCGGCCACACGCTCTCGAGCGTGGTCATCAGGTCCGCGCGGCCGGTCACGATGTCCTTGAAATGGGATGCGAAGAAGAGCGCCTGGACGCGTTGCGAATCGATGCCGAGATCGCGGGCCAGATCCTTGTCCCAGCGGCCCCCTTCGGGATGACCGCGCACGACGACGCCGTCGAGATCGAGGACCAGGATCACTCCTCGTCTTTCTCTGCCGCGAGCTCGGCCGGGCCGATCTGGTGTACCTTGCCGCAGAATTCGCAACGTGCGCGGATCACGCCGTCGGGATCGGCGAGACCTTCGCGGTCGCGCGCCGGGTAGGATCGCAGCACCGAGACGATGCGCTCGGCATTGCAGTCGCAGCGGAACGTCACCGGCTCGGCGGGCAGCACGCGCGTCTCATCCTCATGGAACAGGCGCCACAAGAGCTGTTCGGCCGGCAGCGACACGTCGAGGAGCTCGAGGTCCTCGACGGAGGCGAGGAAGGTCGACAGCCTTTCCCAATCGTCTTCGCTGCCGCGCCCGTCCGGCGTCGCCTGCAGCATGATGCCGCCCGCCCGCCAATGCGGCTCGCGCAAGCCCGGGGTATAAACGGGTCCGGCTGCAAGGCGCAGAGCCGTCGGCAATTGCTCGGATTGCGCGAAATAGGTTTCCGCTGAAGCGCCGATGCCCGAGGGCGCGAGCTCGACGATGCCCTGATAGGACTGGCCCCCACGCCTTGGTTCGATCGTGATCGCGAGCACGCCGTCGCCCGACAGCCTGTCGAAGGAGATCGGCTGCGGCAGTTCCGCGAAACGCGCCGCATCGAGACGCGCATAGCTTCGCAGGCCGATCGGCCGTGCGGTTTCCGCTCCATAATAGTCGACGGTAACGAGGTCGAGCGGACCATCCGTCTTCGTCTGGACGGTCAGCCGGCCGTCCAGCTTAAGGGAGGTGCCGAGGATGGCCGAAAGCGCCAGCATCTCGCCCGCCACACGGGCCGCCGGTTCCGGCAGCGCATGGGCGCCCAGCGCGCGCGAGGACGAGGCGTCCAGCCGGACGAGGCGTCCGCGCAGCCCCACCTGGGGCAGGTCGAAGGGCAGCACGAAATCGGCCGCCGGTGCGGGGGTGTAGACAGGCTTGCTCATGGATCAACCTATATGGGTTTCGCCTATGCCCATTCAATCGGGCCTGTTCAATCGCCGCTCTGCGACCCGCTGGCCGTTGCCTCGCGCACGGAGGGGATGCGATAGGCTTTCACGGAAAACGAGGGGGAACCATGGGCGCGATCCTCAGCGGGGACCGCAGGCGGACGAGCGAGGACATCCGGGCCCGCGCGTCGCGCGCAGCAGCGGGTTTCGAGACGCTTGGCGTCCGCCGCGGCGACACCGTCGCGCTCTGCCTGCGCAACGACTTTCCCTTTCTGGAGGCAAGTCTCGGCGCGGGAACCATCGGCGCCTATCCCGTGCCGGTGAACTGGCACTACACGGGCGAGGAGGCGCGCCACATCTTCACCGATTCGAATGCGCGCCTCATCGTCATCCACTCCGACCTGCTTGCCGCCGTGCGCGCGGTGTTGCCGGCTGAAGTGCCTGTCATTGTCGTGAAAACGCCCCTTGAGATCGCGGCAACCTATGGGGTTTCGCTATCCGACTGCGAAGCGCCCGCGGATTTTCCCGAATGGGACGCATGGCTCGCAACCCGCGCCACAGCGCCGAACGATCGAGCCGAGGCGCCTGGCACCATCATCTACACTTCGGGCACGACAGGAAAACCGAAGGGCGTGCGCCGCAATGCGCCTACGCTGGAACAGGTTGCGCTGTTCGCGAAGATCCGCGCGCGCCAGTTCGGCTTCGCCCCGCACTTGGCCGCGCCGTCGCGCATCACGACCGTCATAACCGGTCCGATGTACCACTCCGCGCCCAACGCTTATGGAATGTTCGCGACGCGCGTCGGCGCCAATGTGATCCTGCAGCCGCGCTTCGACCCGGAGGAGCTCCTGCAAATGATCGAGCGCCATCGCGTCACCCATCTGCACATGGTGCCGATCATGTTCAACCGGCTGCTGAAGCTGCCGGAGAACGTGAAGCGGAAATACGATCTCTCCTCGCTCGAATTCGTCGTGCATGCGGCAGCCCCGATCTCACCCGCGATAAAGCGCGCGATGATCGAATGGTGGGGGCCGATCATCACCGAATATTATGGCTCGACCGAGACCTCCGTTGTCACCTTCTGCACGGCCGAGGAATGGCTCGCCCGTCCTGGCACCGTCGGCCGCGCCATTCCCGAATGCACGCTGCGCGTCGTCGATGCCGACGGCAACGACGTTCCGCGCGGCACCATCGGCGAAGTGATCGCGCGCATCGAGGACGTCGCCGACTTCAGATATCACGGCGAGGCGGCGGCCCGGCGCCCGCCGGAACATGGCGGGCTGATTGCGCCCGGCGACATAGGGTATCTCGACGAGGAGGGCTTTCTCTTCCTGCGCGACCGTTCGAAGGACATGCTGATCTCCGGCGGCGTGAACATATATCCGGCCGAGATTGAGGCCGAGCTTCACCGCATGCCCGGCCTTGCCGATTGCGCCGCCTTTGGAATCCCCGATGAGGAATTCGGCGAGGCAGTTTGCGCGGTGATCCAGCCGCAGCCCGGCGTGACGCTGACCGAATCCGATGTGCGCGCCTTTCTCGACGGCCGGCTCGCGCGCTACAAGATTCCGCGCCGCATCGAATTCCGCACCGACCTGCCGCGCGAGGATTCTGGCAAGATCTTCAAACGTAAGCTGCGCGAACCTTTCTGGGACGGTGTGCAGAGGCGGATTTAGACCATCTCCCCTCGGGGGGAACTTGTGGGGAGGTCGGCACCCCTTGCGCGGCTCGCGCCCTCCCCTACTGTGCGCGCACCAAAACCCCCGGGGGAAACTCATGCGCTTTTCGATTCTCATGGCTTCGGCCGCTCTCATGCTTGCTGTGCCGGCCTTCGCCGCGGCGCCAGGCTCCGGCCTCGTTCGCGGGACCGTCGCGAGCTTCGACGGCAAGACGCTTTCGATCACGACGAAGGGCGGCGCCGAGACCGGCGCCTTCACGCCGAAGACGGCGATCTTCACCGTCGTGCCCCTGAAATTCGACCAGCTCAAATCTACGGACTTCATCGGTGTCACGGCGGTCGACGGCAACAACGGTCATCTTGACGCTGAAGAGATCCACGTGATTCCGATCGTCGGGGTCGGCGAAGGACAGTATCCTTGGGATCACCATCCCGACACGGCGACCGGCCCGGTGCGCGCGGGTAGCATGACCAACGGCATGGTCGCGCCGATGCCGATGCGCGCCGGCAGCATGACCAATGGCATGGCGATGCCGGGCGCGAACATGGAGCTGACCGTGACGTTCCACGGCTCGCAGGTCGTTAACGGCAAATGCGTCGGTCTGGCGCCGAAGGACGGCAAGGGTGCCTGCGCTGGCTCTTCCATCGTCGATGTGAAGCCGGATACGCCCATCGTGGCGCTCGTGCCCGGCAAGCCAGACGACATCAAACCCGGTCTCGCCGCCGTCGGCGGCATGGGCGTCGTGAACGGCGCTAACGTCTTCGGCTCGATCACGGTGGAGAAGAACGGCGTGAAGCCGCAGTTCTGAAGCCGGAGTTTGCTTGAGCACTTTCCGGAAACCTCCGCCGCCATCACCCGGCGCGCACTCCGACCGCGCTCTCGCGCGGACGGGGGTGCCGGCCGGGCATGATGACCTTTAAATCGCTTTATAGGCGTTCCTCGCGCATCGTGACGGCGTTGAACACAACCGCCGGCACGCGCAGCGTCTCATCGCGGTAAAGCGTCCGCAATTCGTCGAAATGCGCATCGGGGCCGCACGTCAGTGCGGCGAGCTCGTCATAGAAAGCGAGTTGGTTCGCATCCAGCGTCGTCCCCGGCAGCGGCGTCGCCGGCCAGCAATCCCAAGGCAGTACTTCCATGCCGTTGAGCGAGGCGAAGTCGCGCGCGACATTGCCGGCGATGAACCAGAGCCCGTGCATGTCGAGGATGCCGAACGCTGCGGGATCCGCCCGGCCCTCGCGGCATTCTGCCCACGCATCGCCGGCGATGACGAAGCGGTCGCGCGGAACGTCGAGCGGATCGAAATCGAGCTGGAACAGCGCCTTCTGATGGGCGTCCATCTGCGCATCGACCATCACCCAGCGGCTTTCCCTCGTGTTCCAGTATTCGGCGACCCAATGGTCGGTGAACTTCCCGCGCTCGAAATAGGTCCCGAAGCCGCACCGCGCCCGCGCCGGAAAGCCCTGGGCGCGCAGCATGGCGACGAGCATGAGCGAAAAATGCCGGCAGACGCAGACGAGACGCGACGCGAGCGGGCGCTCTTGCGTCAGCGGCGCGGCACTGCGCTTGGTGATTTCCGCGAGCATCGCCTCGAGCGAGCGGATATGGGACTCCTGCTGACGCGTCTGGGAGATCGGTGCGCCGTAGCTCGGTCCGACATGCTGGTGCAAGAGCAGCCCCGGCACGACGCAGGCGAGCTCGGCCACGCCCGAAGGCAGCCCGTCGAACATCTTCGCTTCTGCGCCCGGATCGCTCATCGGCCCGTTCTCGCGATAGAAGGCGAGAACGTTGGCGCGCGGCGCGCCCGCTTTCAACTTCTTGTCCGCAGACATTTTCGTCCTCCGCTTACAGTTTCAGATCGAGCGCGGCGCGGTTGCTCCCGTCCATGTAGCACGGAGTCGACTCGTGTATGTGTGCGACCTTCAACGCACTGCCGGTACGACGGAAGCACAACGTAAGCCGATACCAGAGATCATCCTCGTACCCGTCGTTCTTCGTTCCGGTCATGGGGCTGAGTTCCGTATGCAATGGCGATGTCGCCGTCTATCTCCAGATGGAGATCGCGCACCGATATGTCGATCGGCGGGCTCCAGGTCGCAAACGACGCTTCAGTTCCCTCGGATCGCTGGCTGCGGCGCCGGAAAGACGCAGAGGCGGCCCCAGGCCGAACACGACGATGTCGCCGGCATCGTGCGCCAGGGCTGCGCGCGCATTCTTGTCGTGAATGGCCCGCCAGTGCTCGGCCATCATCGCGTGGATCCGGGCTTCGTCCTTCGTGGTCATTGCGCATTCGGCGGCTTGTCGTATTCGTCGTGGCGGCGCATCCAGTCGCCCATATTGGCGTCGTCCTCGTTGCGGCCTTTCGGCACGAGGTCGAGATAGGAATAGGCAGTGAGCAGCATCTCGCCGCCGCGCGCGTAAGACGAGTAGGTGTGGAAAATGTCGCCGGACTCGTCCTTGTAGAAGACGCTGAGGCCCGGCATCTCGCCTTTGGGCACGTGCCCTAGCGCGGCGAGCTCGTCTTTGTTGCGGAAATTGTAGAGGACCGGCGTGACGCTGTCGTCCAGCGTGACGTGGAAGTCGTAGTTAAAATCGTTTTCAGACGACGACAGCCATTTGAAATTCCAGTCCATGCGCTTCTTGTAAGCCTGTAGCTTCGCAAGCGGCGCGCGCGACACCGCAACCAGCGACACGCCGGCGTGCTCGATATGCGGGAGCGCGCCGTCGACATTGTCGCATAGGAACGAACAGCCGGGACAACCGGCCTCCCAGCCGGGCTCGAACATGAAGTGATAGACGATCAGCTGGCTGCGAGCGCCGAAGAGATCGGCGAGTGCCTCGTTGCCGTTCGGTCCTTCGAAGACATATCGCTTCTCGACTTTCGTCCAGGGAAGCTCGCGGCGCGCCGCGCTCAGCGCGTCGCGCGCGCGCGTGAACGCCTTCTCCTGCTCGACGAATGTCTTGCTCGCGGCAAGCCATTCTTCTCTGCGAAACGACCTTG
Source organism: uncultured Alphaproteobacteria bacterium (assembly GCA_963802815.1). Lineage (GTDB taxonomy): Bacteria > Pseudomonadota > Alphaproteobacteria > Micropepsales > Micropepsaceae > Rhizomicrobium. Next base: position 51,919 of record CAWDKN010000032.1, read on the forward strand.
TGCTTCTGCATGGCGAATTCCTCTCTCAGGCGAACAACGCTTCGAGCTTGTCGAGCGCGCCGGCCCAGCCGGACTGGTGACGATCGCGCGCGGGTTCGTCGAAGAACTGCTCGTGCTTCAGTGTCAGCAGCGTGCCTGCACCGTCCGGCGTGACGGACACCGTCACCAGCGACACGCGTTCCGGCAAGGTTCGCCATTCCCAGGTGAAGACGAGCTTCCTGTCCGGCACGACGTCGCGATACTCGCCGCTGACATTGTGCTCCTCGCCGTCCGGCGTGTGGAAGCAGACATGGAAGCGGCCGCCGATGCGCACCTGGGTTTCCGCATGCGTGACGTCAGCCCCGTTGGGGCCGAACCAGCGCATTATTTTTTCCGGGTCCGTCCAGGCGGCGAGGACGGCCGCCGGCGCCGCTTTAATGTGTCGGCGGATGACGAGGCTTGGCTTGGTATCGAGCTGTGCGGACATGCATCTTCCTCCACAAAGGCGGTTAGGCGGTCGAGCGTATCGCTCCAGAACCGCGCGGTAAAGGTTGAGCCACTTCACGGCGTCCTCCATCGGCTTGGCCTGGAGCTCGCAGGAGACCGTGCGGCCGGTTTTCTCTCGGACGACGAGTCCGGCATCCGCCAGCACCGTGAGGTGCTTCATCACCGCCGGCAGCGTCATGTCGAAAGGCTCGGCGAGCTCGCTTACCGAAAGGACCTTGAGGCTCAACCGCGCCAGCATGGCCCGTCGCGTGGGATCGGCGAGAGCGGCGAAAGTGCGGTCGAGCTCGGCGTCGTTATACTTAACCATTTGGTATAGTTTTATGGATGCGGGAGGCGCTTGTCAAGCAGCCAGACCCAAGTGCGGCGACACCGGATATTTTTTAAACGCGGAGGACGCAGAGGCAGTGCGGTGGACGCTGAGCAGCAAGTCCTGCAACTGAACGGGAGGTCTAACTGCATTAGCCCGATCGGGGCGCGAAGCGTGCCAAAAAGTATTGAGAGGAAGAGCGCACCGCCGCAACAACCTCCGCTCCCGAGCGTCCTCTGCGCAACCACCGGGTCCTCCGCGCTTAAAAAATACTCCGGTGTCCCCGCACTTAGGACACGCTCGTCATCAACTCCGCTACGCGCAGCTCGCCCTCCCGCGTCTGTCCTCCGACTTCGAGGAACCGCTTCATCGCCGCTCTCGCGCTTGGCTCGCGCATCAATTGCTGGAACAGGAACGCCTCCTCGGCGAGCCCGTCGGCGAGCGGCAGTGCGCTTGCATCGATCGCGCGCTTGGCAAGCTTTATCGCCGGCGCGGGAAAGGAGGCGATGCGCCGCGCGAGCTCGTCGACGTACGCTCCGATCTCGTTCGCCTTCAGCGCGCGATTCAGATAGCCCCACCGCTCCGCCGTCTCCGCGTCGATATCGATCGCGCCGAGGATGGCCTCGATCGCGCGGCCGCGTCCGACGAGCCTCGGCCAGCGCTGCGTCCCGGTGCCACCCGGCAGGATGCCGAGCGGCACTTCCATCTGATTAACGATCGTCTTGCCGATCACGCCGAAGCGCATGTCGAAGGAGGCCGCGAGCTCCGAGCCTCCCCCGCCGACGCGGCCCTCGATCTGCGCGATCGTCACCTTGTCCATGGTGCGGAAGCGTTCGCACATGGCGTGATACTCGTTGTCCGCCGCCGCCGCACGCGTCGGCGCCGCGTCCGCGGGAAAGCCCAAGATCGCACTCACGTCGAAATGGGCGAGGAAGAAGTCAGGGTTGGCGCTTTTCAGGATGAAGACCAGCGCGCCGGTGTCCGTTTCCAGCTCCTTCGACAGCGCTGCGAGCTCGCCATAAAGTTCGAGCGTGACGAGGTTGATCGGCGGATTGTCGACGGTCGCGGTGACGATGCGCCCGTCGCGCGCGATCTTCATGAGCTTGTAGTCGTCATAGGCCATGGCGTTCTCCCGGTTCTGCGATGGAGTTTGGCGCGGACGGCGGCACTTGCAAAATCCCCCCTTGGGTCACTTGTGGGGAGGTCGAAACGCGAAGCATTTCGCGTAGGGGAAGCCTGTCAGACAAGGCATCCTCCAACCGGTCGCCCTTCGACGGATCGACCTCCCGGGAGTGGAGATTGGAGTTATGCTGGCGAGCATTCAGGGGCTCCCATGACGAACACCACAGGCCCGTGGCGCCGGCCGCCGTCGGAGCCGAACCGTCGGCTGCGCTTCGCAATCTGGATCGGCATGCTCGTGCTCTTCGCACTGGGCCTGTGGAAGCTGGCGACGCTCTTTCCGGGCCGCGCAGCATCGGACATAGACCACGCCTACATCATACAGAATATCGGTATCGTCGCCCTGCTCTCGAGCGGACTCATTTTCAGCCGCCGCATCGGATGGGGCGAGAGCTTTCGCAACATCGCGATCTGGACCGGCATCGCCGGCGTGCTGATGCTCGCCTATTCCTACCAGGGCGAGATCGCGGACGCGGCGCTGCGCGTGCGCGCCGAGCTGATCCCGAGCTACGGCGTGACGACCGATCCGCATCAGCTGGTGCTAACGGCCGACGAGAACGGGCAGTTCGAGGTCTTCGGCAGCGTCGACGGCGCGCCGGTGCAGTTCCTCGTCGACACCGGCGCGAGCGACATCGTGCTCAGCCCCGCCGATGCGAAGCGGCTAGGCGTCGATGTTTCGCAGCTCAGCTTCACGCGCGCCTACGAGACGGCGAACGGCGAGGGGCGCGGAGCGCCGTTCACCGTGGCGAGCCTCGCCATTGGCCCGATCCGGTTCACCAACGTCGCCATCTCCATCAACGAGGCGCCAATGAGCTCCTCGCTGCTCGGCGCGCCATTCTTCCAGCGCCTGGCGTCGTTCGAGATTAAGGGCCGTAAACTCTATTTGCGCTCGCGCTAGCGGGAATTTTCGTAGCCAGCGCCCTCGTTGCGCAAAAACGTCGCGCGCGCAATTGCGCACTGCCGGCGCAACCTCTCGGCTCCTATATTAATTGTGTGGGAAACATTTCCGACATCGCGGCGGCGCTTCCGGGCGCCGCTCAGCCTGGCCAGCGCGACCTCAATAAGGCCGTGCGGCGAGGCGCCTTGGGCGTCTGTCCCAATTGCGGAAAGGGCGCGCTGTTCCGCGCCTATCTCAAGCCCGTCGACCACTGCCCAGATTGCGGCGAAGTCTTCACCCATATTCGCGCCGATGACGGTCCGGCTTGGCTGACCGTGCTCATCGTCGGCCATGTTGTCGTCGCTCTCGCCCTAGTGGGAGATCCGGCGCCACCTGGCCGGAATGGTGGAGTGTTGCCTTCTTCGCCGGGCTTTCGCTCGCGCTGGTCCTGCTTCTTCTGCCGCGCGCCAAGGGTGTCTTCATCGGCGCGATCTGGGCGCAGCGTCTGGCGAAGCCCGACCAGCTCTGACGGCTTCTCGCGCGAACGGTGGCATCGTACACGTACGCGCCGTTCACGCCCCGTTCATCTTCAGCTTGAGATGCTCTCTGACCGTCACCATATCGAAAGATGGATGGGCGATTGCGCCTCGTGCGCGAACAAGAAACGAGCAGAGAATGATCACCAAAACTTATCTCTTGGCGCTCGGCGCCGTGGCGCTGCTTGCCGGCGCGTCGCCCGCGCTTGCGCAGCAGCATGGTGGCGGTAGCGGCGCCCCGGCGCCAGTGGAGGGTTCCATGGCGGCTTTCACGGCGGCGGCGGCTGGCACGGCGGTGGCTTCCACGGCGGCTGGCATCACGGTGGCGGTGGCGGCATCTATTTCGGCGCCCCGTTCTTCTTCGGAGCGCCTTACCCGTATTACGATGACGGCTTCTATCCCTACTACTATCCGTACCCTGATCCGGACTTCACCGACGTCGTCGTCGTGCCGCGCGTTCAATCCCCGTCAGACCAGTACTGGTACTACTGCGGTGCCTCACACGCCTATTACCCTTATGTGAAGCACTGCGCGTCGGGATGGCAACCCATGCCCGCGGCGCCGCCCCCGGACGACAACGGACCGGACAACAGCGGTCCGCCGGCAACGGCCCGGATGGTCCCCCGGCTCCGTTGCAGAACGGTCCCGCACCTCAGTGATGGCACTGTACTGAATTCACAGACATCGCCACAGCATCGGCCTCGCACTCACAGTGCGGGGCCGATTGCTTTGGGGCATGCAAAGCGCGGCGCCGACGAGATCCTGCAGATCCTTTGGCGCGTGGATAGGGATGGCCGGTGTATCTGGCGGAAGCCTTCCGCATAAGTGACGCCGACGCTCTTGCCGCGCTTCTTCGTCCACGCCTCCATGGCGGCGACGAAATTGTCGATGCCGTGCTGCTTCACTTCCCACCTTGCCTGGCTTGCGTGGCAGAGGAGCATGCGCCGCTTGGTGTCGATCACGGATTCGACGTTGACCCCGAAATCCGGCGCGACCTTCCTGCCACTGCGGTCGCGGCCTTCGATCGGGTCGGTGAAATAGAGCGGCGGGATCACCTCCAACGCCGGCGCCGTGCCGGTCAGGTAGTTGGGTGACCGAGGCGGCGAAGCATGCGTCGCGCACGAGGATGCTCGTCGCCTCGTGGTCGGGGTGATAGTCGACCGGCGCCGCCGTGATCACGGATCGGGCCGCGCTGCTCGGATGAGCTCGACCGTACGCCTGCGCGAAGCATCGTCGTTGAAGAGCGCCAGATCGCCGAATCCGGCGCAGGAATAGGTCGCGCCGATCAGTCCCGCCGCGGCGCCGGCTTCGCGCCTGCGGATGCGTGCGGTCTCATCGGGCCCCATGTCGATGGAGCCGCCGTCGCCTGCCGTCATCGTCGCGATGGTGATGCGGTGACCCTTCGCCGCGAGAAGCGCGAGCGTGCCCGCAGCCAGCGTCTCGATGTCGTCGGGATGGGCATGGACGGCGAGAATGTGAGTCATGGCGGCCCGGCGGTGGATGCTGCGCTGTGAGTGTGGCACGATCCACGCAGACAAAAAGGGGAGACGCGCCATGTTCGAACGCCAGATCGACATCGAGACACGCGACGGCCGCATGTCGACCTTCGTCTGCCATCCCGAGCGCGGCGGGCCTTATCCGGCCATCCTCTTTTACATGGACGCGCCCGGCATCCGCGAGGAATTGCGCGACATGGCGCGGCGGATCGCGAGCGCCGGGTATTTCGTCATGCTGCCCAACATGTATTACCGCGCCGGCGTGATGGAGCTCGGCCCGTTGCCGCGCGATCCCGCCGCGCCAGAACGCAACCGCATGATCGAGCTGATGTCGGGTCTCGACATCCCGAAAGTGATGTCCGACACCGCGGCGCTGTTTTCCTTCCTCGACGGCGAGAAGGCGGCGAGCAAGGATTCGCCGGCGCGGTGGGATATTGCATGAGCGGCCAATATGCATCGGCGCGGCCGCGAATTTTCCGATCGCATCGCCGCAGCCGCCTCGATCTACGGCGTCAAATTGGTGACCGAAAAGCCGGACAGCCCCCACAGGGTCGCGAAGAAAGCGCGCGCCGAGCTCTATTTCGCCTGCGCCGAGATCGACCACTGGATGCCGCTCGACCTGATCCCGCCGCTCAAGGCTGCGCTCGAGGCGGACAAGGTCGACGCCGAAGTCGAACTGTACGAAAAAGCCGAGCACGGCTTCGCGTTTCCGGCGCGTCCGGCCTACAACAAAGAAGCTGCCGAGCGGCACTGGGAACGGCTGTTCGCGATGTGGAAGAGAAGGTTACAATAGGCGGCATCCCTGCGGGTTCTGATTCGATGTCGCGAGTTCTCGTTGTGCTGGGACTTGTCCTCATTGCGGGCTGTGCGCCGCAGACGGTGGAGGTCACGAGCTCGCCCGCGATCGACGTTCCCACCGGTTATGCATACAAGGTGCCGGGTGTCTGGACGGTCGCCGTCGACGACGCGGCACTGAGCCAGGACGTGCCGTTGACTGCGAAGGTCTGCACCGGTGCGAGTTATCCGGTCGATCTTCGGGCTACCTTCGAGAATCAGTCGCCGACACCTTCCGTCCGCTGGTCGAGGACATCCGCGTGGCCGGTCCCGACACGGTGGCGCCGCTGAAGGGTACCGCGGGAATCATCCGCGTCAGCGCCGAAGCGCTACGCATCACGATGCGCGACGTGCCGAATTTCTGGGAATACGGCTTCGAGGCGACACTCGAGATCGACGCGCACCTGGCGGTCGACAGTGCCATGGGCGTGCGCATTGCCGAAACCATGGCGACCGGCACGGCCCAATCGCAGGGAGGCTCCGGAATGCTCTGCGAGACGTCCGGCGCGATCTTTGCCAACGCCGCGCACAATGCCATCGTCGACGTGCTGACGCCGCTCGCGGAGAAGTTCGCGAACACCCGCGCGGTGAGAGACGCAGGAAACGCCGCGCCGTAGGACTTTCCCCCTCCGTCACTTCGCTTCGCTCGTGACACCTCCCCCGCCCCTCACCCGCAACGCGGGGCAGGGTTATTGGCGCCCTCGCTAATCCTCCCGCGCTTGCGCGGGAGACGGACCGCTCGCGCGAAGCGCGAATGGGTGAGCGTCCCCGGCGACCCAGCTCCCCACCGAACGAGAATACCGCACCCGCGCGTACTGCAACTTGCCCAGCGTCGATCACGCATTAGATGCAAGACTGAGCTATCCTCACGCGCACGAAACGGCGGAAAACCTTATGCAGACCGTGGTTTCTCTCATTTCCCATTATGGGATCCTCGTCGTCTTCGTGAACGTGCTTCTGGACGAGAGCGGCTTGCCGATTTCGTCCTATCCGGCTCTGCTGGTGGCGGGTGCGCTCGCCGCCGCGCAAGGCTCGCCGCTGCTGCCTATCCTGCTCGCCGCCGTCGCGGGATCGCTGCTCGCCGATGCGGGTTGGTATTGGGCCGGCGTTCACTACGGACGGCGCGTGCTCGCACTGCTCTGCCGCATCTCGCTCTCGCCCGATTCCTGCGTGCGCCAAACCGAGACCATTTTCATCCGCATCGGTCCCCTATCGCTGGCGTTCGCGAAGTTCGTGCCGGGCCTCGGGAACATCACCGTGGCGCTTGCGGGCGTGACACGCACGGGGTGGCTGCGCTTCCTCGCGCTCGATGCGATCGGCGCGCTCGCCTACGTCGCTGTCCCGGGTGCTGCTGGGCAGCCTGTTCCGCAATGCGATCCGCAGCATCCTAGCGACGCTGGCCGAGCTTGGACTGATGGGCCTTGGTGTCGTCGCCGCCGCGCTCGCGCTCTATCTCGCGATCCGCTGGTTCCAGCGCCAGGCCTTCATCCGTCAGCTGCGCATGGACCGGATTTCCGTCGACGAGCTCGCCGATATGATGAAGACGGCGCTGCCGCCCGTCATCCTCGACGTCCGTCCGAGCGCCGCGCGCCTGCGCGACGGGATCATTCCGGGCGCGCTTTCCGCCCATCCCGAAGACATCCATCCGAGCATCGAGGGCTTCCCGCGCGATCGCGAGATCATCATCTATTGCTCCTGCCCCAACGAGGCTTCCGCCGCCATCGCGGCCCAGCATTTGCGCCGCGCGGGCTTCAGGAAAATCCGCCCGCTGCTCGGCGGCATAGACGCCTGGGCTCAAGCGGGGCATCGGATCGAGCTCGCAGCCTAGGGCGGATCTTCCTGCCTGGGAGATTGCAGTGAGCTTTTTTCTGGCACCTGTTCGAAAAATCTTCCTTTCTGTAACGTGCCATCCATGCGTTGCCAGTCAAGAACGAAATGGAAACTTTCGGCTAGATTTTTCCTCGCCGCGCTAAGAGCGCCGTCTGGATCTCGGCGTGCCGGGCGCGGTCGATGCGGTAGAACCACATGATGGCGACGCACAACAACGTGATGGCGGCCGGCATCGGGCCGGCGATCAGGCCGAGATCGCGCGTTACGTCGGCGCCCAGATGCGCGATCGCGTGCGGGTGGGCGGAGACCCAGGCGCTGGGAAAGCCGATGGCGTCGAGCGCGAGGCCCGCGATGAAGCCGCCGGCGCCGGCGGTGAGCTTGATCGAGAAGCTGAGGCCCGCGAAATAAACGCCTTCGCGCCGCGCGTTGAAGAGATAATCGTGTTCGTCGGCGGCGTCCGCCATCATCGACTGGAATCCGATCACAAGCGCGGTGATCGTGGCCCCGACCACGGCCATCTGCGTGCCGAGGATGCCATAGAGCAGCGGCCCGTTCGGCGGAAGCAACCCCGCAATCCGCAACAGCGGCGGCACGCCCTGAAGAAGGCAGAAGACGACTTCGCCGCCGAGCACGAGCGTGCGCTTCTCGAGCCTGCGCGACGCGGCAATGACGATCGGGAGCGCGAGCGCCATTCCGGTCGGATAAAGAATTTGCAGCGAGGCGATGATGCCGGTCGGAAGGTTCCAGAAGAACTTTCCGGAATGAAGCGCAAGCACGGCAGCAGCGCCCTGCGCGACGAAGAAGAACAGGAGCGCCGTGAAAAGAACCACGAAGGAGCGGTTCCTGAACACCTCGACGATCTCGCGGCCGGGATTGCGCCGTTCCGCGGCTGGATCGGTCTTGTGCAGGCGCGGAATTGTATCGAAGCTGCCGAAGCTCGACAGGATCGCACCACCCAGCACGATGGCGGCGCAGCACCAGGCGTAGGGAATATAGGCCGAGCGCAGGAGGACATTGTCGCCCCTGAGGAACAGGGGAAGCCCGAGTATCACCGGCACGATCCCGCCGATGATGCCGAAGAAGTGGCGATAGGTTACGACGACGGATCGCTCGTGATAGTCGCCCGTCAGCTCTCCGCCCATCGCCATGTAGGGCACGACGAACGTCGAAAGCGCGAACCGCATGCACAGCAGCATCGCGGTCGAATAGGCGAAGAGGCTCCAGCCTTTGAACATCGCCGGGATCGAGAACAGCAGGCCGAAAGCAACCGCGACGGGAATGGCCGCGCCGATCAGATAGGGATGACGCCGCCCCAGCCGGGAATGCGTGTTGTCAGAGAGGTACCCCACGACCGGATCCACGAAGGCGTCCACCGCTAGCGCGATGAACACCGACGCGCCGGCGAGGGTGCCGGAAAGCCCGCAGACGGCGGTGAGATAGAACAGGTGGAAATTGGTCAGGACTGCGTTGATCACGGTCTCGACGAGATTGCCGGTGCCGTAGATCGCCTTGTTGCGGAAGCGCAGCGGGTGAGAGCGCAAAGGCGCCGCGGTCGTGGCCTGTACGAGCGGCGCGCCGGCGGGCATGGCGATGGCGTCCTGGGTGAGATCGGTCAAGAAAGGCCTCGCGAAGTCTCGAGCTCCGCCGGTCAGCTTAGGAGAAACACGGCTCGCTTTCACAGGCCACGTGCGAAGTCGCTTTACGAAAGCGTTATCGTCCCGAATTCGTCGGGCTCGCGCGAATTGCTGCGGTGCACACCGGAGCGCGCTTCGGGTGTCGCGGGGTTATCCTTCCGGCAACGGCGTGAACTCGACGGTGTCGCCCGCGACTTTCGGGAAGCGCCCTTCCTTCCAGTCGCGCTTGGCGGTCTCGATGCGCGCCTCGGAGCTGGAGACGAAGTTCCAGAAGATGTGCCGCGGTTCCGAAAACGGTTCGCCACCGAGCAGCATGACGTGCGCTTGGCTGCGCGCTTCGATTGTGACCTTTGCACCGCGTTCGAAGACGCTCAGCGCGAGCGGTTCGAGGTGCTCGCCAGAGGCGGAGACGTCGCCGTCGATGACGTAGGCCGCGCGATCGGCGAAATTGTCCGGAAGCGTTACGCGTCCCTGCGGCGCGAGACGGACATCGGCATAGAACAGCGGGCTATAGAGCTTAACCGGCGAGCGCAGGCCGAACGCGTTGCCGGCGACCATGCAGATCGCAGCGCCCTCACGCGTGGTCGACGGAATTGTGTCGGCCGGATGATGAAAGAATTCCGGGGCAGTCTCTTCGTGCGCGACCGGCAAAGCCACCCAGCTCTGGAGGCCGTGAATGCCGTGCGGCTGTGCCCGCTCACCGGGCGGCGTTCGTTCGGAGTGCGCGATGCCCCGGCCGGCCGTCATCCAGTTCACGGCGCCGGGCCTGATCTCCTGGGCGTTGCCGAGGCTGTCGCGATGGAAGAAATCGCCTTCGAACAGATACGTGACGGTCGCAAGCCCGATATGCGGATGCGGACGCACGTCGATGCCCTTGCCAGGCGCAAACTCCGCTGGACCGATGTGATCGAGGAAAATGAACGGCCCCACCATTCGCCGTGTCGCATAGGGCAACACGCGCCGCACGCTGAAGCCTCCGAGATCGCGCGCGCGCGGAGCGATGGTCTGTTCGATGATCGTCATAGGGGACGAGATTAACGCATTTTTCGCGGCGCTTGAATGCGTCGTCGTCGCCCGAGCAAACGGCCCCTCGGTCCCCATGACCTCGCGCTGCTGCGCAGCGCTCGCCGGGATGACAAAGCTTTTTTGCGCGAACCCTAAAATCACAGCGATGGCGCGTAGCGCGGCGGCCTCTTCTCCAGAAAGGCACGCATAGCCTCTTCGAAATCGGGGCCACGGCCGCAGATCTGCTGCGCCCGTTCCTCCAAATCGATTACGGCGTTGAGGTCGCTCACCTTCAGCGCGGTATTCAGTGTCTCCTTGGTCATCCGCAGGCCGAGCGGCGCGGTGCGCAGCATCGGTCCGACGAATTCCGCAGCCGCCTTTTCGAGTTCGGCATCGGGCACAACGCACGAGACGAGGCCGACCGCGAGCGCGCGCTTGTCATCAATGAAAGAGCCCGTGTACATGAGCTCGGTGGCAATGCCGAGGCCCACGATCTTCGGCAGGAAATAGGTGAGGCCGAGCTCGCAGCCCGACCGTCCGAGCGCCACGAAGGCGTCGTTCATGCGCACGCTCTCGCCGGCGACGCGGATGTCCGCCGCGAGCGCCATCGCGAAGCCGCCGCCGCAGGCGGGACCGTGAAGAAGCGCCACGATCGGCTGCGGACAAGCGCGCATCAACCTGACGATGTCGAAGAGATGATAGCCCGGACGGGTGCGCCCCGCACCTTCCGGCACACGGTCGCCGTCGAGATGCTCCTTGATGTCGAGCCCCGCGCAGAAGGCGCGGCCTGCGCCCTTCATCACGACGATGCGGACCGCGAAGTTCGATTTAAGGCCTTCGAAGTATTCGCACAGCTCCTGCACCATCGTGCCGGTCAGCGTGTTCAGCCGGTCAGGACGGTTGAGGGTCAGCCAGTCGACGGCGCCGTCGCGCTCGATGCGGAGTGTCTTGAAAGCCAGTGACGTCATGAGAACCTCGAGGGCGCTGGAAATAGCTTATCTCTTAAACTTCTCTGATTTCTTCGAGTTGATCGCAACGCTAAAAAATCGTCATCGGCGGGCCTAGGTGCCGCCCACCCATGAACATAGCTGGCGAAGCGGCGGCATTGCGGGCGCCACAGGCAGGCTTGACCGCCGCACCGTGGTCGCGCGAGGCGCGGCCATTTTCACATTGGTGTTCATATGTAGGCCGGACGTAGCCGCCATGACGATAATTGGGCAGGGACGCGGCTCGCCCGGGCTTGCTCAGTGTGGCCGGACCAGAACAGCTCATGAAAGCCTCAACGGCGGCCGGTGGGCGCCGGCCGCCGTCTCGGCGCGTCAGAAGTTGACGCCGAACCGGATGCCGACCGTGCGCGGCGGATAATAGGCGAAATTGTCCGGTTCCAACGCCTGCTGGCCCAGCGAAATCGACTGCAAGCCGTCATTCGAGATGACGTTCGCATTCTCGATATTGTTGACGAACGCGTCGGCCTTGTAGCGGCCGTCATTGGACAGCCAGGTCAGGTGGATGTTCGTCAGGTGATAGGGCTTCTGCACAGAGGTGATGTAATTGTCAGGAAGGAACTCGACTTTTCCTGAGAAGAACGTGTCCACGCGCGGCGTGATCGTGCCGATCGATGTGTTGAAATTGTACTCGGCGCCGAAATCGACCGTGTAGGGCGGTGTCTGGTTGAGCGAGTTGCCGCGGAAGTTGCAGAGCACCGGCGCCGGACTACAGCCCGGTCCCGGTGCACCGAAGCGCGTGTCCGTTGTGATGTAGTTGCCGTAGGTCGCGTGCGTCAGCGTCAGGCTGGCATTGAGCCTCAGATTGTCGATCGGAAGCGCTACCCCCTCGAACTCGACGCCGTTGACCTGGGTAATGCCGTTCACGTTGTTGATGCCGGACTTGGTCGAGCTCTGGACGAAGACCTGCAGATGCTCGATCTCCTCGTGATAGCCGGAGACGTTGAACTGCACCTTGTCGTCCCAGAAGAGCGACTTCACGCCAGCGTCGTAGGACCACATGCTCTCCGGGCCGTAGATATGCGCCAGGCCGATGATGTCACCGCCGGCGAGATAGCCGCGCGAAGCAGAGGAATGTCATCACGTTGTCGCTGACCTGGTAGGTGAGGCCGCCCTTGCCCGTCCACTGGCCCCAGCTTTTGTTGAACGGTTCCTGTGCAATCTCGCAGGAGCCGCCACAACCAACGGGAAGCACGTAGTTGAGATAGCTGTAGCCGTATTTCTTGTCATCGCTGTAGCGCACGCCGAGCGTAGCGGTAAAGGGGAATGCCAAGCGAGGTCTTGGAAAAATCGTAGTCGATCTGCCCGAACGGGGCGAAGGACTGCGTCTTCAGGAAGCCGTGGCTGAGGAACTGGAACTCGTCATACGCACCCGGCAGCGGGAACGTGTCGTTCGTGCCGGTGTCCTCGTAGGCGTAGTTCTCGTAGTTGTTGGACCAGAAATAGCCGCCGACGATCCATTTGAACGGCGAGGCATCGTCCGTCGATGCCAGCCGGACTTCTTCGGAAATCTGCTGCTCGCGCATGAGCCAGACCGGATCGAAGGCGATCGGTGCATTCGATTCGTCGCCGTCGCTGGTCTGGTTGGCGGTGCTGGTGCTGTAGCCGAACACCGAGGTCAGCGCAGCCCAGCCGACATTCCAGTTTAGCGTCGCCGAGTAGAGATTGACCTGGTTGCTGCCGATTTCGGCCGCATCATGGCAGTAGACGCGGGGCTTGAACTTCGCCTGGGTGCTGAAATCGCACGGCGAGCCGGCCGGTATGGCGTCAGGGCCGGTCATGTAGCGCGTGGGCGTTTCCCACCACGCCGTGTTGGAGGCGGCGGGATCGCCGTTTCTGGAGGTGCTCGCCGACAGGAGCAGGTTCAGGTCGGGCGAAAACTCCAGATAGACCTGGCCGCGAAGCATCTGGAAGTCTTCTGCGTCCTGGTTGTGGGTCGCCGTCGGCGCCGTCGAAAGGTTCAGGGAATAGGCATCGTGCTGCGCGGAAACGCCGGTGATGCGGACATACATCTTGAAGTCGGAGCTATCGACCACCGGCGCATTCACCCAACCACGGAAAATATGGGCCGCGTAGTCGCCGATGAGCGCATCGAATTCGCCCCCGAACGTGTCGGTCGGCTTGTTGGTGATCACGTTGATCGAGCCGCCGACCGAGTTGCGCCCGTACAGCGTGCCTTGCGGACCGCGCAGGACTTCGATGCGGTTGACGTCGTAATATTCCGGATCGACCGACGTCGTGTTCTGCAGCGTCACGCCGTCGACACTGTAGGCGACAGCGATTCGCCGCCGGGGGTGGTGTTCTGGCTGCCGAGGCCGCGCATGGTGATGACGTTCTCGCCGCCCGTCACGCCGGAGCCGAATCGCAGCGAGGGAACGCGCATGCTGAGATCCTCGAATTCGTGGATGCCCTGGCTGTCGAGCATGTTGCCGGCAATGGCGGTGAGCGCGATGGGCACGTGCTGGCTGTCTTCGGCTCGCTTCTCCGCGGTGACCACCACCGTTTCGATCGTGCCCGAGTCGCTGCCGGCCCCGGCGGGGGCGGCCTGGACCGCGCCGGTGTCGTTCGCCGTGCCGGCGCCATGATCCTGAGTCGCGGCCGCTGCCAGGCCCGGCGCTCCGAGCAGGCAGATCATCGCCGCCCCGCTCAGCAGCGAGGCTGTGGAACTGAAACGCATGGACGCCCTCCCCTAAAATTGCTGTTCGCGGGCCTTGACCGACTCCGCGGCAATTCTCTTTGGCCGAAAATATAACGGCCGTTACAATATATGGCAACGAGATTTTGAACCGCTGTTCTTCAACCGCCGGTCCAACGTTGATCCCTGCGCGCAAGCGTTTCGCGCGGCGGTTGCCTGAACTCGTCGCTTTCGCAGTTGCGAAGGGTGCGCTGTGTCTTTTTTATAACATCGGTTCGAAAAAACGTTGCCGCTGTTTTTCGCGTGCCTTACAAGCGACGCTGCGCCTCTTCGGTGGCGCACGTTTCGGGGGACAATAGCATGGAGCCGATCGGCCAGGTGCGCCAGATGCTTCAGGAGCTGATCGGCGGACCCGACACGCCGTTCATGGAGCGTCGCACGCAGTCGGAACAATTCGCCGCCGCCTTCGTGACTCCGCCCGGCCTCCGCATCGAACAGGACAGGCTCGGCACGATTGCTGTGGAGCGGATCGTTCCCGATGGCCTGCCGGCAAAGCACGTCTTCTTTCATCTTCATGGCGGCGGCTATGTGCTCGGCAACCCTGCCGGATCGCGTCCGCTCACGACGGAATTCGCCCTTCGCGCGCGCTGCCATGTCATGAGCGTGGACTACAGGCTGGCACCGGAACACCCCTTTCCCGCGGCCGTCGACGACGGTCTGGCCGCCTACCGCGCGCTGCTCGCACAGGGGACTGAACCACGCGATGTCGCAATCGGCGGCGAATTCGGCGGGCGGCGGACTCGCGGTTGCGATCCTGGTAGCGGCGCGCGACGCAGGCCTGCCGATGCCGGCGGCGCTCGTCGCGATCAGCCCCTGGGCCGACATGCGCTGCGAAGCCGAGACCTTTCGTACGCGCGCGCAGAGCGATCCGCTGCTGACCGCGCGCAGCCTCAGGGAGATGGGCGACGCTTATCTCGGCGGCGCCGATCCGGCGAACCCGCTTGCCTCGCCCGCCCTCGCTGATCTCAGCCACCTGCCGCCGATGCTGATCCACGTCGGCGCCGACGAGGTGCTGCTCGATGATTCGCTCTCCCTGCACAGGCGCGCCGCTGCGGCCGGAGTTGACGCCCAATTCGAGGTATGGCCTCACATGATCCATGTCTGGCACATGTTCCATCCGGTGCTGCCGGAGGGCTCGGACGCGATCGACCGGCTCGTCGAATTCACACGCGCGCGCTGGCCGTAGGGATGCGGATCAATGTGCGGCCCGATGCCAAACACCGTTTCCTCCGCGGCGAGCGGCGCATAGCGCGGCGAGGCAAGGGATTGGCAGCCCAACCATCGATCGGAGGAAGCGGTGAACCGTCTTGAAGGGAAAGTCGCACTCGTAACCGGAGCGGGCAGCGGCATCGGCCGGGCCTGCGGGCTCGCCTTGGCGCGCGAGGGCGCCCATGTCGTCGTCTCCGACATCGACGAAACCGGAGCGGCTGAAACCTGCGCCCAGATTGCGAAGGATGGCGGTTCGGCGAAAGCGCTCCATCTCGACGTCGCGCGAGAAGATGCATGGGCGCAAGCCATCGCCGCGATCGCGCGCGATCGCGATGCGCTGCACGTGCTCGTCAACAACGCCGCGATTTGCATCTCCAGGCCGCTGCTCGAGATGAGCTTCGAAAGCTGGCGCCGGCAGATGTCAATCAATCTCGACAGCATGTTCCTCGGCTGCAAGACCGCGATCCCGCTGATGGCGAAGTCGGGCGGCGGATCGATCGCGAATATTTCGTCCGTAGCGGGGCTGCGCGGCATCGCGGGTATGTCGGGATATTGCGCCAGCAAGGGCGGCGTGCGCCTCTTCACCAAGGCCGTGGCGCTGGAATGCGCAGGGGCGAAGAACGGCATTCGCGTGAATTCCATCCACCCGGGCGCCATCGAGACGCCCATCTGGCTGAAGCTCGGCAATGGTGGCGATCTTCCCGCGGCCGGCCGCAACGAAGACACGATGGAACAGGTGCGCGCAGCCGGCGCCGCCGCGACGCCGCTCGGCCACACCGGCGTCCCGGCCGACATCGCCGAGGGCGTCATTTTCCTCGCCTCCGACGCGGCGCGCTTCATCACGGGCACCGAGTTCGTCATCGACGGCGGGACGATGGCCGGCTAGCAGCGCAGTTCGCCGAGCCAGCCGCTCGAGGTGAACCGCCACGACGCCAAAAAGGCCAAGGGAAGTTCCACGAGAGCCGGCTGGATTCTGGCGGATAGGGGTCTTGGCGGTTCAATCTCGGCTGACGCCGGGAACCATGTCGATCCTTGAATTGATGGCGACCCTTGCTTCCGGGGTCCCGCCTGCATGCGCTGCGTTTGCGTAACTCCATAACGCTTGTTATATTATCTCGATCGATCGGCGGAAAACGCCGGCTGCGTGCGTCGCGTGGCGCACAAAAGCGGAGGGGACGATGGCGCTGGACTGGAACCTCGAGCGGCTTTATCACACGGTCGTCAACGTGAAGGATCTCGACGAGTCCGTCGCCTTCTACAAACTGCTCGGCTTCGACGTCCTTGACGACCGGCGCCATGTCGAATGGCCCGACTTCGTCGCGACGATCTTCGGCATGGCGCGCGCCAAGGGGCGCGGCGTGCTGATGGTTCTTCCGTGCGATCCCGGCGGCCCGATGATCGATCTCATCCAGTGGGTCGAGCCGAAGGCCGCGATAGCACCGGTTCCCGCGGCCGAGGGGGAGGTTCCGCGCATCATCGCCTTTCGCGTGAAGGGCGTCCGCGCAGCCTATGATGCGTTGAAGGCGAAAGGCGTGCGCTTTACCCGCGAGCTGTTCGAACACCGCGACCTCGGCATCATCGGAAGCTGCTGCTGCTGGGATCCGAACGGGAACCTGATCGAGCTGATCGAGCTTATGCCGGGCCAGCGGCACTCCAAGGCGAACGAAGCGCTGCTCAAGAAGAGCTGACAGTTTCCAATCGAACGACGGGGGTCCGCGCCATGGCGCGCTTTGCGACAAAGCCGGAGATGAAAGCGCTGTTCGAGCGGGTGTCCAATGCCGGGCGCTGGGGCGCGGACGACGAACGCGGCACGCTCAACTACCTGACGCCGGCGAAGACCGCGGCGGCGGCGCGTCTCGTCAGATCCGGCCGCGCAATCAGTTGTGCGCGAAATTTTCCGGTTCATCCCGGGCCCGAGAACCCGACGCCGGCGCTGCATCACATCGTCGTCGGCGGCGACGATCCGTGCACGCACGGCATTCCGGGCATGGAGGTCTCGCTCGATTTCATCGGCATCGCCTATCACGGGCTTGCCTCGAGCCACATCGACGCGCTCTGCCACGTCTTCGTCGACGGCAGGATGTACAACGGCTTTCCGGCGACGGACGTGCGCTCGACCGGCGCGCGCCGCAATTCCATCATGGCGGCGAAGGACGGCCTCTGCGGGCGCGGCATTCTTCTCGACATCCCGCGCCTGCGCGGCGTGCCTTTCGTCGATCCCGCCAAGCCTGTGACGGCGTCGGAGCTCGAGGCCGCCGAAGAGCGCCAGGGCGTACGAACGGGCGAAGGGGATATTTTGCTGGTCGCCGTCGGCCGCGATGCCTGGCGAGAACACAACACCCCCAAGCCAGGGGAGGGCCCGCCGTTGGCCGGTCTCGCGCCGGACTGCATTCCCTGGCTCTTCGACAAGCGCATCGCCGTGCTCGGCTCGGACGCCGTTCATGATCCCACGCCGTCGCCCGCGCCGATCGAGGACTGGCCGATCCCCGTCCACATGTGCGCGCTGGCCTCGATGGGGCTGCATCTTCTCGACAATCTCTATTTCACCGATCTCGAAACGGCCTGCGCGGCGGAAAGGCGTTGGGAGTTCCTTCTGACCGTGGCCCCGCTCCGCGTCGAGAGGGGCACGGGCTCGCCCGTCAATCCGATCGCCGTACTGTAACCGCCCCGGCGGCACACGAACCAAGGAGCACAAAGTGAAGTTCGACATCTTCTGCGAAGTCCAGCGCGCGAAGCCTTTTGCGCCTGACCACGAGCGCAAGCTTTTCGCCGACACGATCGAGGAGGCGCGCGCGGCCGACAAGGCGGGCTTCGAGATCTGGTGGCAGGTCGAGCATCACGGCGCGCCCGAGTTCAGCTACAGTGCCGCGCCCGAACTCATCCTGACTGCCATCGCGCTCAACACCCATCGCATGCATGTGGGTCACGCGGGCGTGCTGGCGCCGTTCCGCATCAACGGGCCGCTGCGCGTCGCGGAGCGCGCGGCGACGCTCGACATCCTCAGCAACGGCCGCTTCGAGCTGGGACTCGCCAAATCGGGCGGCAAAGAATGGGAGACCTTCGGGGTCGTACCCGAAACGGCACGCGACGAGCTGCGCGAGGCGCTCCAGATGATCCCGCGCATGTGGACCCAGGAGATCTTCAGCTGGAACAGCGCGCTGTTCCAGATGCCCGAGCGCGAGGTCGTGCCGCGCCCGCTGCAGAAGCCGCATCCGCGCCTCTGGCAGACCGCAGGCAGCCCCGAATCGTTTCGCATGGCGGGCGAGCTCGGCGTCGGCGTGCTGGGAACCACGTTATTCAGCCCCATCGAGTTCATGAAGACCATGCTCGACGAGTACGAGAAGGGGTTCTCCTCGCAGAAAACGCCGGCTGGCCGCTTCCTCAACCACCAGAAGGGCGTCTTCACCTTCGTCCATGTCGCGGAGACGCGGAAGCAGGCGATCGAAAACGGCGCGGCGCTTGCGGCGCTCTGGTATGTCCACTTCGCGCCGATCGCCTTCAAGGTGCCGCGCTCGATCTGGTGGGACCAGATCCGCGCCGGCCTCGATCCGCATCTCGCACGCAAGGCGGCCCACGAGATCGCCGCGCTTCCGGGCGAGGATCCGACCAGCCTCGAGATTGCGGCCGACGAAATGCCCGTGATCGCCGTCCTCAAGCGGATGGCGCGCGGCGAGGAGATGTCCGACGAGGAGGCGCATGAAGTCCTGGAGGGACTCGATTCGGTCATCGTCGGCGACGTCGATCACTGCATAAGAAAGGCCGCAAAGTACGCGACCATCGGCGCGGATCGCCTGATGTGCCTGATGCAATTCGGCCAATCCCGCACGAGGCAGTTCTGAGCGGCACGCGCCTGGCCGGCGAATTCCTCATTCCGCACTTCGCGCCACGCCGGGCTGCCGCGTCATAAAGGGGCAAACCCGCCGGTAGCGCACGGTCCGCGCCTCGCCTATACATCGCGGCAAGGCAGCTTCATCGAACGGGCGGCCAATCCGGGCGGAGCGCATGGACGTCATCATTGTTCAGAACATCATGGTTTCCGCAGCCTGCTTCCTGGTATTGTGGCTCATTGCCGTCCGGATCCGGGATGTCAGCTTCATCGACAGCTGGTGGGCGCTGGGCGTCGTCCTGCTCGCGGCGGTGACGTATTTGCGGGCGGCAACCACGGGCAGCACGCGCTGCTGCTGCTGGGCCTCGCCACGATCTGGGCCTGCGCCTCGGTCTCTATCTTCTCTGGCGCTGGCTGGTGAACGGGCCGGATCGGCGCTATCAGCGCATTCTCGGACGCGCCCGCTCGCAGAAGCCTGGGGCTTTGCGCGTGCCTCGTTCCAGCAGGTCTTCGCGCTGCAGGCGGTGCTGCAATTCATCGTTTCGCTGCCGGTCCAGGTCGGCCAGCTCGCCGACACGGCGCGCAGCTGGACCGGTCGCCTGGACAGGGGATGGACTCGCGGCCTTCGGAATCCTGTTCGAAAGCACCGGCGATCTTCAGCTCGTCCTCTTCAAGCGCAATCCGCAAAACCAGGGCAAGGTCCTGGACAGCGGCTTGTGGCGCTTACGCGCCATCCGAACTACTTCGGCGATGCCTGCGTGTGGTGGGGCCTGTTTTCCGTTGCCGCGGAAACGCCGCACGGGATTTGGACATTCCCCGCACCGATCCTGATCACGACACTGCTCACGCGTTGGAGCGGCGTGCCGACCGTCGAGGAACCGATGCACCGCAAGCGGCCCGACTATGCGAGCTATATGAGCCAGACGTCGAGCTCCATTCCGTGGCCGCCGAAACAGGCGATTTGAGCCGGCCCTGAGAGGTCTGCCGGCCGATCACCGGCGGCGGTCCAGAATCCTCGTCGATTTCGGCGTCGCTTCGCTGTGCCTGAGTCGGCTTCGCCGCAGAGCGCAACGATAGACTATGTCCGTCGGCATTTCCCTGCTGATCACGGCATCCTTCCACGCGCGTCGAGAAGACGGCGTTGCGCTTCGAGTCGGATACACGGCATTTGACGTCCCGGAAGCG
Organism: uncultured Alphaproteobacteria bacterium; assembly: GCA_963802815.1. GTDB lineage: Bacteria > Pseudomonadota > Alphaproteobacteria > Micropepsales > Micropepsaceae > Rhizomicrobium. The sequence goes on from CAWDKN010000032.1 coordinate 72,022, forward strand.
GATCGCATCGGCATTCCGACGCCCTGACCCAGCACGATCGCTTCCCGATCCCCCAAAAGAGGAAGAAAGATCAGGAAGTCCAACGAGCCCTGATACGTGTTCCATCACGACCCGTGATCGCGCTCAGTCGAAGACGCATTGCAATGATCGTGCCGCACTGAGAAAGAATCGTAGGATTGAGCTCGGACGGTCTCTGCGTGATGAGCGCAGCGACACTCCGTATTTGCGCGCTTTCCTTGGCGATGCGTGCGAGCGCCTCCCTTGTCGGCAAGAACTCCGCTCGCATCCGCGGCACATAACGATACGCTTCCTCACAAACAATCAACACGGGAAGCGCAAATGGCTCCAGCAGGCCAAATCGAAAGCGGGCGAGACACGACCGAGTGACAACGTCCATTATTTCGCCCGGAACCGTAGAAAGCTCAGCACCGTGATCGGCTTCGTTCCCAAGGCACGCAAAAGAGACCGCCAAGAACTCGACCATCGTCTCTTCGACCATCATACTGCCAAACATGAAGCCGTAACACGGATCGGTCGCCAAGAGTCTCGATACGGTTTTTCAATCTCTTTAGGGCATCGGCTCAACGCACGTTCGAGCTTTCCCAGCTGCTCGTCGATGTAGGAGACGATATCGGCAAGCCTGAAAGGCACCGGCGTATCGACGGTAATCCGCTGACCGTCGGTCGATCTCCGGATGCGGCCCGTAGGCGATCGCTGTAGCGGCGCTTCGCCCACAGCACAGCGTCTGCGAGAATCTCGACCTCCGCTTCGACGTTCTCGTCGGAGCTGGTGAACGCCGCGGTCAATTCCCGGAAATTCAACAGCCAGAACGGAAGCTTCAGGCTGGAAGGATCGATTGACTCCGATTGCTCGCCGAACGCCGCAGCGTATTCGTCGTGAACGTCCAGGACGACTATGCGAGCGTATCTGTATTCCGGAAGCAAGCTTTGCAGAATGCAGGTCAGCGCGGAGGTCTTGCCGCATCCGGTGGACCCGACGATGAGGAGATGTTTCCCGAACAATTCGTCGATCAACAGGCGGGCCGGTATGGATGAATTCTGGAAGAGCGTGCCCACTTCGAGTGTCGGAGAGTCCGGCTGGTTGTAGACCAGCGTCAATATGCTGCGATCGGCCAGATGAACGCCGTCGCCTATCGTCGGCAGACTGGATACTCCGCGGCGAAAAACCGGGCGCGATCCGCCCGCATCCTGCTTGATCTCCCCCGCGAGGTTTATCTCGATAAGGCTTACTGCATCTTGATCCGACGAAGGGTCGGCATCGGCACGCTCACGGCCGAGACAAGTCCCACAACTATGGCGTGGGGCGTGGCACGATGACGGCGTCGCCGATTCGACGCGCACGACCGGTTGCTTTCCCGCGCCTATGCGATCGAGCAAGGCGACCGCCTGGGAGCCGGATACGGAAACGATCTGCGCGACGCGTCGCATTTCGATCGCAGGTGGCGCTTCGCGCGGCGCGATTGGCGTTGTCAGAGTCATGTTTCGTGTCCTGGGAAGGAATGGCCGCCTTCAGTTGTCGCTCGGGCAAGGTAAACGTAACGACAGTTCCCACACCCGTTGCGCTTTTCACCGAGAATGTGCCGCCATGCTGCTCGACAATGGCTTTGCAGATGGGAAGGCCGAGGCCGGTGCCCTCGTGAGTGTGGTCCCGTCCGGATCGAACTTGCCCAAATGGCTTGGAGCCATCATAAATTTCATTGTCCGTCATTCCGATTCCCTGATCGATGACGGATACTGCAATCGTCGAACTCGCCTGAACCTCGACCCTCACTTCAATTCGCGTCTCCCTGGGCATGAACTGTTCGCGTTGCTGAGGACATGTATCAACACCTGCTTTACGCGCCTGCGGTCAGCCAAGACCGACGGCACGAAGCCGGGCAGCGTGAGCACGGTTCCTGCTCTTCGACTCAGTTCGGGGCCGACCAGAATGGCGCTCGCCTCGATGGCCTCCGCCGAATGGCAGGATCTCCAGATCCAGCTCCAGCGTTCCGCTTTCGAGCTGGAAATGTCAAGGATGTCCGAGATGATCTGGTTGAGGTGAACGCCCGCCTGATTGACGTGTCCCGCGTATTCGCGTGTTTTTGCTGCCGAAGGATCTGCCGCCGACAAGTTCCCGATCAGTTCCGAGAATCCGATGATTGCGTTGAGCGGAGTGCGCAACTCATGGCTCATGGTGGCCAGGAATCGGTCTTTGCGCGATTTGCGAGCATTTGCTCCATAGCGGCAGCACGGAGCGCATGCTCGGCTCGCCGGCGCGACGTGCATTGGCCCAGGTCGACGCTGTATCGCGACAACAGCGACGAGCGGTCTGACTGGTAGGGTCTCGGATTGCGCAAGGTAGAGTGCTCACATCCACGCGGCTTACGTGCGTCACCCTACTCGCCGTCAATTAACGAAAATTTGCTTTGGGCGAAAAGTGACTTGGAACGACGCCGGACGTTAGGCGCCGACCGGAGGGAACTTCGCGGCGAACGTGCCGACCACGAAGGCTTTGGTTCACGATTGATCGACGGGAACTCCGTCGCAACGTTCTCCTAACCAGATTTTTAGGCTTTGCCGGGTCGGGTCGCCGACAGCCCGGGCTCGTGACGATGTCGTCTTTGAAGCGGATTCTGCGCGATCTATTGCTGCGGTATGCATTCGCGAGGAATCCGAACGTCGCGATCCTGTTCGCTATCGCCACTCCAATGATCGTGCTTCCAATCGGCGGCGGGCTGAGAGCTCGCGCGGGCTTATGAATCGACGCAACAGTTGACGGAAGTCGCCGACCTCGCCTGCCGATACGCGAGCCGCCCCAGCATCAGTCAGAACACCACCGCGCGAATCCGCCAGTTACATTGCCGCCATGGACAGCTGCATCACGTCCAGCCTCGCCGGCCAGGAATTTTCGCTGTCCCGGACCAACAGCGCGCCGTTCAGCTTCGTTCCGAACAGCGCGGCGAATGTGAACATGACATCCACCGTGCGACGGTGTTCGCAAGAAATAGTCAGATATGACGACGATACCGATTTCCGCCAGCGCCCACTGCTACGATACCCCGAGCAGCTTCGCTCAGATCGTGCCCAACGAGCACAGCAAACGTCATCACGCAGGAAGGTTTCGAGGCAACATCAAGGTGCACCAACCATATTTGCTCGTACGAGGCGAACAGCACGGTCACGCCCTACTGCACCGGATGCTAATACCCGAGACGCAATCGCAGCCCGCGTCACCGAGTTATGCCGGGTCTCACGGCAGGCCGTGGTATCTGATCGGCTATTGCCTGGAGACCGACCTGGTCGGACAAATCTTGTCGAGCGTGCCCGAAGGCGTGCGCTCGGCCGAGCTGGACTGCGATAATGGTTCGCAATCGGCCGGCAATTCTTCGATATCGACGAGCGTCTATCTGGCCGCGGGAAGCTATGAGCTGCGATACAACTACGCTGGACGCATCGACTATCCCAACTCGACCCGGCCTATCTGTGCGGGACCACGGCGGCCGACCTGAGCTGGGCCAACGAGACGAAAACCGCCAACAGTCAGCACGTGACAAGCGCGTTGCGCACCAACCAGATCAACGTCTACCTCGACCCCAACACGACCGGAACGATACCGCTTCACACCACGATCGACGGCTCGCAACAGCTCGGCGGCAGCGATCTGATCGATATGTGCGTCTACTCGCAAAGCTGGGTCCAGCGCAGCGTCCGGATCAACATCACGACGGCCGGCTTCTATTGGCTGAGCTTCGCCGCCGACGGCGCGAGCGACAGCTATGGCGGTCAGCTCGACGACATTATGCTGTGCAACGAAACCTGCAACGGCGCCGTTCAGGACAATTTTCCGACGGCATGGACCAGCAGCCCGACGCTTTTCGAGGACACGTTTGAAAGTCCTGGCTACGTCTCGGGCAACAATAGCGGAGGCTACTACAACACCAACGGCAACATGGGGAACAGTTCTGGAACCGGCGGCGGCGCCGCAGTGGTTGGCCGGCCAGTCGGCGAGCGGCTGGGCCAACGCGCCGCCAACCAGCCTTCCCTCTGGCTTCAGGGCTGCCCTGAGGGAACGCAGTGCATTCAACTCGGTTGGGGCAGCAACAGCCTCGTCAGCCGGCCGTTCCTGCTGGGACCCGGGCTATTACGAAATTCAGTACCGCTACGTCTCGGAAGTCACCTTCTCCAATGTGAGCGGTGTCTCTTGCGGCGCCACGCCAGCGGCTGCCAACGTCTCGAGCCTGTCGTCCCGCAGCGGGACAGGCATGAACAAGTAATAGACACCAATCACGATTGGCTCACGGAAGGGGATGCCGATGAGCATGTTCATGTCGCACGCTCGAGTTCGCCAGCACGCCAACTACGAGCACGACGCTCGGCGCGACGATCGGATACACCAACCCCGACGGGTCGACGTCGACGACGCCGACGGATGCCTGGGAACGACGTCAACCTGACAACTACAACCCAGCCCAGCGATTTCCGCTGCTCGATATCTGTCGGGCTATACGAGCCCGAGCGCCGAGACCGTCGGTGTATGTTCATGATCCAGAAGCTCCGCCTGTATCACGCTCACTTCGGCGGGCTAGGGAGCGCGGATGCGTTCGGTCGCCGGATCGACGACGTCGAGCTGATCAGTATCGACAGCCTCGGGGGGAGCGCGCCGTCCGGCTTCATCACGAGATCCGGTTCCAGCGCCGGCGGCCAGCAGCGCCTATACGAATTCAGGCGCGTTCGACGGCTTCTCGATCCGTCGCCGACCCGATCGACGGCACCCGCGCCATGAAAGCGCTGCGCTCCGTGGCGGATGCCCGCAGCAGAACCGGGAAGCTTTTCCTTTCTCGACCTGCGGACGATCCTCGGCGCGCGACGTCCGCCGTCGAGTTTGCCATCATATCGATGCCGTTCTTTCTCTTGCTGTTGTGCACCCTGCAAATCGGTGTCTGATTCCATCGCGCAGTCGGCACCGAATGCGGGGCGCGCCGGAGACGGCACAATCGCTGGTCCACGGGCTTTCACACCGGGACTACGGCACTTGCTGATGT
>CAWDKN010000033.1:0-41550 GCA_963802815.1 uncultured Alphaproteobacteria bacterium
AACGGGAGCCGACCCTATCGAACTCCGATACTGCAAAAAGTCTGGACACTACCTATGTCCCTTCAGGACTACTCCCTCGATCGGCGTTCCATGATAGAAAACGCGAACCAGCGCGGTGTCGGTACCGAGCGCCCACTTCCCCCGCCCTCACGTCTGGCAAGTAAAACGCGTAGTGGCCTGCAAAGTAGAATGTTGTAGAGAACTGCTCTAACGCCAGCGCAGTCGCAGTGATCTTGCGGTTGGCGATGGCGTTATCTTTCAGATCAACAATTGTGCCGGCGATTGCAGTTGGCCCGTGGACAGTTACGTCTTTCAGCGCAAAGGCACCGAAGACTGTGTCAAAAATATACCTCGCACTCATAGTGCTCATGTCCATTCCCGTTGAGTGTGTAGTATTTGCTTCAGAACTTTGGCTGGCAACACCCTGGATGAGGCTACTTTGCGTGATTTCCGATCGAAGTGTTTGCGTCTGGGTTGCCCCGATGCCAAGGCCCAAAAGAAACCCGGCAGTGTCATCTTCAACGCTCGTCGTTGTCTTCGTTTTCGTTTGTGTGTCAGTCGTAGTCAGCGCGTGCACAGCCTTTACCGTCTGGTCATCCAAACCGATATCGTTTGTCGGCGGGATGTAGACAAATCGCGCGTCCGCGAGCGAAGCGCCGCCAGTGATTCCGACAAATGGATCAAGTTGAAGCAAAGAGGTGATCGCGGCGAATCTGCATGCCAATCGGCGTCTTCATTAGTCCCTGCAGGTTTACGCTTTAGCGCCACAAGAGCTTGTTCTCGCTCGGGACGCCGCCGACGTGTGCGATGCCATCCGCCCCGAGCATCGCGAGCGACGTATTCCCATTGTCCGAATACCAGAGGACGCGCACGTTATAGTGATAATGATCACATCTCCCACGCCCGGCCCTGCCTTGCTTCGATAGCGCCGTCTGGAGACCATTTCCGATTCGCTGATAGCCAAGGTGTGCTGATGGGTCACGGTTACGAGACGTGGCTTCGCTGCCGGTCTTATCGCCAAACAACCCCTTCACGATTGCTACGCCGGTCGTGATTGTATCAGCAGATGATTGTAATGCTTTGCCGACAGCGACTGCATCGGCATAGCCCGTTGCCGCAAAAGTCGTACCTAGTTCTCGCATATCGCTGGCAAGAGCTGTGGCTGATTGATACTCGGAAGGCACAGGCACGCTCGTACCATTGCTGGTCGCAAAGGACATCGAAGTCGTATTGCCAATCGTCGTTGTCAGCGCCATCGACGCCTGATTCTTCTTCTCCCTGGTCAACGACAGCACGTAGACGATGGACACGGTAGAACAGGAATTGTTATTGCCCCGGCACCAATCATTTGCCAGTCAACCTTCACAGATGACAGACCTGGCACTGATAAGTGAACTGGCCCATTGTTCGGATACCGGCGTCACATTATTGACAGTGATGGACAGTGGATTGTCGGTCGTCGATACATCAGTGAAGAGAACCTCCGTATCGTGCGGTGACGCGGACCTTGTCTGCGACCCCAATGAAATGTTATGGACGATGCTGGAGATGAACCCCATTTCGACGGTTGGGAGATTATTTTGATGCGCAAATTTAGGTGGAGAATGTTTCCAAAAAAAAAAAAAAAAAAAAAAAAAAAAAAAAAACGAGTACAGTTGATATGTACCCCCAACGCTCACATTTCCCCACCGTTATCTGGCGACGGTATTCGATGATGACGGTGACCGGCCACTTTGCCTGCCCATTTTCCCTTTGGAGGATTGTGAGATCCAATGCGTAAGCGCACAGAAAAAGGCGCCCCGTTATATGGCGGAATCGCATGCGTAAATGTTGGGTACGTAAATGCTTTCCGCGCTTTGTCGATATTGGACAGGTCAAGCGTGCCGACTGTGATCGTTGCAGTCGTCTTCGGCAGTGGGAAATTACCCTACCTGCGCCTTTATGGTCTTGTCAGACTCGACGAATCGGTCGGCACAGGTACTGACCTGCGGTAGCTGGATTTGAAGCCGCTATTAAGGAGGCGAAAGCAGCAAACACCGTTGCCAAAATCGAAATCAAAATGTGTCCTTGCTTGCACATATCCCCACTCCTTGAAAAAGCATAATGCAAATTATTCAATCAAAATGCCCCGGCGCGATCTCGCCTGGAGCTAACAGCAGGGTCCCAAATCGATATCAATATCGCCGAACGCACTGTCACGAATGTGGTGGCGTAGGGGGGACGCAATCTGAGCCTGGTTGATAGTCAAAGCAAGGTGCGGGGCTTCCCGCGGGCGGTGGGGTCACGCGCTTTTCCTGCGGCCATCGGCCTTCTCCTTCCGTTTGAGCTCGGCGAGGACGTCGTCCAGCGCGCGTGCGCTCCACAGTTTCTCAACCTCGCGATCCAGCGGCTTCGGCCTCGCGCCGGCGGCGGCCGAGCCGGCCGGTCCGCACGCGCTCGAGGGGCGAGCTTCTCCGTCGCGACCAGCCCCGCCTGCTCCAGCACGCCGATGCTCTTCATGCCGGTGAGGGTCATGTGGAACTTGTCCGGCGCGTTTGGCAATTTGGCATTCCCCTGCCCGGAATTTTGAACGACATTGGCGTATGGCTGGGAAGGCCACCGTTCGCTTGTCCTCGAAGAAGGGTTCTGTGACCTTTCACGGTATCAAGTCGGCCCGCCCAGGGCAAGCGCTGCGAGATCGCGAAGATCATCCAGCTGGAACTGCGTCAGCGGTCGCAAATTCGTGGCGAACGGAAATCCGCGTAGGCCGCGTTGCCGGCAATTCTTCTTGTCTCCCCTGCCCTTTGGCGGCAGATCCTCCCGATTTCCGCGCCAGAGCGCAGGACGCCGTAATAACATTTGCGTTATCAAAATTCGCGGCGATGACGCCCCGTATGACAACTCGTCCGCGAGCTGACGGACGAACCCACGCTTGTGGGACGACAAGTGGTACGCGCGACAACAAAAAAGGCGTTCGTGCAGATCTCCGCATACATTGGACTCTACCGCCTTGGTTTGGCGGTACCCGTGTCCTCCCGACACCTTGCCCGTGGTGCTGCATCGGAGGAGGAGGGAGAGGAAGGGGTGAAGAAAGCGAGAAGACGTGCTCGGGTTGACAAACGTCCGTACCCGAATCGTCTAAAGTTTGGTGTTCGAAGATGGGCGGGCTATGGCTTTCCGCAAGGCGCGTGTCCTCATTCTTTGCAAGACTTATCCTTCGCCGAGCGCCCTCCATACGGAGACGTCGTGCATCGCGGGCATTGAGGAGAACGGCTCGCTGATCCGCCTCTCCCCCGTTCCTTTTCGCCTTATCGAAGAGGGTGCCCAATTCAAGAAGTGGCAGTGGGTCACGGCCCAGATAGAAAGCCAGGAAGGATCATCGCCCGGAAAGCTACCGCATCGGCGTGAACACGATCGTTTGCGAAGAGCCCATCGTCAGCACTCGAAATGGTTGGGCGGCTCGGTGGAAGTGGCTGGATGAAGTTGAAGACCTTCCAAAGTCCCATCGAAATGGAGGAGACAGGCTCCGGTCAGGGCCAACGCTAGCCCTGCTGCGACCTGCGCCTATCATGGGACTCGATATCACCGCGACGGAAACGCAGGACTGGACTGAAGAGGAAAAGAAAAAGTTAGTCCAGCAGCGGCGCCAGGCGAAGCTGTTCGCCGCGAATGATGGCGCCGACATAGCGATGCTACGCAAGATCCCATTCGACTTTCACTATCGGTACGCCGTCATCGGCCCTGATAGGGCGGAGGCGGAGGCGCGGCACAAGATTGTAGATTGGGAAGCTGGCGCACTTTATTGGAACGTCCGGCGCACCCATCGCGACAAGTGGGAGGCGCCATTCCGGGAAAAGCTCGAGCGGAACTGCCGTCGCGCGACCTCATGTTTCTCATGGGGACGATCCACCGCTTCCCGGCTCAATGGCTGATCATCAGCTTTATCTATCCGCCTAAGCGGCTAGCGGCACCGGTCGATCTGCTGTCTCTGTTGTAGCAGTCAGGTGGTTGCGCTTGCACCGTTTGCGCTGGCCGCCGCCCGCGCGACTAAGCTGCGATGGCAAAGATTGAAATCCGCCTCGAAACATACAAGGCAGGCTTTCGCCTTCTTTGAAAATGCCGCCAGGTCCGCGACGGCCGACGCCTGAGTGGCGAGATAGGCATTGAATGCCTTCTCATACCGTTTCCAGTTGCTGTCGATTTTGTACTGGATGCGGATCGGCTTTCGACAGCCGAAAGCAGGTCGATGCTCGTACGCGACCCCGGCATCCTTCAGCGCGGCGGCGAAGGCTGTTTTTGAGAAGCCTTTCTTTCGTGAAAGCGGAAGCTCCCGCACGTCGATCACCACCTTCACGCCAGCCTTTTTGAGGCGAGCAATGAAGCTATCGATCTAATGCCCCTCGTACCCGAAGGTGAATAGAGCCATCGCCGCAAACCACATCAACCGTTGGCAGAGTCTCATGATTGTGTGGCAAAAGTGAAGCCTGCCCTAATGGGCCAGACGCCGCAGATTGCCGCCGTGCCGACCCTTGCCGGCCGTGTCTGGCACGTTCCTGGTCCCGGTCGTTGCCCAAAGCGACATAGCGGCCGATCACCCGCGTTCGGTTGGCGTACAAATCGGTTCCGATAGTTGGGGCGAACTATGAGGCGCAGCGGTGGCCATTCGTCCAAAAAGGAGGGTGAGCATGCCGTGGATGGCGAAGACAACTATTGAAGCACGACGTGAATTTGTTTTGCTTGCCACCAGGGAAGGCGCAAACATTCGCGCGCTCTGCCGTCTGTTCGGAATTGGCGCCAAGACGGCCTATCGCATATTGCGAAGATATCGAGCGGCAGGTGAGAAAGGTCCGGAGGATCAGTCTCGCAGACCTCATCGAACCCCATTGCGTTGCAGCCGTGAGACGGAGCTGGCAGTGCTCGCGGTCCGCAAATCCAATTCCGCCTGGGGTCCACGCCGAATTGCAGCGCAGCTTAGGACGCTTGTGGCCCCCACGTCCCTGCACTTTCAACGATCGCGGCCATCCTGACCCGCAACGGCAGCCCACCAGTCCGCCATGTTGAAAAGAGAACTGTCTCCTATTTATCGTGTCTCACTTTTGGGGTGCACTCCAGTAAGCTGTCCCCGAATTAGGTCTTCGGGGGAGGAAAGACAGCGAGCCACAGGTACCCGTGTTTACATCGTATCGGGCCTCGCAAATTGCGCATGCCGCATCGATGCCCTAGCGTTCACCCCACATCGGGGGGAAAAGCCAATGGGACGTGTTTTCAATGTCGTCATGCGGATCGTCAGCAGCCTGCTTGGGCTTGTGATGGTTTTGATGGGCGCGGTCTGGATGATGCAGGGCCTTCATGTCGGGCCGGCCGCCATCATGCGCGGTTTCATGGTCAACGACCTTCACTGGACGATCTATGGCGCCATCCTCGCCGCGGTCGGAATCGCCCAGGTCGTCTGGAGCAATACGCGGCAAGCGTAGAGGACTCCGGCGGTGTGCGAGGGACGCCGCGTGCTCGTCTGTCGCGGAACTCTCTCGTTACTCCCCGGCGAATTATTTTCTGTGCGGCGACCCCGGCGGCGGGTTTCCCCCCCCCTTTCCTGTGAATGCGGCAAAAGGGGCGCGTCACGAACGGGAGCCAAGACCAGGTGACAAGAAAAAATTCCGCCGGGCGGAACCCCCCGCCAAGCCTAACCGCCGGGCTCTAATCCCCTTCTCCGCCGTGTTCCCCCTCCCCCCTTCCCCCCTCGGCCTCCTCCCCGCCGGGCCCGCCGTGTTAAGGCTGCCCCCGGCTTTTTCGCCAATTGCCCCGCCTCCCCCCCCCCCGGGCCCGGGCCCCTGAAGGGGGAACCCCTTTGGGGCGCTAATCGAATCTCCTTTTTCTCCCGGCACGTTCGGGCGACCGGCTTGCGCTCACGCAGCTGCTGGTGGCGCTGCAGCCGGACATTCGACGCTACGCCCGGCGCCATTGCCACCGCAGCTCGGTCATCGAAGACGTGGTGCAGGAAGCCCTCATCGTCGTGTACCGGCGCGTGGGCGCGATCCGCAGTCCGGCCGCCCTCGCCGGCTGGCTGGTGACCGTCATCGCGCGCCTTTGCATGCTGCCAGCGTTGATGCTGATGCGCGGAGTCGAGGAGCTCACAAGCCTGGACGAGTCACGCGAGCTCGCAAAGGTGCCGCCGGACGAGCTGCGCATCGACCTGGTCAATGCCATCGAGTCGCTTTCGCCGTCCCATCGCGAAGTGTTGCTGCTGCGAGATCTCGAAGATCTGACGATTGGGGAAATCGCCGGGCGGCTCGGCGTGACGCGCGAAGCGGTCAAGAGCCGCCTGCGCCGCGCCCGCGCCCTGGTGCGCGAATACTTGCTCGGCACAACGGACAGCGGGAGAGAGCCCATGAATTACTTTCGTGGCGCCGGCATGTTCGGGAGCGCGTTCCTGGGCGCACACCTGATGCGCGGCGCAGCTGCGGCGGCGCTGCTCGCCTGGGCCATCGTCCACCAGACCGCGGACCCTTGGCTTTCCCTGGGCGCGGGCGTTGCCGCCCTCATCGCGCTCCGCGGATGCCCGATGTGCTGGACCGTGGGCCTGGTCGAGACGCTTTCGCAAGGCCGTCGCGCACGCCCTCTGCAAGGATCGGACAAGGAGCCTCGCGGGGGCAGCATGAGACTGTGGAGTCGCGGTCATGGTCGCCTATAATCTGGTTGCGGTCGGGCGCGCCGCGTCGCCCGCGGATTCCCGGGGAGAAATCCCATGAGACGGTTCTGGGCAGCTCTCGTATCCTTCCTCCTCTTCGTGATCGCGCCGGGAACGCTCACCGTTTTCATCCCGTCGGCGATCACGGATTGGCGTTTGAAGCCCGCCTTTCTGGGAATCGATGCGCTGCGCGTCGTGGGCGCCGCACTCGTCTTCGTCGGTGCCGTTGCCATCGTGAATCTTTTGCGCGCTTCGTCTGGAAGGGTTTTGGACACCCGCCCCCATCGCACCACCCATAAGGCTCGTGGTGACCGGTATCTATCGGCGGGTGCGCAATCCGATCTATGTCGGCCTCATCGCGATCGTCATCGGCGAGGCGCTCATTCTCGGCGACGAGAGATTGCTCGTTTACGCGGCGATCCTCTGGCTGTTCTTCCATGCCTGGGTCCTTGCCATCGAAGAACCCACGCTCGTCAGTTCGTTCGGCGACGAGTTCGCGACGTTCAAGGCCAATGTCCCGCGCTGGTTGCCACGGCTGACGCCCTGGGCGGGGCCTGCGAACCACAAGGCCGGCTGAGGAGCCGTCGTTTCATTTGGCCTTTGCGGGCGTTTGGAATATTGCGGTCACCTCTTCCTGGGAAAGAACACGTGGGCGACATTCGCGAAGATCTGCGTATCGGCGACGTCACGATTGCGGGCCGCGTTCTGATCGCGCCGATGACGGGCGTCACCGACCTGCCCTTCCGGCGCGCGGCCTCTCGGCTGGGCGCGCCCTATGTCGCAACCGAAATGGTGGCCTGCGCCGACTTCGCCCGCGGCCGGCCCGACGTGGTGCGGCGCGCCGCCGTGGGCGAGGGCTGGCGTTGATGGTCGTGCAACTGGTGGGTCGGGATGCCACTGGTTGCGCGCGCGGCCGCGCCTTGCTGCGGCGGCCGGCGCCGACATCATCGATCTCAATATGGGCTGCCCGGCCAAGGAGGTCACCGGCGCGCTCGTCCGGCTCGGCGCTGATGCGCGATGTCGATCTTGCCGCAAGGCTGATCGATGCGGCGGTCGCTGCGACGTCGCGGCCGGTCACGTTGAAAATGCGGCTGGGCTGGGACCACGCCAGCCGCAACGCGCCCGAGCTCGCGCTGCGCGCCGAACGCTGCGGCGTCAAGGCGATCACGGTGCACGGGCGCACGCGGCAGCAATTCTACAAGGGCGGTGCGGATTGGCGCGCGGTGGCCGAGGTCAAGGCCGCCGTGCGCATTCCGGTGATCGTCAACGGCGACATCGTCGATGCCGGCACCGCGCGGGACGCGCTGGCGCAATCGGGCGCCGACGGCGTCATGATCGGGCGCGGCGCCTTCGGCAGGCCGTGGATCGCGTCGGCGATCGGGCGCGCGCTGGCGCCCGGCCACGCCGGCGGCGAACCGGAACTGTCGCAGCGTCTCGGGATCGCGCTGGATCATCTGACAGAGACGCTGGGATTCTATGGCGATGCGCTCGGCCTGCGGACCTTCCGCAAGCATCTGGCGTCCTACATCGAAGCGGCGGGATTGCCGTTCGATGCCGCGCGGCGCCGCTCCATCAGGGCGCAGCTGTGCCAGATGAATTCGGCGCGCGATGTCGAGGCGGCGTTGACGGCGTTGTGGTCGGGCGAGGGCGAGAAGATCGCGGCTTGAGCTGCTGGTGGCCTTTTCTCTTCAGCCTTGCGAGCGCTTGATCCAGCACTTATTTCTCAGAATGATGGTGCCGATTTGGCATTCCCCTGTCAGGGATTTTGAGCGACATTGCCATCATGACCACCAAGAAAGCGTCCCGTTCCATGTCGTCCTCCAAGAAGGACTTCGTGATCTATCACGGCATCAAGGTCGCGCGCGCTCGGGGCAAGCGCTCCGCAGCCTCGAAGATCATCCGGGAAGAACTGCGTCAACGTGGCGAACGGAAGTCCGCGTAAGCCGCCGACCGGCCAGTCGATTTTCATAAACTGTCCGTTTGACGGCCGGTACCGGCCCATCTTCCGTGCGATGGTGTTCACGGCCATCGCCTGCGGCTACTACCCGCGTTGCGCCCTGGACTCGACCGACGGTGCGGAAATCCAAGTCACCAAGATCGCCAAAATGATCGAGGAATGCGATCGGGCCATCCACGACCTGTCGCGAGTTCGAGGTGCGACGGGGCGAACTTCCCCGCTTCAACATGCCGATGGAACTGGGGCTGCATCTGGGCGCCAGGCTGTTCGGCGACCGCCGCCAATCGAAGAAGCGCGCCCTCATTCTCGAAGCGGAAGGCCATCGCTACGATCAAGTCCTCTCCGACATCAGCGGCCAGGATATAGAGGTCCACGCCAAGAACATCGACCGGGCGATTGCCTGCGTGCGGAACTGGCTCTCGGATCACCGGCCTGCCGGCGCGACACCGCTGCCCGGCGCAAAAGCGCTGTTCAGGGACTACAAACGTTTCCAGCGCGAGGTCGTGACCATTCTCAAAAAGCACCGCCTCGATCCGCTCAGCAAACTCAGCCACAGCGACTATCTGTTTGCGATCAGGGACTGGATACAGAGCGAAGCCAAACGCAGAGGTGGGCGATAGCCAACCGGTGAATCGATAAGCCATCGCCGGATTTCTGAAAGCTCTCGGCTTGAGCTAAGCTCCTGCGCTGTTCCCCCGCCCCCCAACCGCCCGGCCTACGAATGCGCTGTCGCGCATTCGCTTAACGGCTCAACCGCGAGGGGCGGGGGAGTTTCCTCACTCCCTCAATTTTTCGCGTCCGCCTCCTTTTGCGCTGCGGCTGCCGCGGCCCTGATGCGGTCGAGCTCGCCGCTCGCGGATCATGTCGCGGCGTTCGTCGACGCCGCGTTGAAGTTCGACCAGCACTCTTGCCGCGTGTTCGTTGTTGCGGTCGCGGCCCAATAGGCGGCGACATTGGCCATGGCCGGAATCGGCGCGTCGACGCCGATGGCCGGCATGACGGTTTCGACGAAGAAGAGTTCCGGGCACCAGCGCCAATCCGCAAGCTGAATTCGGCGCAGCAGGCGAAGCCGTCCTTGGATAAGCCTGTCGAGGGCCTTGAGGTTCCGGCAATGTCGGCCATGAGCTGCTCGCTGACGGCGTCGTCGCGCGCGGCGGCGGGCGTCAGGCGGGAGAGAGCGCCGGTCAGGCGGGACAGCGTGAACACGTTGTTTATGAGGTAGATGTCGCCGATGCGGGCGAGCGTGCGGACCCGCGCGGACTCGCGCGGGAAGGTTCCGAGCAGCGAAGGTTCGGGATGGATCCTCTCGAGATATTCCGCGATCACTTCGGATTCGGAGATCAGGTCGCCGTCGGTGTGAAGACCGGAATGCGTCCGATCGGCACCTTGTCGCGGAATGCCGGCATGCCCCAATCCACGGGCTGTTCGAAGACGATGTCCGTGAGGCCCTTGGCGTAGATCTGCATGCGGACACGGGCCGCGTAGGGGCTGAGATCGGCGGAGTAGAGTTTTCTCATTGGTCCGGTCCTCCTCTTTGCGGTCGTCGATTCCTCAATTTTGCGCATCTGCCGCTTTCTGCGCTGCGGCCGATGCGGCCCGGAAGCGCTCGATCTCGCCGCTGCGGATCATCTCGCGGCGTTCATCGAGGCCGCGGTAAAGTTCGAGCAACACTCTCGCCGCGTGCTCGTTCTCCTGGATGGCAGCCCAATAGGCAGCGACATTGGCCATGGCCGGAACCGGCAAGTCGACGCCGACGACCGGCAGGATGGTTTCGACGCGGAACAGTCCCGGCACCAGCGCGCAATCCGCCAGCGTGAGGCGGCCGCCGCAGGCGAAGCCGTCCTTGCCGATAAGTCTGTCGAGCGCCCTGAGATTGCGCGCCAGCTCGACGACGAGCTGCTCGGTGAAAGCATTGTCGCGCGCGGCGGCGGGCGTGCGACGGGACGTGGCGCCGGTCAGGCGGGACAGCGTGAAGGTGCTGTTGATGACGTAGACGTCGGCCAGGCGCGCGAGCAAGCGGATATGCGCGGACTCGCGCGGCGTGGTTCCCAGCAGCGAAGGCTCGGGATAAATCTCTTCGAGATATTCCGCGATCACGGCGGATTCCGCGATCAGGTCGCCGTCGATATCGAGAACCGGAATGCGCCCGATCGGAACCTTCTCGCGGAATGACGGCATGCCCCAGTCGGCGGGCTGTTCGAAGGCGATGTTCGCGATGCCCTTGGCATAGATCTGCATCCGCACCCGCGCGGCGTAGGGGCTGAGATCGGCGGAATAGAGTTTCATCATGGTGAGCTGTTCCTCGTTGCGTCCGTCGAACTCGTTCTGCGATCCCGCTTCAATAGCGATCTCTCAAGACCTGTGCTCTGAGCAGACGTCATAGCGATAATGCCGCGCGATCGTCGAAGAGACCGCTGAGCCCCCCGAGGGTGTTGCGGCCTCACATTCGGCCGGGAACACAGCAGCGTCTTGAATGATTGTGCCGTGCGGTCCCGGCATATCGCCCCTGCGAATTCCGGCGCTTGAACGCGACGAAGGTCGGACTAGCTCGACTGCAGGCGCGGCGATGAAAATGAGGCGGATGCTGCAGTCATGAGAACGGCGAACCAACCGTGTCGCGACTGGATAAGGCTCGGCGCCTCCTGGCGCGGCTTCGAGCGAATCGAGGCCGCTTTCTCGGGGCATGGGTTTGATCCGCACCGCCACAATTCCTACGCCATCGGATTTACGCTTTACGGTGTTCAGACATTTCGCTATCGCGGTCGAGACGAGCACTGCCTGCCGGGCCAGATTTTCGTGCTCCATCCCGATGAGCTTCATGACGGCAATGCCGGCACGAAAAAGGGCTTCAGGTTCAGAACGCTCTACATCGATCCAGCCGCAATCAGCGAAGCTCTGGGGGATTGTCCGCTGCCTTTCGTGCGCGAGGCGGTCTCGACCGACGCGTCTCTCAGATGCGCGATCGGGGACGCCCTCGCCGACCTAGGCGCCGTTCTTGAAGATCTGCACCGCGAAGAGATTGTTCTCAATCTGGCTGACGCGATGGCTCGGTCGGATCATTCGGTCCGCCGGCCGCAACTGTCCGCGAAGAACTGGGACGCCGTCCGGCGCGCGCGCGAATTCCTCGAAGCCACTCTCAGGAATCCCGTCACGTCGGATCAGCTGGAAAAGGCAACCGGCCTTTCACGATACAGCCTTGCGAGGCACTTCCGCGCTTGCCTCGGCACGAGCCCGCACCGCTATACGGTATTTCGACGTCTCGACGCCGCACGCGACATGTTGCGACGTGGAGTACCGCTGAGCGAGGTGGCTGGCGCGTGCCGGTTCGCCGATCAAAGCCACCTGACGCGACATTTCAAAAACGCGTTCGGCGTGTCTCCCGGCCGTTGGGCCGCCATCGCAGGGCCGGCGACCACGCGGGCGAACTGACGCGCATTGAAAACAAGAAGGTCCGGTGTCGGCAGCAACGTTCCCAGCGATGAATGGTCGACGGGAATATTGCTCCTGTCCCCGATCTCTGTTCCAAATCGAATTCAACGGAGGCCGTCAGTTGGATCAGACCCAGAGTCCGCCGGCGGCGCAATTGCTCAGCCGCGAAGTCGTGTCGGTCGATGCCGAGACCGGCGAGGTCGCGTTGCGCTATGTCGCGAGGGCGGAATTCGCCAATCGTCACGGCACCGTGCAGGGCGGCTTCCTCGCCGCGATGCTCGACTCGGCGACGGGGATGGCGGTCATGCAGAGCCTTCCGCCGGATCAGACAGCCGTCACGACGCGGCTGGATGTCTCCTATCTCAGGCCTGCACGCCTCGGCCCCCTGCATGCGGCGTCTCGCGTCGTTGCGCGCGACGAGCGAACGGCAACAGTCGAAGGCGACGCTGCGCGACGATGACGGCGTCGTGCTTGCGCGCGCGAAAGCAGAACTTCGCATCGTCGCGAGAAAAACCCCATGAGCAACAAGCACCTTCTCCTCGTCGGCGCCTCGCGCGGCCTCGGCCTTGCGATGGCGGCCGAGTTCCTGAAGACGGGATGGACCGTCGTCGGGACCGTGCGCGGCAGCGCCAGAACCGGGCTGCACGGCCTGGCGGACGAATATAAGGGCCGAGTCGAAATCGAGTTCGCTCGACATCACCGAGCCGGACCAGATCGCGACGCTGCACGCGCGTCTATCGGGGCGCCGCTTCGATATGCTGTTCGTGAACGCGGGCACCGCCAACGCCCATGACGCCGGCATCGCCGACGTCTCGACGGAGGAGTTCGTGCGCGTGATGGTCACCAATGCGCTGAGCCCGATGCGCGTGATCGAAGGGTTGCAGGACCTCGTTTCGCCGAACGGCACGATCGGGGTCATGTCGTCGGGACAGGGAAGCCTCGCCAACAACACGAACGGGACTCCACGACGTCTATCGCGGCAGCAAGGCGGCGCTCAACATGTATATGCGAAGCTACGCCGCCAGGCATGCGGGCGAATCCCGCGCGCTGGTGCTGATGGCGCCGGGCTGGATCCGCACCGATCTGGGCGGTCCGAACGCACCGGCCAGCATCGAGGACGCGATCCCGAAGGTCGTGGCCGTGCTTCTGGCGCAGCAGGGCAAGCCCGGCCTGCAATACCTCGACCGTGAGGGACGCACCGTTCCGTGGTGAAGGCGCTAGGTCCCTTTGATTGTCGCGCGATCTGGGCCGAACCGGGTCGCGTGCTTCGCACGCGCATCGAATAGTAGCGCGCAGCGCGCGCGGGCACTTCGGCGGATCGCGCTCTCAGCCGCGCCGCGCCTTCTCGATCGCGGCGACGTCGATTTTCTTCATCGTCATCATGGCCTTGAATGCGCGCCTGGCTTCATCGCCGCCCGCGGCCATCGCCTCGGTCAGCACGCGCGGCGTGATCTGCCAGGAGATGCCCCATTTGTCCCTGCACCAGCCGCAGGCGCTTTCCTGGCCGCCATTGCCGACGATGGCGTTCCAGTAGCGGTCGGTCTCCTGCTGGTCGCCGGTCGCAATCTGGAAGGAGAAGGCTTCGCTGTGCTTGAACGAAGCCCCGCCATTGAGGCCGATGCAGGGGATGCCGACGACGGTGAATTCGACCGTCAGCACGTCACCGGCTTTGCCGGACGGATAGTCGCCGGGAGCGCGGTGCACGGCGCCGATCGCGCTGTCGGGAAAGGTCTCGGCGTAGAAACGCGCGGCGGCCTCGGCGTCCTTGTCGTACCACAGGCAGATCGTGTTCTTGGGAATTGCCACTTGCAGGTCCTTTCAGTCTTGCAGCCAACCCGACGGAAGGCTGATGGGCCCAGCATACCTATTTCGGCAGCGCGGCCTGCAGCGTCTTCGATGCGACGGTGCGCCAGGCCGAGGTCAGAAAGTCCCGCAGCTCGGCCGTGCTCAGATTCCCGACCTCCACGTAGCTCCACAGCAGCCTTCCCGAGCGCATCGGCGAGAAGGTCTCGGGCCGGGCGTCGAACAGCATCATCTGCTGGTCGTGCGGCAGCTTGAAGATCCAGCTCTGCGTGCTCTGCCAGTAGAGGGCAAAGCCCTTCTTGCCGACCTTGAACCACGGACCGTGGAAGAAGGTCTCGTGCACGCCGGGCAGCGCTTTCGCGAGCCTTGCGATCGTGGCGTATTTCGGCGGCTTCGACATGGGGCGTGACTAGCCTTCCGGAAACGGAATGGGAGTCGGTTCTCCTCGCAATGAAGAGACAGCCGTTCGCATGGCTACGTCTTGAACCCGTCTTGCTGATGAAAATCCTTCATCGGGGAGCTGGCGGTGTTGTTGTATTCCGCGATCCGGGTGATCAGCCCCTTGCCGTTGACCGAGCAGAAGAAACCGACCGGGACGCGGAATTTGCCGCCGTCGGTCTTCACGCCCCAGCAGACATGCTCCTGGACGAAGCCGGTGTCGAAGCAGTGGCGGCTCAGCACGTCGTAGTGCCGTTCCTTCGTGGTGCCGAAGAAGACCGCCAGGAGCTCCAGATTCTGTTTCTTGGTCGTGTCCGCTTCGTCGCGCGCATGCCAGACATGGATGGCTTCGTCGTAACAGGCGTCGACAGCCGCGATATCGCCGCGCGTCACCGCATCGAAAAAGCGGTCTGCGATGGCGTTCATGTCGATTCCCATCCTCGTTTCCCTCTCGCCGCGTATCTCGCCGGGCGACGACGGCTATTTCGCGGGCAAGCCGAACAGCGTTCCGATCCAGGACACGAGGACGAGGAGGATCATGGCGGAAACGGCATAGACGAACATTCCGCCGAACATGATCGCCATCAGCCAGATGCCGTTCCATTTGTAGGACACGTGCCAGTCAAAGAACGTGGCGCAAAAATAAATCCACCACGCCACCGGCAACAGAGCCAGCGGCATCGCGATCCACCCCTGCCATCCCAGCTTGCCGGCGTCCTGCGTCTTTCCCGTATCGACCACGTTGTCCCCCGCTCGTCCCAGCGTCGCGCCGAGAACGAGATGCTTCATGATGCCCCGCCCCATCTGGTCTAATTCTTGCGCCCGAGCGAGGGGAGGAACCGTCATGAGTCCGACAGCCGGAATTGAAATGCTGCAACGGCGCCGACGCTTTTTCAACCCGGGTTTGCGGGAGAGAGCCGTTGGCCGACCCAGGGCCGCGCTTTCGGCGAGCGGCACGCCATGACGCGCGTGGCGGCCCTGGTTGCGGTGTCTTGCCTGCTCGCAGCCGCACGGGGCGAAGCCGCGCCCTCCTCCTGGAAAACTCTTCACGGTGCCGCCGGTTTCCGCGTGTCCGCGCCGGGCGATTGGAAAGCCGATACCGAAGCTTACCAGGAAGATTTCACGGGAGACGACGCGTCCTCGCCCCGCACGCCCCTGTTCGGGTTCGTTCCGACGGCGGAGCTGGACCCCGGAAGCACGCTTGCCAGCAACAGCGTCGGCGTCTTCATACTCCCGCTTCCTGCAGGGCGAAACGGGTGCACGGCCGCGAACTTCTTCGCCCTCATGCCTCCCGATTACGCCCTGGCCGCCGACATCGATACGCCCGATTACGCGCACGCGTCCGAGGGCGATCCCGGCGACTGGTACACGACCGAACTTTACGCCTGGCGCCTGTCCGAAAATCCCTGCGTCGGCGTGCAGTACAGCTTCACTTATGCCGCCGACGATTCCGACCAGGCCAAAGGCGAAAAGCCGTTCGACAGAACGAAACTGCTGGCGTTGCTGGACGCCATACGGGCGACCATCGCGCGCGATCCGAAACCCTGAACCGTCGAAGAGTTGACGCGGACGTCGACGACGGCACGTTTTTGTTTGCGTTCTATTCCGTCGAGACAGCGATCGCGCTACGGCCGGAGGCCGCCGGTCGCGCGAGGGTATCCGACCGGATCGAAATCCTCGATGGCTGTCGCGAACGAGGGCCAGCTGGTTCCAGAGAGCCTTCGATCCTATGAGGGGCCAATTTGCCTGAACTCCTTGCGTGGTCCTTTTCGGGGGGTTCGACTGATCTGGAGGGACGCGATACAGATGTCGAAGCCCTACAACACCAACCGCGCGCCCAGGGCAAGGATCAGGGCCGGCGGCATGACCATCGCGCCCACCTTGAGAAAGCGTCCGAAGCTCACCGCTTCGCCTTCGCGGCGGATCGCCGTGAGCCACAGGATCGTCGCCAGCGATCCGGTGATGGAGAGGTTGGGACCGAGATCGACGCCGATCAGGAGCGAGTCGGTCATGCGCTTGGAGACGTGGGCGATATCGAGCGTCGAACGCGCGATCAGGCCGGCGGGAAGATTGTTGATGGCGTTGCAGGCGAAGGCGATGACACCGCCGGCTGCAGCCGCGGCCGCGCCGTCCGATGCGCCTTCGGCATGGTGGAGCGCACCGGCGAGCGCCACGATCACGCCGGTGTGCGCAAGCGCCTCGACCATCACGAACAATCCGGCTACCAGCGGCAGGATCGACCACGAGACGCCTCTTATCGCCGGGAGGGGCGAGGAGCGTTGCGACAGCATCACCGCGAACAGCGTGAGCAGGCCCAGGATCGCGGTCGGCAGGCCGAGCGGCATGCCGGACGCCGAGACGACCAGCAGGACGATGGCCGTCAGGCCGATGCCGCCGAGCGCGGTCCAGCCGCCGCCGGACAGCGTGGGCTGTTCCAGGTCGCGTTCGCAAGGCGGCCTCAGCCCGTCGCGTTCGACGAGGCGCAACGCGGCATAGGTCGCGAGGATCGACAGCAGCGACGGGACGGCGAAGCGCACGAGCCACGCCGCCAGCGCGGGCATGTGTTCTCCGTAGAGAACCAGGTTGGCCGGGTTCGAGATCGGAAGAACGAAGCTGGCAGCATTGGCGACGAGCGCGCAGGCGAAGAGATGCGGCAGCGGATCGATCTTCGCTTTCCTGGTCGCGGCGAAGACCGCAGGCGTCAGGACGACGGCCGTCGCGTCATTGGAGAGGAAGATCGTGACGACGACCCCCACCGCATAGACCAGCGCGAACAGGCGCGTCGATGATCCGCGCGCGGCGTTCACGGCCAGCGTCGCGACCCAGTCGAACAGACCTTCGCGCCGCGCCGTCTCCGACAGCAGCATCATGCCGGTGAGAAAGAAATAGACGTCGCTCCCCTTCAGGGCCGCGCCGAGTGCGCCCGACAGCGGCAGCAGGCCGGCGACGACGAGGAGAATGGCACCGGCAACGGCCCAGACCGCTTCCGGCAGCCGGAAGGGGCGCACGATGACCCCGCCGGTCGCGGCCGCGCAGATCGTCCAGGTGCAAAGATTCGGGGCGGTGAATGTCATTCCAGACTTAGATCAACTCTTCCGAATCCCTGTTCGATCCCCAGTGCGGGATCAAAATGACTTCGACAGCGCCCGGCCGCCGGCCGGGTGATGACGACCAATTCGAATTCGTTGCGCTCGTCAGTACCCCACCGGGCGCATGCCGGCGAAGGGGGCGGATTCGTCGATCTGGGAGATCAGTCTCTGCACGTCGGTGTCGGGCGAGCGGCGGACGAACTGGTCGAGCGGGCTGGCCACGGGGCTTCCGCTCTCGCCGGCGCTGGCGACGAGACAGGCGTTGTCCTTGGCAGCGTAGGTCTCGGCCAGCGTCTGTTTCAGCGAGGTGCCGTGGTAGAGCACGCGAAGGTCGCGCTGCTTCCACAGATCGGCGGTTTTCGCGAGGTCGGCATACAGGGCGGCAAGGCCGCTTTTGACGCGGGCGCGGGAGTCTCGCGTGTCGTCCTTCGCGTCGCGGCACAGCGCCGTCATGGTGACGTCGAGCTCGTAGACGGGATTGAACGCGAAGCCACCCTTCGACATTGCCGCGCGGGTGTATTCGTAGAGGTCGAGCGATGCATCGTTGTAGCGGAACTGCAGATGGGGATCGTCGCCTTTGGCGACCGTCGCATTGCCGCGATACTGCTCGAGCGAGTAATCCGCGATGGCCTCGTTCGCCGCCAGGACCACGTGGCCGCCGACATAGGTGCCATCGGGGCGCAGCTGGGCGCCGACGAGCTGGAGCGGGCGGAAGTTCTTGAAGCCGCCGCCGAGCGATGCATCGCTTTGGGGAACATGCGGACCGTAGACGCCATGCGTCACCGCTTCATCGGGATGGGCGTCCATGTAGAGGATGCTGCCGTCGGCGGTGACGTCGGTGACGAGCATCACATGGCCTTCGATGTCGTAGATGGCCGTACCGGCGCGGATGGAGCCCGGCGCAATCCTCGGGGAATAGAAATCCTGCTCCACCGGGGTCTGCGCCGCGGGATCCATCCGGTAGGTGGCCGTCCACACCTGGTCGTGCAGCGCCTTCAATACGGCGACCGTGTCGATGCCCGTCCCGCTGTCGACGATGTCGTGGCGCTCCAGCGCCTGGTTGGAGGACGTGGTGAACCTAAGATCGGCGCCGTCGCCGGAGATCTTGCTGACATAGGAAAAGGGAAGACCGTTCTTCGACGCGTAGTAGGCGCGCAGCATGTAGGCCCATTTCGCGCAGTCGGCGTGAAAGAGGAGCGAGGGCGGATCGCTGTCGTGATAGAAGTTCGCGGCGCTCTGCATGCACGAGACCGTCGTCGTGCAGCCGCTCTGCGCGATCTCGCGCACGAATTCGCCGAAGCCGTCCTCGTCGGCCTTGCTCCATGCGGTTCTCGTGATGCGCCAGGGACCCGGCTGGGCCGGCGCGAGGACCGGGCGCGGGGCGGCAAGGACGGGCAGCGGCGCGATCACCGCCATCTGTTTTGGGGTAGTGCAGCCGGACAACGCCACGCCCAGCGCGGCGACGATTACCAGTGCTCTCACGGAGTGACCCATGTTCTGCCCGCAACGATGATAGCCCGAAGGACGGCAGAGCGACAATTAGGGGAAAACCCCACCGCGGCGCGCCAAGGCTTCCGATTTTGTCTTCCGCAGGTAAATTGCCTTGCGGGCACGAGCGAGGGCGGAACATGAGACGGCTGCCGCGAATCGCGCTTGCGACACTCGGGGCGCTTGTCGTCTGGGTCACGGTGGTGATCGCCGGCGCGCGCGAGGGCTGGTGGCAGGCGATACCCGCGGCGAAGGGCGACGATGCGGGTTTTCTGCGCTGGGCGGAGAGCCGCTACGCCGCCGAGTTGAAGGGCAATCTCGCTATGGCGCTTCTCGATCACGGTCGAGTCGCGGGGACGTATTTCGCCTCGCACGGCCGCGCGGTCGACGGCAACTCGCTCTTCCAGGTCGCCTCGATGAGCAAGTGGGTCACCGCGTGGGGTGTGATGACTCTGGTCGAGCAGCATCGCATCAATCTCGATGCGCCGGTGTCGCGCTATCTCACGCGCTGGCATCTGCCGCCGAGTGCGTTCGACAACAACGCCGTCACGGTGCGCCGGCTGCTCAGCCACACCGCGGGCCTGACCGACGGCCTCGGCTTTCTCGGCTACGCGCCGGGCCACGCGCCGCCGACGCTCGAGCAGGAGTTGACGCGCACCCGGGATCTTTTCCCGGGAGCGAACGGGATCGTTCGCGTCGGCGCGCAGCCCGGCATGGCCTGGCGCTACTCCGGCGGCGGCTATCTCATTTTGCAGCTCCTCATCGAGGAGGTGACGCACGAGCCGTTCAACGATTACATGCGGGACGCGGTACTGCGGCCGCTGGGAATGACGGAGTCGACGTTCGTCGATCCCGATCCCGCGCATCTCGCCGATTTCTACGACAACGACGGAGGGAGGGCGATCCACTACAAATTCACCGCACTTGCAGCAGCCTCGCTCTACACCTCGGTTGCGGACATGAGGCGCTTCCTCGAAGCACAGAGTGCCGGGGCCGAACGACGCCCCATCCGGCCGTGGCGTGCTGAGACCCGCGACGCTCGAAGCCATGCGCGTGCCGGAGGGCTACTTTTACATCGTTCCGATCTGGGGCCTGGGCGAAACTCTATTCGCGCCCAACGGTGCCGGCAGCTATGTCACCGGCCATGACGGCAACAATTATCCGGCGATCAACACGAGTGCCCGCGTCGATCCGGCGACGGGCGACGGCATCGTCGTGCTCGAGACCGGGAGCGCCACGCTCGCAAGTGAGATCGGCGGCCAATGGGTTTTCTGGCACACCGGGACGGTCGGCATCGACAAGATGGTGCTGTTCGATGGGCGCGGAATTCTGAGCCTGCTCGTGTGCGGAGCGTCTGCGATTTTGATTGGCGGGATCCTGATTGCGTGGCTTGGACGCCGGCGCGCGGCATGACGGCGGACACGCGGGAGCTTTGTGGTCCAGCCAGCAAATCTTACGACGTGCGGGCGCCAATCAGGTGGGTCGCGCCACCCAAACGCAGCCGTGCCAATTCGCATACCAGACGAAGTCGCGCTCCGGCTCCCGGTTCAGACGCCGGCATAGCCGACGAAGCGTCCCTGAGAGTCTTCCAGCAGCCAACGCGAAAAGCCGTGTCTCTCGAAAGCCGCAACATAGCGGTCAAGCTTTGCGTCGCTTTGCGCGCGATCCAGCGGCCCACCCAGGTCCTGCATGACGTCCGGATCGGCGTGGAGGTCCGCAAAGTCCCCTCCGTCACTGGAACGCCCATTCCTGAGCGTGAGACGAGCCGTGCTGATCGGCGCGAATGCAGTCACGTTTTCCTCACCGCTGCGAATCTTGGACGTGGTCAGCTCGATGCCACGCGCGCGAGCGGCAACTGTCAGCAGAATACTGCAAATGACCGCAACCGGAACGGACTAGCTGCCCCTTCATTCGTGGGTATTGTGTCGACGCCGAGTTGCGGCTGTATTGCCAGCTGGCGCGAACGGGGGGACCCATGATCAAGAGAATTGTCGTCGCGCTGCTTGCGTTGTTGAGCAGCGCGTTGCCGGCCGCGGCGGCCGAGCGGACCGTCGTCTATGTGCTGTTCGACGGTTTCTCGCCGGCAGAGCTCGACGCGGCGCATCCGACGCCGAACTTCGACCTGCTGAAACGCGAGGGCGCCTGGTCGCGCCATCTGGTGCCCGCGTTTCCCACGATCTCGCTGACCAATCACACGACCGCCTATACCGGCTGCTGGCCCGAGCACCACGGCATCATGTCGAACATCTTCGACGATCCGAAACTCGGCCGCTTCGGCGCCGAGGGAGGCGACTCCGCAGACGCGAAGTGGCGCACCGGATGCGAGACGATGTGGGAAGCGGCCGAGCGCCAGGGCGTCAGGGCCGCCGCTTTCAACACCGTGGACCGCTGGTCCAGCATAAAGGGGCCGCGCGCCACCTACATCAATCCGGAAGTGCCGTGGAAGCAACACGAGAGCGACGACACCGTCGTCGACCGCGCGCTGAACCTGCTGAAGGACAACGGCCCCAATCACCCGCGCCTGATCGTGCTGTATTTCTCGTTTCCCGACGCTGAAGCCCACAAATTCGGCGTCGCCGGCGCAGAGACGCAAGCCGCGGTCCGCCACGCCGACGCGGTGACGGGGCGCCTCATGGCGGCGATCAGGGCTCTTCCATCCGGCCGCGAAGGCACGCTGGTGATCGGCACCGATCACGGCATGATCGACGTCGGCCCGATCATCAACCTGGGCCGCATCTTCGCCGAGAACCACATCCACGCCGATCAGGCGACGGACGGCGCCAGCTCCTACATTTATGTCGACAGGAAAACGGACTCGGTCGATCGCGTGCAAAAGGCGCTGGAGGGTTATCCGCAGCTGTTTTCCGTCTACCGCACCGGACACTATCCGTCGTACGCCCATCTGGGCTCGGGACCGCGGCTGGGAGACCTGATGCTGGTGACGCATCCGCCTTATTGGATGGCGGGGCTCGAGCTCTATCCGAGCTGGGCCAAATATCTCGGCATCAACTGGTTCTGGCCGCTCGCCTTCGTTCCGCCCACGGTGCAGCTGAAGGCGACGCACGGCTATCCGCCGTCTCTCGTTCAGATGCATGGCGTCTTCTTCGCCTGGGGCGCGGGCGTGACGCCGGGCGAGGTGCCGCGCCTCGACCAGGTCGACGTGCATCCAACGGTGATGCACCTTCTCGGCCTGGAGCCGGGACGACCGGTCGACGGGCACGCCATCGCGGCGGTCTCGGCGCCGTAACGTCTCGCAGCGGACGGAGATCGGTCAGCCGGCATCGAAGCATCTCGTGGTGTCGAGACCGTTTGTCAGGCGCAGACGCGGAGAAGAACTCCGGTCGAATTCAGTGCGGCTGGATTTTATTGGCGTGCCCGGACGCGCCGTTTTCCAAATGGAAGCGCGCGCAATCTCGACGGTTGACGTCCTTTGCGGCTCCGCTTCAAGTCCTGGGCCCCTCGCATGTTGGAGAAGCCGACTTACCGCAAGCTGCGAGGCGCATTGCGCCCGGTGGCCCTGATGGAAGGTTTACTCCGCCGGAACCGTTTCGCGGATTCGTGTGGCGACAGGCTTGCCCCGTGCGTCCATCGCCGCGTGCCTCACATCGTTCGCGTTGAAGGCCCGCGTGTACGCCGCAAGCTCCATGTAGATTCCGTTCGGGTCGCGGAAATACATCGAGCGGATCCAGACGCCGTCATGCATCTCTTCCGACACGCCGGCGGCGGAGTCGTCATGGTTCTTTACGATGACGGAAAGTCCCTTGGCGCGCAGACGCTCCACGTAGTCGTCGAACAACTCGAGCGGGATCGTGATCGCCAGGTGATTCATGGAGGCGTGCGCCGTCTTCGACCCGTTCTTCGCGGGATCGAGATGCATGGAGGCGATTCCCGGCGCCGCCGGCGGCGCATCCGGGTACCAGAAGAACGCGATCGTTCCGCCGCCGCCGCAATCGAAGAAGAAATGCTGTCCGCGACCTCTCGAAAGCTCGACCGTCTTCACCAGCGGCATTTCCAGCACGCGTTCGTAGAAATCGACCGTCTCCGCCATGTCGCGGGCGACAAGCGCGACGTGGTTCACGCCGCGATATTCCATCCTATCCTTGGCCATTCGAGCGTCTCCATTTCCCTGGGTGCGGTGGCATGGATGGCGACCGCGGACCGGGTACCAGCATAGTCCCGGCGGGCCAGGGACCCAAGGCCGCACGTCGGCCCTCCCTTGAGGCAGGGTCAAAGATATCGAAGGGATGCGGAGAGATTTTTCGGGGAGTGGCATCCCGGTGCCCGAAAGCCACTTCCCGAAGGGCTTCGCGCTTCGACCCTCTGGCAAGGGACGTGTGTCTATTCGATTTCGGCGGTCAGGAGTTCGAGCAATCCTCGACCGCGTTGACCTTCAGGCTTCGCTCCAGCTCGCCGAGCCAGGGCAGGAACGATCGCGCGCGGCGCAGGCTGGTTCGGTAGATCGGCGAGCGCACCTGGTCGAGGCTGCTGCTGGTCACCAGCCGCTTGGTCTCGTAGAAGCGCAGGCACGCATCGTCCCAGGGCAGCGCGCAGAAATCGAGCAGCCTGCGAACCTCTGCTTCTGTGTCGCTCACAAGCGCCTCGTAGTCGACATCAAGCACGGAGCCGGCGGGCAACGCCGCGTTCCAATGCGCCATGAGGCTGCGGTACTGGCCGTAGTAGTGGCCGAGCTCCGCCTGGCTGTAGGAAAATTCGTTGCCGTGATTGAACAACAGGGAATAGCAGGACAGACAAGTCTCGAGCGCATCGCGGCGGCAATGGATCATGCGGGCGCCAGGCAGCAGGCGCGAGATCAGCCCGGCGTACTGGAAATTGGACGGCGTCTTGTCGACGAAGTGCAGATGCGAGGCCGCGCCAGCGCCGGCCAACTCCAGATACCGGTTCGCGCAGAGCCTGAGATTTTCCGCCGACAATCCGGTCGGTCCGGCGGGGAATATGGAGGATCTGGCCAGCGCGTTCATATAGGCCGTCTCGCCCTTGCCGCGAACCAGACGATGCGATGCCAAAATCTGCTCAACCAGCGTCGTGCCGGAGCGCGGCATGCCAAAGACGAATATCGGCTGCGTGGTGCGAAGACCCTCGCCTGCATGACGGGCCATGTTTTCGGCGGAGAAGACCACCATCATGCTGGTGAACCATTGCTCCTCGCTCCGCCGGTCGTAAGCGATGTCTCTCCGTTTCATCGCGTTGGCGCGGTCCAGATAGGCAAACGCCTTTTGCCCATCGCCGGCGTCGAGATGGATCTTGCCGAGCGAGAAAGACAGGCGCATGCGGTCCTTGGCCGGCGCCTCGTCATCGGCGGCGATACGCTCCATGGCGGCGACATCGCGATGGCCCGGCTTGGGCCGCGCGAGAAAGGCCCGACAATAGAGCGCCGACGCCAGATCCTGCCGCTCGGAAAGGGCCTGATCGAGGATGAGAAGCGCCTCGTTTTTCCGCCCCATCTCGGCGAGAAGCCACGCCTGGTCGACGGCAATGTCCGGGTTTGAGCCGGCGGCTTGGGCGGCGTGCAGTGCAACGAGCGCGTCGTCCGGCCGATCCAGGATTCGCAGCACGAACGACTTGACCCGCAAGGCTTCCCCATCCTCGGGAAACCGCGCGAGGACGATGTCGCAATCGTCAAGCGCCGCCTGATAGCGGCCGAGCTTGCCGAGGATTTCCGCGCGGCGGACGCGAATCCGAACCTGGCCGGGCGCAAGCGCAATCGCCTGATCGATCCGGTCCAGCGCGAGCTGATAGCGTTCGCGATTGTATTCGATCGAGGACGCGACAAGGTGAGCGTCGGCGACGCCGGGGTCGCGGGCGAACACTGCTTCCAGCGCCGCCGAGGCCGCGTCGTAGCGTCCGAGCGTATTCATAAGGCCCGCATGGTTGATGCGGGCCAGGACATGGTCGGGCGCGCGCTCCAGCACCTCCCCATAGCGAAGTTCGGCGTCGCGCGTGCGCCCCGACAATTGCAGCACGATCGCCAGATTGTGGCGCGACTCGACGAGATCGGAATCAAGGTCGATGGCAGTCTCGAAACAACGGCTGCTTTCATCGAATTGCCTGAGCTCGGCCAAAATGGCGGCGAGCGTGCCCCAGGCAGAAGCGCTGCGGCCGTCGCGCTTCACGGCGAGGCGCGCGTTGCCGAGCGCCGCGTCCAGACGGCCGCACGCCCGCAGGATTTCCGCATGCAGGCGATGATACTCGCCGGGAACATCGGGGCAAACGCAGGCTCTGGCGATCAGCTCGAGAGCAAGGCGCGGATTGTGCGCGCGAAGGGCGCCAAGGCTTTGATGATGGAATAGCGCGGCGTCGTTGCTCCTTGCTACGAGATTGCGGTCGCCTGCCACTGCATCGCTGTTCCGGTGGTCTTCGCCGGTCACAGGAAGGGCATTTGCGAGCAGACGGCCGTGCAGACCGGTTTTGGCGGGCTTTGTCGCCAGGATGCTGATCGCAGGTACTGCGCCGGCATTGTCCGGGAGGTCATGCGGCCGCCAGGAATCGCGGCGCGAGGAAGCGGCCATATCGAAGCCACGGCAAGAGCGTCCCGGTCATGATCGGCGGTCCCGCGTTTAAATGCGGTTAACCAAATTTTGGAGGACTTTTTTAAGGGACGAGGCAAGCGGACGGCGGGATTTCGCCCCCTTGAGGGCCCTCGCTAAAGCTCCGGCGTGCCGGTGAAGCTCGCTTGCCGCGGCAGAGCCTTGGCGTAGCCGGGAGGGTGGCATGTATGTTTTTGTCTGCGTCGATTTGGAGGCTCTCATGCGCGGTTCGGTCCTGGCTCTCGCGTTCGTGGCGACGCTTGCGCCGCAAGCCTGCGCCGCGCAGCCGTGGATGACGCTCCCTCTTCCGCCGCCCCTGCCCAAAGCCGATGTCAGCGGCTATGCGCCCGTGAACGGCATCCGCATCTGGTACGCGGAGTTCGGGCATGGCAGGCCTGTCTTGCTTGTGCATGGCGGGCTTGCCAATTCGCGGTGGTGGTCGAACCAGGTGCGGTTTCTCATGCCGCATTACCGCGTCATCGTGATGGACAGCCGCGGGCATGGACGCTCCACGCGCAACGCGCAACCCTACGGCTACGACCTGATGGCGAGTGATGTCATCGGCCTGCTCGATGACCTGCACATCGACAAGGTCGCGCTGGTCGGGTGGAGCGACGGCGCCATCATCGGGCTCGACATCGCCATGCATCATCCCGAGCGGTTGACGAAGCTGTTCGCCTTCGCGGCCAATTACGATCCGACGGGGGTGGCCGACGCCGCGAAGAGCCCGGTGGCGACGGCCTACATCCGCGAAGCGGGCAAGGAGTATGCGCAGATCTCGCCGACACCGACACAGTATCCGGCCTTCCTCGCCGCCATTACCGGCATGTGGAACACCCAGCCGCACTGGAAGCGCGCCGATCTTGCGAAGATCGCCGTGCCGACCTGGATCGTCGATTCCGATCACGACGAGATGGTGACACACGACCAGCCGCGCACGATGGCGGACTGGATCCCGGATTCGGGACTGCTGATCCTGCCCGATGTGAGTCACTTCGGTTTCGTTCAGGAGCCGGAGCAGTTCGACTGGGCGATCGAAAGGTTTCTGAAAACGCGGTAGTGCGTGGCTCGCACACACTCCTGATGTTACACCCCCAACCTTGCTCGCACCACTTGCGGGCGGGGGAGTAACGTTGGGTCTCAGAGCGTTTTAATTTCCGTGCTTCTTCTCGAGATAGCGGAAGAAGGCCTCTGTATCGAGGCCTTTGCCTGTGGCTTGCGTCACGATCTCCTCCGCCGGGAAGTGATTGCCTTTGCGGTAGACGTTCTTCGTGAGGAACCCGCGCAGGCTTGCGAAATTTCCATCGCGGATCTCGGCGTCGAGATTGGCGCTCTTCTCGTAAGTCTCGACGATCTGCGCGGCGTAGAGATTGCCGATGGTGTAGGTCGGGAAATACCCGAACATGCCGACGGCCCAGTGCACGTCCTGCAGCACGCCGTCGAAATCCGATTGCGGCCTGATGCCGAGCAGCTCGGCGTGGCGCGCGTTCCACGCCTCGGGCAGGTCGTCGACGACGAGCGCGCCGGAGATCAGCGCCGTTTCGAGCTCGTAACGCAGCATGATGTGGAGCTGATAAGTCATCTCATCGGCTGAGACGCGGCAGGTGCCGGGGCGCACGACGTTCAATCCGCGATAGAGGCTCTTCGCATCGAGATCGGCGGTCACTTGCGGAAACAGCTCGCGCAGATGCGGGAGGAAGTAGGTGGCGAACGCGGCGGAGCGGCCGACATGGTTTTCCCACAGCCGCGCCTGCGCTTCGTGCAGGCCGGCGCTGGCGCCGTCGGCGAGCATCGTGCCCGCGTCCCTCGCGGCGAACCCCTGGTCGTAAAGCCCGTGGCCGCCCTCATGCATCGCCGCCAGAAGCGCTGAGGACAGATCGTCCTCGTTGACGCGGCTGGTCACGCGCACGTCGTGCGGTCCGGCCATCATGGTGAAGGGATGCGTCGTCGGATCGAGTCGGCCGCGTTCGAAGTCGAAGCCCATCGCCGCCAGCCACGCCGCTGCACAACCATTGCGCGTTCGCTTCGAAGCGGCGTCCGGCAAGCGTGTCGTCGCGCGCCGTCTTCACTGCCGCCGCGGCCACCAGCGGCACGAGACGTTTGCGCAAACCCTTGAGCAGCGGATCGAGGCGGGCACAGGTCATGCCGGGCTCGAATTCATTCAGCAGCGTATCGTAGAGCGCTCGACCGCCGGCGAGGGCCCGCGCGCGCACGCGTACAAGCGCGAGCAGGTCGGAAAACGGCTCCCTGAAAACCGCAAATTCGTTGGTGTCGCGCGCTTCTTCCCAGGCCGCGAGCGCCCGCGACTTGGCGACGGCGAATCGGCGCACGAGATCCTCGGGCAACGCGAGCGCGTTGTGCCGCTCGCGCTTGAGAAGATGGAGCTCGCGCGCCAGCGTGGCGTCGCTTTCGCTGTCCAGTTCCGCATCCGCGATCAGGTCGCCGATGCGGTCGGAGACGAGCCGGCCGTGACGGAGGGTCTCGAGCGTCGCAACCTGGTCGCCGCGATCGCCGCGCGCGCCTCCGGGAAGATAAGTCTCCTCGTCCCACTCGAGCAGCGAGATCACCGCGTCGAGCTTCAGGATTTCGCCGACCTCGCGACGCAATGCTTTCGCACCGCTCTCGCTGCTGACCTGCGAGCGCCGTGGAATGCGCAGATCGGTCGGCTGCTCGGCCACCAGCAGCGCCGCCATGCCGCCATGCTGCGCGACATTGACGACCTGCTTCTGCGAGACGCGGCAAAGGCAGCCGATGCCGTTGTCGGTCGGCGCGAAACCCATCACCACGTAGAAGGGCTCGTTATAGATGCGGCCGTCGGCGCCGGCGACGGGAAACTCGGCAACGGGAAGCCGCGTCGCGGCCTGCACCACCCAGGAGGCGTTGGGGTCCCCTCCTTTCCCGGCGGCGTCGTTGAGCAGGCTCTCCCAGTCGGACTGCGCCGTTGCCGCGCCGATCGCAACGCCCTCGCCGCCATAGGCACGGTTCGGCTTGAGCACCAGCAGCTCGCGGCTGCGGCGGACATAGTCGAGCAGCTCACCTTCGGCGCGGCCGGGCAGCGTGGTGCGGCGGTCGGAGACGACGCGGGTCCACAGCACGTGGCGGTCGAACAGCCTGCGGTCGTCGGGCGAGAACAAGCGCTCGGCAATGCTGGGATCGGTGAGGAGCTCGAAGCCGCTCTTGTGGTCGAAATCGCCGACCAGCGAGGAGACGATGCGGTTCTCGCGGAACAGCGTACGCATCGCGTCGAGCGGCGCGCCGGCTTCCTTCTCGAGCGCCAGGATGTCGCGCGTCTCGTAATCGCGATAGGCGACGTCGACGCGGATGTCGTTGTAGTAGACTTCTCCGTTCTTCAGGCTCAGTTCGCGCGGATCGGCATGGGTAATGACGAGGCCGTGGCGGTGGAGAGATAGCGGCTGAGCGCCGATTGCTCGTCGGGACCGTCATGCTCGTATTTCGGCTCGATGAAACAGATCTGGCAGTCTTTGCGGCCGAGCGCGCGGGAATGATCAATCAGGACCTGGACGAAGAGATCGCGCTGGTCCTGCGGCAACTCGATTCTGAGCCCGGGATCGTGCGCGACCAGCGCCGGCACCACGTCCCGCATGACCAGCTGCTCGGCGACTGGCGAAAAATTTATGCCGCCGACGCCGGAGAGATTGGGCTCCATGAATTTGAGCGTGTCCTGCCAGCTGGCGCTGGCGAAATCGCAGACGGCGTCGAGACGGCCGTAGATGGGATTGTTGCGCGCGTGCTCGGGCGTCCACATCTCCTTCAGCCAGCGCTCCTCCTCGTCACTGACGCGCATGACGGCACGAACGGCGGGGTCGGAGAAATACAGGCCAGGAATGCGCTTCAGCGCATCGGTGAGCTGCAGGCAGACATGATGGACATAGGTCAGCTGATCGCGCAGCGCCAGCAGCGGACGCAGCATGATGCGCAGGGAATCGCGCACGCCGTCGCGCTCATAAACGATCTCGTTCTCGAAGGCGTCGGCGCGGAGCTGGGCGGCGATGCGAGCGAATGCGGTGTCGGGGACATGGCGCGCGGCCGTTTTCACACGGGCGTCCAATGCCGCTCCGGAAAGGCCCAGATGCTCCGACGGACTGAGAACGGAATTCATGCTTGCCACGTCCCATCGAGCCGGAATGTTGCCGGCACAGGGGCGACTTTAGCCGGGCGAAAGCGAAACGCTACCCCTGCCGCTTGAAGTACTGGACGGCGCGTTCGTGCTTCTCGGCAGCCTTGCGAGTGGTGAAGGTGCCGAGATTGCGGCGGCGTCCGGTCTTGGGGTTCTTCTTGCGCGAGTAGAGCCGGTATTCGCCGGATTTGAGCTTGCGGATCATGAGAGGCGGCTCAGTTCGCGATCAGCCATAATTCCACAACTGACAGGCAGTGGGGAGGGTTCCCTGTCGGCTTCGAGCAGACGTCGGGGCTGCTGGTTCACGCGGAGGCGCGGAAAGGAAGGATTGCGCTGCTCCGCAGCGCGAAGAGGCGGTTTCGGCGCGAAGCGCCAACATTTTTCTCCGCGGCTCCCTTAGCTCCGCGCCTCCGCGTGAACCAACGCACTCGACGCGGCACGGACGTAGAACACGACGCGGCCTGAAACGTTTATCCTCGTGCGGAACCAGGAGAGATGCTCATGCCGAAGATGCTGGAAGGATCGTGCCGATGCGGCGCGGTGTCAGATCATGGTGGCGAGCCACACGCCCTACCCCTACCAGCTCTGCTACTGCTCGATCTGCCGCAAGACCGCTGGCGGCGGCGGCTTCGCCATCAACATCATGGGCGACGCGAAGACGCTGAAGGTGAAGGGCCGCCGCGCCACGCGCATCTATCACGCCAGGATCGAGGGCGACGACGGACGCTGCCATACCAGCCGCGGCCAGCGCCATTTCTGTGCGCGTTGCGCCACCGCGCTGTGGATGTACGACCCGCAATGGCCGAAGCTTGTGCATCCCTTCGCTTCGGCGATCGATACGCCGCTGCCCGCGCCACCGTCGAAGGTGCATCTGATGCTGCGCTTCAAGCCGAAATGGGTGAAGCCGCAATTCGGCCTGGGCGATGCGAAGTATCCGCTTTACCCGAAGCTGTCGATCGAGGACTGGCACAGGAAACGCGGATTGTGGATCGCTTAGGGCGTGCCGCGGTCGGGCTCATGCAAATTGCGCCGTAGCGTGAAGACCAAGAATCGCTATCCCCACCGATACCGCCAAGGCCCGCCCCTTTGCAAGGACAATTCTGCTGATTCTGCGACAAAAGCATCAGGCGCAGCACTGGTCGAACCATTCCAGAACAGAAACGGCATTCTTTATTACAATTGAATGGGTTACATGGCTCCTTGCGAAAGAGAACGAAGCGTGTACATTGGGTTCATTGCGGCGAACGGCGGCGCATGAAATAAGGAGCAGTCGGTCATGAATCAGGCAGTTTTGCGCGTGGTGGGAAAAGAAGACAACGGCGACAGGAAGCGGGCCCTTGAAGCGGCCCTGTCGCAAATCGACCGCGCCTTCGGCAAGGGAAGCGTAATGAAGCTCGGCCAGCGCGAGCCGACGGTCGAGGCGGACGTGATTTCCACCGGCTCTCTCGGCCTGGACGTGGCGCTGGGCATCGGCGGCTTGCCGCGCGGCCGCGTTATCGAGATCTACGGACCGGAATCCTCGGGCAAGACCACGCTGGCGCTGCATGTGGTGGCCGAGGCGCAGAAGAAGGGCGGCATCGTCGCCTATATCGATGCCGAACACGCGCTCGATCCGATTTATGCGCGCAAGCTGGGCGTCGACATCGACGAGATGCTGATCTCCCAGCCGGACACCGGCGAGCAGGCGCTGGAGATCACCGACACGCTGGTGCGCTCGGGCGGCATCGACGTCATCGTCATCGACTCGGTCGCGGCGCTGACGCCGAAGGCCGAGCTCGAAGGCGAGATGGGCGACCAGCTTCCGGGCCTCCAGGCGCGGCTGATGAGCCAAGCCCTGCGCAAGCTCACCGGCTCGATCTCCAAGTCGAATTCGCTCGTGATCTTCATCAACCAGATTCGCATGAAGATCGGCGTCATGTTCGGCAATCCCGAGACGACGACAGGCGGCAATGCGCTGAAATTCTACGCATCCGTGCGTCTCGACATCCGGCGGATCGGCGCGATCAAGGACAAGGACGAGGTGGTCGGCAACCAGACGCGCGTGAAGGTGGTGAAGAACAAGGTGGCGCCGCCATTCAAGCAGGTCGAGTTCGACATCATGTACGGCCAGGGCATCTCCAAGACGGGCGAGCTGCTCGATCTCGGCGTCAAGGGCGGCATCGTCGAGAAGTCGGGTTCGTGGTTCTCCTACGACGGCGACCGCATCGGCCAGGGCCGTGAGGCGGCGCGCGCCTTCCTCACGCAACACAAGGACGTGGCGGAGAAGATCGAAGCCGCAATCCGCGCGAATGCGGGACTGATCGGCCAGGCGCTGGCGCTCGGCGATGCGGAAGCCGCGGCGGCCGCGGAAGAGGAGTGAATTGAAGTCCTCCCCCGTCATGCGCGCTGACGCGTGCATGACGCCCTCCACCAGGTGGAGGGGGAAGGATGGAGAGAAAGTTTACCCGTTCCCTTACTGGCATGAGGGAACGACTCCGGAAAGGGGCGCTCAACTCACTGGGCGCCCCTTTCTACTTTCAGTCCGCCCCCGTTACGCAAGTTGTTACGCAAGTGGAGGGAGGAACGAGGATTTTCCCTTCCCTTGCTGGAAAAGGCAACGCGCGCAAAGCGCGCATTGGGGGAGGACAACGCCCAAAGATGACAATCGGGGATCGCGCCGCTAAAACCGGCCTATGACAAGCCTTTCCGATGTCCGCACCTCTTTCCTCGAATTCTTCCGGGACCGGCAGCACGCGGTAGTCCCGTCCTCGCCGCTCGTGCCGCGCAACGATCCGACGCTGCTGTTCACCAACGCCGGCATGGTGCAGTTCAAGAACGTGTTCACGGGCACGGAGAAGCGGCCCTACAGGCGCGCCACCAGCGTGCAGAAATGCGTGCGCGCTGGCGGCAAGCACAACGACCTCGATAATGTCGGCTATACGGCGCGCCACCACACCTTCTTCGAGATGCTGGGGAATTTCTCCTTCGGCGACTATTTCAAGGAAGAGGCGATCGCCTTCGCCTGGGACTATATCGGCAAGACGCTGGCGCTCCCCAAGGACAAGCTCTGGGTGACGGTCTATCCGACCGACGACTCCGCGCGCGCGCTGTGGAAGAAGATCGCAAACATTCCCGACGAGCGCATCATCGGCCACGAGAGCAATCTGTGGGCGATGGGCCCGGGCCCTGCGGCTATTGCTCGGAGATCTTTTTTGACCAGGGTGATTCCGTGCAGGGCGGCCCTCCGGGCAGCCCCGAGGAAGATGGCGACCGCTTCCTCGAATTCTGGAATCTCGTTTTCATGCAGTTCGAGCAGGTAGACGAGAACACTCGCGTCGACCTGCCCCGGCCCTCGATCGACACCGGCATGGGGCTGGAGCGCATCACCGCGATCCTGCAGGGCGTGCACAACCAGTACGACATCGACCTGTTCCGCCATCTGATCCACGCCTCGGAGGCGGCGTCGGGCGCGAAGGCGCAGGGCGAGGCGACGTTCAGCCACCGCATCATCGCCGACCATCTGCGCTCGACCTCGTTCCTGATCGCGGACGGCGTGATGCCGTCGAACGAAGGCCGTGGCTACGTGCTTCGCCGCATCATGCGCCGCGCCATGCGCCACGCGCATCTGATCGGATCGAAGCAGCCGTTGATGCATCGCCTCGTGCCCGCGCTCGTCGCGGAGATGGGCATGGCCTATCCGGAGCTGAAGCGCGCCGAAGCGCTGATCGGCGAGACGTTGAAGCTGGAAGAGACGCGCTTCCGCGAGACGCTGGTGCGCGGGCTCAAGCTGCTCGACGAGGCGACGGCAAGCCTGCGTTCAGGCGACCGTCTTGCGGGCGATGTCGCATTCAAGCTCTACGACACCTACGGCTTCCCGCTCGACCTGACACAGGACGCGCTGCGCGCGCGCGGCATCAGCGTCGATACGGACGGCTTCGAAAAGGCGATGGCGAAGCAGCGCGCCGACGCGCGCAGGGCCTGGGCTGGATCGGGCGAGGCGGCGACCGAAGGGCTGTGGTTCGAGATCCACGAAGAGGTCGGACGCACCGAGTTCCTGGGCTACGGCGCCGAAGAGGCCGAAGGCGCCATCGTCGCGATCATGAAGGATGGCGCCCGCGTAACATCCGCGAAAGCGGGCGAGACCGTGCGGGTGCTGACCAACCAGACGCCGTTCTATGCCGAATCCGGCGGGCAGGTCGGTGACAAGGGCACGATCGCGTCGCCGAAAGCCAGGGGGCGCGTGGTCGATACGGAGAAGGAGCTGGGCCTGCTTCACGTGCACGTGGTCGAGGTGCGCGAAGGCGCCTTCGCCGTGGGCGATGCGGTCGACCTCAAGGTCGACGGCGAGCTGCGGCGAGCAACGCGCGCCAATCATTCGGCGACGCACCTGCTGCATGCCGCGCTCAAGCGCGTGCTGGGGCCGCATGTGTCGCAGAAGGGTTCGCTCGTCGCGCCCGACCGGCTGCGCTTCGATTTCAGCCATCCCAAGCCGATCGCGCACGAAGAGCTCGCGCGCATCGAGACGCTTGTGAACAGCATCGTGCGGCAGAATTCCGACGTGTCGACGCGGCTGATGGAGACGGACCAAGCGATCGCGGCGGGCGCGGAGGCTCTGTTCGGGGAGAAATACGGCGACGAGGTGCGCGTGCTGACGATGGGCGCCGATCCCGAGGAGGACAGGGCCTATTCGGTCGAACTGTGCGGCGGCACGCACGTCCACCGCTTGGGCGATATCGGCCTGTTCACCATCCTGTCGGAGAGCGCGGTGGCATCCGGCGTGCGCCGCATCGAGGCGCTGACCAGCGAAGGCGCGAGGCGCTATCTGTCGCATCAGGCCGAGCTGGCGCGCGAAGCCGCCGGCGCGCTGAAGACGAATACCGACGAGCTGCCGGCGCGCGCTGTGCAGCTGGCCGAGGACAAGAGGCGCCTCGAGCGCGAGCTCGCCGACGCGAAGAAGGCATTGGCGCTCGCAGGCCCGGCACGGAGCGACGGCGGCGGCGACACCAAGACAATCGCGGGCGTGAAGACGGCGATGCGCGTCGTCGAGGGCGTCAGCGCGAAGGATCTCAAGGGGCTCGCCGACGACGCGAAAGCGAAGATCGGATCGGGCGTCGTAGCCTTCATCGCTGTCGCGGACGGGCGGGCCTCGCTCGTCGTCGGCGTGACAGACGACCTGAAGGACCGCATCAGCGCGGTCGATCTTGTGCGGCTGGGCGCGGAAGCGCTGGGCGGCAAGGGCGGCGGCGGAAGGCCTGACATGGCGCAGGCGGGCGGACCGGACGGTGCCAGGGCAAGCGAGGCGCTTGCCGCGATCGAAAAGCAGCTTGCAGCACTCGCACCCGCCGCGTGACGGTGCCCGCGACCGCGCGCGGAAGCCTGCCCCGGCGCGTCTATCTCGTGCTGGAGGCGGTCATTCGAGCGCGCTCGGCGGCATCGTCGAAACCCTTCTCATCGCGCTTATCGTCCTCAATGTCTCGGCCTATGTCGCGGCGAGCATCCCGTCATTCCAGCATGACTACGGTGCCGCGCTCGAACTGATTGAGACCGTGTCGGTTGCCATCTTCACGGTCGAATATGGGTTGCGCCTGTGGACCGCGCCGGAGAATCCGATCATCCGCGAGGCCGCAGGCACCGAGGGGCGGCTGCGCGCCGCCGTGCAGCCATTGATGGTGATCGACTTCCTGGCCATCGCACCCGCCTATGTTGCGTTGTTCATGCCGTTCTTCGACCTGCGCTTCCTCCGGCTCATCCGCTTGTTTCGCCTGCACAAGATCGCGCGTTATCCGCCGGCCCTGTCGACCATCGGACAGGTCGTCGCCGATGAAAGGCGCGCGCTGTTCGGCACGTTGCTGCTGCTTCTCTGCGTCATGGTGTTCGCCGCTGCCGCGATGCATGCGGTCGAAGGCACGGTGCAGCCGAAAATCTTCGGCACGATCCCTGATGCGATGTGGTGGGCGATCTCGACCTTGACGACAGTGGGCTATGGCGACGCCGTGCCGATCACAGCGGCCGGTCGCATCGTCGCCGGCATCACCATGATCCTGGGCGTTGGCCTTTTCGCCCTTCCCGTCGGCATCGTGGCCTCGGGTTTCGTGGATTCGATCCACCGGCGCGACTTCGTGGTGACGCTGGGCATGCTGACGCGCGTGCCGCTTTTCCGGGATTTCGACGCGGCGACCGTGGCCGAGTTGATGACGCTGCTTCGCGCGCAGGCCGTCAGGCCCGGGGCCGTCATATCGGGCGAGGGCGAACGCGCCGCGGCGATGTATTTCGTGGTCGCCGGCGAGGTGGAGGCGCAATTGCCCGGCGGCAATCTGCGTTTCGGCACGGGCGATTTTTTCGGCGAGCTTGCCTTGCTCCACGAGACGATGCGGGCGGCGACCATCGTCGCCTTGCGCAAGACGCGGATTCTCACGTTGTCGGTCGACGATTTCGACAGGCTGCTGCGCCGCCATCCGGGTCTCAAGGCCCTGATCCATGCGGCAGCGGCCGCGCGCGCCCACGAGATCGCGCAGGCCGGCGGAATTCTCGCAGGCCGAGATCGATGCGGCGCGCGCCGCGAGAGAAGGCGGCGCAGGCTAAGCCCTAGAGCTGCGTGCGTTGCGGATGCCGGAGCTTTCTTGGGGCGGGAGGCGCAGAGGGTTCGCTGCGGACGCTGAAACGCTGTTCTCGCTACAATCGCTAGGGTTCTCCAAAGGATTTCAGCACGCTTTGCGCGCCGGCAAATCTCGAAAGCGACACGTTCGTCGCCGCCAACCCGCAAAGCTTCAGCCCCTGGGCGACACCTTTGCGTTCTCTGCAGTTAAAGGCCACCGCAGAGAACGCAACCTCATCCGCCAGCGCCGAAATTCAGGCGGACCAGAAAACCGCAATCTTGTTGCCCGTCGGATCGCGCATGTAGGCGCCGTAGAAGGTTTCCTTTTCCGGCGGGCGGAAGCCTGGCTTGCCTTCGTCGGTGCCACCGTTTGCGAGAGCGGCTTTGTGCGCGGCTTCGACCTCGGCCTTCGATCCCGCCTTGAAGGCGATCATAATGCCGTTGCCGGCGCGCGCCGGCTTCTGGTCGAAGGGCGGACAGATGAAGACGTCCTGCTTGTCGGTGCCCTTTGGCCCGTAGCCGATCCAGCCGCCATCCGCGAAAGCGCGCGCATAGCCGACCGCGCCGAGAACGGCGTCGTAGAACTTGCCGGACGTCTCGCCGTCCAGCGCACCGATGGTCACGTAACCGATCATTGTCTTGGCCCTCCAGAACCGTGCCGGTAGCTTACCGGCTTATAAGAACAAATAAAGAACAAAACCGCAGCCCTGCCCTGCTTCCCGCGCAGAGCGAGGCAGTTCGCATCTGAAGGATGCACGTGCGGCGTGGACGCGGCTTGGGGAAAATTGCGCTTGGTCTAGGGCGCCGTTTTCCCTTCCTTCGCCATCGTCCAGCGCGTGTCTTCGACGGTCTTGAGCGTGGCCTTCACGATGCCGGGCGATGCGGGCGTTTCGCCCAGCCAGACGGCCCAGTCTTCGGGCGCAAGGATGGCCGGCATGCGGTCCGTGGGCAGCGTCGCAATGAGCTTGTTCGCCGGAACCGTGACCATGACGCAGGCCAGCAACGGCGCCGGCAATTCGGAAATCTGAAATCGCTCCCACACAAAGGCGATGCCGAGGACGGGCGTGGCGCCAGGGGTAATGATGTGCTGCTCGCTTTTGCCGGGAAGGTCGGGCGCCTCGTTGAAGTTCTTCACTGCGACGATGCCGCGGCGGCCGGCATGGAACGGCGCCTTGAACGGCGCTTTTTGGTCGATCGATTCGGAGCGCGCGTGAATGGGTTGCGGCACGCGCCAGTTTCCCGGCTTGGGAAATCCCCAGCGCATCGGAACGACACGGCGCTTTGCCGCTTCGCGGTCGTATACGATGACCGGCACGTTCGCCATGACGCGGAATACGACGAGGCGGTCGTCCTCAGCGTCGACGGTTTTCGTGAGAGGTTGCGAGAAATCCACGACCCCGGACCAGCTCACCATCGCCGTGAATTTTCCGCACATGTCAGCCCGCGCGCATCCATTCTTCCGGCAGGCCGAGCCAGGCGCAGCGGTCGCTGTCCTGCGCCGAAATGGTTCGGCGCCGGCAGCGGATCGTCGACGAAGCAGCCGCCGGCGACGCCGGTCTGGTCGGGAAGGAAGGCGAAGGATTTCCAATGGAGTGTGGTGCCGCAGCGGGCGCAGAAGCAGCGGTTGTACCCGACCGCGCCTGTCCTGGCGTAGACGTTCAGCGTGCCCGCCTTTGCCGTAACCTTGTCGTCGGGAAAATAGGCGGACCAGCCAAAGGCGCTGCCGGTGCGGCGCCGGCAGCTGGTGCAGTGGCAGATGCCGTTGAGCATGGGCTCGCCTTCGACGGTGATCGTGCAGTCGCCGCAGCAGCAGCGCGCCGTGCGTGCCATGCCTGCATCCTTTCCAAATCCGGGTGGACTATAGCCAGGGCCGCGCGTTCTTGAAGCCGTCATCCGCGCGGACGACGGCGCCTACCGGGCACTGCTGC
The DNA here is from genome assembly GCA_963802815.1 of uncultured Alphaproteobacteria bacterium. Lineage (GTDB taxonomy): Bacteria > Pseudomonadota > Alphaproteobacteria > Micropepsales > Micropepsaceae > Rhizomicrobium. The sequence continues at coordinate 38,057 of CAWDKN010000033.1, forward strand.
GTTTCAGGGAGCCATGCTCAGCCGCGCGATATTGGCGTGCGGCTGTCCGTCCACCTGGGTGAAGCTGCCACCGATCACCAGGCGCCCGCTTGTATCCAGAACCATCGCGTCGACCAGTCCATTGGTCTTGGGCTGGAAAAGGGGATCGAGAGTTCCGTCCTTGTTCAGCCGGGCGATGTTCGTACGCGGCTCACCGTCGACATGGGCAAACTGCCCCGCGATGATGATCTTGTCGTCCTGCTGGACGATGAGAGAGAGGATGACGTTGTCGACGCTCGCGGCGAAGGCTGGATCGACATGTCTGTTGGGAAGCAATCGCGCGATACCGAAACGCTGCTGGCCGTCGATCGTCGCGAAATCGCCGCCCACGATGGCGTTCATGTTCCGCTGATAGCCGAGCGCCATGATGGAGCCGGCTCCGGCCGGAACGAAGGACAGGGGGTTACTGCCGTTGAAGTTGAGCGAGATGTACTTCGCAGGCACGCCCGCCGTCGTGTTGAATGATCCGCCGACTCCGATGCCGCCAGAACCGTCCGGCGTGAAGCGAATGGTGTTGATCTGATGCGGCGTGGCGCCGATGTCCGGAAAGAAATTCGGATCGAGGCTCCCGTCCTTGGTGAGCCGGGCGACGCCCGGCCGAGACTGGCCGTTCACAGTGCCGAAGCTGCCGGCGAGATACACGCGGCTGTCGGGCAGCGAGAGAAGCGCGAAGACCGGCCCATCGGCGGTCGCGGGCGCAAACGAACCGTCGACGTAGCCGGCATAGCCCATGCGGCGTACGACATTGTCGTTTGTCGCGATGTAATTGAAGAGACCGTTATTCGGCGAGCGCCACGGGTATATCGCCGTCACGGCGCCGATCCCGGCGGGGAAATAATAAAAGCTGTCGAGCGACCCGCTCTGCACGACGCGCGCGAGGTGCGGTGCCGGCTGGCCATCCACCTTCGCGAAGTCGCCGCCGAGCAGAATCTTGTCGATCGATGTCGTGCCGTCCGGCTGGAGCGCGAGCGCGCGGACGGTGCCGTCGGCGGTGGCTGAAAAGTCGGGATCGGCGCGGGTGATCGTGGCCCCGATCCAGTCCAGATAGGTACTCACGCGCGTATAGACGCCGTATTTGTCCGGCAGGGCGCAGCCGGTCGACCACGACACGATCCCGACCTCGACGCCGGTCACGGCGTCGACGAGAGCACCGCCGCTGTCGCCGTTGCAGAAATCATGTCCGCCGGCGGCCGAGCCGGCGCACAGCATTTCGTCCGTCACCCGGCCATTGTAGGAGGCCGGGTCGTTGCAGGTGTCGTTGTCGATGATCTGGACGCTTGCCCTCAAAAGCGTCGCCGACCCTTCGTCGCTGCCCTCGCTCGTGTCGCCCCAGCCGGTCACCCACATGGACGTGCCGACGGTTGCGTCGGATGGAAGCTTCACAGGCCGTGACATCGGACCGTCAGGAATGGCAGTCGCGAGTTTCACCAGCGCGATGTCGTCGACATGGGTGGTTTCGTTGTAGTCGGGATGCACGATGATCTCTGCGACCATGCTGCGCAGCCCGCCCTGCCCAAATGTCGCCGTCCCGCTGACGATGTTGAAATGGGCCGGATCGGTGTCGAGTTGTCCGTCTTCGTAAAAACAATGCGCTGCGGTCGATATCCAGTACCGCGAGATGATGGCGCCACCGCAGATCTCCGTGCGTTCCGGCTCTGCCTTCGTGCCGTCGATCAGCGCCACCTGCCAGGGAAAGTCCGTGATCGCCGCCGGCGTGCCGCCCACGATCGCCGGCTTCGCATCGGCGACGCTCGCCATGGCAACGCAAATTGCTACAGCGCAGAGCGCGACAATAGATGATCTCACCCAGGGACCCCACAGCAGACGGCAGGGCACGCTAACATGGCGCGTGAGGCTCCCGCTGTGGAACCCGCGTTCGTGCGACTGGCCTTTTTTGGTGCGCCGACCGGGCCTGCAACGAAGACGGGAGCTCCGCCGTATCCGCAATGGCCAGCTAGCGGACGATGTCGATGCCGATGTTCGCGGCAATAACGAATCCGGCGCATGCCGGCGCGGCAACGGCGGCTACGGCAGCCGCTGCCAGGACTTGTTTCGCCATTAGGCTCACGCCATCGCCTTCTTCAGGTTCTCATCGACCTTGTCGAGGTAACCTTCGGTCGTCAGCCATTTCTGGTCGGGGCCGACGAGGAGCGCGAGATCCTTGGTCATGAAGCCCGCTTCGACCGTGTCGACGCAAACCTTCTCGAGCGTGTGCGCGAACTTGTCGAGTGGCTTGTTGCCGTCGAGCTTGGCGCGATGGGCGAGGCCCCGCGTCCAGGCGAAGATCGAGGCGATCGAGTTGGTCGAGGTCGGCTTGCCCTTCTGGTGCTCGCGGTAATGGCGCGTGACCGTGCCGTGCGCGGCTTCCGACTCCACGATCTTGCCGTCGGGCGACAGCAGCACGCTGGTCATCAGGCCGAGCGAGCCGAAGCCCTGCGCCACCGTGTCGGACTGGACGTCGCCGTCGTAGTTCTTGCAGGCCCAGACATAGCCGCCGCTCCATTTGAGGGCGGAAGCGACCATATCGTCGATCAGGCGATGTTCGTAGGTGATGCCGGCTTCCTTGAACTTGCCGGCGAATTCCTTCTCGAAGATCTCCTGGAACAGATCCTTGAAACGACCGTCATAGGCCTTGAGAATCGTGTTCTTGGTCGAGAGGTAGACAGGGTATTTCCGGCTGAGGCCGTAGTTCATCGACGCGCGCGCGAAGTCGCGGATCGAATTGTCGAGATTGTACATCGCCATGGCGACCCCGCCGCCGGGGAAGTCGAACACCTCGTGTTCGATGGTCTTGCCGTCCGTGCCCATGAACTTGATCGTGAGCTTGCCTGGGCCGGGGACGCGGAAGTCGGTTGCTTTGTACTGGTCGGCGAAGGCATGGCGGCCGATGACGATTGGTTGCGTCCAGCCGGGCACCAGGCGCGGTACGTTCTTGCAGATGATCGGCTCGCGGAAGATAACGCCGCCCAGGATGTTGCGGATCGTGCCGTTGGGCGACTTCCACATCTTCTTGAGATGGAATTCCTCGACGCGGGCCTCATCGGGCGTAATGGTCGCGCATTTGACGCCGACGCCGGTGCGCTTGATCGCCTCGGCCGCATCGACCGTCACCTTGTCCTCGGTCTTGTCGCGGTTCTCGATGCCCAGGTCGTAATATTCGAGCTTGATGTCGAGATAGGGCAGGATGAGCTTCTGCTTGATGAGGTCCCAGATGATGCGGGTCATCTCGTCGCCGTCGAGCTCGACGACCGGATTGGCAACTTTGATCTTGTCCATGGGAGCCTCAGGGATGCTGCGTGAGGCACGCTATAGCGAGGCGATGCGAGGGCGTCAAAAAAGGGGTTTCCTCCCTCGCGCGCGGGTGAGGTGCCGAGCGCAGCGAAGGCGGAGGGGGATGTCGACGTCCCCTCTCCGTCCGTCTCAGCACTATGTGCTTCGGCGCCCATCTCCCCCGC
>CAWDKN010000034.1:0-13836 GCA_963802815.1 uncultured Alphaproteobacteria bacterium
GGCAAAGAAAAACCCCGCCCGGCGAACCGGGCGGGGCTTGGAGGAAGGGTGCTTCAGTTGCCGTTGCGCTTGCCGGGCCGGCGGGACCAGATCGCGCTGTAGGTGTCGCCGTCCTTGTCCTTGACCAGGTTGGCGTAGACCGGAGCGGTGAAGCTCGGGTCGTCGAGCTTGAGCGAGTGATACTCCTCGTTCTTCTCCGACGATTTGGTCCAGGCGGCACCGATCTCCGCGCGGCCGACAAAGATGCGATGGGTGGGAGCGTCTTCGTTGGTGCGGTTGGTCTCGGCGACGACACGCACGCCCTTGACCTGCAGTGCCAGCATTGCGAACTCGCCTTCGAACCCGTTGGGGACCTTCTTGAATGTGCCGATGATAGCCATGTCTGTTCTCCATTTGCTGTTTCGAGCCCGCGACCATCGCGGCCTCGATGGCGATCGGAAGGCCGAAGGCGATCGACGACGCACCCGCACTTGCGGGCTTGAGGGAGGACGGCAGACTTTCTTGCCTCGCGAGGAATGGGCTTTAGCCCAGGGGAAGAAAGTCTGACGGCCCCCTTGCGTCTAGGCGATCGAGGCGCAGCCGGTCTTTGGCCCGATCAAAGCCAAGAGAGGCGGCATGGACGTCGCGTGCCAAACAGCATCCGGGGAGAACTCATGGCGATCGGTCAGCGGCACAAGCAAGATCACCGACGCAGGAATCGAAGAAAGAGAAGCGCTGGCGCAGAAAAGGAAAGGCAGCATCGGCGCGACCGAACGCACTAACGCGCTGCCACCATCGCCTGTCGGACGCGAGACGGTGCCGCTCCTGGTCATGGTCGGAGAAAATGCGAGGGTGTGCGCTCAAGACTCGCGCGCGATCTGCGCGACGTTGGTCTGCCAAGGTCAAGACGGACGGCGACTGCGCGATCTAGCCCTTGACCGGGACGGAAAGCTGCGACGGCACAGAGCCCTCCTGCATGCTATGGCCGGTCGCCGGAGGGACAAAGATGGCCATGCGCGACCACGCCGTGCCGCCCACCAGCGTTGCGCCGACAATGGCGAGAATTTGCGTCAGCGCGCCGTCGGCAATGCCGATATGAGCGATGCCAAGTGTTGCGTGATAGCCGGCGACCGCGGCCGGGACCGCGAAGACGAGCGCAATGCCAGCGCGCAAGAGCGGCACGCGCACCGCGGCAAACAGGAGCTGGCCGAGCGCAAGGACGGCCGCACCCACGACAATGAGTCCGACAAGACCGGAGCCGAACACGCCATAGCCGTGATGGTAGGCCGCGAACGCGGCTGTCAGGCCAGCGAAGAACGGCAGGGCATGGACGGCGAGCGTGAACAGCAGCCAACAGAAGAAGGCGATGGCGAAGACGCTGAGGATGATGCCGAGAATGATCATGGCGGTGGTCTCCGTGCAAAGGATCGACGGTTCGCGCCTCCACCAGCCGCCACGGCGCGAACGCGACCATAGCAGGCGCATGTGTGTGGAGGGGAATCCGCGCATGAACAATGTTGCGCCCGGCCGCCATTGCGACCGGCGCAACGTAATGTTGCGCGACGTGCAAGGCGGCGCTCACGCGCCACCTCGCCTGAGCGCCACACCGGGATGCCGAGCTTGCGGGCCTTGTCGCAGAGATTGGCGGAGATCCCAGAACCCGGGAAGGCGACGACGCCGATCGGCATGGCGTCCAGCAGCTGATCGTTGCGCTTGAAGGGCGCCGCCTTGTGATGCCGGTTCCAATCGGGTCGGAAGGCAATTTGCGGAACTTTGCGGGCGTCGGCCCAGCAGGCCGCGATGCGTTCGGCGCCGGTCGGCGTGCCGCCATGCAGGAGGACCATGTCGGCGTGCTTGGCATGCACCTTGTCGAGCGCGGCCCAGATGCGTTCGTGATCGTTGCAGTCGGGACCGCCGGTGAAAGCGATGCGCGCACCGCGACGGAAACAGGACCTGCGTTTCGCTGCGCCGCTTGGCGTTGACGAAATCGCGGCTGTCGATGACAGCTGCCGTCATGGCGCGACGGTTGACCATGGAGCCGGAATGCGGCCGCCAGGGCGAGCCGGTGATCTGTTCGTAACGGTCGGCGGCGGCGTCGCGGAAGGCTTCGATGCTGTCGCGGCGGTCGAGGAGCACTTCGCCGTCGGCGAGCAGGCGCTCGAGTTCGACCGAGCGGATTTCGGAGCCGTCCTGTTCGCGCTGGCTGCGCTTCTGGGCGTCCTCGTTGTCGTCGAGCTTGCGCTGGACGCGGTCGATGGCGCGATGGAAGGCGTGGACCATCGACCAGAGCAGATCGTGCAAGTCGGGTTCGAGGCGCGTGTCGGTGAGCGTGCCGGCGAGTGCGTCGAAGATATCGGAGACGGTGCCGGCGATCTCGTCGCTGTCGGGCGTGGACCGCGTGTCCGGCTCGTCGTAGAAGGGCTTGTGCCCGAAGAGCTGAAGCTGGGTGATCACCTCGTCGGTGGGCGAAGAGGTGTGCTCGGGTTCGTGATCGTCGTTGCGCGTCATGGCTGTCTCCTTGTGCGAAGGGACCGCGCACCACGCGCGGCCTTCGGCGATCCCTCAGCCAGAAGCGGAGTGGGCCGGAACCGCGGGCCGCGCTTGCGGCCCGCGGCCGAAGGACAGGAGGGCGCGGCTATTTTGTTTGGCGATGCAAAGGCGCGTCAGCGCCGGCGGAAAATAGCCGCGCCCGACTGTTGCAGGCCTACTCCGCTTCTGGCCGGATCGCCCTTTGAGAAGGCCGCGTGCGCGTGCCTCGTGCGATCAGGAGACAGACTGCCCTGATGCGCGACGATGCGAGGCCGTCACCTCGTCCTGGCCGGATCGAGAAACCGTGCGACATGCTCGGGCGCGAGCTGTTCGCTGAGATGGCGACGCAATTGATCGAGCCCGATGGCGCGCAGATCGTCGTTGAAGTCGTCCAGAAGCGGCGAGAGCATGCGCGCCTCGATGCCTTCGTGCCGCGCGCGCTGGGTGAGCGTCGCGGCTGCGCCATCGCCGGCGGGATCTGCATCGCGCACGACGATAGAGAACGCGAAGCGATGTGGGCAACAGCATCGCCGCAAGATGGTTGGCGGAGAGGCCCGCCGCCATCGCGAGGTCGGGCAGCGCATCGCGCAGTGACAGCATCGTTTCGATGCCTTCGCCGGCTGCGAGAATGTCCTGCGCCGTGCCGAAGCGCACCGCATTGCCGAGAAGATGGCCCATCGCACGGCGTGGCGTCGCGATGGGAGCCTTGCCCCTGCCGGACGGGTCGAGCCAGGTGCGATGGACGCCGGTGATCGCACCGCGTAGATCCGTGACGGCGGCAATCAATGCCGGCCAGGTCTGAGTGTCGGCATCGGCGTCGAGCTCGATAATAGCAGCGCGGATGGAATTGCAGCGCTGGCAAGTCGATCAGATGCGTGATGGCGCGCCCGCGCAAATAGGCTTCGGCAAGCGAGCCGTGCAAGGGTTTCGACATCGCGAACAGCCGTCGTGCGGATTCCGGAGAACCTTGCGGTACTGGCGATCGATGTGGCGTCCACTGCGATGGATCCGGCTGCGGCAGGCTTAGAAATGCACGAGCTTCGTCGAGAACGTCGCGCAAACGATCCAGATGGCGATTGCGCGCAATGAGATCGAGCAGATCGCCATGTTCGCCGGTGGCGGCATCCGTCCATTTGCCGGCTGCGCCCTTGCCGCTGTCCGGACCCTTGAGCCGGACATAGAGGCTGCGGCCGGGGTGGTTGTCGGCGTCGCCGACCAGCCAATAGCGGCCTTGCCGCCTGCCGTTGGAGAGATAGTGGCGGCAGACGGCTTCAGCATTCTGCGCGAGTTGCTGGGACAGCCTTGCGGCGGGACTGGGCGCGTTCATGTCACGCGCTCCGGTCTTCGATGCCGGTCAGCGGATGGCGCGCGAGCAATGCGGCCAGCACGTCCGGTCCGTTCGCACCCGTCGGCACGAAGAGCCGCAGCTTCCAGGCGATGATCTCCGACATCAGGCCGAAGGTCTTGAGCCGGTCCACCATGCCGTCGCTGAATTCCATCAGCTCGATGCGATGCGTGCCCATCACCTTCACGCGGCGTAGCTGCATGCCATCCTGCAGTGTGAGAATGGAGCGCCCGTCGAGCACCGCCGACCAGGCCTCCGGCGCAGAGATGGCGGCGGCGCCGGTGTCGGTGGCCGAGGCCACCCAGGCGAGCGATACGGGACGGCCGATGATGCGTTCGCCGCTATCGGTCTGGAGCCGATAGACGCGGCAATGCTCGTTCGGCAGCCGCTTCCAGATGGGAAGCAGCAAGCCAGTGACGATGTGCAGATCGCTCTCGGTGAAGACCGGCAACTCGGCGAGTTCGGCGTTCCACGCTCGGATGAAGGTGTCGCGGTCGGTGGCTTCCCAATGCGTGTGATCGAGCGCCTCGATGGCGATGGCGGGCGTTCCATCGGTCGAAGCAGGCGCACGCGGCGTTCGACCGATCCGTCATCGAGCATCAGGCTCGGTGCGCCGACCTGCACGGCGGCGCGGCCCGACTGGCTGTTGATCATCAGCAGCGCGCGGGGCTCGCGGGCGTAGTCCAGCGCTTCGTCCAGCGTCAGAGGCTGGTTGCGGTCGCGACGGCGGATGGTGAACACCTGGGTCTCGGCGTTGCTGCCGGGATGGGTGTAGAGCGTGCGCCGGTCCGTGATGACGAGGCTTTCGGCCGTGATGGTCTCAAGCCCATGGTCATAGATGCCCGAGGCCATCGCGCCCTCGATCTTGGCGCGCAGCAAGCCTTCGAACACATCGAAGAGATGGTTCTGCATGTCGATGGTGAGCGCGAGCAGCCGGTTGAGGAACGTGGTGATCGGCGGCAGCTCTTCGCGCAAGCTGCCGTCGCGGTCGGTGAGCGAGAGCCCGGTCGCCGCCTCGAAGGTCGTCAGCGAGCATTGCTCGACCTTGCCATTATAAAGAAGCAGATAGAGCTGGCGCAGCGCCGCGCGGGCGTAGGGGGATTCCAGATTGTCGTCGGACCGGAACAGGCCTTGGCCGCCGGTCTGGCGCTGGCCCTTGGTGATGGCGCCCAGCGTGTCGAGACGCCGGGCGATGGTGGAGAGGAAGCGCTTCTCCGCCTTCACATTGGTGGCGATCGGCCGGAACAGAGGCGGCTGGGCCTGATTGGTGCGGTTGGAGCGGCCGAGGCCTTGGATCGCAGTGTCGGCCTTCCACCCAGCCTCCAATAGATAATGTGTGCGCAGGCGCTGGTTCTTCGCGCCGAGATCGGCGTGATAGGAACGTCCCGTGCCGCCGGCGTCGGAAAACACCAGGATCGGCTTCACATCGTCCATGAAAGCCTGCGCTTCGGCGAGGTTGGCAGAGCCCGCGCGATTCTCGACGCACAGCCGATTGGCTTTGCGCACGATGCGGCGGCTGCGGCCGGTGACTTCGGCCACCTTGTCGGTGCCGAAGCGCTGCACGATCTGGTCGAGCGCGCCTTGCACCGGCGCCAGTGCGGCGAGATGCTCGATCATGCGGTCGCGCCGTTCCACGGCCTCGCGCGACTGAACGGGATTGCCGTCCTTGTCGAACACCGGCCGCGACGCGAGATTGCCCTCGTCGTCGGTGAACGGCTCATAGAGCTGGGTCGGGAAGGAGTGGCTCAGATAGTCGAGGACGTATTCGCGCGGGCGTGATGTCGACCGAGACGTCGTTCCATTCCTCGGTCGGGATTTCGGCGAGGCGGCGTTCCATCAGCGCTTCGCCGGTCGAGACGATCTGGATCACGGCGGCATGGCCGCATTCCAGATCGCGCTCGACGGATTTGATCAGCGTCGGCGTCTTCATCGCTGTGATCAGATGATTGAAGAAGCGCTGCTTGGCGGACTTCGAAGGCCGAGCGCGCGGCGGACTTGGCCTGGCCGTTCAGCGTGCCGCTCTCGCCGGTGACGTTCGCCGCCTGCAGCGCGGCATCGAGATTGTTGTGAATGACCTGGAAGGCCGCCGCATAGGCGTCATAGATGCGCGTCTGCTCCGGCGTGAGTTTGTGCTCGACAAGCTCGTATTCGACGCCTTCGTAGGAAAGCGAGCGGGCCATGTAGAGCCCGAGCGCCTTCAGATCGCGCGCCAGGACTTCCATGGCGGCAACGCCGCCCGCCTCGATGGCTTCCACGAACTCCGACCGCGTGGCGAACGGAAAATCCGTCGCCGCCCCACAGGCCCAGACGCTGGGCATAGGCGAGATTGTGCACGGTGGTCGCGCCGGTCGCCGAGACATAGACGATGCGGGCATTCGGCAACGCATGTTGCAGGCGCAGGCCCGCGCGGCCCTGTTGGGACGGTGCGCTGTCGCCGCGCTCGGACGTCGAGCCCGCGGCATTGGCCATGGCATGGGATTCGTCGAACACGATCACGCCGTCGAAATCGCGTCCCAACCAATCCACGATCTGCTGTACGCGGGAAGCCTTGTCCTCCTTGGCGTCGGAACGCAGCGTGGCGTAGGTGGTGAATAGGATGCCCTGCGCCAGGCGGATCGCGGTGCCTTGGCGAAAGCGCGATAGCGGCGTGACCAACAAGCGTTCCTGCCCGAGCGCCGACCAGTCGCGCTGCGCGTCCTCGATCAGCTTGTCGGACTTGGAGATCCACACCGCGCGCGTGCGGCCCTGGCACCAATTGTCGAGCAGGATGCCAGCGACCTGGCGGCCTTTGCCGGCGCCGGTGCCGTCGCCCAGCATCCAGCCGCGGCGAAAACGAACCGATCCTTCGGCGTCATCGGGCGCCGCCGAGACGACATCGAAGGTCTCGTCGACGGTCCACGCACCCGCCAGAAACGCGGCATGCGCGTCGCCCGCATAGATGACGCTTTCGAGCTGGGCATCGGAGAGAAGGCCGCGTTCGGTGACGATCGACGGCAGGCGCGGGCGATAGGCAGGCTTCGGCGGCGCAACCGATGCCATCGCCGCCGATTGCACGAGTTTGGTCGGATGCGATGACGCGCCCGGAATGCGAATGGACTGGAGCGCATAGCTCTCATAGATCGACTCGCCCAGATGGCCGTGATCTGCCGCGGTCCAGTCGAGCGTCTCGTAGGCGAGCTCGACGCCGGTGATTTCGGATCGGCGATTGCGAAACCGCGATGCGGGCCGCAGGCCGACGCGCCATGCTCGCGCACGGCTGATTGTTTGACGTGTTGCGAGACTGCGACGGGCGCGACGCGGCGGCAGCTCGGCGATCCAGCCGAGCAGCGTCGCGGCATCAGGAGCCATGCCGCGCGAAGGAGGAAGTGCTTGCGCGGTCCACCGCCGTCATCTTGTCGATCACGGTGAGACGCGTGTCGGTCGTCGTGCCATGGCGTGCATAGACGCGGCCATCGATGGCGGCCGAGAACACGATGCGGGCGCGCTCTTGCAGGCGCACGAAGGCGTCGCGCCAGGCAAGGCTGTCGGGCGAAAGATTGGCGCCGGTGATCGCAACGAGGCGCCCGCCATCGGCGAGACGCGCAAGCGCCGAAGCGATGTGGCGCATCGCGGCGTCAGCGACGCGCCCATCGACATGGGCCGCGGCCGAGAAGGGCGGGTTCATCAGCACCACGCTCGGCTGCACGGATGCGTCGAGGAAATCGTGGATATGCGCGGCATCGTGCTGCGTGACCGCTGCGGCCGGGAACAGGCCGCGCAACAGGGCGATGCGATTGTCCGCGAGCTCGTTGAGCGCGAGCCCGGCGCCGGCTAGTTCGGCATAGATCGCGAGCAGGCCCGTGCCGGCGGACGGTTCGAGCACCAGGTCGGCGGGCGATGATCGCTGCGGCTTGCGCGGCAACAAACGCCAAAGGAAGCGGCGTCGAGAATTGCTGCAATGCTTGGCTCTCTTCGGAGCGGCGCGTATGGGTGGGAAAGAGCGAGGCGATGCGCGTGTGCATCGCGAGTTCGGCGGCGGGAGACGCCGCGCGCGCGCGAATGGCGCTGCCGAATTTGCGCAGGAACAGGATCTGCACGACTTCGCAGACGTCGTAAGCGGACTTCCAGTCCCACAGGCCTTCGGCGTCGGTGCCGCCGAAGGCCGCAGTCATCGCGGTGCGCAACATGTCGGTGGAAATCGCCTCGCCGCGCGAGACTGGACCGAGCAATTGCTCGGCCGCGTTGAGAACGGCAGGAAACGCATCAGGCGTGGGCATTGCGGCCGCGAGCGCAGCCGCTGGAATCATGGAGTTCATGGGAAAGGCCTTCAGGAGAGCGGGAACGGGCGAACCGGGAGGCGCTCTCTTGAGCCTGCCCGGTTCAAACCCGTCCCGGCCGTCCTCTCACTTTTGCGGGTCGATCGGCACAAGATGCCAATGCCAACCGCCATTCCCGCCCAGAACCAGGAAGGGGACGACATAGCGGAGCTCGCGGATGGCAGACCGTGCATCGGCAGGGCGTGCCGCCGGCCTTGTCCTTCCAGTCGTCGATGGCGATGCCGGCGCCTTCGAAGAAGTTCAGCATGTGCCCGCAGTTGGGACAGGCATTCTTCTGTATGAGGCAGCGCATGATGTAGCGGCGCTGTTTCTCGATCGGGATCGAGATCCTGGCGCTTGGTCGTCAACAGCTCGGAGTTTTTCATGACCTGTCTCCGCCCATGACCTGCTTCACCATGCGCGCGAGCTTCTCTGGCTCATGCAAAAGGTCGAGCGAGGCGAAGTTGTTCGGACCGCCGACATAGTCTTTGCGGCCGTTGCAGGTGCGGATGAGGATGCCGGAGTCGAAGGCGCCGAAGGGTTGACTCGCCTGAACATAAATACGCTCGGCATGGAGTGTGATCTCGCCGGAGACGGCGATGCCGGCCATGTTCGAACGAAGATCGTAGCTGCCGGGTGGCAGATCGAGCGCCTTGGCGAGAAGCGAAAGCTGGCGGCGGGCAAGGCGATGAAATTCGCACTTGCGGTCCTCGTCATAGGCGACGGACGTTCGGAAGTCGAAAACGTCTATCATGGTATTCTCCAAAAAAAGATGAGCCCGGCGCGGGGCCGGGCTCGAGGTTGATGGGATTGGTGGAAGGCGCTACTCGGCGGCTTCGGCCACTGGTTCGTCGGCGAGGAAAGCCGGCAGAGCTTCGGGCTCGCTCGCTTCGCGGTGACGGGACCGAGAAGCCGAAGCGGTTCTGGCAGCCAGCCGGTGCCGTCGAGCAGCCGCTCGGCTTCCTTGGCCATCTCGCCCTTCTTGAGGTGATCGATCAGCTGCGCCGATTGCTCGCCTTTGGCTTCGCGCACCGCTTCAAGAATGCGCGGCTTGGTCACGCGGCCAAGATAGTTTTCCACCGTGGGCTTCCAGCCAACCGCCACCATGTCGAGCGCGACGGCATTGGCGAGCCGGTCGGCCTGTCCGATGCGCCGTTCGATCGTGCCGCGCGACGGACCGGAGCCACCCGGACGGTCGGCACGCTCATGCAGCGCAGTGATGCCAAGCGACACGCAATGGGCAAGCAGCGCAGCGCGCTTCTCATCGTCGAGATGGGCTATGTGGTCCCACAGCGCGTCGTCGCCCTCCGGCAATTCGGATTTCCAGCGCTCTTGCCGTTCGGCGATGGCACGCGCCGATGCACTGTCTTTCAGATCGGGCGCCTGGATCGGTAGGTAAACATGGCGAACCGATGCCTCCAGACATGCGCCGAAGCTCCCGTGGTAGAAGTTATCGAGACAGAGCTTGTGCAAAAGCGCCGTCATCGCAACGCGGGGATGGTTGGCGACGGCATCCTGCAGCGCCAGCGTGCGATGGGCTGTGAGTTCGCTTACAAGCCGATCGGGCAACGGCTTCATGCTGTCGTCTTCGTCGGTGTCCTCTTCCTCGCCGGCACCGACGGTGATGACAGTGTTATGGGGCACCGATTCCGGCGCGCCTTGCGTCTCGTCCGTTTCGCCGGCGTCGTTCTCGCTCGGCTTCGTCCGGCACTTCATCCTCGCGTCGGACAAACCCGCGTTCGACGCGCAGGCGGCCGTCATTGGTCAGGCTGATGAAGACGCCAGCGCGCGCTTTGTCATCCGGGTCGTAAAGCAACGGCCGGTTCTCGAAGGCCTCCAGCTCGGCTTCGATTTCGCCAAGATGCCGGTCGACGTCATCGGGAAGCTCCTCGGCCTGAGCGTATTGCTCCTCGATCTGCTGCTGCTCGGCGCGCAGGGCCTCACGGCGGCTATAGTCTTCTTCGCTCAGTTCCGATGCCGTGCCAGCGATGCGCCGCATGCCGCTGTCGTACCCGTATGGAAAGTTGACCGCGACGTTGATCCACTTCCAGCCTTCTGCGGCGATTTCGGCGGCTGCCGCCTTGAGCTTCTCGGTGACAAGCCTATCCAGCAATCCCGGATCCTGAAGCCAACCGCCATCGTCCTGGTCGAACAGATCGCGCATGACGATGCCGCCGGCAGCTTCATAGGCCTCGATGCCCACGAACCGTGCGCGTCTGTCGGACGCTTCCACCGTGTCTTCGGTCAGCATACTACGAATGTCGTGGGGATCGGCGTCGTAGATCTGATCCGCGATGCAGTCCCAGACATGCTCCTGGCGCGCGTGATCCTCGCTGACGGTGAAGGCCATGAGCTGCTCTAGAGTCATGCCATCCGCGCCATAGATCGCGAGCAGTTTCTCCGACACGCTTGCCAGGCGCTTGCGCTGCTTCACGACCGCGGGCGTGATCTTGAGCCGGGCGGCGATGGTCTCATCGCCGAGCCCCTTCGCCGAAAGCTCCTGAATCGCGCGGAATTCGTCGAGCGGATGAAGCGCTTCACGGAAGGTGTTCTCGGCGAGCGAATCCTCTTCCGCCGAAATCGGATCGTCGGCGCTCTTGACGTTGCAGGGAATCTCGGCGGTCTTCGGCAGGCGCTTCTGCTTGACGAGAATCTCCAGCGCGCGATAGCGCCGTCCACCGGCCGGAATCTCGAACATGTCCGTCTCGGCGCCGGCATCGTCCAGCACCGGCCGGACATTGAGATTGTGCAGCAGCCCGCGATGGGCGATGTCTTCGGCCAGATCCTCGATCGAAACGCCGTTGCTCACACGGCGGACATTGGCCTGGGATAGAACGAGCTTGTTGAAAGGAATGAGCCGCGTGTTGCTCAGAACGAGCTTGGGCTTTGGTTTCGTCATGACGGAAATCTCCATGACGGGCGGCCAAGAGCCTTTCTCTCAGCCTCCAACCCGTCGCGGAACGCGACACCCCCCCTCACTCTCGCCAGCAGGAGCGCGATCGATCACGCTTGATCCTGTTTTCGCGTCAGGGACGGCAGCCCTTCCGGGGCGAGACCGCGCATGCGGGCTCGCGCGAAGCCAACGGCCCGGCCCGAGTAGCGGGCGACGCCACAGAGCATGCAAAACCTGAAGAACGGCGAAAAACTGGCAAACCCCGGCAAATATAGACCCGAAAGTTGTCGATGGTTGGGAAACCCGAACCGGATAGCTGCGCCAAACCGCTATATTGGCGGCTCCAAGTTGGTGTGATTCGCGAAGAGCTTATCCACACACAACATGTGAGTCCCACGAGGCATGGGAATTGCAAACCGGGAACCTGCGTATGGGCGACGAACGGACGACAATATTCATCAGCCATGCCAGTCCGGGGGACAATCCCTTTGCGACTTGGCTGGCAGCACGTCTATCGATGGCCGGCTATGACGTCTGGTGCGATCAGCAAAAGCTGCTTGGGGGAGAGGATTTTTGGGCCGACATCGAGACCGTGTTGCGCACGCGCACTGTCAAATTTGTTCTCATCATTTCCGCTAAGCTCCGTGATACCAATGGGCAACTGAGAGACGGCGTTGCCAAAGAGATCGCGCTCGCGAACACGCTCAAGAAGAAACTGCCCGACGCCTACTTCGTCATTCCCGCTCTAATCGACGACACGCCTTCGACGAGTTCGGCATCGAGTTCATCCGTCTTAATGGGATCGATTTCAGAGCGAATTGGGCCGCCGGTTTGTCGCGTTCGATGGAGGTTCTGGAGCGCGATTCCGTCGCGCACTCTGCAAGTATCGCAGCGTCGTCTCTCGGAGGCTTGCCGTAAACGATCCATAAGGCGCGTCTCGAGACCTGTCGGCGACGCCTGAGGTGCTGCAATCTAACTGGTTGTCGATTGAAAAGCTCCCCGAGAACATCGAATTCTATGACATTCAGGTGCCTTTGAGCTTCTCAGAGATACGATCGGTCGCATCGGAGTGTTCGCTCGCGTGTACCGACCACGGTCGACTCCGGTATCCTTTTCCAACCTTGATGAACTCTCGGCAGTCCTGCCTGCAACGACTTCGATTAAACCACGCGGCAGGCTTGCCACGAACGACTTCTTAGCGGGTAAGACCGGCGATATCCTTGGTATTGCTCCGTCAGATGCGCGAAACAAGGTTTATCTCTGCTCCGCCAGTCGTGGGATCGCAGCATGGCTGCCCGCGGTCTCACGCGTTACGACATGGCGAACGACATCGCGGCCTGGTGGTTTCCGCTCGGCACACCCAAGACGGGCAACTCCGATACACCGACCGTAGCGGTAAGGCTCGTCGCCGCGCTGTGATGGGAACTCGTGGAAAAAAGGAAGCCGAAGATGGCGCCGAGGTGCCGCGATACTATCGGCATTTGGGCTTCACCGGGGCGGCCTTCATCAGCGATGCGTCGCACGTTGCACTACGGCCTCGTATAATCATCACCGAAGATCAGGTCACGCCACTCGACAATAAGGCGAAGCTGAATTCCGTCCGTCGCGCGGTGACGAACATGTGGTTCAACGACAAGTGGCGCGGGTTGGTTCATGGGGTTTTGCGCGTGGCTGACGGATGAAGATGGACGCATAACGCTCAATTCCGGGAGCATGGGGGAGATCATTTTCCGGGTCGCTTCCACATGGAGTTCTGATGTTCCGGTCGGCGTTGCCACCGATCCGGCGTCTCAGATTCCGACGGAAGAGGAAGAGGAGTGGTTCGAGACAGAAGAAACTGTATTGCGGCTTAGTGATCCCGCGTTCTCGGCTCTTGACGAAGAGGATGACGAATGAGCCGCGCGCAATTGAAGGTCATTGTTGAACCGCAACTGGAATTCGTGCATGGTCAGTGCGAGGAGCATCCAAAGGACGGGCTTTTTTTTATACGGACCGCCGAACGCGGAATTGGCCCAAGGCGCTTTGCGGTTTGGACTGATTGGAACACGAGAGGGCATCGAGCTGTTCGGAAAGTGGGAAAAGCTGATCGGCTCCTACATACCGCCCTTCCGAGCCGATGTGGCGCATCATTCGGGATTTCCCGGATTTCAGGCGCTCTTCGGCATGGCTTGGCCGGCAAAACCAACCGCGACGCTTCAAGTCGACGGTCAGAGACTCGAAAGAGCGATCCGTATCACCAATCGGCACGAAGCTATCAAGAGTTGCGTCGATATCTATGCGGATGCCATCACCGAGTTTCTTGCGCGCGAAGCGGATGTCACGCCGTATTTTGGTTCGTGGTGGTTCCGGGAGACATATACCGCTGGGGCCGACCAACAAAGTCACCGCCGCTGAGCGAGCGGGTTGCGGGCAAGGCGATGATGAGCGGTAAGAATGCTCGCGCATTCTTGAACACGCCATCCATCTTCGGGAGCGACAACGACGAAGCCGAATTGCAGCTGTACGATCTCAATTTTCACAATCAACTCAAGGCGCGAATCCTCCTTGGGAAAGCCGTCGTTCAGATTGTTCGGGAGACGATGCTCGCGGAGATCACCGCGCCGGAAGGATCGCTGAAGAAGAGGACGGTACAGGATCCAGCGACCGTGGCATGGAATCTTTGTACCACGACCTACTACAAGTCGGCCGGCCCACCTTGGCGACTTCGCGATATCCGGCCGGGTGTCTGTTATGTCGGGATCGTGTTCAAGCGCGATACGTCCGATCCGGGCGGGCGCAATGCCTGTTGTGTCACC
>CAWDKN010000035.1:0-46090 GCA_963802815.1 uncultured Alphaproteobacteria bacterium
GCGTCGTCGGCGACCGCCAGGCGCAGATCGGCGAATATGTCGGGCCCGGCACGCAATTGATGACGGTGGTGCCGATGTCGACGCTTTATGTCGCGGCCAATTTCAAGGAGACGCAGACAGCGCGGATGCTCGTCGGCCAGCGCGTCCGTTTTACGGTCGATGCCTTGCCGGACCAGAGTTTCGACGGCGTCGTCGAAAGCTTCGCGCCGGCATCGGGATCGGAATTCTCGCTGCTGCCCTTCGAGCCCGCGACCGGGAACTTCACCCGCATCGTCCAGCGGGTGCCGGTGCGCGTGCGCATCCTGCCCGCCCAAAGCGGCTTCGACCGTCTGCGCCCGGGGCTGTCGGCGGAAGTGACCGTCGATCTGACCAAGTCCTGATTGAGGTCGCAATCGGTTCACGCGGAGGCGCGGAGCTCAAGAGAGGCGCGGAACAGAGATTTGCGCGAAGCGCACACCTCTATTCTGCGGCTCATCTTGGCTCCGCGTCTCCGCGTGAACCCACGAATTCAACGCCTCGCTGACGGCGCGAGGCGAGCACGACAGGAAAACCTTACGACGCCGCCGGCTTCACATTCGCCTGTTCGGCAGCGGCCGACCCGTCAAGCGCGGTGAGGATAGGATTGCCGTTGGCGGAGTTCGTGACTGTCGCACCGCTCTGTATGGTGTTCTGGAAGGCGCTGATCGCATCGGCGAATTGCGTCGCGTTGATCGAACCGCTGCCCGAGGAATTGATGCCCGCAAAGTCCGTGTCGGCTTCGCTCTTCGTGCCGCCCTGGGACTGGACGAAGGATTCGAACTGTGACTGGTTGACGGAGGTGCTGCCGCTGCCGCCAATCGCCTGGACGAGTTGCGAGCCCATTTCGTCGGGCGTCGGCGGCATTTCGCCTTCGCCGCCGTGATGGTGGTGGTGATGGCCGCCCATCGCCTGCATCGACTGACTCTGCTCCAGGTCCTGTGCCAATTGATTCTGGGTGAGGCTGCTGGAACCGTTCTGCGTTAAGGAAGAGAAAAGTTGGTCTGCCTGGGACTGGGTGCCCCCCTGCTTCTGGATGAAGCTCTCCATCTCGGTCTCGGAGACCGTGCCGTCGCCGTTGCCGTCCATGGCGGAGAACAGCTTCTGCAGCGGGTCCTGCGACGAGGTGGCCGAGATCGACGCGCTGCTCGCAGGCGGGGGCGTCGTTGCCGGCTGCTGCTGTTGCGTCTGCATTTGCATCTGTAGCAGGATCTGGATGATCTCCGCGCTGAGGGCGCCGGTCGGGCTGCCGGAGAGCTGGTTGCTCGTGCTGATGCTGGTCGACGAGTTCGCGGCTGGCGCTGCGGACGTAGCCGGAGCGGACGATGAAGCGTTGCTCGTCGGTGAAACACTGCTGAGTTGTGCAAGAAGGGCCTGAAGCGACTGGCTCAAATAGGCCGCGCCGTTTCCGCCCAAGCCACTAACTGACATAACTGCCTCCCTATCCGCCGGAAGTGGCGGTGAACAGGGCAAAGCACGCCGCGTGCCTGAGGGCCGCTCGCGGCGCCGGGGCAAAAACAGCCTTAGGAAATTCTTACCCGATACACTCTTGCGACAGGTGCGGTAATTCCAGCCCTGCGCGGGCAATCTTTGCCGGTGCGTTTATGTCCGCGGCGTGCGGCTCACCGCCTGGATCTCGGTCTCGAGCGCGGCGAGAAAGCGCGAGCGGTCTTGCTTGGAGAAACCTGCATGATAGGTCTCGCTGCGAGTGGCCTCGCGGACATGCTGGTGCAGCGCGCGTGTTGCCAGCGCCATGCCGATCGTGTCCCTGGTGAAAGGCCGTCCGGTCGGCCCGAGAACACGTGCGCCTTTCTCCAGGCAGCGCGCGGCCAGTGGGATGTCGGCCGTGACCGCGATGTCGCCCTCGCCGATGTGCTCGGCGATCCAGTCGTCGGCGACGTCGGCGCCTTCGGGCACGTAAATGTGACGGATGAGCGGATTGGGGCTCGGCCTGAGACCGCCATTGCTGACGATCGTCACGCTGAGCCCGTGCCGCACGGCGACGCGCTCAACCTCGGCTTTCACCGGGCACGCGTCGCCGTCGACGTAGATATCGAGCATGCCCGAGGCTTAAGCCGCGCGGCGCGCACCACCGCCGCCGCCGCCGCTGCCGCCGCGAAAACGGCGCCGGCTGCGCTTCTTCGCGTAGTTCTGGGGCTGGCGCTGCTCCTGCTTCTGCGGCGCATGATCGAAGGCGACGGGCTGGTCGCCGACGACGGGGATCGGGCGGCGGATCAGCCGCTCGATGTCGCGAAGGAAGGTCCGCTCCGAAGCGTCGCAGAACGAGATCGCGATGCCGCCTGCACCGGCGCGCGCCGTGCGCCCGATTCTGTGGACATAGCTTTCGGGTTCGTTCGGCAGCTCGAAGTTGAGGACATGGGTCACGCCGTCGACGTCGATGCCGCGCGCGGCAATGTCGGTCGCCACCAGCACGCGGACGTCGCCGTTGCGGAAGCTCTCAAGCGCCCGCTGGCGCGCGTTCTGCGACTTGTTGCCGTGGATCGCGTCGGCCTTGACGCCCGCCATGTCGAGATAATCCGACACGCGGTTGGCGTGATGCTTGGTGCGCGTGAACACGATCACCCGCGCCATCGCCGGATCCGACAGGAGATCGACCAGAAGCTTGCGCTTGGACGGAGGTCTCGACGAAATAGACTCGCTGCTCGATCAGGTCGACGGTGATGGTCTGCGGCGTGACTTCGACGCGCAGCGGGTTCTTGAGCATCTCGTGGGCGAGCTTCTCGACGTCGGTCGGCATCGTCGCGGAGAACAGCAGCGACTGCCGCTGCTTGGGCATCATCGCCACGATCTTGCGGACGTCGCGAATGAAACCCATGTCGAGCATGCGGTCGGCTTCGTCGAGCACCAGATGGGTGACATGGCGAAGATCGACATGGCGCTGCTGGGCGAGATCGAGCAGGCGTCCCGGCGTGGCGACGAGGATGTCGACGCCGCGCGCCAGCGCCTTGACCTGGGTGGACTGGCTGACGCCGCCCAGAATGACGGCGTGCCTGAGGCCCGTATGCCGCCCGTAGGTGGCGAAGCTGTCGCCGATCTGCACGGCGAGCTCGCGCGTCGGCGCGAGGATCAGCGCACGCACCGACTTGGGCGTGAGCGTCTGCTGCGGCTTCGCCAGATGCTGCAGGATCGGCAGCGCGAACGCCGCCGTCTTGCCGGTGCCCGTCTGCGCGATGCCGAGAAGATCGCGGCCTTCGAGCAGGGCAGGAATGGCGCGCGCCTGGATCGGCGTGGGCGTGGTGTAGTTTTCGGCCGCAAGCGCGCGGCAGAGCGGCTCGGCGACGCCGAGCTCGGAGAAAGTCTGAGTAGTCACAGTGAGAGTCCTTATGCGCCAGCACGGCCACAGGCCGGGCGTTGGAGCGGTTGACCGCCTTCCACGCGCAGCTGGAGATAACGGAGGTTTTGCTAGGGATTTCCCGGACGTGGCGTCGGCCGAAAGCCAACACTTGCGCAATCCGAGACTAGTGAGCTGCAGATGAAGGAAATCGCAGGGAAAGTCAAGTCGTGGACGTGCTTAGCCACCGGCGCGCATTAGCGCCGACAATCGACGTGCGCAGCATGCGCGACGGATGGGTGTGCCGCAGCGTAAGCATCGGAATGAATTGCAAAACGCGCCACACCATCCAGAATTAAGAACCAGCGCAAGGTGCAAGCATGAATCTCGAACTCACACCCGAAGACCGCGCCTTTCGCGATGAGGTCCGCGCGTTTCTCGCGACGGCGCTGACGCCGGAGCTGCGCGATGCCGGAAAGCGCACGACGAGCGTGTTCAGCGAAAAGCGCTACAGCCTCGCCTGGCAGAAGATCCTGCACGGCAAAGGCTGG
Source organism: uncultured Alphaproteobacteria bacterium (assembly GCA_963802815.1). GTDB lineage: Bacteria > Pseudomonadota > Alphaproteobacteria > Micropepsales > Micropepsaceae > Rhizomicrobium. Next base: position 3,859 of record CAWDKN010000035.1, read on the forward strand.
GTCGCGCCGGGCTGGCCGAAGGAATATGGCGGTCCCGGCTGGAGCGAGATGCAGCGTTACATCTTCGCCGCCGAATGCGCGCGCGCCGGCGCGCCGTCGCCTTCGCCGATGGGGTTGCGCATGGTCGCGCCCGTGATCATGCGCTACGGCACGCCCGAGCAGAAGGCGTTCTACCTGCCCCGCATCCTCGCCGGCGAGGACTACTGGTGCCAGGGCTATTCCGAGCCCGGCTCTGGCTCCGATCTCGCCTCGTTGCAATTGCGCGCGATCCCCGACGGCGACGACTATGTACTCAACGGCTCGAAGATCTGGACCACGCATGCGCATTGGGCCAACCGCATGTTCTGCCTCGTGCGCACGCGCTTCGAGGGCAAGCCGCAGGCCGGCATCACTTTTCTGCTGCTCGAGATGGCGACGCCGGGCATATCGGTGAAGCCGATCATCACTCTCGCGGGCGAGCACGAGGTGAACCAGGTCTTCTTCGACGACGTGCGCGTGCCGATGGCCAACCGCATCGGCGCGGAGAATGACGGCTGGACGGTCGCCAAGTATCTGCTCGAGTTCGAGCGCGGCGGCGGCTCCGGCTGCGGGCCTCAAGGTCTCGCTCGAACGCCTGCGAGCGATCGCAAGAGAGGAACGCGCCGACGATGGCGGCCGGCTGATCGACGACGAGGATTTCCGCGGCAAGCTCGCCGACGCCGCGGTCAAGGTTGAAGCCATCGAGATGAGCGAGCATCGCGTGATGAGCGCACTCGCCTCGGGCCGCAATCCGGGGCCCGCCTCGTCGATGCTCAAGATGCAGGGCACCGAGATGATGCAGCGGCTGGACGAGCTCGCGATCGAAGCGGTCGGGGTCTATGGCGGCGTCTACCAGCCCGAGGCACGCGCGCCGGGGTCGAATGTCGAGCCTGTCGGTCCGGCGCACGGCCTGCTTCGCAATGGCGCGCTATCTCAACAATCGCGCTGCCTCGATCTATGGTGGCTCGAACGAGATCCAGCGCGATATCATCGCGCGGCTGGTGCTGGGACTGTGAGGCGCAGATGAAGCTCCATCAGACGTTCCTCTCTCCGTTTCCCACGCGCGTGCGGCTGGTTCTCTACTTCAAGGGCATCGACGTCGAGTTCGTCGAGCCGCCCGGCATCCACGATTTGCGCGAAGTCGAAGGGCAACTATCTGAAAGTCAATCCGATCGGCCGCGTGCCCGCGCTGGAGCTCGATGACGGCCGCGTTCTGCCGGAGTCCGAGGTCATCTGCGAATATCTCGAAGACGCCTTCCCCGAGCCGTCGCTGCGGCCGGAGGATCCCTGGGCGCTGGCCCAGGTGCGGCTTCTGTCGCGCATCTGCGATTTCTACCTGGTGATGGCGATGGTGCCGCTGTTCATGGCTTCGGGCCTGCCGCGCAAGCAATGGGACTTCGCCAGGATCGACGCCGCACTCGGCGAAGTGCGCAAATCGCTCGGTTATCTCGAGCACTACATCGGCACCGAAGGCTACGCCGTCGGCCGCTCGCTGACCCAGGCCGACGGCGCGCTGCTGCCGCAGCTCATGCTCGCCTTCGACTGGGCGCCGAAGCTCTTCGACCGGCCGAGTCCGGAACCGGACCTGCCGAAGCTCTCGGCCTATTGGGCGGCGATCAAGTCCGATCCCATCGCGGGCCGGGTCCTGCGCGAGACGGCGCAGGCGATTGCCGCTGCGCAGCGCCCGCGAAGGTTACCGAATTCCTAACACGTCGCGTCCGAGATAAGCCTCGTCTTAACCCGGTCCTGCGAGACTCGCGCCCTTCAAGACGGACGCCGGACCCGCATGAGCCGCACGGTTGACGCAGACCTTCCTGCCTCCGGCCCGAAGAGTCTCGGGCCCGACGACGCGCTTGCGTTGCTTCATCTCGAGACGGCGTCGCGCTATCTCCTGACCAACCTGCTGCCGCTGCCGCTTGTCGTCATCGGCTTGGCCGTCCTTCTGCACGCCTGGCAGGACATCGCGCCACTCGCGACGTGGGCTTGCGTGACAATCTCCGGCTGGGCAGTGATGATGCTCGCCCTGCATCGTTTTCTCAACGACCCTCGCCGTGGCGAGCGCCTCGTCGCGTGGCGCGCGGCGATCTGCGCGGCAATTTTCATCTCGACCGCAATCTTCGCCAGTGTGTCGACCCTGTTCTGGGTCCAGGGCGACCGCATGAACAACGTCGTGCTCTACGTGATCGTGGCGGGCAGCATCGCTTCGGCCGGTGCGCAAGCCGCGCCGAGCCGGCCGGTCATGATAGCCAATCTTCTGCCCTATAGCGCGGTGTTCCTGTTTCTCTCCCTCGCGCACGAAAGGTTCCCCTTCAGCATCGCTTTTGCATTCCTGCAATGCTGCTACATCGGCCGCATAGCGCTCCTCAGCCGCGCCGCCTGGCAATTGACCGACGACATGCTGCGCCTGCGCGAGGAGAGGCGCGGCCTGGTCGACCAGCTCAAGGGCGCGCTCGTCGCAGCCACCGCAGAACGCATACGCGCGCAGACCGCGAGCAACGCCAAGAGCGACTTCCTCGCCAACATGAGTCACGAGTTGCGCACCCCGCTGAACGCGATCATCGGCTTCTCGGAAATGCTCGACTCCGACGTCTTTGCCGCCAGGCGTGCCGAATATGCCGGACTGATCAACTCTTCGGGACGCCACCTGCTGAGCCTCATCAACGACATTCTCGACCTTTCGAAAATCGAAGCCGGCCGGTTCGCGCCGCGCGACGGGGTGGTCGACATGCGCGCGTTGGTCCTGGAAAGCGTGGCGCTGCTCTCGGCAAAGGCTCACGAGGGCGGGATCACGCTGGCCTCGGAGATCGCCGATGGCCTGCCGACGGTCAGGGCGGACGATCGCGCGGTCCGCCAGATGCTGATCAATCTGACGTCGAACGCGCTCAAGTTCACGCCGCACGGGGGGCTGGTCGTGGTGTTCGCACAGCTGGAAGCCGATGGCGGAATCTCTTTCGGCGTCAGCGACACGGGTGTCGGAATAGCCGAGGACGACCGCACACGCGTGTTCGAGAGTTTCGGCCAGGGCCGTCACGACTCGTTGACATTCGAGAGGGGAACCGGTCTCGGCCTTCCGATCGTGAAAGGCCTCGGCGAGGCCCATGGCGGCCGCGTGACGCTCGAAAGCGAAATCGGGCAGGGCACCTGCGTGACCGTGTTCCTGCCCGCAAGCCGCACGATCCCGGGTTCGCGCGACGACGCCGGGCAGCGCCAGGCAAGCTAGGCGCGTTGCGCGGCTGACGGCTGGCAGGCGAGCCGGGCGTATTCTTCCCGGATGGCGCTGACCGTCTCGGGCTTGATGCGATCGCCCTGAACCACGTCGCGGCCGAAGCGGGTGCGGAGCATGCCGATCCACATCTCGTCCGATGCGAAAGCACCCAGCTGGAACGGCGTGAGCAGGCGGCGGCAGGCTCTTTCGATCATCTCTTCGCGGGTCATGGGAGGGTCCGGCGGGTGGTTCTGGGCGGCGATCGAAGTCCAGCGCGTTTTTGTGACAGTCGTGCGATGACGCGACACTGCGCGTTACCGACCCGTAACAAGCCGGAATTTTTCGGCTGCCTGACACTGTTTGCGACAATTTCCGACCTTTGCGCCAAACCTGCGGGACACGCGTGCGCGAAGGTCTGCGGCCCACACGCAGCGAGGCCCCCCACATGTCCCGTTTCAATGTTGCGCTTTCCCTCCTGGCGGCCGGGTTCCTCGCCGCATCTGCTGCCGCCATTGCGGAAGATGCCGAAGGTCATCACAAGCATCACGGCGACTGGAGTCCGCAGCAGTTTGCGGCGATGCACAAAGAAATGTGCACCGACCGCTATGCCCATCACGTCGGCGATCTGGCCTATCTCGAGGCGAAGCTTTCCCTGACCGACGCGCAGCGTCCGCTCTTCGAAGCCTGGAAGAATGCCCTGCTGGCGACGGCGAAATCGGGCGAGGACGCCTGTCTTGCGCACACGCCCGACTTCAGCCATCCGCCGACGATCCTGGATCGCGAGGCGATGATGCATCAGAGGCTTCAGATGCGGCTGGCTGCGCTTGATGCGGAAGGTCCGGCGCTGCAGTCCTTCTACCAGTCGCTCTCGCCCGACCAGAAGATGGCGCTCGACCGCGGTCCGATGGACGGACCCGGCATGCATGGCGGACCGCATGGCGATCATGGACCGCATGATGAGCCCGATGGGGACGGATCTGCGCCAGCCGTACCGCCGCCGCCGAACGGCTGATCGGCGTGTAGGCGACGAGCATCGCTCCTTGCAGCGATTTCACACACGGATTTCGAGGAGGGAACCACTCATGCGTCTTGCGCCACTCGTTCTTGCGCTCCTGATGGCCGGACCGGCCGTCGCCCAGGATCAGCCAGCCGCGGGCGACGAGGGCCATCACGGCCGCTTCCGCGCCGCTTGCGGCGCCGATGTGCAAACCTATTGCGCCAGCGCCCAGACGCGCGACGACCGCCGCCAATGCATCATTGCGAACAAGGACAAGCTGTCCGACACGTGCAAGGCGTTCCTCGCGAACATGGCGTCGATGCAGGACGGGTCGCAGGCTGCACCGCCGGGCCAGTAATACGCCGGCCCCGCGCCGCGTATCTCCGGAATCAACGACAAGACAAAACGGGTTGGGCAAATGGACGGCTTCTATCGGCCGGCGTCGCACTTCAGATCGGGACTCAGCGTCCTCGTGCTTCTCGCCGCGTTCTGGGCGTTCGTCACGCTGTTGTCGTATCTGGCGATCCGCTGACGCGCGATCAGGCCACGGCCTTCACTGGCGGCTTGCGCGCGGCGTGCCAGCGCCCGAGCACGTAGAGCGCCACCGCCGCTGTGACGAGCAAGCCGCCGCCAATCAGGGGCCGATAGGCGAGCCATGCGAACGCGATGACCACCAGCGTCAGCGGCACCGAAACGACGAAGGCGAGCGCCATTGCTGCTCCGCGCACGAGCGAGCCCAGGAACGGAATGACCGAGGCGATCGTCGAGAGCGGACCCAGGAACAGCGAGAAGCCGATGAACATGACGAGCGCGCCCACGCCGCGCAGGATCCAGGTCAGCGTCAATTCCGCTGCCTTCTGTTGCGCGATCATCTGCGCGGCCGGCACGTTGCCGCTCGCCGCGAGGTCGATCTGATAGCCGTTGGGAGTCGTAAAGGGTGCGAAGCCGCCATGGCTCTGCGCGGCGAGCACCGACACGGTCGTGCCCGACGCGAGTCCAGAATAGGTCACGCGCAGATCGCCCGTCTTCGGCTGCGAAAGGCTGCCTTTGACATAGACGTCTCCCGTCTGCGTCCATCCCGTGGGCGCAGCCGGCGCGGGCGACAGTCCGGGCGCGAGCGCAATGCGCGACAGCGTGCCGCCGTCGAGCGTCCACGCGCCGAGCTTGGCGCCGGACGCTGCAAAACGCGTGGCGCGGAACGGCATCGGCGGATTGCGATGTCCGTCGGGATGACGGAACGCGCTCGAATCCACCGGCGCATCCGACCATTCCTGCGCGTAGGTGTACGTCGTCGTGGTGGTCTGGCTGCCGCCGAGATTGGTCGAGGTGCGGCTCTCCTGGTGTTCGCGCCACTGATACATCTCGACGTTGCGCGCGACGGCGACCTGTCCGGGAAGCATCAGCCCGAGGTCGGGATCGCCGATCGCGGTCGACGCCGTCGCCGGGCCGATGACATGGACGAGCTTGCCTTCACTGGCCGGCGCGATCGTGCCGTCCTGCGCTTCGACGGTCTGCGTCGCGGCGGTCGACAGGCCGATCGCGGCCTGGACGGCGCGGCCTTCGTTCCACCACAGCAACGCCACCGCGACGATGATGAGAACGGGACCCAGCAGCAGGCCCACGAACGAGCCGCCGATCCGCGAGAGAAAGCCTTGCTGCGTCGTCTCGGTGAATGACATGACGTGCCCCGTTGCCCGTGACTCGCGTCCGCGTTTCGGCGCGGATCATGCCACGGCGGGATGCGAAGTCAGTTGAAAACCTTGGTCACCGTACCTGCCTCTTTAGGCACATCGACGAGCGTGAAGCGTTCGCGTCCGATCAACAGGCCGTCTTGCGTGAGGATGTCGACGCGCCATTCGCCCGGTTGGGGTTTCTTCTTGATCGAATAGGCGCGATAGCCGTTCTCGCGTCCGCCGTTGATGGGAAACGAGACAACCGACACGGTCCTCCAGCGCCGGGCCGCCTGGTCGTACCATTGCCAGCGATGGCTGACGCAAGTCGTAAGCCTGATCGGCGCGAAGACCGCGCTGAACAGCGAGACCGGCTCACCGGCCACCACATGCAGGATCTGCGGCGCGAGACCGACATTCGCATACCAGGATTGCGGCTCGCCTACGGCCTCGAAGGTGTTTCCCGTGCGCTTGACGCTGTGGAAGACGCCGACGCCGGAGAGCGCGAGCGGCAGAGGCGGCAGGATGCTTTCGAAATAGAACAGGTTCATCGCCGCCGTGATCGCCAGCGCGCCGCCGAGGATCGGCCAGCGCGACTGCCTGAACCGGTCACGTCCCAGCGCGTAGAGAATTCGAAGGAAGAGAAGGAAGATGAGGATGGCAAGCACGCCGCTGAGCAGAAACGTCACGCGGCCGATGGTGCGCGTGAGCAGGGGCACGACGAAGATCGCGTAGGAGTAGATCGAGAAGAACAGCAGCAGCGACGAGAAGACGAGCCGCGAGTGGTACTTCCTCAGGAACTCGTTGCCGAGCAGGAAGCCCGCGAGCACCAGCAGGAAAAGCCACGAGGACGCGAACACCGCGCTGCGCGAATAGAAGACGAGAAAGGCGCTGGAAAGTCCGCCGAGCGCAAACTGCGTCGCCGCGACCAGCATCGTGCGCTCGGGATCGGCATGCTTCTTCTTCTCCGATGCCGTGCCTGCGTTCCGCCGGCCGGCTTCGCCGCGACGGGTATTCGTCGGGAAGCGCGTCGTCGAACCCGACAGGCACGACGGTGCTGAGCGCCGTCGTCGTCGAAGCCCGGTGCGAAGGCTGCAGGAGCGCCGACGGCGGCGGCGGAACGGCGGAGTCCGGCTCTTGCGCAGGCGCCGGCGGCCTTCGGATCGCCGCCTGCCGCCGGGCCCCGTCGGCGAGCCTCAGGTCGCGCGCCTTTCGGCGGTCGGCGGTCGACTGCAGGACATGGGTTGCGCCGATCGTGCCGGCGGGAGCAGAAGGTAACCGGCAAGAATGAGATGGGTCGCGGGATGATCCACGCGACCGAAGGCGTAATTGTCCACCGCGAAGCCGGCCGCCATCGCCGCCGCCGACAGGTGCCGCTCATAGGGCATGAGCGGCGACAGCCATGCGCCGACGTAGTTTCGAATGTCGCCGATCGACGCCATCGCCGCCCGAATTCCCGCCCCCGGTCCCTGTCCTGCCACTTTCCCGTCCCCGCGCGCCAGCGGCAAACGGTCCGGCCCGCAATCGCTCGCAAATCTTCGCGGCAGCTTTGTGGCGGCGTCGTGGAAACGTGCTTTGACGAAGGCGGACCGTGCGGCGACACTGGCCGCCTCGCACGAGGACCGCCCATGACCGAGACGCCGCCAGCCGCCACTTTTCTGGAAACGACGGCACTCAATCCCGAGGCCCGCGCCGATCCCTATCCACTGCTCAGGGCGCTGCAGGCGAAGTGCCCCGTCTTCCGCGACGAGGGGGCAATGGCGTGGATGGTCCTGCGTCACGGCGACGTCCGCGCCATCGTCAACGACCGGACCTTGTTGCGTCATCCCAAGAATGCAGAGCAGGGGCCGGTGGCGCAGGCGCAGATGATGGTCGCCGATGGCCTCGATCCGGTCTATCGCGAAGCCGAATCCATTCTCTTCCTCGACGATCCCGACCATGCGCGGATCCGCGCGCCGCTCATGAAGGCGCTTTACGCACGCGTCTCGAAGATGAGGCCGCAGATCGATGCCATCGTCGGGGAAACCCTGGACCGTGTGGCGGGCCGGACGTCGTTCGACCTGATGGCGGAGGTGGCGCTTCCGATCCCGATCCTGATCATCGCGCGCATCCTGGGCGTGGACGAGGAGCGGCTGGCGGAATTCCGCGCCTGGTCCGAAGCGGCCATTCTTTCGCTGGCGCCGCTGCGCTCCGAGGAAGACTCGCAGCGCATGATCTGGGGCTCGAACGCCATAGCGGGTTACTTCTCGGCGCTGATAACGGCGCGGCGCACAGCACCCCGGGACGATCTGGTGAGCGACATGGTCGCGCTCGGCGCCGACATCAGCGACGCCGAGCTCAACGTGAATCTCAGCAGCCTTCTGATCGGCGGCAACCTGACAACCACCGATCTCATCGGCAACGGCGTCTGGCTGCTGCTCACCCATCCCGGCGAGCTTGCCAAGCTCAAGGCAGATCCGCGCCTCGCCGGCGCGGCCGTCGAGGAAATCCTTCGCTTCGAAATCCCCGGTCGATGCCACGGGACGGGTGATGTCCTCCGCGCGCGAGATCGGCGGCTGTCCGATGCAGGCGCGACAGATGGTGTTTGCCTCCCTGCGCGCGGCCAACCGCGATCCCCAGGTCTTCGAGGATCCGGATCGTTTCGACATCACGCGCAAGCACTCGTCGCATGTCGCCTTCGGCGGCGGGGCGCATATCTGCATCGGTGCGCCGCTGGCGCGCGCGGAAGCGCAATCGGCGCTGACGCAGCTGTTCGCGCGCTTTCCCAATCTCGGGCTGGCCGAGCAGGAGCTCGAGTGGCGTTCGCTGCCGCTGTTCCGCGGCTTGCAAAGGCTGATCGTGGAGACGTAGCGGCATATTTCGCGAGGGGGCGACGATGGGAAAGATTCCGGTGCTCAAGACCGTCGGCGAAACTTACGGGCTTGCCTTCGGCCGATACTTCTCCGTTTTGGGAATCGTATGGCTGCCGACGCTGATCCTTGGTGTGGTCGGCTACTATTCGTTTGTGCCGGTCTTCGCCAAATTCGGCGATATCGTCCGGCATAGCCAGGACAAGGGCTACATGCCCGACATGTCCGCTCTCAACGCGAGAATTTGGACATTCGATATCGTCGAACTTCTGTTTTTCGCGGTCATAGCCGTCGGCATCACACGCGAAGCGCTGGCGATGCGTAGGGGGCAGAAGTTCGTCTACCTCCGCTTCGGCGCGGCGGAATTGCGCGTGCTTGGAGGCTACCTGCTGCTGTTCGCATTGATCTTCGCGCTCAGCCTGGTGGGCATCCTGGGTGCCGCGCTCACCGGAGGGGTCGGCATTGCCGTCGGCGCGGCGCTGGGAGATGCCGGGCTGCGCCTCGATGCGGGGCAGATCGCAGCTCTGGGCGGACTGCTCGTGTTTGCGGCCGTGATCGCGTTTTTCTATGTCTTCATTCGTCTTTCTTTCCTCTTTGTGCCCGTCACGGTTGCCGAGTCCAGAATCGGCATCTGGCGCGGCTGGGAGCTCACGAAGGGCAATGTCCTGCGGATCGTGGGGATCCTGATCCTCACGCTGCTGCCGCTCCTCGTCATCATATGGATCGTCGAAGCCGTGATGTTCATTCCGCCGCTGCTGAAAGTCATGAACGACGTCCAACACCATCAGCGGCCAGACGTGGCATTCGGCGATTTGGCGAGCGCACTGACGCGATATCTTCCATTCTATGCCGCGGTCATTCTGGCAGTCGCCCCCATCATGAACGCGCTCATGTTGGGTTCTCCGGCCTTCGCCTATCGCGCGCTCGTCCCGGTGGAACCGAAACCGGCGTCAGCCTGATGGCGCCGTTCCGCGGATTGCAGCGATCGATTATGTAGACGGGGTGCGCAGACGAGCGCGGCCCCCCTTCCACCGCTGGCGCGCTCCGCGCGATCGGTCACCGTCCCCCATGTGCGCGACGGAGGGGACACTTCAGCATCAGCATTCGCCATCTTCGACACGTGCCGCCGCTTCCACGTGGCGCCAGATGCGGTTCGATTTGATGTAGTACACCGAGCTGTAGGACAACGATTTCAGCTTGGCGATGCTGCCGGCGGACTGGCCGTCCGCGAGCCGGCGTTTGATGTCGGCCACATCCGCCTCCGTCAGCCGTGCGGCGCCGAGCAGGCGCGCCCGGCCCTTCCTGATCATGTCGGTCGCGTTGTCCTGCGCCGTGCCGAGGAACAGGTGCGAGATCTCGATGCAGGCGCGGTTGTCGCAGGAATGGCAGACGAACAGCCCATCCGGGATCGGTCCGCGATGCGCGAGCCACGAGAGACGGTGCGCCATGTAGCGGACGCCCTTATAGCCGAGCCCGCCATACCCGCTACCCCACAGGACTCCTTTCCACACCAGGCAACCTGTCTGCGCATCCCGCTCCGCATTAGAGCGCAACCGCAGCAGCGCGATGCGATTCCACTCGGGCAGGGCCGCTATCGGTCTTGCGGGACGGCGTGGCAACTGGCGCTTCGACGGACGGTTGAATTTCGATACGCTTGGCGCTCGGCTCCGCCGATCGGGCCGCGCGGAGCCATCGAGAATCTCGACATGCCCCTTCGCCTGGAGCGTGGCCGCGATATCGCCGGGCACCTCGAACGCTTCGTCGTTGGCAAGCCGCAGCGTGATGTCGGCCAGAAGGTCGAACGCGGCGCGATGGATGACTGCGCGCGCTTTCGGCAGCACGCGGACAGGCACGCGCGTTTCCGCGCGCGCCGGGAGGCGTTGGGGCATTGTCCTATCCTTGTCGTTGGGGCGGGAGCGGGCGCGACTTGCGGCTCAAATCCCGCCGGATATGAAAGCGCCCCGCCGAGGGGTTTCCTCGCGAGGCGCACGAACTGACTATGACGAAATATATAGCTCCACTCTCCGATGGAGTCAAGAACGAAATGTGAACTTACAGCGTATATTTTGCGGTATTCCGGCCTTTGGCCGAGAGGCCGGAATCCCTGGAATGGCGCGAAATAAATTTGGAATGGGGGCCGGAGGCGTTTTCGGCCCATTTCAGCGTCGACGCGGGTCGCCGCCAGCCATCAGAGCGTCTCGGCGGGCGTAACGATCACGTGGGAGATTCAATAGGGAGAGTGCTGCTGCTCCCCGGTCCCTCACGGGCGGGCGAGTTTCTGAACCCCAAGCGATGGGACAGTATATGCCGTCGCCCCGTTCTCAGAAAGTGTGTGCGCCTTGCGCATGTGAGCGTCAGCCATTGGTCGTCTTGCTTCCTGAGCGAGCGAATTAACACAAGTCTAGACAGCCGCGCACCATTGTTCTTTATTCGTTCTCATGCTAGTCCTACCCCTGGAACGTCCCCGAACGCTGCTCGAAGCGGCGCAATCGGACACGCCGGTCGTGCTCTTCTGCCTGAATTGCGGAAAGGCGCGCCGCCGCAATTCCCACCTCGTCCATGGCGAGGTGGGTGACCTCCCGCTCGGCGCCATCGTCGGCCGCTACGGCTGCCAACGCTGCCGCGAGAGGCTTGCTGTGATCCTGCCATGGTACGCGGCGACGCCGCGCGAATGGGTCAAGACGCCGGAGGCGAAGCAGCCGGTGACAGGGCGCACGACACAGCGACCAGACGATCACGACGGGTTGCTCTATGCGATTGAGAGTTGGCTCGCGACGAGCGGGGCCGATAAGCTCCTTGGGCGCTTGAGAGACCTGGGGATGGCGCATGCCGCCTTCGACAAGGGGGTCATATCGCATCCGAACCTGAAGATGACGCTGCGGATCGGCGCGCGCGTTTTGCGTGATAGCGCCCGGCCCGACGTTCGGCCCGTGGACTGAGCGACATGTATGCGGGCGATGTTGTTCGCTGGCCCAAGACGCGCAGCGAAACGCAAAGAAAAAAGAGAAGGCAAAGAGGGGACAGCCAGTGGTTTCTGATCTGGGTGCGTTGGTATAGGTGCCGCGTCGACATCATTACATTCCGATCTTTTACCTAACAGAGTGGGCGTCAGGTGATCCGCTTTACCTCTGGCAGATGAGTCGCGGATACGACAACGGCACAAACAACGGCATCGCGTTCAAACATAGCGCTCCCGTCTCAATGGGATTCAAATACGACCTCTACGCGCTGTTGCACGTGGGCGAAAAAATGAAGGACTGGTTGGAAGACAACTTCTTTCTTCAGGTGGACAACGAAGCTGCCGTTGCAATGCGCGAGCTGGCTTCGGGTAATACCAACCTCGAAATTTCACTGCGTAACGCATGGGCGCGCTTTATCATGGCAATGGTGTCGCGCACGCCTGATAAAATCGAATACATGCGTGAGGCGTATGATCGCGAGGTGCCAAAGCTCCGGGAAGAGCTTTCGGCGGCCTATGATGAGGAAATGGGAGGCAAAGACCCGCCGCCCAGCGAAGAAGAAAAGGCTGCCGCCATCGAATCGGCATTCAGCCTCGGGACAGGAAGGCTGATCCAATCCGTCATGGACTTGCCCAACGTTGGCACTCAAATCCTACAGATGCATTGGGTGGTGGTTAGTCTTCCAGATGGCGGGAGAGACTTTCTTACGTCCGACTATCCAGTTTATCTCAACAAAGGTTTGCAGCACGAGGACGCATACTTTGCGCTTCCTATTTCGCCGAGGAAGATTTTTCTTGCCTCAAGGAGCCGGGGAGAACTCGACCGAATTAGGAAAATGTCTCAGGCTAATCTTACACAAGCCGTTAACAAGACGGTTGTGCAGCAGGCTAGGCAGTACGTCTATGGTACGAGTAAATTCGAACGCAATTTTGTAGCGAAGTACCTCGTCCAAAGTGATGGGGGCGGGCGGGACGTCCTAAGCCGCGCCGCGTTCGAAAGAGGCCGCCAGAGTTTTTAGCAGCACACCCGGCCCGCCGCCATTCGCTGGAATGAAGCACACACCTTTCGCCTCGCCGATGCCAATTCTTGCCCCAATCCATCGCGGATCAAATTGAGGGCCGCTGCCTATTCGGTCAATTCCCCCGCGTCAGTGAATTTGCATTTGATGGCGCTCGTAGGGACCACTTCGTCTTTTGCCATCGCGATAGCCGTAGGTCTTTGGTTCCACCCGGAATCGGCGGCCTACTTTTCTAATCCGCCAAAATCAAATTAGGACACTACCTGCGATCGGCGCTCGCGGCGGCGCCGCAATGTTCGTGAAGGAGGGTAGCCTTTTCAATCTCGCATACAATCCAGCAATCACATGCCGAAACTATGTGCCTCAAACCCCGCCCAGCCGTCCAAACGGCACGATCTTGTTTCCAACGTCATGCCCGATATCGGCGCGGCCGAGATAGGGGATGCCGGACACCGCGCACCAGTGGCGCGCGACCTCTTCTTCATCCTGTCCGAACGCCGGATCGTTGGGCGGAATGGCGCTGCAGCGGCCGAGCCGGATGCCGGCGACCTTGCGAAACGGCGGATGGCTGGTGATGTGCAGAAGATCGCGGTCGGTGCGGTACATGTGCTCGGCGACTTCTTCGAGCATGAGCACGTGACCGGCGAGGTCGGGCTCGAATGGCGTGCCGATCAGATGGCCCAGGATCGTGATGTTGAACGCGACCGCCGGCGTCTCGTGCGAGAGCGAGGGTTCGAGCGCGTCTGCTGCGCGATCGGCGAGCCAGGCGAGGGCCCGACCGATCGCCGCCTCGCCGCCCTTGCGCGCGATATCCGCCGGCATCGGCCCATGCGCGATGTTCGGGAAGCCACGGCTGTACAGCGCGCCGAGAAGCGAGCCGAGGTCGCTGTAGCCAAGATAGGTTTTCCTCTTCGCGTCTTCCGCCAGCTTCGGAAGCACGTCGGCCAGGATGCGCCCCGAGCCATAGCCGCCGCGCGCGAACCACACCGCATCGACGCGCGGATCGTTGGCGATCTCGACAAACGCCTGCGCCCGCGCTTCATCGTCGCCGGCGAAGTGCCCGCAGGCGCGGAAGCATTGGGGGTGCACGTGCAAATCGACGCCGGGATAAAGGTCCTGCGCAACCTGGAGCACGCGCTCGGCCATCTGCGGCTCAAGACGCGAAGCGGGCGCGACGATGCCGATCCTGATCCTGTCTTTGGGCATGCTGTCCTTGGTGGGCTCGCGGGATCGCCGTCGTCTTTGCCGCCAGGATGGAGACGAATCCCGCGAATGGGACTGCAATGCTAAGCCATCTGTCTTTCGGCGTGAATGATCTGGAGAAGGCCGCGGCGTTCTACGATGCCGTGCTGGCGCCGCTGGGTTTCGTGCGGGTCTGGTCGTCGGACCGGGCGGCGGGCTATGGCCGTCCCGGCGGCCAGGACAAGCTCGCGCTGTTCGCGCGACCGGGCAAGGCGACTGCTCCCGGCGAGGGTTTCCATGTCGCCTTCGACGCGCCGGATCGCGACGCCGTCGACCGCTTCCACGCGGCGGCGCTGGCGTTTGGCGGGAAAGACCTCGGCGCACCCGGGCCGCGGCCTCACTACGGTCCGGACTATTACGCTGCGTTCATCGCGGACCTCGACGGCTACAAGCTCGAGGCGGTCCATCAATAATGTGCCGCTTGTCGCGGTTCGCTTCGCCGCTTAGCGTCGTCCCATGAGCGGCGAATTGTATTTCTTCTGTGGTATCGGCGGCAGCGGGATGCTGCCCCTCGCACTGATCCTCAAGGCGCGCGGCGCCGCCGTCGCGGGCTCCGACCGGTCGCTCGACCAGGGGCGGACGGCGCAGAAATTCGACTTTCTGCGCGCGCGCGAGATCGGCCTTTTCCCCCAGGACGGCAGCGGGCTTTCGAGCAAGGAGCAGATCCTCGTGACCTCGGCCGCGGTCGAGGAGACGGTGCCCGACGTGCAAGCGGCCCGGAAGCTCGGGAGCAAGCTTCTCACGCGCGCCCAGCTCCTGGCCGACCTGTTCAACGCGGCGCCGATGAGCATCGGCGTGGCCGGGACCAGCGGCAAGTCGACGACGACGGGAATGATCGGCTGGATCCTCTATGAGACGAATCGCGATCCCACGATCATGAACGGCGCGGTGATGACGAATTTCGTCACCGCCGACACGCCTTTCGCCAGCGCGGTGGTCGGCGAGGGCGACATCTTCGTCAGCGAGGTCGACGAGAGCGACGGCTCGATCGCGCAATACATGCCGCGCATCGCCGTCGTGAACAATGTCTCGCTCGACCACAAGTCGCTGGACGAGCTGAGGTTCCTGTTCCGCGATTTCGCCGCCAAGTCCCGCGTCGCGGTGCTCAACCTCGACAACGCCGAGACCGCGACGCTCGCGGCGAGCCTGCCGCCCGAGCGCATGGTGACGTACAGCCTGGGCGATCCTCGCGCCAACCTCGTCGCCAACAACATCGTGCCGTCGCCGGACGGGATCGCGTTCCGCGTGCGCGATCGCGACAGCCGCTTGGAGATCGACGTCGCGCTCAAGCTTCCCGGCCGGCACAACGTCGCAAACGCGCTGGCCGCGCTCGGCGCCACCTATACGACCGGCGTCTCGCTCGTCGATGCGGCGGCGGCGCTCGGTTCGTTCCGCGGCGTCCGGCGCCGGCTCGAGAATGTCGGGACGGCGGACGAAATCACCGTGTTCGACGATTTCGCGCACAACCCCGACAAGATCGCCGCCACGCTCGAGACGCTGCACGCCTTTCCCGGCCGGCTCCTTGTGATGTTCCAGCCGCACGGATTCAACCCGCTGCGCCTGATGAAGGACGCCTTCATCGATTGCTTCGCCAACGGCCTCCTCGGCGAGGATGTGCTGGTGATGCCCGATCCGGTCTATTTCGGCGGCACTGTCGAGCGCAACGTGACGAGCGAGGACATCGTCGGCGGCGTGAAGTCGCGCGGGCGGGAGGGCTATGCCTTCGCGGACCGGGAGGCCTGCGGCGTCAAGCTTCTGGAGCTCGCCAGGAAGGGCGACAGAATCGTGGTGATGGGGGCGCGTGACGACACGCTTTCGCAATTCGCGGCGGAGCTTCTGGGCAAGCTCGGCTAGTGCATTTTGCGAACGGAAATACCCACCGCGCCGTCATCGCCCGGCCGGCGGACAGCCGGTCCGGGCGACCCAGTTTTCGTGTGCGAGAAGGAAAATGGGTCGCCCGGACGCGCTACCGCGCGCCGGGCGATGACGACCTTTGTGATCGAACTTCAAAGCACAATGCTCTGAGAGGCGTCAGGCCGCCTTGACGTTGGGCCGTGCCGCCGGGAGATCGACGGTGACCGTCGTCCCGACATGCTCGACGCTTTCGATCCTGAGCGCGCCGTTGTGCATTTCGGCAAGCGAGCGCGCCAGCGCCAGGCCGAGGCCCGTGCCGGCGTGAGTTTTTCCGGCGTCGTTGCGGACCTGCACGAAGGGATTGCCGAGCAGGTAGATCTGGTCGGCGGGGATGCCGATGCCGGTATCGCTGACCGACAGCACGATGCGTCCGTCCGGTGTCGCTATGCGCGTGGTGACGTTGCCGCCTGGCGGAGTGAACTTGATCGCGTTCGAAAGCAGGTTGAGGAGGATCTGCTTCATGGCGCGCGGATCGGCGTCGATCCACGCGTTCGCCGGCGGCATGTCCTCGCGCAGCTCCACGTTTGCCTGGGCCGCGCGTTCGGCCATCATGCTGGCGCAGTCGCGCACGACGGCGCGCAGGTCGAGGCGCGTGCGCTGAAGCTCGTGGCGTCCCGCCTCGATCTTCGACATGTCGAGGATATCGTTGATGAGCTCGAGCAGGTGCTGTCCGGCGCCCCGGATCAGGCCGGTATATTCGCCGTAGCGTGGATCGCCGAGGGGACCGTACATCTGCGAATTCATCACTTCGGAGAAACCGATCACCGCGTTGAGCGGCGTGCGCAGCTCGTGGCTCATCGTGGCGAGGAAGGTCGACTTCATGCGGCTGGCGTTTTCCGCGGCGTCCTTGGCGACGAGCGCTTCCTCGCGCGAATCCTGCGCGCGCGTAATCGCGGCGGCGAGCCCGCGCTCGAGCTTGCGCCGCTCCTCCAGCGCCGCGCCGACCAGGACGACGGAAAAGCCGATGACCGCGATGAAGACCTCGACGATCACGAGCTGCTCGCGCAAAGGGTGTCCGCGCAGGCCGCCGGTGCTCTGGCCCACGAGCGCGGGGGCGAGCAGGTAGCCGCCGGCAAGGATCATCCCGACGGCGCCGCCCTCGAAGCTGCGCTGGAAGGTGAGAAGCAGGACGGCGGGAAAGAACAGGAAGGCGAGCGGGGTGTCGCGCGCGAAAAAATTGATCAGCATCGCCAAGACGACCGCGCCCAGCAGCAGCAGCGTGGCCGCGATCTGGTCGCGGCGGAACATGTTGCGCAGCGCCTCGAACCGCACGGTGAGGAGCGGCGGCACGACGATGGCCAGACCGAGCGCGTCTCCGCCATACCAGTTGAGCGCCGACGAGACGAAGTCCGCGCCGGCGCGAAAATGCAGGTAGCCGGCGGAGAGCGTGGCCGACGCGGCCGGCGCGGGGCCGACGGCCAGGATGTAGAAGACGATCAGCGAAAAGGGCCGCGCGAAATTCCGGTGCAGGCGCATGGCCCGCAGCGGCAACGCGACGGCGAGGATTTCGACGAGGTTGCAGGCCGAGAGCACGATGGAGGTCGACAGATAATGACCGACCGTGACGCCCGCCGCGACGTTGGCGATCCACCCCACAGCCAGGATCGCCGCCCAGTGGCGGCGCGGATAGTTGAGGACGAAGGCAAGAAGAATCGCGTTCGCGGCCCAGATCGCGGCGACCCCGCCGGTCCTCTCCGACAGGGCGATGCAGGTCCAGGCCGTAACGTATTCGAGCACGCCGATGATGCAGAGCTCGACCGCCGAGGGGCTCTGGCTCCGGCGCGCATTGGCGTGGGAGACGGCGACATCCATGGGTAAGCTCTTGAGCCCTTGAGAAATTCGGCGCAGCAGCGCCCACCGCTGGATCGGCGGTTCCCGAAGCTACCCAAGCGGGAATAACGCGGCGTTAACGATCCGGACGCGGCGCGGCCGGCCGCATCGCGCGATACAGCCTCTCGAGCTCGGCCCGCGCCGCGCGGTCGGTCAGGCCCATGTCGGCGAGCTCGCCTTCGGCAATGGCGTCACAAAGGCGCTCGTGCACGAGCAGGAACACGGCGATGGTCTCATCGGCGAGCGGGCGCCCGCCAGTCAGCGCTTTCAGCCGCGCGACCTGATCGCGCCGGCTGGCCGCACGCGCCTTGCGCACGGCGGGATCCTCCAGCGCAAGCTGGCGCAGGCTGCGCCGGAAAACACGATAGGCGCGGTGAAACGAAATCGCCGAGTTCGATCAGGCGCTTGTCCGAGGCGTCGCCGGCGAGAAGCGCTCCCGCCGCGCGGAACTCCTCATCGATCCAGTCGCGATAGACCGCGAGGAAAATCTCGGTCTTGTCCTTGAACCAGCGATAAAAGGTCTGTGGCGCGAAGCCCGCGCGCCTTGCGATCTTGTTGCTGTCGGTGCCGGAGAACCCGTGCCGGCGGAATTCGGTCGCGGCCGCGTCGACAAGGAGATCCCGTGTATCGCGGTTCGCACCCTTGCGGGCCGCGCTCGCGATTTTTCGTGCCGCCATGGTCAACGCCCCGTTTCGCGTGCCTCTCTTGCCGCATCGCCTGCGTCCGATCAATGCCGCCCCTTGACGCCGTGGCGTTGTGATATGTATATCACAAAGCGGCAGGACGCATCCGCGGGATCGGGGAGGGCAATTGGCAAGGCTTGTTTACCTCGCGGGGCGCGCGATTGCGGCGCTGCTGTTCGCGATCGCCGGCAGCGAGAAGATTCTGGCGCCCAAGCCGTTCCTCGCCCATATGGCCGAGCATCACGTGCCCGGCGAATTGTTGCCGCTGGTGATAGCGCTGGAGCTGTCGGCCGGGCTCGCCCTGTTCACCGGAATATTGTGGCGTCCCGCGGCAGCCGCGCTGGGGCTGTTCTGCATCGCGACGGCCTTCGTCTTTCACCTCAATCCGGCCGATCACGCGGAGACCACGCTGTTCGCGAAGGATCTGGCGCTGGCCGGCGCGCTGCTGGCTCTTGCCATGTCGCAGGCGCCATCGCGTTTCCTTCAGGATCCGCAATGAGCGTCGTAGAATTGCGAACCGAGACGGGTGTCCCGTCCGGCGCGGCGCTGGTGCGCGCGGACGGCGTCGACCTTGCGATCTCGCGCGAGGGAAAGGGAATTCCCGTCGTCTGCCTCCATGCGACGGGACATGGCGGACGCGACTTCGCCCCCTTTGCGCAACGGCTCAGGGACTCCTTCGAGATCATTCGGGTGGACTGGCCGGGACACGGACGCTCGGGCCCCGACCACAGGCCCGTGTCTGCCGCGCGTTATGCCGAAGTTCTGGCGGCGGCCCTGGAGCAAATTCAGGTCAGGGCGCCGATCATCGTGGGATGCTCGATCGGAGGCGCGGCGGCGCTCGCCTTTGCGGCGCGCAATCCGGTGCGCGCGCTCGTCCTTTGCAATACGGGCGGATTGAACGCCGTGACGCCGCGCATCGCGCGAATCTGCCGGACATTCGCGCAGTTCTTCGGCGCCGGCGCCCGCGGTGCCTGGTGGTACGGCGCCGCCTTCGGCGCTTACATGCATCTCATTCTTCCGACGCGGCGAGCCGCGCCGCAGCGCAAGCGCATCGCGCGCGCCTGTTACGAAACCGCGGCGTTGATCCGCGATGCCTGGCTCAGCTTTGCCGAGCCGGGATACGACCTTCGCGGGGTTGCCGCATCGCTCGACGTTCCCGTCTGGTGCGCCTGGGCCATGGACGACAAGGTCCTGCCCCTGAACTTCGCGATAGACACAATCAAGGCGATGAAGCACGCCACCATCAGCCGCTTCGTCGGCGGCCACGCGGCCTTCCTGGAACAGCCCGCGCGCTTCGCGGCGGAGTTCCGGAAATTCGCGGGCGCGTTGAGCTAGCGGTCGCGCATTTCCGTGTGGTGCATGCCAGCGGCAGCGACATCGCGCGTGACGGAGGCGAAGGAACAACCCTGCCGGAACTGGCGCGATTTCCGCGTTTCGATCTCGGCGGCGAAGATTGCGCTGCAACCGGCGCTTTCACACCTTTCCGCACATCGTCACCCTCCGGGGTGGCCCCAGCCGACGAGGGAGTCGGGCGTGGGGTGGCCCGTCGATCCGGCTGGAGCGCCGTCGCCTCTTGGTCTGGCGGACTTGACGAGCCAAGTCATCATTACTAAAACAAATTTATGTAATGATGATTAGAAATGTGGAGAAGACCCTTGAAGCAATTGGCATTCGCGGAAGCGCTTCCGATCGTCGAAGCGCGCCCGAAACCTCGCGGCCGGATCGGCCTGACGGAAGTGCGCGACCGGGCGCTCGGCCTTGCAGAAGCGACCAACCTGGCTGAAACGCTCGGTCCCTTCGTGGACTCGGCGAAATAC
This sequence comes from uncultured Alphaproteobacteria bacterium, assembly GCA_963802815.1. Taxonomy (GTDB): domain Bacteria; phylum Pseudomonadota; class Alphaproteobacteria; order Micropepsales; family Micropepsaceae; genus Rhizomicrobium. The sequence goes on from CAWDKN010000035.1 coordinate 24,062, forward strand.
ACCTGCGGCACGCAGCGTCTGTTCCCGCGCGAGTTCGTGACGGCGAAGAACGAACTTTACCGCGCGCATCAGATCGACGTCTGTTCGGGCGGGTTGCTTGAGCGCGTCGTCCAGCATGGCGAGAAGGCCGTGCATGCGTTCTTCGAGGAGAGCCGCGAACTTGGCTTCACGATCATCGAGGTGTCGACGGGACTTACGATCCTGTCGGAAGCCGCGAAGACGGCATTGATCAGAACCGCCCTTGGCTACGGCTTCAAGGTCAAGCCCGAGGTCGCGATGACTTACGGCACGGGCGTGCGCGGCGACGAGCAGGTCAGGGTCAGCGCCGACCGCATCATCGGCGAGAGCCAGGCATGCCTCGCGGCCGGGGCAGAGATGATCATGATCGAGGAAGAAGGCATCTTTCAGTATGTGAAGGAGCCGAATGTCGATCTCGTCTACCGCCTTGTGCGCGCGGTGGGCCTCGACAGGCTCATGTTCGAGGCGAGCGACATTCGCACCTTCAACTGGCTGATCAAGGCGTTCGGGCCGGAGGTCAATCTCTTCGTCGATCCGATTCACGTCTTCTTCCTTGCCACCCTGCGCGCCGGTATCTGGGGGCTCGCGGACACGATGGGACGCGTCGCGGATTACCGCCCCGAAGGCGCGCGCGCGTGAAGGCGAAGCGAAGGCGCGAAGGCGCACGCCCGCCGCGCACAGCCGCCCCGCTCTACCGGGATCTCTCGGCGTTTCTTCGCAACGAGGTAACGCGAGGAAATTTTGCGCTGGGCGAAAAAATTCCGACCGAGCCCGAGCTTTGCCTGCTTCGCGGCGTCAGCCGCACGACCGTACGACTGGCCGTGCAAGAGCTCGTCGATGAGGGCGTGCTCGACCGGCAGCAGGGTCGCGGGACATTCGTCGCGCGGTTGCCGAAACCGCCGGACGAGCGGGGGCTTCTGAACGTTGCGCCGACACAGGATTATCGTTTCCGGTTCGTCGAAAGCGGATGGATTGCGGCGCCCTTCGAGCTGGCTACGGCATTCGGCCTACCCGCCGATGGCGAGGTCTTCACGCTTACGCGCGTCCAGCTCGATGCGGGGCGGCCGGTGGCCGTGAAACGCTACTTCGCTCCGGCCGATCTTCTGCGTGACGCGCCGCCGTCCAAGGAAGAGCTGGACCGCGTGCCATTCGACGCGTGGCTGCTCGCCCGCAAGGTCCGGATGCAGCGTACGAACCTGCAGGCTGAGCCGATCTTTCTCGGCGCCGAAGACGCGGCCCTGCTCGACGCGACGCCCGGTGGATTGTCGCTGTTCACGCAGCGCGTCGCGTTCGACGAAACCGGTCGCGCCGTGCGCCTGTCGCAGACCGTGCTGCGCTCGGAGAAAGCGCGCCTGTTCTGGTCGGTCCGCCATCCTTACGGTACCGGCAACGGCGCCAACTTCTCGGTCTGGACAGCGGGCGCATTCGACTGAGTGGCAGCTACCGGTCACGCCCCGATGAAATTTCCCGGCCTGCGTTCGGACACCGCGCGCACGCCTTCGGCGAAATCGGTGGTCTTGCGCAGCCGTGTCTGCTCGGCGAGCTCGTGATCGGTCTGCGCCTTCACCTTGGCGGCGAGATCGCCGCGCAGCGTCGCGCGGGTGGAATTCGACGGCGAGCGGCGCGTTCTCCGCGATCTCGCGGGCGAGCTGCATGGCCGCGTCGCGCAGCTTTTCGAGCGGCACGACCTCGTCGACGAGACCCCAGGCGAGGGCCTCTTCCGCCTTGATGCGCCGCCCGGTGAGACAGAGCAGGGCCGCGCGTTGCTCTCCGATCACTCGCGGCAAGGTGTGGGTTATGCCGAATCCGGGATGAAAGCCGATCTTGACGAAATTGGCGGTGAAGCGCGCGTCCGGCGCGGCGATGCGGAAATCGGCGACGAGGGCGAGGCCTAGTCCCGCACCGACGGCCGCGCCCTGCACCGCGGCGACGATCGGTTTTTTCGTCGAGAACAGGCGGACGGCTTCGACATAGAGCGAGCCGACGCCACCGCCCGAGCCGCCGATCCCCGCCGGCGCGGCGAGATCGGCGCCGGCGCAGAAATTCTTGCCGGCCGAGGCGATGATGCTGACCCGCAAGTCTCGCTCGGCGTCTATGTCCTCGAGCGCGTCGGCGAGGCTTTTCATCAGCTCGACGCTGACGTGGTTGTTCGGCGGCCGGTCGATCTCGAGCACGGCCACGTGGTGATGCCAGGCGACGGCCACCTCGCCATAGACGCTCTTCACGCTCATCGTTTCGCTCCCAGGAGGTTTCGCGCCACCACCCATTTGTGGACTTCGGTGGGGCCGTCATAGATCCGCATGGTGCGAAGCTTGGTCGCCATCAGCTGCAACGGCAACTCCTTCGTCATGCCCATTGCGCCATAGGTCTGCATGGCGTGGTCGACGACCTCGTAGGCCATCTCCGTCGCGAAGGCCTTGATCATGGAGATTTCGAGCCTGACGTCGCGGCCCTGGTCGAGCTTCCAGGCGCAATCGTAGGTCATCAGCCTCGCGGCGTGAATCTTGGTCGCGGCATCCGCCACCCACCACTGGATCGCCTGGCGTTCCGACAGCGGCTGGCCGAAGGTGACGCGCTGTGGCGCGAACTCGCAAATCATGTCGAGCGCGCGTTGCGCCATGCCGATCGACCATGCCGCCATTTCCAGCCGCCGCGTGCCCAGCCGCAGCTGCATCGGCGCAAAGCCCTGGCCCTCGGTGCCGAGCAGCTTCCAGTCCTCGATGCGGCAATCCTCGAGTGCGACTTCGTAGGTCGAGGCGCCGCCGATCATCGGGATGCGGCGCAGGACGTTGAAGCCGGGCGTGCCCTTGTCCACGAGGAAGGCCGAGATGCCGCCGCGCGCACCTTTTTCCTTGTTGGTCACGGCCATGACGATGGTGAAGTCGGCATGGGCCGCGCGGCTCGTCCAGATCTTGCGGCCGTTGATGACCCAGTGATCGCCGTCGCGCACGGCGCGCGTCGTCATCGCGGCCGGGTCTGAGCCCGCGCCGGGCTCGGAGATGCCGATGGCGGAGACCGTCTCGCCGCGCACATAGGGTGCAAGATATCGTTCGCGCTGGCGTTCCGTCACGGTCGCCATCAGCATTCGCAGATTGGGCGAGTCCGGCGGCAGCGTGTATGGCGTGACGGTGCGGCCGAGCTCCTCGTTGACGCCGATGAGCGCGACGGCGGGTAGATCCATGCCGCCGACATCGGCGGGCGCATCGAGCCCCCAGAGACCGAGCCGCTTCGAGACCGCGTCGATGCGGTCGTTTTCCTTCGGCTCGAGCGTGAGACCCTGGCCCGCCGCTTCGCGCGCGAGCACGCCCGCCTCCAGCGGCATCAGCTCATCCTTGACGAAGCGATGCACCAGCTCCTTGAGCATGCGGTGTTCTTCGGAAAGCTCGAAATCCATCGTGTCCTCACCTGTTGCCGGAAACCGGCGTGTCGTTTTTGTGTGTGCCGATCGGTTTTTCGCCGAGCTGGATCGCGCACGCGCTCGCAACGAGCGCGGCGATCTCCGAGTCGGAAAATCCGCCCTCGCCAAGGATTGCGCGGCTGTGCTCGCCCAGGCGCGGCGCGGGCAGGCGCACCTCTGCGGGTGTGTCTGCGAATTTCGTCGTCGGCCGCACGGTGCGGATGGTGCCTTCGCTCGGATGCTCCATCGTCTGGAACAGACCGACGGCTTTGAGCTGCGGATGCTCCGGCAAATCGTCGAGCGTCGTGATCGGCGTCGCCGGGATATCGAGCTCCTGGCAGATGCTCATCCATTCCGCGGTTGTCCGCGCCGGCGTGATCTCCGCCAGCGCGCCGTAAAGCGCGCGGATATTCTTGTTGCGGGTCTGGCGGTCGGCGACGCCGAGCGTCTCGGCCAGATCGGAGCGGTCCGCGACCTTCAGGAAGGCGAGCCATTGCTCGGCCGTGTAGGGCAGGAGGCCGATATAGCCGTCCCGGGTCGGCGCCGGCCTGCGGCCGCCGGCGAGAAGCCGCGCATAGCCCGCGGGCGCCGGTGCCGGCTCGAACGTCAATCCGCCCAGGTGCTCGGCGAGCACGAACGCGGTCAGCGTCTCCAGCATCGGCACTTCGATGTATTGTCCGCGGCCGCTGCGCTCGCGGTAGAAGAGCGCGGCGAGCACGGCGTTGACCACCGCCATGCCGGTGGTCTTGTCGGCGACCAGCGTCGGCACATAATCGGGCCGCTCGCGTCCCGTGCTCGCGACGGAGGCAAGCCCGCACGCGGCCTGGATGATGTCGTCGAAAGCGGGTTTGCCGCGATCGGGGCCGTCCTCGTCGAAGCCGGTCGCGGCGCAATAGACGATTCGCGGATTGAGCGCGCGGACCGCATCATACCCGAAACCGAGACGCTCGATCGCCTCGACACGCATGTTGTGCACCAGGACGTCGAAGGCGGGGACGAGGCGCCGTAGCGCCGCCGCGCCTTCCGGCCTGGCGAGGTCGAGGCATAGCGAGCGCTTGTTGCGATTGATGGCGAGGAAGATCGAGCTCATCCCCGGATGCAGCGACACGCCGTTCGCGCGCATCATATCGCCGGCCGGGCTCTCGACCTTGACGATGTCGGCGCCGTAATCGCCCAGGATCTGGGTCGCGAGCGGGCCGAGCACGACCGAGGTCATGTCGAGAACGCGCACGCCTGCGAGCGGTCCGGTGGCGCGCGTCGGGCGTTGCGAAGCCTGCATGGCTGCGATTGTGCTACGCGCGTGGAAACTTCCGCAAGGTTTTCGGCAAATACCCCGCCGTCATCGCCCGGCGCGCACCCCGACCCGCGCGCGAGCCCGGTCGGAGTGTAAACCAGCGCATCCGGGCGACCCAATTTCCTTCTCGCCGGACGATGGCCTCGTCGCGGTGCATCTTTGGGAAGTACATCCGGCGATGGGCCGCGTTGAACTGGAACTGGTAGATCTCGCCGACGCGGTCGGGGAAGCGGCGCTCGGCGGGAATGAAATCCGCGGGCGCCAGCGAGCGGCTGTCGGCTCGCGCCGCCACGGAGTGCGGGAAAGCCTGTGCGTGGCGGTCGCAAGGCCCCGCCAATGCGGAATTCGTGTTCAAGGGGAGGGTGGCATCGCGATATCAAAATTCCTTTGTCCGCCGGCTCAGACGGTTGACGCCCGCGCCAGCAGCATCCGCCTTGTGGCATCGAGAACGCGTTCGACGGCGACGCGGCGATAGTCCCACATCGGATCGGCATCGGGACGGGCGACCACCATCGTCGCATTGGCCTCGAACAGCAGCACGGTTCCGTCGGGGGCAAGACCGAAATCGACTCCGCCATAATCGAGTCCGAGGCGCCTGGCGATTTCGTCGAGCGCTGCCGTGGCGCGCGCGCCGAGTGCGCCCGTCATGTCGTCAAGGAAGCGTTTCTCTTCCGCGCGGTGATCCGCGCTCTTCGCCATGTCCGCCGTGAAATAGTGGACCTTCCAATCGGCGGAGACCGCCAGGTGCAGGGGATAAAGCGTCCCGTCGACGATCATGACGCGATATTTGCGCGACTGGCCGTCGGTTCCGCGCGCATCGAGACAGGAAATCGCGAAGAGCGTCTCGCCGGGCAGCATCGCCAACGCTTTCGCGAGATCGTTTTTTTCTTCCACGCGCACGAAGTGCTGCCCGGTATGGAAGCCCGGCGCGCGCAGGAGGATGGGAAACGCCGGTCCCTTGTCCGAGGTCAATTCCGCGCGCGCTCATGGTGCGGATATCGGGTGCTGCGACGCCGGGCACCGATGCCAGGCGTGCCGCATTCCCGGCGCGACCGGTTGCAAGCACGTGCGACGGCGGATTGATGACGGGGCCCGCAGTGCGCGCGACGATCGCCTCGGCGTTCGCAAGCGCGCTGGCGCAGAGATCCGCGTCGCCGATCGCATTGAAGACCAGCGCATGCGGCGGCAAGGATTGCGACGGGTCGTCGTACTCGGCGTAGAGCGCGGTGACCGCAAACACCCGGTCGTCGAGGATCTGCCGGGTCGGGATATTGCCGCCCTTGACCGAAACGAGAAGGAGCACCGGCACGCCCGCGCCGATGCCGCGATAGCGCTGCACGACCGTCGCGCCGTTCGCGAAGCCTCTGCGCCAATGCGGCTCGGCCTTCTCCGTCTCGCCCAATTCCGAGAGCACCCGGGCGAGGCCTCTATGCGCCTCGGCGAAATCCGCATCGGCGGCAAGCGCGGCTTCGTACTGCACGCGCGCGCCGGCCGGATCGCCGTCATCGATCAGCAGATTGCCGAGATTGACGCGCCCGACGGGATTGCCGGGATGGTGCGCCACGGCCTGCGCATAGGCCGTGCGGGCGGCGGAGCGAAAGCCGCCTTCATAGGCGAGCGTGCCGAGCTCGTTCAGCGCGGCGAAATGCGTGGGGTCGCGGTGCAGGATGTCGACATAGGCCTGCGTCGCCGCGGCATCCTCGCCTGCCGCGGCGAGCGCTCGCGCGTGCGCAAGCAAAGGTGCGATTGCGTCCGCGGATGAAATCTTGTCGTCAGGCATTCCTGTTCCGGCGCGGCGACTCACGGGCGCAGTGTAACCGCACGCGGTCGGGAACGGTTGTCCGGAGAGATCACATCCCGCTCGTGTCGCGATGCCGGCAAAGCGCCGCATCGCGTTTTGCGCTTGAGCGCGATCCGCCGAAGTGCCCGCGCGCGAAGCACGCGACCGGTTCGGGCCGGATCGCGCGACAATCAAGGAAATTTCTGGCGACCCAGTGCATAGGGTGCCTTCCCGGTGAAGGCCCATTGCAGGGCATGCAGCAGAAGCGGCCGCCAGATGGTCAGCGTGTGTCCGCTCACGGTTGTCTCGCAAGGACCAGCGTTCCGAGCATTCCCGTCTCCGACGCGCGAGCGCGGCGCGGCGTCGCCGCGCCGGTTGCGCAGCCTAACATCGGGTCTCGGGGCTACAGTTCGGCGCTGATCGAAGCGTCGTCGTTCTGTCCGCGCCCTTGCCGGCCGGCCCCGGCGAGCGTCGGCACGTCGCGGATGGTCTTTGCGGCAAGAATCAGAAAGCCGATCAAAAGGGTCGAGATGAGATAACGGAACTGGGCGCGCGCGTTTTCCGTCAGGGTAATGCATCCCGCCTCGTCGAATGTCGCATAGCCCTCGCGGGCCGCTTCGTTGAGAATGCGCTTGACGTGAACGCGCGAGACACGCAGTTGCCGCGCGATCGCGGCGATCGAAAGCGGCACCGGCCGCCGTGGCGGGAATTCGTCGTCCGGGTCGCCGGCGGCCACGATCCAGTACACGATCTGCATGCCGCCGTGGCGATGCAGGAAGACGCGCAGGAATGCCTGATCGGCGAGCCCGGCCTTCGCGGCGACAAGAAAGCCTTCGCCGATATGGCGCATGTAGGCGCCGAGCGTGGCCGGGTCCTCGAGCCGGTCCAGGACCCGTTCCACAGCGGGCTCTATGATCCGCGCCGCCTCGAGATTCTCGTTGACGATATGACGCCAGGCGTCGGTAAGAGCCGGCGTCGGCGCGTAGCGCACGGGTTCGCGGCGGTCGCTGTTCGCGAGCGGCGTGACATAGCCGAGATAGCGCAGATATAGCAGCACGGCCCGGGCTCGGCCGGGGCTGAGAAGACCGGAGGTTGCGCAGATGTCCTTCAGGCGCGGCAGCGTCAATCCGCCGGTCACATTAAGATACAGGGCCCAGACGGTCGCCACATAACGGCCGGCATCCTTCGCGATGCCGTCGAGCGCTTTATCCTTCGCGGCGGCGGCCAGCATCCGGTTTGCCAGCGTGGTAACGGCCTGCCGATAGCCCGGATGCGACTGGAGCCGCGCATAGCTCTCGTCCGGAATGCGATTGTCCGCGCTCCAACCCAGGAGCCGCGTCACGTCGGCGTCGTTCAAAGCCCCAACCCGCAATCAAATATGTTCAGTTGTTCCCGTCCCGCCTCCTGCTGCACTGTTCCGGCAGTCAGGAAGGCTCGGCGGACTCGTTCCGGCGAAGCCTGTCACATTAGCGGATTGTAACGCGCACGCCAGCCTGGGCGCGGGGTCGCGCGTTTGCGGTCCACGCTTCTGCCGCGACGAGGTCGCGGTGTCGCCGACGACGGCGAGTTCCTTGGTATATTAGGCCCGGCTAGGCCGGCTGCGTGGAGCGCACTTTCCAGAATCGCATCGCGCGCTGGGCAGCCACGGGCGGGATGCTCTCGTAGAGCGCGCCATATTCCTCGACCTTGGACATGCGCTGGTCGGAACCGGCGATAGACATGGCGAGGCTGACGAACAGCGGCCGATCGAATCCCGCAGCGCGGCACAACAGCGCCAAGGAATCGAGATCGGCTTCGGCGATCGTCTGCTCGGCGAGCGCGAACTCGACGTCGGTGAGCCGCGCGAGGGCGAGCAGGAATGTCGTTCGCTCGACCTTGCCCTGGCGCAGAAGCCGCATCAGCACGGGGGGCTTGAGCTCGTTGCGCTGTTTCAGCTCCTCGACCTGCACGCGGGCCCGCGCCATGTCCGAGGGCGCGCCGCGCTGCGCGTTCACGAAGCGGCGGCGGTTCCGCGCGAGCGCCCGGTCCAGCTCTTCGGGCGAGGCGTTGTCGACGCGGCGCAGAATTTCGGCGCGCAGGCTGCTTTCGGCCTTGAGGTAGATTTCATTCAGCAGCTCGACCGGCGTGTCCTTGCGGCGGACAAGCGGCGCACGAAGCAGAGGGGAATTCTGCGCGCGATCCGTCACGGCTTCGAAAGTGGCCTGGCCGATCTTTGCGCCGTCGTTTTCCAGGAGCGAGACCACGACGCGGTCCTCGCCGCGTTCGACGAGCGCGCCGGAAATCTTCTCGCTGATCTCGGCACGTCGCGTCACCGCCATGAGGTGGTCCTGCGAATTCTGCATGACGACCTCGAGGAGGTCGTCATCGGACAGCGCGCGCGATTTTTCCAGCACGGGCTGGGCCACGAGGATTTCGTCCGTCGCGAGGCGGCGCGCGGTCTCGCCGAATTGGGTGGGGTTGGAGGCGACCTTCTGCGCCAGCTCGGCGCGGAATTTGGCCGAAAAATCCGCCATCGCGACGCTGATGACCTTGTCGATCAGAACGTCGTTTCCGGCCGTCTGCTCCGAAGGATCGCGCACGAAGATGTCGGTCACTTCGCGCAGCAGAGCGCGGCGATCGTCGCTCGACATCTCTGCCGAGAGAATCGCAAGCCGTTCAAGTTTCGAACTTTGCTGCCCCATACCCAACCCACCCCGCCGTGCGACCGTCTTAGACGAACCTGCCAGCGAAGCCGACACGCTAGCAGTCCACTGGTTTCAAAAGTGTGGTGAGGGACATGCGGGTTTTAGGCTTTTAGCGTCCTGCGGCCGCCCGATTGTCCGTTGCACGGCAGGAAAGCCTGCGACAAAACGAACGAGGCGTGCCGTCTGTCGCGAAATATTAACGCCGGATTGTCGCCCGGCGCCGTCTCAGCCGGCCTTCGCAAGGGCGGGGATCGGCGCGTTCGGGTCCGCAGTTTTTCGACCGGGGTACCCGGTTCAAAACCCGCCGCCATGTGCGCGCAGCGCGGCTTTGGCCGAAGCAACGCTCTCCCGCACGCCTTGCGTGACTCGTCCCGCGGTGACGACGGCCCGCACGCTCGGCGCGTATTCGCCCGGCAGGGGCGCTCGGACCGACGAGGCTGCGACGGCATCGACCAGAACCGGCACGCCGTCGGGCCGTGTCAGCCGCGTCATGTTGCGGGGGCCGCCATGGATGCCGAGCGGGCGCTTGCCGGTGATCGCGGCGACATAGAGCTGCGTCTGAAGCGGCAGCATCCGTCCGTCGATCATGCGCTGCGCCAGGTTTCCCGGTCCGTCATTGTAGGCGGCGAACATCGCGGGATAGCCGTACTTGTCGTGGAGCTGGCGCAGGTATGCCGCCGCCGCGACGATGTTGTCATGGGGATCGTAGGGGTCGGGGCCAAGCCGGTATTGGTCGCGCATGTCGCGATAGGTGTCCGGCATCAGCTGCATCAGTCCCATTGCGCCGGCGCTCGAGGTGATGGGGATGCCCGGTCCGGACATCGTCCTGCCGCCGCTCTCGAGTGCCAGGACCGAGCGCATCCATGCCACCGGAACGTTGAAACGCTGAGCGGCACGCGTGATCTGCGGATACCAGCGGCTCATGCGTTCGCCCGGGCTCATCCGCTGCTCCGTCTCGAATTCCGACGGCGGCGGCACGAATGCCGACTTGTCCTGAAGCCGCGGCGTAATGGTGACGGCCGCGATGGGGCGCGTTGGGCCGGCGCGATGAGCCGGGCGGGGCACCGTACGGACGGGTGGAGCATGAAAGGTTGCGACGGCTCCGAGCACGAAGACCGCCAGCAGCATGGCCGTCGAGACGTAGGGCGGCGTGCCGGCGACGGTCGTGCAGCGATCGCCGGATATCACGGCGTCATCGTTCGGTAGGCCTACCGCTCCGCGTCGACCGCGCGCCAGCCCATCGTCATCTCGTCGAGCCTCGCCTTGAGATCGGCGGGCAGCGCGCCCGCCTCTCCCGCCGCGAGGTTGTCCGCGAGCTGTTCGGGCCGGCTCGCGCCGATGATCGGCGCGGTGATCGCGGGGTTCGACATCACCCAGCGCACGGCGAGCGTGGTCAGGCTCAAGTCGGCGTCCCGCGCCACCTTGCGCAGCTCTTCGATCGTATCGAACTCGCGCTCGTGCCAGTAGCGCGTCTGGTACATCGCGCCGGCGCGGCCCACGGTGAAGCGCGTGCCTTCCTCGGGCGGCGCCGTGCGGTTGTGCTTGCCGGTGAGAAGCCCGCCGGCGAGCGGGTTGTACGGGATGACGGCGATGCCTTCCTCCTCGCACAGCGGCAGCAGATCGCGCTCGAAGGTGCGGAACAGAAGATTGTAGCGCGGCTGAAGGGAATCGATGCGCGCGAGGTTCTTCACTTCGCTGCGGCCGAGCGCGCGCGCCACGCGATGCGCCATCCAGTTCGAGACGCCGACATAACGCGCCTTGCCGGACTTCACGACGGTGTCGAGCGCTTCCAGCGCCTCGTCGATCGGCGTCGACGCATCGAAGCCGTGCAGCTGGTAGAGATCGACATAATCGGTCTGCAGCCGCTTCAGCGACGCGTCGATGGCATCGAGGATGTGCTTGCGCGACATGCCCTGGTCCCAGGGCTTGGGCCCCATCTGGCCGACGCATTTGGTGGCGAGCACGAAGCTCGCGCGCTTGCCCTTCAGCCAGCGGCCGAGGATCTCCTCGGTGCGGCCGGCAGTCGTGCGGTCGCCGCCCAGCGGATAAACGTCGGCGGTGTCGAGAAAGTCGATGCCGCCCTCCGCCGCCGCGTTGAGGATGGAAACGCTCCGCGGTTCGTCGCATTGGAGCCCGAAGGTCATCGTCCCGAGGCAGAGCCTGGAAACGCGCAGGCCGGTGCGGCCGAATTTCGTGTGGTGCATGGCGGGAGGTTAGCACCGGCGCTCGCCGATGCGAAGCCGTTGTCGGCGGACTTCGACGGATTTCAAGATTGCAGAGAGATGACCACCTTGGCGGCCGAGACACCTTTCCTTTGCGTGTCGAGTTCCGGTCTGGACAGCAGCAAGACCGCTCCCGATGACACGGGGCTCGGGAGCAGCAACGAAACGGCCATCCGCGAGGGCTTGCGGCAGAAAATCCTCGTAGATGATCGTGCCGACCTCGTTGTCCATGAGCGAGCTCCCGAATATGGCTTTCGTGCGGATCCGCCGTGTCCTGGACTTGACCCACATTCGGGCGCTGAACCAAGCCAGGCGGGGCAACATTGCGATGAAGCGCGGGGTCACGCCGTAGCCGGTGCCGAGCTGGTCGAACGCTATGGGGAAACTGGCCATCGACACGAACTTGTCGCCTTTGCACTTTCCGACGATGTCGAGGCAGGCCTCGGCGGAGCCCTCGCTGATCGCGATCGCGCCCGCCATCGTCTTGCCCCTGAACGCCTTGATCACGTCCTTGACCACGGTCTTGGCGTTGTAATCGAACGCTTGGGCGGCGCCGAGCTTCTTGACGTAATCGAAATTCCGCGGCGATGCCGTGGTGATGACCTCATATCCGGCCGCCACGGCAAGTTGAATGGCGTTGCTCCCCACGCTCGTCGAGCCGCCCCAGACGAGCAGTGTCTTCCCTGTCGGTCTCGGCGATGCACAAGGATATGCGAGCGCCAGATGATCCTTCTGGAACAGGCCGCAGGCGGCCGTGGACAAGCCCAGGGGCAAAACAGTGGCGCTTGCGTAGGACATCGTGTCGGGAATCGGCGCCGCAAGCTTGGCGAGAACGACCGTGTACATTTGGAAGGCGCCTTCGGCCGCGCTGTTGCGCGCTCGGTCGGTTCCAACGGCATGGCCCAAGACACGATCGCCCTTCTTGAAACGCTTGACGGTCTTGCCGACTTCGACGACCTCGCCCGCAAGGTCGCTGCCGAGGATGAAGGGATACTTGATCCACGGGAATATCAGGTAGCCGGCCGTCTGCAGGATCCAGTCGATCGGATTGACAGCCACCGCAAGGTTCCTGACGACGATCTCGTTGTCGCGCGGCGGCGTGTAGGGCGCTGGCTTTATCGCGAGTTTGGCGCGTTTTGCGGGCAGCCATGCCGCGGTGTTGGAGGGCATGGTCAATAAGGGGACAGTTAATCCAATTCGTCAATCCTGCCGTCGGGGCGGCGCCTTGACGGCGCCCAACTCCTGTCCTGACGGCATTTCCGGCGGGCGGATCGATGCAAAAGCCCAGATGAGAAATCCCTAAAGTTGAATTCAATCGTAGGGCCGCATTGCAACGACTGCGTCATCATTGTGCGTTGAGACTGTCGACGCATTTCAAACCGACAGGTCCGACAGGTGCGGGCGCGGTCTAACCTTGTGAGGCCAGCGATGGACCGACGGGCATCGAATACGTTGACGGACATCATTCGGTCGCTGTCGCACGCTATCGTCGCCCTCGACCAGGTCGGTCTCGAGGAAGCGGCCTCCATCCTGCGCATCGGTCAACTCGACCTGCAAATGCGGTTGAACACGATTTCGGAAGACGAGCTTTGCGCTCTTTGCGAAGAGCTCGAGCGTCTGCGCGCGTTGGGCAATTCATCCCGATCGATCTGAAAAGATTAGGCGGCGACTGGACGACATGCAGCCGCGCCGCCCTGTGGAATCGCTCGATTACGAAAAAATTGCTCGCTCCATTGGCGCGAATAATTCTCAGCGCGAACAACGTCCCCATCGGCCACGACCAGCGAAGCGGAGTCCTCACATTGGGACGTTCTGCATTCGACGTTTGTGACAGACAGCATCAATCACAGCGAGGCCTATGGCCTTGATGGTGCCTGCACGAATTGCGTTGAGTCCTATTTCTCGCGTCTTCGCAGGATGAGCGATGGCCAGCATCATCACGTGTCGGCCGATCTTCTCTCACAGTACGCGAGCGAAGCGGCGTGGAAAGCGTTGGCAAAGAGGCGATTGGGTTGGTGCTCTCGCACAACGTCAGCCGCGTATGGGGGTCTTTGCGCCAACATACCGGCGCAGGCTGGCTGGGGGACTAGGATTCGAACCTAGACAACCAGAGTCAGAGTCTGGGGTCCTACCGTTAGACGATCCCCCAACGGTGGCTCCGTCTATCCCACCATCTGGCCCCTTTCAAGGACGGCTACAGCGGCGGGACGCAGACATTTATGTGCGGCAGGGCGCGCTTGCGCCTTGCGCGGCCCTGGCGAACGCCGCTTTCTCCCTTGGATCCGGATTTGCGCCCTCCGGCCGCAGGGGCCGGCGGAGCCGGACTTCGGTCCGTCCGTGCTACGTTTTTGCCGGAACCGCAGGAGCACAGCAGGACAGATGGCGAGCGTGGACGCGACCGCTCCAGGCACCAATCCACGGCGCCGCGCCCGTCGCGGGCGCCGCCGCCGCGTGCATCCGCTCTTCGCCGTCATCGATCTCGGCACCAACAACTGCCGGCTCCTGATCGCCGAGCCAGCGAAGGCCGGCGGTTTCCGAGTCGTGGATTCGTTTTCCCGAATCGTGCGGCTGGGCGAGGGGGTCGCAAATTCGGGGCTTCTGTCCGACGCCGCGATCGAGCGCACGATCAGGGCGCTCAAGGTCTGCGCCGATCGCGTCGGACGGCACAAGGTCACGCACATTCGCGCCATCACGACGGAGGCGTGCCGCCAGGCGCGCAACGCCGAAACGCTGATCGCGCGTGCGCAGGAGGAGGCCGGCATCGTGCTCTCCATCGTGACGGCCGACGAGGAAGCGCGGCTGGCCGCTATTGGTTGCGCGCCGCTGATCGGAGCCCGCCACGACGGCGCGCTCGTCTTCGATATCGGCGGCGGGTCTACGGAAATCATCTGGCTTCGCGGAAGGGACGGCGTTGCCGAGACCGTCTTCGCCGCCTCGATTCCGGTAGGCGTCGTCGGGCTCGCGGAGGCGCACGGCCGCGGCGCCGATCGCGCCGCCTACGAGACCATGCGCGAGGCGATGGTCGCGCGCTTTGCGCCGGTGCGCGCCGCGATGGACGCATCGCGCGCCTTCGCCGTCGACACGCATCACCTGCTCGGCACGTCGGGAACGGTGACGACGCTTGCCGGCATCGTGCTCGGCCTTCAGCGCTACAGCCGCGCACGCGTCGACGGAAGCTGGCACGCCAGCGGCGATATCCTGGCCGCCGTCGACCGGCTCGTCGGGCTCACCCTGCGCGGCCGCGCCGGCGTCGGGTGCGTGGGACCTGAGCGCGCCGACCTCATCGTGCCGGGCTGCGCGATCTTCAGCGCCATCCATGCGCACTGGCCCTGCGCGGAATTGCGCGTAGCCGATCGCGGTCTGCGCGAAGGCATGCTGCGCGAGATGGCGGCGGAGACGCGCGCATGAGCGGTCGCGACACGGGCTCGGGCCGCGGTCACACCCGCATCCGCGTGAAGAGCACGCGCGGGCGAAAGGTTTCCTCGCAGCGCTGGTTAGAGCGCCAGCTCAACGATCCCTATGTGAGCGCGGCGAAGTCCAAGGGCTATCGCAGCCGCGCGGCGTTCAAGCTGCTGGAGCTGGATGCGAAGTTTCATCTCCTGCACAAGGGCGCCCGCGTCCTCGACCTCGGTGCGGCACCCGGTGGCTGGAGCCAGGTGGCGCTTGCGCGTGTGGGTGACAGCGGACGCGTGGTCGCCCTCGACATCCTGCCGATGGAACCGATCGACGGCGTCGATGTGCTCGAGGCCGATCTGCTCGCGACCGACACGCCCGCGCGTCTCGAAGCGGCCCTCGGCGGACCCGCCGATCTCGTGCTGTCCGACATGGCGGCGCCGACAACGGGCCATCGCGCGACCGACCACATCCGCACCACGGCGCTGTTCGAGGCCGCGCTCGACGTCGCCGAAGCCGTTCTCAAGCCGGGCGGCGCCTTCATCGGCAAGGTATTCCAGGGCGGCGCGACGGGCGCCTTGCTCGCCCGCGTGAAGAAGCTGTTCCGCGACGTGAAGCACGTGAAGCCGCCGGCAAGTCGCGCGGAGTCGGTGGAGCTCTATCTGGTGGCGACGGGATTCCGGAAAAATCCACGCTCCCCTTAATGGAGGGTCTACCCCGGTGGGAAAGCAAAAAAAGCCCCGCCGTTGCCGGCAGGGCTTTTCGCAGTCACGTGGAACCGCAGCTTACGGTTCGTATTTCAGGCTGATCGCGCCGATGCCGGCCGCGACGTTCAGGCCCTTGTTGCCTTCGAACGACACAGGCTGCAGGGCAATCGACTTGTCGAGACCGCCGACGAGCACGTTCGCACCGACGCCTACGCCAACCGTAGCGCTCGCCGTCGCGCCCGCATAGTCGCCCTGCAGGGCGCCTTCGCGAACGTCGGAAGAGGGCGCGAACACCGCCCACACGAGCACGCCGCCCTCGGTGTAGCCGATGTCGACGCCGAACTTGTCCACTGTGCCTTCGTAATGCTCACGCGGATGTGCCGAAGGACGGAACGTGCAGTGCAGGTCCTTCGAAGATCCGAAGATGAAACCCCAGCCGCTCGACACGTCGCAGGTCAGCGTACCAACCTTGACTCCATGCGGCGCTGCGTCGGCGGTGCCGGCGAAAGCGAACGCGCTGGCGGCAAGCGCGGCAGCTCCGATCATCAGGTTAAATTTCTTTTGCATCTCTATCTTGACTCCTAAGTTTCCGTTTTTGCGATCCCACGTGCGGGGGCCAAATACGTCCCGCGCCCGCCACCGGGTGAAACGTCGCTCAGCCATTGCGGTTCCGCGCAAAGGTCATCGCCGATGTCACACGATGCGTGCGAAATCTCGTCGATCGTGTGACGATTGCCAGTGCCTTTCGCGGCAATCCATTTTTGAAAGGTTGAGAGATATCAATGTGATAAGCCGCGGCCGGGAGGTTCGCTTGCGCGCAACTTGCCGCGCTGATAAAGCCTCGGCGCTCCAAGTGGCAAAGTGCAGGGAGCGCAATCTCCGGAAAATCGGCGTTTTCGGCGAGGGCGCGTTCGCGCACAATATCGCACACGCATATAAGGAGCACTGCATGACCATCCGCGAAGCGCTGACGTTCGACGATGTCCTGCTGGTGCCCGCCGCGTCGGACGTGTTGCCGGGATCGGTCGACACGCGCACGCGATTGACTCGCACCGTAGAGCTCGGCATCCCGCTAATTTCCGCCGCAATGGATACGGTCACCGAGGCTGGCCTTGCCATCGCCATGGCGCAGGCCGGCGGCATGGGCGTCATTCACCGCAACCTCTCGATCGAGGAACAGGCCGAGCAGGTCCGCCGGGTGAAGAAGTTCGAGAGCGGCACGGTCGTCAATCCCGTGACCATCGCGCCCGACGCGACGCTCGCCGACGCGCTCGCGCTGATGGAGCGCCATCGGATCTCCGGGATTCCCGTCGTCGAGGGCGCCAACGGCAAGGGCGCCGGCCGGCTCGTCGGCATCCTCACCAACCGCGACGTGCGCTTCGCCGTGGATCGCGACAGCCCGTGCGCGAGCTGATGACGAAGGACAATCTTGTCACCGTGCGCGAAGGCGTCGGCGCGGAGGAGGCCAAGAGGCTTCTGCACAAGCACCGCATCGAGAAGATCATCGTCGTCGACGACGCCTATCGCTGCGTCGGCCCCATCACGGTGAAGGACATCGAGAAGGCGCAGAAATACCCCAACGCCTGCAAGGACGAGCGCGGACGCCTGCGCGTCGCCGCGGCGACCAGCGTCGGCGACGACGGGTTGCGGCGCGCGATGGCGCTCATCGAAGCGGAATGCGACGTCGTGGTCGTCGACACCGCGCACGGCCATTCGAAGGGCGTGCTGGAGACGGTGAGCCGCATCAAGAAGACCTCGAACTACACCCAGGTCGCGGCCGGCAACGTGGCCACGGCCGACGGCGCCAAGGCGCTGATCGATGCGGGCGCGGATGCGTCAAGGTCGGCATCGGCCCGGGCTCGATCTGCACCACGCGCATCGTCGCGGGCGTGGCATGCCGCAGCTCACCGCGATCATGGACGCGGTCGACGCCGCGCGCCGCGCCAACATCCCCGTCATCGCCGACGGCGGCATCAAATATTCGGGCGACCTCGCCAAGGCGATCGCGGCCGGCGCGGATTGCGCGATGGTAGGCTCGCTGCTCGCCGGCACGGAAGAAGCGCCGGGCGAGGTGTTTCTCTATCAGGGCCGTTCCTACAAGGGGTATCGCGGAATGGGTTCGCTCGGCGCCATGGCGCGCGGCAGCGCCGACCGCTATTTCCAGGCCGAGGTGAAGGACCAGCTCAAGCTCGTGCCCGAAGGCGTCGAGGGCCAGGTTCCGTACAAAGGACCCGTGTCGAACGTCGTGCACCAGATCATCGGCGGCCTGCGCGCGGCCATGGGCTATACCGGCTGCCGCGACATCCGAACGTTCCACGAAAAGGCGCAGTTCGTTCGAATTACCGGCGCCGGTCTGCGCGAAGGCCATGTCCACGACGTCGTCGTGACGCGCGAAGCGCCGAACTACCCGAGCGTGGGGTAAACCAGTCTCCGCGCGTGGGACCTTCCTGCGGATGATCACGCCCTCAGCGAAGCGAGCACGCCGGTTGGAGGACGTTTCGCCAGCAGTCTCCCCTGCCGAAATGCTCCGCGGTTCAGCGCCTTGATCGCGCCGCGCCATACGCCATATATCTTTGACCCCCGAGGCATCGCCATGGCCGACCTGCCTCCCGACATCATCGAGCCGGGCATCGTCGGGCCGGGTGGCGGCTTCAATCGCGGCCCCGCGATCCGCTCCGTCAGCCTAAGCCTTCTCATCAACGGCATCTGCCCTTATCTCCTTTATCGCTTTCTCGCGCCGCACTATCCGGAAGGGAGCCTGACGCCGCTCGTCTATGCGAGCGCCTTTCCCGTGTTCGGGCTCGCGCTGGGCTACGTCCGCACGCGCGCGATCGATTTCATCGCGCTGATTGCGCTGTTCGAGATTTCGTTCAATGTCAGCGCGCCAGTCCTCGCTTCGACCGTCCGCTGGGCGCTGATCGCACGCGCCATGCAGGAACTCCTGACTGCAAGCGTGTTTCTCATCTCGGTGGCGATTGGCAGGCCGATCATCTATTTCATCGCCCGCCAGTTCGTGGCCGGGGGCGATCCCGCGAGGATGAAAGTCTTTGCCTCGGTCAACGCGCTAGACAGCGGCCGCACGTTCCGGATCGCAACGCTCGCCTGGGGTTGCGGCCTCGTCGCTGTCTCCGTGACAAACACCTGTCTGGCACTCACGCTTTCGCCGGCCAACTATCTGCTTTTCTCGCAGTTCACGAGTCTCACCATGAACATCAGCCTCGCGATCTGGACGTTCCGCTTCACGCAGGCGCGGCTGCAGCATTTCGCGCCCCCGGCCGCCGCGTGACACCGTCTGCGCGCCTCGAAGCAGCCATCGAGATTCTCGATGGCCTGGCCAAGACCGCGCAGCCCGCCGACCGCTTCCTGCGCGACTTCTTCCGCGCGCGCCGCTATGCCGGATCGAAGGATCGCGCGGCAATCGGCGAACGCGTGTTCACGATCTCACGCCATCGCGCCTCCTACGCCTGGCGCATGCGAAGCGAGAGTCCGCGCGCGCTCGCCATCGCCTCGCTTCTCGCCGAAGGCGCGGACGAGGACGGGGTGGCATCGCTGTTCGCCGGCCAGGGCTATGGTCCCGCGCCGCTCACACAAGAGGAGCGCGCGGCGATCGCGCAGTCGCCCGGTGAAGCGATTCCCATCGCGGTCCGCGGCGAGTTTCCGGGCTTCCTCGAAGGCGAGTCTCACGCGCGCCTTCGGCGACAAGCTCGCCGACGAGATGGCGGCGATGCTCGCGCGCGCGTCCATCGATCTGCGCGCCAACAGGTTGAAGACGACGCGCGAAGCTTTGCGAGAGGCGTTGCACGCGGAAGGGTTCGAGGCGCAGCCCGCGCCGTTCGCGCCGGACGCCCTGCGCCTTGCCGCGCGCGGCAACGCGTCGGCGCTGCACAGATCACCACTCTTCGAATCCGGCGCCTTCGAGTTCCAGGACGAGGCCGCGCAGATCGCGAGTCTCCTTTGCGGCGCGAAGCCGGGCGAACGCATTCTCGATCTTGCGGCCGGCGCGGGCGGCAAGTCGCTGGCGCTCGCGGCCGCGATGAAGAACAAGGGCGAAATCGTCGCCTGCGATATCCGCGCCGGCGCCTTGAAGGAGCTCGAGCTGCGCGCGGCGCGCGCGGGTGTCTCCATCATCGCGACGCGGCTGCTGCCGGAAACGCCACCGCAAGGTGCGTTCGATGCCGTGCTGGTCGACGCGCCCTGCAGCGGATCGGGCACCTGGCGCCGCCAGCCCGAGCTCAAATGGCGCCTTACGCCCCCGCGAATAGCCGAGCTCATGGCGCAACAGGACGCGCTTCTAGACGACGCCGTCGGATTCCTGAAACCCGGCGCGCGGCTGATCTACGCCACTTGTTCCGTCCTGCCGTCGGAAAACGAAGACCGAGTCGCGCAATTCCTTGCGCGCCATCCGGGCTTTGCCGTAGCGCCGGCCGACGCGAGGTGGAGCGGCGCCGCGCCGCCTGGCCTGGCACGTTTTTTCAACGCTTCACCGCTTAAAACGGCAACCGACGGTTTCTTTGCCGCAGTCCTGATCCCGGACCAATGACAGGTGGCCGCGCTGCCACGGTCGGGCTAGATTGCGGTATGCAAGGTACGGGTGAGTGATCATGGCGCGCGGAACGCGAATTGTTGTCGTCGCAGCCATACTGTTCGCGCTTGGCGGCTCTGCATTTGCCGATCAGGCCGATTCGCTCCTGGAAAAAAGCCGCGCCGCCGAACATGAAGGCCATCTGGATCTCGCCATCCGCATGGCACAGGCGGCGATTGTCGCCGATCCCGCGCGCGCGTCCAGCTATGCGGCGCTCGGCGATGTCTATGTGCGCGCCGACCAGACGGAACTCGCGCGTTTCTATTTCGGGGAAGCGCTAGTGATCGATCCACAGGATGCTGAAGCGCAGGCCGGTTTGGTGCGCGCCGATCGCGCTGATCAGACGGGTCCCGCTGCGGCAGCGCGTTCACTGGACAAGACTCCGACCGGCAATTAGCGTTTGCCAATGGCGGCGCCCGTCCTCGTCATCGATTTCGGCTCGCAGGTGACGCAGCTCATCGCGCGCCGCGTGCGCGAGGCCGGCGTCTATTGCGAGATCCATCCGTTCCAGAAGCCCGAAGCGGAGATAATTCGCCGAAATGAAACCCAAGGCCATGATTCTTTCGGGCGGGCCGGCCTCGCGTCGCTGAACGCAGGCCGCCGCGCGCGCCGCCGACAAGTCTTCGAGCCGGGCGTGCCGGTGCTCGGCATCTGCTACGGAATGGTGATCGCGGCAGCAGCTCGGCGGCGCATAGTGCGGGGCGGCCACCCGCGAATATCGGCCGCGCCGTGGTCGAGATCGACGGCCGATCGTGCTCTTCGACGGCGTCTGGCGAGGGCCGCGACCATCAGGTCTGGATGACCCATGGCGATCGCGTCACCGCCTGCCGCCCGGCTTCCAGCGTCGGCGCCATAGCGAGAACTCGCCATACGCGCATCGCCGACGAGGCGCGGCGCATATACGGCATCCAGTTCCATCCCGAGGTCGTGCACACCCACGCGGCGCCCAGGTGTTGCGGAATTTCGTCCACAAGATCGCCGGCGTGCCGAGGCGACTGGACCATGGCCGGCTTCCGCCGAGACGCTCGAAGCGAGATCCGCGCGCGGTCGGCAGGGGCGGGTGATCTGCGGACTCTCGGGCGGCGTCGATTCGTCGGTCGCGGCAGCGCTGATTCATGGGCGATCGGCGACCGGCTCACTTGCGTCTTCGTCGATAACGGCCTGCTGCGCGCCGGCGAGGCGGATCAGGTCGTGCCCTGTTCCGCGCCATTACGACATTCCGCTCGTCCATGTCGATGCGACGACCTGTTCCTCGGACGGCTCGACGGCGTGCATCGAGCCGGAGAGCAAGCGCAAGACATCGGCAAGCTGTTCATCGACGTGTTCGACGACGAGGCGAAGAGGATCGCCGACGATGGGCGGCGCGCGAATTGCTCGCGCAGGGCACGCTCTATCCCGATGTGATCGAAAGCGTGTCGTTCACGGGCGGCCCGTCGCGTCACCATCAAGTCGCATCACAATGTCGGCGGCCTGCCCGCGCGGATGAAGATGAAGCTGGTCGAGCCCTTGCGCGAACTCTTCAAGGACGAAGTCCGCGAGCTCGGCCGCGAACTCGGCCTGCCGGAAAGCTTCGTCGGCCGCCAGCCGTTTCCCGGCCCCGGCCTCGCAATCCGCTCCCCGGCGAGGTGACGCGCGAAAAGCTCGCCATATTGCGCAAGGCCGACGCCGATCTTCTCGACGAAATCCGCAAGGCCGGGCTCTACGACGCTGATCTGGCAGGCCTTCGCCGTGCTGCTGCCGGTGCGCACGGTCGGCGTGATGGGCGACGGGCGCAGCTATGATAACGTCTGCGCGATGCGCGCCGTCAACTCGAGCGACGGCATGACGGCGGATTTCTATCCCCTTCGACATGAATTTCCTCGGCCGCGCCGCGACGCGCATCATCAACGAAGTGCCGCGGCATCAACCGGGTCGTCTATGATGTGACGAGCAAGCCGCCGGGGACGATCGAG
>CAWDKN010000036.1:0-19862 GCA_963802815.1 uncultured Alphaproteobacteria bacterium
ATGCCTTGCCGTTCGCGAAAGAGGGAACTTCGGTCTAGCCCGCTGGCTGCGAGCAAGCCCTCAAAGCCCGGCGAACGACGCCTCGGGGCCTCCGCCGCGCAGCCAAGCCGCTTGCGCCGAAACGCGGCGGCGAGAAACGCGCCCATCAGCCGGCGCGAATCTTCGGCCCAGAGCGCCGTCTCGGGACAAGGCGTCGCCAACGCCAACTTATCCGCCGCCGACGCCGCCACGCGCGATGTCGGCGACATAGGCTTCGAGCTGCTCTCGCGTCCCGGCGGTGAGATAGTTTTCCGGCAGCGGCGGCGGCGTCCGCGTCGCGCCGTCGAGGAAGCGCTGCAGATCGCGGCGAACCTCGCGTGCGAGCGTGTCGGCTTCGTATTCGGGATGGCCCTGCCAGAACGCCTCCAGCGTCGCGCCCTGCTTGACGAAGGCGTCGACCCCGGCCCGCTCCGAGCGGGTCAGGATGAGATAGCCGTTGTCGGTCAGCTCCCGCTCGTCGAGATCGTTGTAGCGCGAATGCGGGGTCAGCGGGGCGGCGAGACCCTCCGTCAATTCATGCCTTTGCGCCACCTCGGCGGCATAGACGCCGCAGAGTTTGGCGGGCAGCGGCGACGCCGTACGCCGTCGGCGATCTGGACGGCGGCGTGCGCGGCCAGACACGAATAGAGCGCCGCCGCGACCGCGCCGGAGCGCGCCCAATCGATCAGCCGCGTCAGTTCGGTCCAATACGGTTTGTTGGCGAGGTCGGCCGCGCGCGGCTCGGCGCCGGTCACGATCAGCACGTCGGGGGGCGCCGCGATGAGGTCGTCCAGGCCGCCGTAACGCGCCGCCATCGCCAGGCGCGTTTTGACCGAACGGGGAACCCTCGACAGCGCATAAAGTCCACGCGCACGCTCAGCCCGCCGCGGGAGGCCTCGACAAGGCCGGCAAATTGCCGTTCCGCGGCCGCCAGGGCGGCGTCCGGCATGTTGTTGATTAGCGCGACCCTGAGATCCGACGCGCCGCGGCGCGCTCGCGCGCGCCGGGGCGGCGGTTTTGCAAGCGCGTCGTCATCGCTCTGGCTCCGTCTGGGTTTGCCGGGCGGCGGCCGATAAGGCCTGATCGAGATCGGCCACGATGTCCTCGACATGTTCGATGCCGACGCTGAGCCGCATCGTTTCGGGCCCGAAGCCGGCGCGTCGCTGCTGCTCCAGCGTCATTTGCCGATGCGTGGTGGAGGCGGGATGGCAGCACAACGTGCGGGTGTCGCCGATATTGACCAGGCGCTTTATCAAGCTTCAGCGCGTCATAGAACGCCTTCCCGGCCTTCGAGCCCGCCGACCAGGCCGAACGTCAACAGCGACGGCGGCCGACCGCCGAGATATTTCTGCGCCAAGGCGTGATATCTGTTCTCGGGAAAGCCGACATAGTCGACGGAGGCGACGCGAGAATCCTGCCGCAGAAATTCCGCCACCGCGCGCGCGTTGGCGACGTGTCGCTCGACGCGCAGCGCGACCGTCTCGATCCCCTGCAGCAACAGGAAGGCGCTCATCGGCGCGAGGACCGCGCCGGTCGTGCGCTGATAGACGCCGCGCGCGCGCGCGAGATAGGCGTCACGCCTGAAGCGGTCGACATAGACGAGCCCATGATAGGACTCGTCGGGTTCGCAGAACATCGGAAACCGCTGCGCCTGAGCGGACCAGTCGACGATGTCGATGACTTTGCCCTGCCGCACCTCCCCTACGGCTTCGAAGCCCAGGCCGTTCAGTGCGTGTCCGATCGCTTTGCCCTGGGATCAGAACGCCGTTCTTCAGCGTGACGAAAACGCGAGCCTTCATTGCGACTTCACTCAACTCTTTCCAATGGATCCCCGCTTTCGCGGGGATGACCTGCTCGCGCAGGTCACTTCACCAGCATCGGTCCCTTGGTCTCGCCCTGCACCGATTCGGCATGATTCCCAGACGTTTTGCGACCTCGGAATACGCCTCGACGACGCCTCCCATGTCGCGGCGGAAACGGTCCTTGTCCATCTTGTTGTTGGTCACGGAATCCCACAGCCGGCACGAATCCGGGCTGATCTCGTCGGCGAGCACGATGCGCATATATTCGTTTTCCCACAGCCGGCCGAACTCGACCTTGAAGTCGACGAGCTTGATGCCGACGCCGAGGAAAAGGCCGGAGAGGAAATCGTTGATGCGGATCGTCAGGTTGACGATGTCGTCCAGATCCTGCGGGCTCGCCCAGCCGAACGCGGTGATGTGCTCTTCGCTCACCCACGGATCGTGGAGCTGGTCGTTCTTGTAATAGTACTCGATGATCGAGCGGGGCAGCGCCGTGCCTTCCTCGATGCCGAGGCGTTTCGACAGCGATCCGGCGGCGATGTTGCGCACGACGACCTCGAGCGGAACGATCTCGACTTCCTTGACCAGCTGCTCGCGCATGTTGATGCGGCGGATGAAATGGGTGGGTACGCCGATCGCATTGAGCTGCGTCATCAGATATTCACTGATGCGGTTGTTCAGCACGCCCTTGCCGTCGAGCACCGCCTTTTTCGTGGCGTCGAAGGCCGTGGTGTCGTCCTTGAAATACTGGATGACCGTTCCGGGCTCGGGCCCCTCATAAAGAATCTTGGCCTTGCCCTCGTAGATCATGCGTCGGCGCTTCATTTTTCTGGTCCCGCCTAAAACGCGAAACGGGGCCAACTCGACCCCGTCGAAGACGCAAAATAGCCATCGCTGCCCCCGCGGCAACGTTGCCAAAGCGCGCAGCCGCGCATACCTGTTGGTTAGCGTTAAATGCGCATGGAGCGATTGGCCGTCTGCCGCGGCCGGGGCATTTTTTTCTAGTCTATTCAGGAGCTTGGGGATGGGTGGATCGTTCGAGGACCGGCGCCGGGCGGCGGAGGCCAAATGGGCCCATGACGAGGAGTTGCGCTTCAAGGTCATGGCTCGCCGCAACAGGCTGCTCGGCGAATGGGCAGCCGGCGAAATGGGGTACCGGGGTCCCCAAATGCAGGAATACGCCAAATCCGTCGTTCAGACCGATCTTGGCGAACCCGGCCATCACGACGTTTTCAGCAAAATCCGCGCCGACCTTAACGCCGGTAAGGTCGTGCGATCCGACGACGTGATTCGCCGCAAGATGGACGAGTTGCTCGTCATCGCGGGAGAGCAGGTGCTGGGCGAAGCAGATCGGAAATAGCGCGCGACTGTTTCTGCCAAATCAAAGGTGGTCATCGCCGGCCAGCGGTTGGCCGGTCCGGGCGATGACGCCCAGGGACCGGTCTCATCCCGCGCGCAGCCGCGCCAGCGCGTCGGGAAAGCGCCGCGACAGCGGCACGGTGAGCGTGCCGATCTCGACGGCGTAGTCACCCGATCCTTCCGGCTTCAGTCCGGTCACCTGCATCGCATTGACGAGCCATGAGCGGTGCACGCGCACGAACCCGTCCGCCGCGAGCTCGGCCTCCATGGTGGAGAGCGGCTTGCGCATCAACGGCCGGCACCCGTCGCGTAAGGCAAATTCGACATAATTGCCGGCTGACGTCACCGCGAGGATGTCGTCTATCCTCACGCGAATGAGGGTCGCGCCGTCGCGGATGTCGAACAGCCGTGTGCCACGCGCGAGGCGTGTCTGCGGCTGCAAAAGCTGCCGCGCCGAGCGGAAGGCGATGATCGCGCCGACGAAGCCGAAAACATCCCGGCTCGCCTCATATTCGAAATTTCGGATCACCGGTCCAAACATGTAGCGGCTTCCCACCAGCCAGTAGGCGAACATGCGCAGGGCCACGAAGCTCGAGACATGGACCACGGAGAACAACGGAACCGCTGCGGCGTAGATCAGGATCGTCTGCCAGATTGGGCGGTCATCGGGCGGCACATATTTCAGGAGCAGCCAGGGGATGAGGGCCGCCGGCAGGACGGTGATCCCACCGGTTCCTTCCCAGAGGATCGGCTGCCAGATCCCAAACTGCGGCTGGTTGTGCAGCATGCTCAGGACATCGAGCACATTGACGAGGGCCACGACGCAGCCCAGCGCCGCAAGCCCTGCGAACAGGATCTTCGCCTCGCTACCGCCCACCCCGGGTGCCTCGCCCGTCAGCCCGAGGCTCTTCCGCCAGTCCCAGTAGGCGCGCCGCTCATCCCCAAGGCCTTTTTCAGGCGGGAAAGCGCGGCCAGATTGCGGAGGGTCGGGCTGTGGGTCGGTCACGGTACGGAGCTGTCAGAAGCCCCCGATTGTAGGGCGGTATTGCGGAGGAATTCAAAGATGAGAATACGGCGTCTGCTCACGATACTTTGCGCGGTGGCGCGGTTCAGCACCGCTCATCCGGCCCAGGCCGCCGATCCCGGCTGGTCTTATTATGGCGGCGACCAGGGCGGCCAGCGTTTCTCGGCCGCGCGCCAGATCACCCCCACCAATGTCGCCTCGCTTGCGCAGGCCTGGAGCTTCTCGACGGGCGACATGGCTACAAAGGGCGAGGCGATGCAGCGCGCCTCCTTCGAGAACACACCTATCCTCGCCGACGGCAGGCTTTATGTTTGCTCGCCTTTCAACGAGGTGAGCGCGATCGATCCGGGCACCGGGCGGCAGATCTGGCGTTTCGATCCGAAGCTCGACACGTCGATCCTCTATCCCAACGATTACACCTGTCGCGGCGTCGCGTATTGGCGCAATCCGAATGCGACGGGTGGCGCCTGTGCGACGCGCATCTATATCGCCACCATCGACCGCCGCCTGATTGCGCTCGATGCGGCGACGGGCAAGCCGTGCGCCGGTTTCGGCAACCGCGGAACGGTCGGCATCGCGATGGAGCTGAAGCCCGGAGCGGCGCCGATCGCCTATACGACGGTGGTCGATACCGCACAGGCGCATCGGCTGGGCATTCTTCCGCCCGGCTATACACTGCCAAAGAATCCCTGGCTCCGCTTTCTCGTCGCGCACGCCAAGGACGGAAGCGTCATCGGTTACTACCGTCTCGGCTCGATCCAATCGACCTCTGCGCCTGTCGTGGCGCGTGGCGTCGTCGTCGTCGGCTCGTCGATCGACGACAACCAGCGCGTCGACGAGGTCCGCGGCACGGTTCACGCCTTTGACGCGGTGACCGGCGCGCCGAAATGGAGCTGGGATCCGCTGGGCGATCAGCGCGCGCCGTCCCACGCAGGTGCTGCGAATGTGTGGGCACCCATCTCGGTCGACGAGACGCGCGGCCTCGTCTACCTGCCCGTCTCCAGCGCGAGCCCGGATTTCTGGGGCGGCTACCGCAAGGGCGACGGGCACTATGCAAACTCCGTCACCGCACTGGACATCGAGACCGGCAAGCTCGCCTGGTCGTTCCAGACGACGCATCACGACCTCTGGGACTACGACATCCCCGCCCAGCCGACGCTCGGCACGGTGACGTACCACGGCAAGACCTCGCCCGCGGTCATCCAGACGACGAAGCAGGGCCTGCTCTTCACGCTCAACGCCGCGACCGGCATGCCCGTCATTCCCGTGGTCGAGCGCAAGGTGCCGCAAGGCGGTGCGCCCGGCGAGCAGGTGTGGCCGACGCAGCCCTTTCCTGTCGCGCCGAAACCGCTCGCGCCTATCTCGATCAAGCCGGATGATGCGTACGGGACTCACGTTTCTGGGACCGCGACGCCTGCCGCAGCAGGATGGCGGGCGCGCGCATAGGCGGGCTCTACACGCCGCCGTCGACGCAGGGAACCATCCTTTATCCCTTCACCGGCGGCGGCTCGAACTGGGGCGGCATCGCCTTCGATTCTGCGCACGACGTCGTCTACGCCAACACTTCGAGCGCCATGCATCTCGTCACGCTCGTCCCCGAAAAGAACTTCATGGCGACGCGAGAGCGCTTCGCCGACAAGGAGGTCTCGCCCAACACGGGCGCACCGTTCGGCATGATGCGCGAAACTCTACTTTCACCGATCGGCATGCCTTGCAATCCGCCGCCATGGGGCCAGCTGCACGCGATCGACATGCATACGGGCCGGATCTTGTGGTCCGTGACGCTCGGCACCACCGAGGACATGGCGCCATTCTCGGAATATCTCCTCGGCAAGACGGGCACGCCGAACTTCGGCGGGCCGATCGTCACCGCGGGCGGTCTCGTCTTCATCGGCGCGGCAATGGACAACTACCTGCGCGCCTTCGATGCAAAGACGGGCGACGAGCTCTGGCGGGGGCGCCTTCCGGCCGGCGGCCAGGCGACGCCGATGACTTATGTTTGGAAAGGCCGGCAATATGTGGTCATCGCGGCCGGCGGGCATTCCAAGAGCAACACGAAGCGCGGAGATCAGGTCGTGGCCTTCGCGCTGCCGCAGTGAGTTTGCGTTTCCGCAAGCGGCTCGTCATCTTGCGGGTCCATGGGAATCGAGCTGATCGGCCTGCCGCCGCGTTCTGCACGACGGTTGCGTTTCTGCCGCAGGTCATCCGCACCTGGCGCACGCGCTCGACAAAGGATCTGTCGTTGTCGATGTTCCTCGTCTTCACCACAGGCATATTCCTGTGGCTCGTTTACGGCCTCGTCATTCACGACGTACCCCTGATCGCGGCGAACGGCGTCACTTTCGTTCTGTCGGGAACGATCTTGTTTTTCAAGCTTCGGCACGGATGAGATCGTCGGCTCAAACGCATGCCGTCATTCCCGGCGAGCGACCGAAATGAGCGAGGTCAAGGGGGACCGAGCCAGCGCGAGCCTGCGCGTCGATGGAACCATTTGCGCTCGCTGATGCTCGCTTACTGGGTAGAGCGAGCGTTACCCGAATACGCGCCGAAAGATCGTGTCCACCTGCTTCAGGTGATACTCGAGATCGAACAGCCTCTCGAGCTCCCTCGCCGACAGCGCGCGGCCGACATCCTTGTCCGCTTTTAGCAGCTCGAGCAGCGTGCCGTCGCCGTTCCAGGCGCGCATCGCGTTGCGCTGGACCATGGAATAGGAATCCTCGCGGCTCGCACCTTTCTGTGTCAGCGCCAGCAGCACGCGCTGGCTGTGCACGAGGCCGCGCGTCTTTTCGAGAACTTCCTTCATCCTCTCGGGGTAGACGATCAGCTTGTCGACGACGCCGGCGGCGCGTGTCAGCGCGAAATCCAGCGTGATCGTCGCATCCGGGAGCGATATAGCGCTCGACCGAGGAGTGCGAGATGTCGCGCTCATGCCAGAGTGCCACGTCTTCCATCGCGGGCAATGCATAGGCGCGCACCATGCGCGCGAGGCCCGTGAGATTTTCCGTAAGAATCGGGTTGCGCTTGTGCGGCATCGCCGACGAGCCCTTCTGCCCCGGCGCAAAATACTCTTCGGCCTCCAGCACTTCGGTGCGCTGCAGATGGCGGATCTCCGTCGCCAGGCGCTCGATCGAGCTCGCCACTACGCCCAACGTCGTGAAATAGGCGGCATGGCGATCGCGCGGGATCACCTGGGTCGAGACCGGCTCCGGCTTCAGCCCCATCATCTTCGCTACGTGTTCTTCCACCCGCGGGTCGATGTTGGCGAAGGTCCCGACGGCGCCCGAGATGGCGCAGGTCGCGATCTCTTCGCGCGCGGTGACAAGCCGGGCGCGGGCGCGCACGAATTCAGCATAGTAGCCCGCGAGCTTCACCCCGAAGGTCGTGGGCTCTGCGTGGATGCCGTGGCTGCGGCCGATGGTGACCGCGTATTTGTATTCGAAGGATCGCCGCTTCAGCGCGGCGAGCAGGTCGTCGGTATCGGCGATCAGCAGATCGGCGGCGCGCACGAGCTGCACCGAAAGGCACGTGTCGAGCACGTCGGACGACGTCATGCCCTGATGCACGAAGCGCGCTTCCGGCCCCACGATCTCGGAGAGATGGGTGAGGAAGGCGATGACGTCGTGCTTCACTTCACGCTCGATCTCGTCGATCCGCGCGAGATCGAATTGGGCGTCGCGGCCCTTGGCCCAAACTTTCGCCGCCGCCTCTTTCGGAATCACGCCGAGCTCGGCCAGCGCGTCGGCTGCGTGTGCCTCGATCTCGAACCAGATGCGGAACTTCGTCTCCGGCGTCCAGATCGCCGTCATCTGCTTGCGGGCGTAACGCGGGATCATGTGCCGAGCCCTCCCAGCGCCAGGTATTTGATCTCCACGTAGTCCTCGATACCGTATTTCGAGCCTTCCCGACCGATACCGCTTTCCTTTACGCCGCCGAAGGGCGCCACCTCCGTCGAGATGATTCCCTCATTGATGCCGACGATACCGTACTCAAGCGCTTCGGCCACGCGCATCACCCGGCCTACATCGCGCGTGTAGAAATAG
This sequence comes from uncultured Alphaproteobacteria bacterium, assembly GCA_963802815.1. GTDB lineage: Bacteria > Pseudomonadota > Alphaproteobacteria > Micropepsales > Micropepsaceae > Rhizomicrobium. The sequence goes on from CAWDKN010000036.1 coordinate 8,244, forward strand.
GACGCGAGGCCGTATTGGGTGTCGTTCGCCATGGCGAGCGCCTCGGCCTCGTCGCGGAAGCGGAACAGCGTGACGACGGGCCCGAATATCTCCTCGCGCGCGCAAGCGCATTCCGCCGTGACGTCGCGCAGGATCGTGGGTTCGAAGAAAGTGCCGCCGAGCGCATGCCGCTTGCCGCCGGTAACGAGCCGGGCGCCACGGGCGAGCGCATCGGCGATCAGCCGTTCGACCTTCTCGACGGCTTTGCTGTTGATCAGCGGGCCTTGCGTCACGCCGTCGTCGAAGCCGTTGCCGACTTTCAGGCTCGCCACGCGCTGGCGCAACTTTTCCGCGAATGCGTCGTAGACCTTGTCGTGCACGAGGATCCGATTGGCGCAGACGCAGGTCTGACCCATGTTGCGGAACTTCGACAGCATCGCGCCGTCCGCCGCCGCGTCGAGATCGGCGTCGTCGAAGACGATAAAAGGCGCGTTGCCGCCAAGCTCGAGCGAGACCTTCTTCACGGTCGAGGCGCATTGCGCCATCAGGAGCTTTCCCACTGCGGTCGAGCCGGTGAACGAGAATTTCCGCACCAGCGGATTCTGCGTCAGCTCGAGGCCCAATTCGGCGGCGCGCGTGCTGGTGACGACGTTGAGGACCCCCTTGGGCAGCCCTGCGCGCTCGCGCCAGCTCGGCCAGCGCCAGCGCCGACAGCGGCGTTTCCTCCGACGGCTTGATCACGACGGTGCAGCCCGCGGCGATCGCGGGCGCAACCTTCCGCGTTATCATGGCATTGGGAAAGTTCCACGGCGTGATGGCGCCGACGACGCCGATCGGCTCCTTGAGCACCAGGATGCGCCGGCCGTTCTGCGTCGTGGGGATGACGTCGCCGCAGACGCGCTTGGCTTCTTCGCCGAACCATTCGAAGAACGCGGCGCCATAGGCGACTTCACCGCGGGTCTCGGCGAGCGGCTTTCCCTGCTCGGCCGTCATCAGGCGCGCGAGATCGTCCTGATTCTCCATCACCAGATCGAACCACTTGCGCAAGACGCCTGCGCGTTCCTTCGCCGTCCTTTTGCGCCATGTCGGGAAGGCTTGCGCGGCCGCTGTTATTGCGGCGCGGGTATCGCCGGCATCGAGATCGGCGACATCGGCAAGACGCTCGCCGGTCGCGGGATCGTTCACCGCAAAGCGGGCGCCGGAACTGGCGTCGGCCCAGGCACCGTCGACAAAGGCATCGCGCTGAAGAAGGCGCTCGTCCTTGAGCTTGAGCATGTCTAAACCTTTCGTCGAGGGTTCTAAACCTGCGGGGCGTCTTTCGGAAGGGCGGCAGGCGCGACCAGAAGCGCCACTGCGTCAATCAGCCCCCGCGTGTAGGCGTCCTTGGGCGCGCGCAGAATCTCATGGATCGGCCCGCGTTCGACGACCCTGCGGTCCTTCAGCACCATCGCATCGTCTGCGAGCGCCTGCGCCACCGTGAAATCCGCGGTGATAACGAGGAACGCCGGACCCTCCTGCTTGCGAAAATCGGTCAGCAGGTCCCGCATCACGGCCTGCGCGAACGCGTCGAGGCCGCGCAGGGGTTCGTCGACGACGGCGAGAAGCGGAGCGCTGACCATCGCGCGCGCCACTTGCAACCGCCTCTTGTCGAACGGGCTCAGCGTGCCAATCGCGCGGCGACCGTCGCGCGAGGCAAGGCCCACGCGTTTCAGCGCGACCTCGCGGTAACCCGCGGTCAGCTCATGTGGCAGCTTCAGATGCGCCCGCAACGGTTCGTCGACGGTGTCCCACAGCGTCATCCGCGGGTCGAGCGCGTCGTCAGATCCGGTGATGAACGCCATGCGGCGGCGCAGCCGCGATGTCATCGTCTCCGAAAGGATGCTGAGGTCGACGGCGTCGAGCAGCACGCGCCCCTTCTGCGGATGGTCGAGGCCGAGGATCGCGCGCGCCAGAGCCCGTCTGCCGGATCCTTCTTCGCCAACCAGCGCCAGCGACGCGCCGCGGCGCAGCTCGAAGCTGATCGACTCGCGTGATCGGCCTTGCGTGACCTTCTCGCTCGTCAGCTCCAGGCCCTGGACGCGCAGCAGCGTTTCGCCGCGCGCGATGGTGCGTGGGGGCTTCTCGGTCGAGAGCTTCGGAAGCGTCCTGAACAGCGTCTGAGTGTAGGCGTGGGTCTGCGCGCCGGTAAGACGCTCGAAGGGGCCTTCCTCGATCGCACGGCCCTGGCTCATCACGACGATGCGTCCGCCGAGCCATGATGCGACATTGAGCGTGCCAGCAGCATAGAGAATCGCGAAACCGAGACGCTTTTGCTCCTCGAGCAGGGCCAGCGTCAGCATGCGCGCGGCCGTCGGGCCGAGATCGCCCACGGCGTGGTCGGCAAGAACGAAATCGGGCGCCTGCGCGATGGTCGCCGCGAGAAGCCCCCAGGCGATTTCGGTCTGGCCAAGCGCCGAGGGCTTCCGTTCGAACCGCTCGAAACCCGGCGCCCCCTTGAGCTTGGCAACCGCGCCGCGCAATTCCGCAAGCGCGCCGGCGCGCGGGATTGCGAGCTTTCGTCCCACGATGCGCGCGAGTTGTGCCGCGACGTTCGCATGCGGGTTCAACGGCTTCGATCCCGGAGACGGCAGGTACGCCATGCGCACCGCATTGCGCTCGCGTCGACCAGACCCAGCCCCGCGATAGGACACGCGGCCCGTCACGCTCTCCTCCCGAGCCGGCATCTGTCCCAAAACGCGCAGTACGGCTTCCTTGCCGCTGCCATGCTCGCCAAGCATCACCACGATCTCGTGCGCGCCGATCGCAAGCGAGAAGTGATCGAGCTCGGGCAACGCGCGGTCGTTGCGCGCGACCGTGACGTCTTTCAGCTCGGCGAGCGGCGCCAGTTCGTTCACGGCCGTTCGCCCTCGTCGAGACCGGCAGCCAGGCGCGCGGACAGGATCAGCAGCATCAGGGCGAGAGCCGGAAACGCTGCCGTCCACCACGCCGTCAGGTAATAGGCGCGCGCCGCCGCGATCATCAGGCCAAGATCGCGATGCGGCGGCACGGCGGCGAAGCCGAGGAAGCTCGCCGTCGAAAGCGTGATAGCAACCGCGGCCAGCGCGCGCGCGGCCGTCTCCAGGAAATTGTCGCGGAACTCGTAGACGAGATCGCGCCTCAGAAGCGTCGCCGCCGAAATGCCGGTGGCGCGCGCATATTCGGCGTGCGCCGATTCCTCGTCGCGCCGCGCGCGATCGAAGGCGCGCACGAAGGCGACCGGCGCCGCGGCCAGTCCGGCGGCGAGCGGCGCAAGGCCGCGCGCGAGGATTCCGATGATCAGGATCGCGAGCAGGAGCGTTGGAATCGCCGCAAGAATGCCGGCCGCCCAGCGCAACAGGGCGCGAACAGCGCCCGGAAGCCGCGCGGCCACGAAACCGGCGAGGCCGCCGGCGACAACGGCGATGGCCGCCGCAAGCAGGGCATTCTCCACCGACACGTCGAGACCGTGCAGCGTCTCGCTCAGCACGTCTCGTCCGAGCACGTCGGTGCCGAAGGGAAGGGCTTCCGTCGGCACCGCAAGGCTCGGGCCCGCGCCGCGCGCGCCCGCGGGCGACTGTGCGAGGAAATCGCTGAGCGCGACCGTCACGCCGATCAGCGCCAGTCCGGCCCAGCCTATTCCGCGCAGGACTGCGCTCAGCCGGAACGCGGCGGAACGCGGGCTCGTGAGGGTGTCCACGCTCATGGCGGCGTTCCCGGGTCGGCGAGCGCACGCGCCGCCACGCGGCCGATGAAGTCCGCGGCAAGCTTGATCGCCGCAAAGACGAGAAGAATTGCCGCGGCCAGGGTCCAGTCGGTCAGGGCAACCGATTTCACGAACAAAACCGCGGCGCCTGGACAGTCGAACACCCATTCGGCCACGGCAGACGCCGCGAACAGGGCCAGCGTCAACTCGCCGAAGCTCGCCAGCATGCCGGCCAGCACGTCGGGCGCGACGTAGACGCGGTCGATCTCGAGCGCGCTGAGGCCCATGCGACGCAGGCCGGCGCGATAAGGTTCCCTGTTGGTCTCTGCCACCGCGCGGCGCAGCGCCAGCTGCACGCTTGCCGCGCCCGCCATGCCGACGGTCAGCGCGGGCAGAAGCGCCACGCGCAAGGCACGGCTCGCCGTCTGCGGATCGGCGCGAAGGGCCGCGAGCGTCACGCCGCTGCCGTCGGCCATGGCGACCGGCCAATGGAAGAAGCGCTGGGCGACGTAGGCGAGTGCGAGGCCGGCGCAGAAGACCGGCGCCGCCGCCAGGATCTGGATCAGCGGTGCGGCAGCCCGTCTCACACGACCCGTCCCGAACATCACGCCGAGGGGCGTGCCGACAGCGACCGCGATGACGATGCCCGCCGTCGCCAGCAGCAGCGTCCAGGGGAGCGTGCGGGCGATCTCGGCAAAGACGGAGACGCCCGTGACCGCGCTCACGCCGAGGTTGAGTTGCAGATAGGTGAGGAGCTGGCCCAGGACGGCCATCGTATAAGGCGCTGCGCCGGCGCGCGCGTCCGGTGCCGAAAGCGCCGCGATCATCGCGGCCATCAGCACGGCCCCCGCCAGTCCCAGCCCCAGTCGCGCTGCTTCCCGCAGCGTAAATCGCAGCATCGATGATATTCCGGTCCGCTCCGACCGCACTATACCAGCCTTGCCGTTTTCACGAGCAAGGCGGTTGGTGCGAAATTCGTGGCAAGGCTAACGGCCGGTTGGCTTGCGCAGATCAAAGCAAACCCAGGCTCTTGAAACTCGCGTGGCCGCCGCGGCCGATGACGAGGTGGTCGTGGATCACGATCTTGAGCGCCTTCGCCGCCGCCACGATCTCGCGCGTCATCTCGATGTCGGCGCGCGAAGGCGTCGGATCGCCGCTCGGGTGGTTGTGCACCAGAATGAGCGCCGAGGCGCCGAGCTCCAGCGCCCGCTTGACGATCTCCCGCGGATAGACTGGTGCGTGATCGACCGTGCCGCGGCTCTGCACCTCGTCGTCAATCAGCACGTTCTTGCGGTCCAGGAAGAGCACGCGGAATTCCTCCGTTGCGTGGCGTCCCATCGCCGCCGCGCAATAGTCGATCAGCGCGGTCCAGGAGCTGAGCGCGGGTTTTCCGAGCACACGGGTCCGAGCGAGCCTGAGCGCCGCCGCCTCGACGATCTTGAGCTGGGCCACAGCGCCGTCGCCTATTCTTGGCATCTCGCGCAGGCGTTCAGGCGCGGCCGCGATGACGTCGGCGAAGCTGCCGAAACGCGCCAGCAGCGCCTTGGCGAGCGGCTTCACATTGCGCCGCGGAATGGCTGCGAAGAGCACGAGCTCCAGCATCTCGTAGTCGGGCAGGGCGTCGGCGCCGCCCGCGAGGAAGCGTGTGCGCAGGCGCTCGCGATGACCGGTATGATCGAACGCCTCGATCGAAAACCCGCCAGCATCGGAAAGTTGATTGCGCTTCGACATGAGTTCCCACCCGCACGCAGCCTAGCGGCGGGTGATCTCAGCCGTTTGCTGGAACGGTGTCGGAGTGTGTCGGAATCAGACGTAAGGCGGCTTGTCCCGCCCTTGGGCAGCGGGTGAAGATCTCGACCCTGTCGTCGAACACGCCGGCCGAAGCCGTGTCCCGGGCGGCCGTAATGCGCGATATTGGGCAGGGCGTGGAAATGCGCCCGAGGCCGTGGCCGCAGAAATCGCGCACCACCACGCAACGTTCCATGCCTCCGGCGAAAGACTGGATGTCGTGGCAGATGTCGCCGGTCGTGGCGCGCATTCATGCGCAGCAGCATCAGCTCCAGTAGCAGCGCGAGGCGCCTATCCGTGCGTCCACCCGCCATCGATATTCAACACCTGGCCGGTGATGAAGCTCGCTGCGTCGGAGGCGAGGAATGCAACGATGTTGGCGAGATCCTCCACCTCACCGGTGCGCTGCAGGCATTGTTGCCCGACGACCATCCTGGTGATGGCTTCGAGCCCGTCGGATCCGACGGCGCGGCCTTCGGTCGATTTCGGGGGTATGAGACCCGGCGCGACTGCGTTCACGGTGATGTTGTACGGGCCGAGCTCGCGCGCCAATGCCCGCGTCAGGGTCACGACGCCGCCTTTCGCCGCGATGTAGGCCGACATTCCCAACGGTTGACCCTTGTCTGTCGTGGTCGAGGCGGTGCTGATGATCCGGCCGCGCTTCGCTGCCTTCATCTGCGGAATCATCTCGCGGCAACACAGCCATGTGCCGGTCAGATTAAGGCCGATCACCCGGTTCCACTGCTCGAGCGAGAAACTCTCCGAAGGTTGCGGCGCCACAACTACGCCGCCGGCGTTGTTGACGAGCACGCCGATCTCGCCGAGCGCGGATTGCGCCGCCTTGAAACCGTTGCGGACGGAGGCTTCGTTCGTGACATCCATGCCGATGGCGATGGCTTTGCCGCCCTTTGCCGCGATCTCGGCCGCGACGGCCCGCGCACCGTCTTCGTTGATGTCCGCAAGCGCGACGGTCGCGCCTTGCGCACCCATGGTCAGCGCATGGCCGCGGCCGATGCCTTGCGCGGCGCCTGTGATCAGCGCGATTTTCCCCTGAAGCATCCTCCCCGCCATTATCGTTAGCGTTCTAAGCGAACGCTACGCAGGTCTCGGCACCCGGGCAACAGCTTTTGGGGGCCTGTTCGGCCTGCTTGAACATGTGCGCAGTCGCTCGCGATGACCGGGATGATCGAAATCCTCGATCGAAAACCCGGCGCATCGGAAAATTGGTTGCGTTCCGTCATGGCTGCCCACCCGCGCACGCAACCTAGCGGCAGGTGTTCTAAGAGGTTTGCTCGAGCGGTGTCGGAGTTTGTCGGAATCAGGCGTAAGGCGGCTTGTCCCAGCCCTTGGGAGAGCGGGTGAAGATCTCAACCCCGTCCTCGGTCACGCCGACCGAATGCTCGAATTGCGCTGACAGCGAACGGTCGCGCGTCACCGCGGTCCAGCCGTCATTCAGCACCTTCACGCCGTAGCCGCCGAGATTGATCATCGGCTCGACCGTGAAGAACATCCCGGGCTTGAGCCCGATGCCGTGTCCCGGGCGGCCGTAATGCACGATATTGGGCAGGGCGTGGAAGATGCGCCCGAGGCCGTGGCCGCAGAAGTCGCGCACAACCGCGCAACGCTCCTGGCCTTCGGCGAAGGACTGGATGGCGTGGCCGATGTCGCCTGTCGTGGCGCCGGGCTTGACCACCGCGATGCCGCGCATCATCGACTCATAGGTGATCTCGACGAGGCGCGCCGATTTCCGCTTCACGTCGCCGACCAGATACATGCGGCTGGTATCGCCGTGCCAGCCGTCGACGATCACGGTAACATCGATATTGATGATGTCGCCGTCGCGCAGCGGCTTGTCGTTGGGGATGCCGTGGCAGACGACATGGTTGATGGAGGTGCAAAGCGTGTGGCGATAGCCGCGGTAGCCCAGACAGGCCGGGACCGCGCCATGGCTGACGACATAGTCATAGGCGATCTTGTCGAGATGCGCCGTCGTGACGCCGGGCTGGACCTCCGGAACCATCAGGTCGAGCACTTCGGCCGCGAGCCGGCCGGCACGCCGCATGCCCTCGAAATCCTCGGGATGATGCAGGGTCACCGCGAAATGAGCGCGGCGCGTGGCTTCGAAGACATCCGTGTCGGGCATGAAAGACGTCATGGCTCTGTCCGTGCTCATTCCATTCGGGCGCTTGATGTAAGGCCGGGCCCCATGTTTTCTAGCCCCATGACCTTTCCCCATTCTTACACCAGCCCGCGCCCATGAGCCAAACAGGCGCTTTGGAGCCGGTAACCGCGGCCGTTCTGGTGATCGGCGACGAAATTCTGTCCGGTCGTACCCAGGACACGAACACGGGCTACATCGCGAAATTCCTGGGCGCGCTCGGCATCGACCTGCGCGAGGCGCGCACAGTGCCGGACGTGCAGTGCGAGATCGTGGCCGCGCTCAATGCGTTACGGGCGCGCTACACCTACGTCTTCACCACCGGCGGCATCGGGCCCACACATGACGACATTACCGCCGACGCGGTCGCTGCCGCTTTCGGCGTCGGCATCGACTATCATCCCGAGGCGATGGCGATGCTGGCGGCGCGTTACAAGCCCGGCGACTTCAACGAGATGCGCAAGCGCATGGCCCGCATCCCCGACACGGCGACGTTGGTGAAGAACGGCGTGTCGACCGCGCCGGGCTTTCAGATCGCCAATGTCTTCGTGATGGCGGGCGTGCCGATGGTCATGCGCGCGATGCTGGAAGAGCTGGCGCCGCGGCTGAAGCGGGGCGCGATCGTTCACGCGGCGACGGTGCAGACGAAGTTACCGGAGGGGCGCATCGCCGCCGGCCTCGCGCGCATCCAGGCCGAGCATCCGGCGCTCGCCATCGGCTCCTATCCCTTCTATCGGGAAGACGGCATGGGCGTTCAGCTCGTCGCCCGTGGACGCGACAAAAACGCCGTCGAGGACGCGGCCTGCGCCATAGAAGCTCTGATCCGCGCCGAAGGCTCCGAACCGACCCGGGATTCGGGATAGCCGATATCGTGTTTTGTTCCCCTTCGAAGACTAGGTATTGACCCTAAAGGGTTGAGGCGCCACACAAAAAGGGTGGTAATTTGTATCCGGCTAAGTATATTGGCTGGCAGTGGAGGGGCCTGCTGTATACGGGCCGCCCGCTAGGGAGAGGGCCTGAACTGGAAGGGCGGGGGTGAGAAACCCGCTGTTGCGTGTGTGAACCCGGAGCGTGGGGCGCTGGGTATTAACCTTCAAGGTGGAGTCGCGAACAATGACGATGAAACGGGTGCTCGGCGCGGCCGTTGGAGGAATTATGGTGGCAGTCGCAGGCGTAGCCGTTGCCGCGAACTTCACCTCCAGTAAGCAATCGGATTTCTTCGCGCCTGGCAGGCACCAATTCTATGTCTGGTGTGCTGGCGGCGTCGATTACATGGCGATGCAGAACGGTGCCTCGGCGGAAGACGCCCAAATGCGCCTCTACAACGCGACCAAGGCCGCAGGTAAGACGAGCTGCTGGCCCGTCTGGCAAGGCCGGGTGTCGAGCTAAGCTTCGGCCGACTGCGGATTTTCGAACGGCGGTTCCTCACGGGGCCGCCGTCTTCGTTTCCCCTCGCGACGGAGTTGGTGGCTTTCCTGCCGCAGAGGAGGGCGCCGAGGACGCTGGATGGCACTTTGCTTTGGCGTATGGCGTGCTTCCCGGAGTGAAAAAAAATATCGCGCGAAGCGCGTCGATTGTTGCTGACGATTGGAACACCGAATCCGGTTGGATGCGCGATGTGCCGCGCCCCGAAACCGCCTGGTGCACTGCGCTAAGAAAGCCGCCAATCGAACCGGCATCGCGCCCGTTCACTTCACGCCCAGTTGCACCGCTTCCGCATCAAGCGCCTTCAACGCGGCGTTCTGTCCCTTCATCGCCGCGCGCGCCTCGACCAGGGCCGCCTTCGCCTTGTCGTCCTGGCCCATCACGGAATAGGCGCGCACCAACCGCTGCCAGCCCTCGGGGTCGTCCGGATTGGCCTTAAGCCTCTCGGCCAGGCCCTGCACCATCGTGGCGATATCGGGCGCGTTTCCGGTACCGGCGGCGAGTGCGGCGAGGCGGTCGACGACGTCACGCCGCCATGGTGCATCCGGCGGCGCATCCGCGAGCAGGTTCTGCCATATCGCACCTGCTTGCGCGTTCTGGCCGCGCGAAGCGTAGGCGAGGCCGAGATAATATCGCGACGCCGGATCCTTCGGATCGAGCCTGAGGGCCGCGTGGAACGCCGTTTCCGCTTCCGGCGGAACGGCCCCGCCCGACTGCTGCACCAGGGCCTCGCCGTAGGCGGAATAGAGCGCCGGCACGGCGAGTTCCTCTCGGTTCGCCATCTCGATTGCGCGTTCGAAGGCCTTTGCCGCGTCGTCGGGATCGTTCACCGTCAGATAGGCGCGGCCGAGCAGCGTCCAGCCCCGCACGTCGTAAGGCTGCGCGCGCACCCGCTCGCCCAGCAGCCCGATCAGCGCGTTGAGGTCATTCGTATTGCGCCCGTTGAGCGTCCGCACCGCCAGCGCCGGATGACCGAGGAGGAGATAGCTCCCCCCGCCGATGCCAATGATCAGAGCGGCGATCGCACTCGCCAGCCACGCGCGGGCGCGCGCGTCATCGCTCCGTACACGGACAATTGGCCACGCGGCGAAGCCGGCGGCGAGCAGTGCGATGGCGAGGAAAAGGACGATGAGGACGGTGGTCATGCGGGGCGGAGGGGTAGCACAGTGCGGGCAAAGCTTGCACTACGGCCACGCCCCCCTTGAGGCCTCATCAAGGGGAGAATGGCCGAATTGCGATCCAGGCACTAAGCTTTCGCTCCTCTGTGCTTGCCCTTCGCCAGCGCCACGATCATGCCGCGCAGGGTGCGCACTTCCTGGTCCGTGAGGTCGGCCCGGTTCAGCATGGCGCGGATATTGCGGATCATCGGCGGCTTCTTGTCCGGAGGGAAAAGAAAGCCGCTCGCCAGCAATTCGTCTTCCAGATGCGTGAACAGCTGGAACATCTCCTCGCGCGTCGCCTTCTTCGCAATCGGTCCGTGATCGATGCGTTCGGCGGGCGTCTCGTCGCCCGCGCGAAACCACTCATAAGCGGCCAACAGCACGGCCTGGGCAAGATTGATCGAGGAGAACTCGGCCGTGGGAATCGTGATGACCGCCGTCGTGAACGAAATCTCGTCGTTTTCGAGTCCCGCTCGCTCATTTCCAAACAGCAAGCCCGTCTTCTCGCCGCCCGCCGACGCCGTCCGCAATCTCCGCGCGGCCTTCGAAGGCGTCAGCACCGGCTTGGTGATGCCGCGCTCGCGCGCGGTCGTCGCATAGACGGTCTGCAGGTCGCCGAGCGCCTCCTCCAGCGTGGCGAACACGCGCGCCGCCTGCACGACATCGACGGCGCCCACCGCCATCGCAGCGGCCTTCTCGTTTGGCCAGCCGTCGCGCGGCGCCACCAGCCGCAAATCCGATAGCCCGAAATTCTTCATCGCCCTCGCCGTGGCACCGATGTTCTCGCCGAGCTGCGGATGAGAGAGAATGACGGCGGGTGCGATCATGGCGGCGCCGGGCACGCGTCAGCGCGCCAGCTTCACGAACACCGGCCCCTCGGCGCCGAAGCGCAGGACGCCTTCCACTTTGTCGAGCTCTATGATGATAGCGAGACCTTTGCGCTCGGGATCGGAATTGCGCTCGCGCTCCGGCGCGCTCTCGAACACGCGGGCCCGTTCCGCTTCATCCGTCGAGATTCGCGCGCGGCCCTGAAACTGCAGCAGCGGCGTGATCGTCGACCGATACATCATCGCCACATTCGGATTGTGCCGAATCGCTCCGATCGTGCCGCCGGAGGTGTTGCGGATCCACAGGCATAGCCCGTCATCGCCATAAGCCTGTGTCGAGCCGCGGAACGACAGCACCGGCTTGTTTTCCGGAGTTACCACCGCCAGCACCATCGGATTGCCGCTGGCGAGACCATTGTTGACCAGTTCCTTGATCTCGGACGTGAGGACTAGCGACATGGGAAACCTTTTCTGTTGGGGAGGGCGGGTTCGGTGATTTAGCACATGCGTGGGTGATCAGGTGTGAGCGTTTGCGCCGGCGATCCTCCCCCGCTTGCGGGT
>CAWDKN010000037.1:0-12374 GCA_963802815.1 uncultured Alphaproteobacteria bacterium
GGCGCCTTCGTCAGCGCACCGATGCGCTCCGCCGCATAGGGCAGCCGGGCATCCGCGCCGACTGAAAACCTTTGGCCAAACGGGCCGCTTGAGCGGACGCGGATCAGCACCCTCCGACGTTCGAAGCTGGCTGGCCTATAGTGGCCGTGCCGTTTCGACAGCCATCATCCGCCCACTCATCATTAAGGAGCGTTTCATGGCGAGCAAAACTAGATCCTCCGCCCGGCCGCGCAGCAGGCACCCCGATGCGATCAGCCTCCTCAAGGCGGATCATCGGCAAGTCGAAGCCTGGTTCTCTGAGTTCTCTAAATCCAAGAATCAGCAAAAAAAGCAGCAACTCGCGACCAACATCTGCGATGCGCTCACGGTTCACGCGACCATCGAGGAGGAAATCTTCTACCCGGCGTTCATCGAGGCGACCGGCGATAAAGACATCCATCATGAGGCGGTGGTCGAACATGCGGGCGCCAAGAGGCTGATCGCGGAAATCCAGGCGATGTCGGCGGACGATGACTACTACGACGCCAAGGTGACGGTGCTTTCGGAGATGATCAAGCATCACGTCAAGGAGGAGGAACAGCCCGGCGGGATGTTCTCGGAGGCGAAGAAGTCGGACTTGGATCTTCAGGCGTTGGGCGAAGAACTCCGCGCCCGAAAGCAGGAGCTCCAGGCAACCGCCCAGGCAGCCTGAGGTCAGCCCCGGCAAGCGGGGCAGCGGGTGTGGCATCCGATCAGCGGTCGATCTTGAGCATTCGCATCAGTGCCCGTGCATCGAAGGGCGTGCTCGACAGTCTGCCCGATCAGCAGCGCAACGCACCTTATGTGAAGGTGCTGGGCGACCTCGCGGAAGAACATTGCGTAAAGGTCGTGCAGCTCATCTATCGCCACAAGGCCTATGAAGGGTCTGCGAGGGACTACGAGTTCTCGCGCGCGACGATGGAGGTGCATTGGGCCGCGGGCGTGGCAGATGCCGAACACAGCCTGAGAGACCGCGACGCCGTCGCCTGCCGCCCGGTAGGGCACATGGAAATCATCGACGCCACCAAGACGGGACCTAACCATGACGCGTGACGAGATCCTGGCTGCCACCTCAATGCCGGTCTTCAGCCCGAGCTATCCGCGCGGGCCCTATCGCTTCGTCCGGCGCGAATACCTGATCGTGACTTACGAAACCGATCCGGCCGCGATCCGCACGGCGCTTCCCGAGCCGCTCGAGCCGGCACCGGGCAATCTCGCCTACTACGAATGGATGAAGATGCCCGACGCCTCGGGCTTCGGCGACTACGAGGAAAGCGGAACCGGCATCTTCGCGACATACAAGGGCGAGCCGTGCAACTTCTCGGTCCAGATGTATCTCGACGACGAGCCGCCGATCACCGGCGGGCGCGAGATCTGGGGGTTTCCCAAGAAATACGGCGTGCCGCGGCTCAAGGTCGTCAAGGACACGCTGACCGGCACGCTGCACTACGACGAAGAACGCGTCGCGCTGGGCACCATGCAGTTCCAAGCCCGGTCAGCCTTGAGAGGCAAGCTCGATGAGGTCGCCAAGGGCATCGGCAAGCTGAACGTCAACCTGAAGCTCATTCCCGACGTCGACGGCAGGCCCAAGACGCGCAACTCGTCGGCTATAACCTGACCGATATTCAAGTCCACGGCGCCTGGGAGAGGGGCCGGCGCGCCTCCACCTCTTTCCCCATGTCAATTGCCGCGTCGCCGACCTGCCGGTCGAGCGCGTCGTGTCGGTGGTCGCCACCAGATCGTCGACTTCGTGGCTGCCCTATGGACGGGTGCTGCACGACTAGCCTGGCCTAATCCCAACAAAGGAGATCTCACCATGCCGCTCAAATCCAAAACCGCCGTCGTCACCGGATCGACAAGCGGCATGGGGCTCGCGATCGCGCGCGCCCTCGCCCAGGACGGCGCCAATGTCGTCATCAACGGCTTCGGCGACGCAGCCGCGATCGAGAAGGAGCGCGCGAGCATCGAGGGCGATTACGGCGTCAAGGCCGCCTACTCGGCCGCCGACATGACCAAGCCCGAGGACATCGCCAAGATGATTTCGGACGCCGAGAAGAAATTCGGCTCCGTCGACGTGCTGGTGAACAATGCCGGCATCCAGTTTGTGGCGCCGGTCGAGGAATTTCCGATCGACAAGTGGAACCAGATCATCGCGATCAACATGTCGGCGGCTTTCCTCGCCATCCGCGCGGCCGTGCCCGGCATGAAAAAGCGCGGCTGGGGCCGCATCATCTCGACGGCTTCCGCGCATTCCCTCGTCGCCTCGCCGTTCAAGGTCGCCTATGTCGCGGCCAAGCACGGCATCGCCGGCATCACCAAGACGATTGCGCTCGAGACGGCGACCAACGGCATCACCGTCAACTGCATCAGCCCGGGCTATGTCTGGACACCGCTGGTCGAGAAGCAGATCCCCGACACGATGAAGGCACGCAACATGACCAAGGAACAGGTCATCAACGACATCCTGCTCGCGGCCCAGCCGACCAAGCAGTTCGTGACAGTCGACGAAGTCGCGGCCATTGCCGTGTTCCTCTGCTCGGACGCGGCCAAACAGATCACGGGAGCGAACATCTCGGTCGACGGAGGGTGGACGGCGGAGTAGCCATCGGCAGGCCCCGCCGTCCCAGCGTCCCGAGATCCTCGGCCAAAGCAGGTCGCAGGCGCTCAGGACCGCGCTTCTCTGCGCGTGTTCGGACGCTCCGATGCGCGGGCTCTTGAGCGCGGGAACGGCAAATCCGGTGAGCGCCCCAGAAGGGACAGCACGATCCCGCGCCGGCACGGGATGACAGACATGGTTCAACCCTGCATCTGCTTGGGATCGTAGTAGAAACGCTCTTCGACGATCTGCTCGCCCCGCCAGCGCTGATAGGCGAGCTCGTCCATCCGGCGCCTGCTGCCGTCGGCGAAGGCGAACGCGAAGATCCAGCGGATGACGACGAGATCGCCGTCGAGGAAGAACGGGCGGATGCATTCGGACTCGATGCTCATTGCAGCCGCCATGATGGCGCGTTCTCGGGCGACAAGACCGTCGCGGCCCTCGCGCGGCGGATCGAGGTTCTCCTGCATGCTCGCGTCGGTCGCGTAAAAGCGCTCGATCGCGGTGTCGTGTGCCCCGCCCTCGACCATGGCGACCAGCGCCTCGACCGTCTTCCTGTCCGGCATCGCATCCTCCTGCGTGGCGCTTGCGGCGCGGGTGCGAGTCATGGACCAATCACGGCCCGCGAACCCGGTATCCCGCATGCCATTGCGCCGTCATTCCATAAACAGACTTCCAGTCGACATTTACAGACTGCCGGTCTTTATGTCAACGCGCCGACGCGGAAGGCGAAGCGGCGCATGGTGACCCAGGCCGAGCGGCGCGCTGGCACGATCGCGGCAATCCTGGCGTCGGCGCGCAGGGAGTTCGGACGCCGCGGCTTCGCCGCCACGACAATCGACGATATCGCGGCGCGCGGCGGCGTCGCCAAGGGCGCTGTCTATCATCACTTCAAGTCGAAGGAAGCGATCTTCGAGCAGATTGTCGAGGCGATCACCGCCGAGCTCGCCGCGGAAATGCCTCTCGCCGCGCGCGGCGGCAAGAGCATGCTCGACGGCATCGCCCGTGGGACGCTTGCCTACCTGACCGCGATTTCGCAGCCGGACACCCGCCTCATTCTTCTGGTCGACGGTCCCGCCGTCCTTGGCTGGAACAAATGGCGCGAAATCGATCAACGTCATTTCGGTCCCCTGATGCGCGCCCCGCTCGAGCATGCGCTGAGGGACCGCATGTCCCAGCGCCAGATCGAAGCGGTGATCCACCTGCTCGCGGGGGCCGTAACCGAAGCGGCAGTCGTCTGCGCAGCAGCCGATAATCCGCGCAAGACCGCTCGCGAACTCACCGTGGCTTTCCGCGCCCTGCTTTCCGGCGTCGTACCAGACACGCCGTTCAGCGGCGCACGCGCATCTTCAAGTTCAGGGGCATCTTGAAGTCCAGGTCAGCGCTTTGCGGCCGCACAGCCGCGGCATGGTCTGCTGGCCCTGCCGTGGCGAAAAAAACCGAGCACAACTATTACGATGATGGGTCCGGCGCCGAGACAAGCAAATACCGGCGCGGTACCTTTGCCTTTGCCATCGGATATCGCACACAACCCTTGATTTGCACGAGTGTGGCAAGAAAACGGCTTTCGCTGGCGAGGGTTCCGTCGCTAACATTGGGGAAACGGGCGGAAAGGCGAATCAATGCTCAAGTGGAAGATCGGCGACGTGAAGGTCACGCGCGTGGTCGAGTTCGAATCCAGCGTCGCCTACAGCGAGCGCGATTCTTTTCCTCCGCGCCGCAAAACCCGAAGCCCTCAAGGACATGCCCTGGCTCTATCCGCACTTCGTGCGCGAGGACGGCTCGCTCGTGCTGTCGGTGCATGCGCTTCTCATCGATGCGCCGGGCATGAAGCTCATCGTCGACACCTGCGTCGGCAACGACAAGCCGCGCGGCATCACGCGCGGGCGCCCCTTGCATCGCCCCTTCCTGCTCGACATCGCCCAGGCGGGCTTTCCGCGCGAGAAGGTCGACGTCGTCATTTGCACGCACCTGCACGTCGACCATGTCGGCTGGAACACGATGCTGGAAAACGGCAAATGGGTTCCCACCTTCCCGAACGCGCGCTATCTCGTCGGCAAGGACGAGTACGAGTTCTGGCGCACACAAAAGGACGATCACGAAGGCGAGGAGATCTTCGCAGATTCCGTGAAGCCGATCTTCGATGCAGGCCTCGCCCAGACGGTGGCGCTGAACCATCGCATCTCGCCCGAGATCAGCCTGATCCCCACCACAGGCCATACGCCCGGCCATGTCAGCGTCGTGATCGAATCCAAGGGCGAGACGGCGATCATCACCGGCGACATGATGCATCACCCCTGCCAGATCGGACGGCCGGAATGGGTGTCGGAGTTCGACAACGACAGCGACGCCGCCTTGGCCACGCGCAAAGCGATGCTGAAGGATTGGGCCGACAAGCCGATCCTCGTCATCGGCACGCATTTCGCCGAACCCACCGCCGGCCACATCGTGCGCGACGGAGCAACCTACAGGTTTGACGCGTAAGCACCTCCGAGAGGAAGCGTGCAACAAAGAAACGCGGCGGCGATCAGGAGACCGACGCCGCGTAACCGCTCATGGCGTGCGCCATCTTCACGTCGCTGTCGGTGACGCCGCCGGCGTCATGCGTCGACAGCGTGACCTCGACCTTGTTGTAGACGTTGAACCACTCCGGGTGGTGATCCATCTTCTCGGCCAGCAGCGCGGTGCGCGTCATGAACGCGAACGCCCGGTTGAAGTCCTTGAACTCGAACCGCCGCGCGATCGCGTCGCGCCCCTTCACCTCGCCCCAACCCTGCAGTTCGGCGAGAGCTTTCTTGCGTGCGTCGCCTTCGAGTTTCTTCATCATTCATCTCCGCTAAAAAAGCCATCAGGTCCGGAGAGGATACCCCCTCTCCGCCCGATACACGCTCCCGTCGGAGGTCAGCACGCTCGAATAGAGAATGAAAGCGCCCACGTCGAAAGCCGGACTCGAATACAACGCGTGATCGGCGAGATAGTCCAAAACGCGGCCATGCGGCGTGCCGCGCAGCCGCGCCAGCGTCACATGCGGCGTGAATTTCCGCGGCTCGGCCGCGATGCCCACGCGCTGCAGCGCGCTCTCGATCTTGCGCTGGAGGTGCAGGAGCGGCTCGCTCGCGTGCACGCCCGCCCACAACGCATGAGCATTGCGCCCGCCGAACTCGCCCGTCCCTTTCAGCTCGAGGCGGAACGGAGGTGCCGCGATCATGCGCAGCGCATCGTCGATGGCGACCGCCTCGCGCCCGTCGACCTCGCCGATGAAACGCAAAGTCAGATGCAGCTGCTCGCGAGCCTGCCAGCGCGCGCCGGGGCAGCCCGCCTGGATGAAGGCGAGCGACGCGGCTACGTCGTCCGGCAGGGCAATGGCGACGAACAGTCTCATGCCGCACCCGCGAACCGGCCCAATGGAAGGCGCCGCCGGAACGCCAGCGCCACCGCGATGTAGAGGCCGCCGCCAAGGAGGATGGCGAGCGCCAGCATCGCCACGTCGACGAGCCGTCCGCCATGCGGCGCCAGCAGCATCACGGCACGAACGCCGGCGAGCGCCCCGATGCCCGCGCCGGCGGCGGCGAGCACGGCCGGCCCTATGGCGCGGGTGAACTCGGCATTGACTCGCAACAGGCCCTGCGATCGCGCCAGGAAGAGCAGCAAGCCGACATTGATCCAGGCGCCGAACGAGGTGCCGAGCGCCACGCCCGCGATCCCCAGATGCAGGCCCCAGACAAAGACGATCTTCAGCGCGATGTTCGCGGCGATGGCGGTCACCGTGATGCGCGCGGGCGTCATCGTGTTGTGGCGCGCATAGAAGGTCGAGGCGACGATGCGCACCAGCGCGAACGCCGGCAATCCCACGCCGTAGGTCGCGAGCGCGATGGCCGACAGGGAAGCGGCATTCCTGTCGAAAGCGCCATGGGCGAAGATCGCGCGCATGATGGTGCCGGGGATCACCACGAACACCGTCGCGAAGGGAAGCGTCAGCAGCAGCGACAATGCCGCCGCCCGGTTCTGCGCTACGTCGGAGCCGGCGCGGTCGTTCACCGCGAGCCGCGCCGACATCTCGGGCAGCAGCACCGTGCCGAGCGCGATGCCGAGCACGCCGAGCGGCAGCTGGTTGATGCGATCGGCGTAGTAGAGCGCCGTGCGGCTGCCGGTCGGCAGGTAGCTTGCGATCACCGTATCGATCAGCGGCGCGGCGACGACGCTCGCAGCCCCCACCGTCACCGCGCCGAACGCCTTGAAGAACTCGGCGATCTCCGGCGTCCAGCGCGGCCAGGCGATGCGCAGCGACAGCCCGTCGCGTGCGCCGGCCCACAGGATGAAGAAAAGCTGCGTCACGCCGCCGAGCAGCACGCCCCACGCCGCCGCATAAGCCGGGTTGGGAAACCAGCGCCAGGCGAGAAGAGTCGCGATCATCGACAGGTTGACGAGGTTCGACCATGCGGCCGCGGCCCAGAACTTCTCGATCGCGTTCAGCATCGCCGAGATCTGGATCGCGACGACGGTCAGGATCAGATAGGGAAAGGTGATGCGCGACAGCTTGACCGTGAGCGCCAATTGCCCCGGATTGTCGGCGAAGCCCGGCGCCAGCAGGTGCACGATCCACGGCATCGCGAACAAGGCTGCGATGAGAATCACGAGCTGCGCTGCCATCTGCCAGGAGAACACTCGGTCGGCGAACAGGGCCGCTGCCTCGTGCTCGCCGCGCGCATGCAGCGCCGCATAGCGCGGCAGGAACGCCGGATTGATGGTGCCCTCGCCGAAAATTGCACGGAAATAATTGGGGAACAGGAAAGCGACGATGAAGGCGTCTGAGAGAACACCTTTGCCGAGGATCCACGCCATCAGGATGTCGCGGACGAAACCCGTGACGCGCGACAGCAGCGTGAAGCCGCCGACCGAGAGAAGGCGCCGGAACATCAGGGCTTCACCCGGCGCGCGAGCGTCAGCACGTCGGGAAAGAGACGGTCGGCAATGATTTTTTCGCCGGCGGGATTGGGATGGATGCCGTCGTCCTGGTTGAGCTTCGCGTTCATCGCGACGCCGTCGAGCACGAAGGGATAGTAGAGCGTGTCATATTGCCGGGCGAGCCTCGGGTAGATCGCGTCGAACTGCGCGACATATTCGGGGCCGAGATTGCGCGGCGCCATCATGCCGAGCAGCAGCACGGGAATATGCGCCGCCTTCAGCCTGGCGAGGATAGCGGAGAGATTCTTCTCGGTCTCGGCGGGCGGCAATCCACGAAGCGCGTCGTTCGAACCAAGCTCGACCATCGCCGCATTCGGATTGTCCGCGAGCGACCAGTCGAGCCGCGCCAGCCCTCCGGCCGAGGTGTCGCCGGAGACGCCCGCGTTGATCACCGTCGCAGCGATGCCTTTGGCCTTGAGGCGTGTCTCGAGCAGCGCGGTAAGCTCGGTCCCCGGCGGCAGGCCGTAACCCTGGGTGAGGCTGGTGCCCAGCGCGAGGATCTTGATGGGGGCGGCGGTGGCGGGGGTGCCGATGAGAGCAACAGCGAAGACGGCAAGAACGCAAACAACACGGGCCACCCTCCCCTTGAGGGAGTGTCGAAAAATCGCAGCGCGCAGCGCGGAGATTTTTCGGGGAGGGGTGCGCCGCGAGCGCCGGCGGCTTGCCCCTCCCCGAAGCGCTTCGCGCTTCGACCCTCCCTCGAGGGAAGGGTTGAACTTGATTTGTGAAATCATGGTGCCATATCGCCTAGCACAGCTCCCCGATCATCACGAGAGTCCGATGAAGCCGCCCGCACCCGCGATGATCCTCAAGGACGTGCATCTGACGCTGTCGAGCGCGGCGGGGCCGGTCAACATCCTGTCGGGCATCTCCCTCACGGTTGAGGCCGGCGAGGCCATAGCCCTTCTCGGCCCGTCCGGCTCGGGCAAATCCTCGCTGCTGATGGTCGCGGCAGGCCTCGAGGCGCCGACCTCCGGCGAGGTGATCGTCGCCGGCACCGACATCGCAAGGCTCGGCGAGGATGCCCTTGCGCGATTCCGCCGCGGCAATGTCGGCATCGTGTTCCAGTCGTTCCACCTGATTCCGACCATGACCGCGCTCGAGAACGTTGCGGTACCGCTCGAGCTTGCAGGCGTGCGCGATGCGTTCGAACGCGCCCGCGCCGAGCTCGAAACGGTAGGCCTCGGTCCACGCCTCGATCACTATCCGGGGCAATTGTCCGGCGGTGAGCAGCAGCGCGTGGCGCTGGCCCGCGCCATCGCGCCGAGACCGAGCGTTCTTTTCGCCGACGAGCCGACCGGCAATCTCGACACCGCAACGGGTGCGGGCGTCGCCGATCTTCTTTTCGCGCTGCAGGCGCGCGCGCGGACGACGCTGTTCCTGGTGACACATGAAGAAGCGCTGGCGCGGCGATGCAACCGGATCGTCCGGCTGAAGGACGGCCGCATTGTGGCCGATACCCGCGGAGCGCGACCCGCCGAGGTGCCCGCGCGCGTTGCGCGCGACGATGCAACTGACGCGCAAAGCGCGTCGGGCGCTTCGATGCCAAATCGCGCGACCATTCAAGAATTCGACGCCTGACCGTGGCCACGCTCGCCCTCGCCCTGCGCTTAGCACGCCGGGAAATGCGCAGCGGCCTGTCGGGCTTTCGTATTTTCTTTCTCTCTCTCGCCCTCGGCGTCGCCGCCATCGCCGGCGTGGAGTCACTCGCCGACGCCTTCCTCAGCGGCCTCGCCGAGCAAGGGCGCACGCTTCTCGGCGGTGACGTGTCCGTGGGCCTGGTGCATCGCCCGGCAAGCGCCGGCGAACGCGCGTTCCTCGCTCGTTACGGCCGGGTCAGCGAAAACGTCACCATGCGCGCGATGGCGTATGCGATCAGAAACGGCGTCGAAGGCGAACGCCAGCTGGTCGAGCTTAAAGCCATCGACGGCGCCTATCCGCTCGTGGGCCAAGTGACGCTCTCGCCCGCGCGAAAGCTCGCCGATGCGCTCGCGTGCAAAAGCGAGAACGGCCGCACGATCTGCGGCGCGGTCGCCGAACAAACGCTGCTCGATCGCCTGAAGATCGCGTCGGGCGGCATCGTGCGCATCGGGACGGCAGATTTCCGCATCACGGCGGTCCTAATGCGCGAGTCCGATCGGATCTCCGGCGGCTTCAGTCTCGGCCCGCACATCATCGTCTCGACGACATCGCTGCCGGGAACGGGCCTGGTCCAGCTCGGCAGCCTCATCAACTACACCTATCGCATCGCCTTTGCGCATCCGACCCCAATCCAGGCGTTCAAGACCGCCGCGGCCTCGGCGTTTCCCGACGGCGGCTGGGAGATTCGCGACCGCAACGACGCCGCCCCGGGCATCCGGCAATTCGTAGAGCAGGTCACGATGTTCCTGATGCTTGTCGGCCTCACCGCGCTCGCCGTCGGCGGGGTGGGCGCCGGCCAGGCCGTGAGCGCCTTTCTCGACCGCAAGCGCGAGGAGATCGCGACACTGAAAGCGCTCGGCGCCGGCGGCACCCTCATCTTCCTCGTCTTCTTCCTCCAGGTGATGGCCGTGGCGCTCGCCGCCATCGCGGCGGGCCTTGTCGTCGGCGCCTGCCTGCCTTTCGTCGTGCAATCGCTTTACGGCAGCGAGATTCCGGCGCCTGCCCATTTCGCCGTCTACGCCGGCCCGCTCCTGCTGGCCGCCACCTTCGGATTGTTCTCCGCCATTGCGTTTTCCGTGCCGCCGCTGGCGCGGGCGCGGCTGATCGCACCGGCGAGTCTGTTCCGCGACCTGGTCGCGCCCGCCGACGCGCGCGGCGCGATCCCCTATCTCGCTGCCGCCGCGGTGGCCGGCGGCGTGATCGTGGCGCTGGCGCTGTTTCTCGCGCCTTCGCCGATGTTCGCCGCCGAATTCCTTGGCGGCGCCATCGCAGTCCTCGTCGCGTTGCGAGTCGTTGCCGCGCTCCTGCGCGCCGTGCTCCTCCGTCTGCCGCGCCCGCACCGGCCCGGATTTCGTCTCGCGCTCGCCAATATTACGCGGCCGGGCGCGGCGACCGCCTCGGTCATCACCGCGCTGGGTCTGGGTCTCACCCTGCTTGCAACCGTCTCCTTGCTTGACAGCACCATCTCCGCGCAGGTGGCCGACAATCTTCCCGAGCGGGCGCCCAGCTTCTTCTTCGTCGACATCCAGCCCGACGAGACGGCGGCGTTCGATGCCACCATCGCGCAGTTCAGATCGGCCAGCGGATACAAGCGCACGCCGATGATCCGTGGACGGATAACCGCGCTGAACGGCGTCGCCGCGAAGGACGTGAAGGTCTCGGGCGACACCAAATGGGCGCTCGCCGGCGACCGCGGCATCACCTACGCGGCCGCGCCGCCCGAGGGGACGCAGATCACCGAAGGTCAGTGGTGGCCCGCGAACTACCGGGGCCCGACGCTCGTCTCCTTCGACGCCGACCTCGCGCCGGGCATGGGCCTCAAGCTCGGCAGCACCATCACGCTGAACGTGCTCGGCCGCGAGATCGAGGGCCGAATCGCCAACCTGCGCCATGTCGATTTCAAGACCGGCCAGCAGAACTTCATCCTCATCCTGTCGCCGGGCCTCATCGACCACGCGCCGCATTCCTTCCTCGCCAGCGTGCGCGTGCCGCCGGGCGACGAGGACGCCCTCTACCGTGCCGTCACCGACCGCTTTCCCAACGTCTCGACCATCCGCGTGAAGGACGCGATCGCACAGGTCAACGCTTTGCTGCAGGAGCTCGCCTATGGCGTGAGGGCGGCGAGCCTGCTCACCATCTTCGCCGGCTTGCTGGTGCTGGCCGGCGCGATCGCCGCAGGCGGACGGGCACGGCTCTACGACGCCACCATCCTCAAGGTGCTCGGCGCCACGCGCGGGCGCATTCTCGGCATCGCCGTCATCGAGTACGGCCTTATAGGCGCCCTGACCGGCGTCATCGCGCTGGGCGTCGGCACCCTCGCCGCCGCCCTCGTCGCACGCGAAATTCTGGACATAAGCTTCGTCTTCGACGCCAAAGCCGCCGCCCTCACCGTCATCGGTGGCGGCGCGATCACGCTCCTGTTCGGGCTGGCCGGCGCCTGGACCGCGCTGTCGGCGCGGCCGGCGCAGCTGCTCCGGACCGCTTAACGGCCGAAAGAGACTCCGGTTACCAATGTTTCAGGCGCGCCGCCTGCCGTCCCCAAGCCTTGATCGAACCCTTGCGAAGCACGATATTGAGGTCTGTACCCGCTTCGCGGGGCAACGAAGGATTTGAACATGGCTGACTACGACAATCGCGTGATCCGCGGGCAACCCATCTCGGGTACCGACGTCATGGACGCCGGGCTGCGCGCCTACATGCTGAGCGTCTACAACTACATGCTTGTGGGCCTTGTACTGACCGGGGCGACCGCCTGGATCGTGGCGAACGTTCCGGAAGTCCGCAGCATCTTCTTCGCCTACAACCCGCAGAGCGGTGCGCTCGGACTGTCCGCGCTCGGCTGGGTAGCCTTCCTGGCTCCCCTCGGCCTCGTGCTGTTCCTGTCGTTCCGCATCCAGACGATGAGCCTGGGCGCGGCGCAGGGGACGTTCTGGGCCTATGCGGCGCTCATGGGCGTCTCTCTCGCCCCGCCGCTCCTGCTTTATACGGGCGCGAGCGTGGCGCAGGTGTTCTTCATCACGGCCGCCACTTTCGGCGCGATGAGCCTCTACGGCTACACGACCAAGAGCGACCTTTCCGGCTGGGGCTCGTTCCTCTTCATGGGCCTGATCGGCATCATCATCGCCTCGGTGGTGAACTTCTTCTTTGCCTCGTG
>CAWDKN010000038.1:0-10050 GCA_963802815.1 uncultured Alphaproteobacteria bacterium
ATCATTTTCCCTGAAAAGCAGGAAGACCCTGAGATTCAGGTTTTGGAGATAGAAGCAAAACCATGGCAAATCACGTATCGGCGCTCAAGCGCGTTCGCCAGACCGAAACTCGCACCGAAATCAACCGCGCCAACCGCAGCCAAGTACGCACGAGCCTGCGGGCGCTGCGCGAGGCGCTGGCCAAGGGCGATGCCAAGGCCGCCCAGGAGCAGTACCGCGAAACCGTCTCAAGCCTGGACAAGAGCGTGCAGAAGGGCGTTCTCCACTCCAATACCGTTTCGCGCTACAAGAGCCGTTTGAACGCGCGCCTCAAGACCCTGGCCACCACCGGCGCTCCCGCCGCGAAGAGCAAGAAGAAGTAGCTTTTCCGCCAGCCAATGGATTGAAAACAAGGACAGCCGGGCGCAATGCCTGGCTGTTTCTGTTTTCGGCGTCGCGCCCGCTCAAGGCCCCTTGCGCAGCAGCGGCCTGAGCGCGGGAAGCAGCGTGAGGCGGGCGGTCCGCCCTCGTCCGACCTGCCGCAGCTCTTCAAGGCCTGGGGCGTCGTCTACGACCCGGACAAGGTCATTGGCGACAGGGACCTGGCACAGCGCGTCCAGGTCTCGAGCGATCCGCGCAATCCCGTCGCGAGCTATCCGATCTGGCTGCATCTGACGGCCGCCGATTTCGACGCCAAGGACCCCGTCACCGCAAACCTGCAGTCTCTGAACCTCGCGAGCGTCGGCGCTTTGCGTCAGCTCGGCGGCGCCACGACGACCTTCACGCCCCTTGTCTCCTCCTCCGAGCGCTCTGCTCTCCTCGACAGCGCGCAGGTTCGCTTCGATCCCCGCCCGCAGGACCTGATGGGCACGATCGTCCCGACCGGCGAGAGCTACACCATCGCTGCGCGCATCTCGGGTCCGGCGCGCACTGCGTTTCCGAACGGTGCGCCGATCGACATAAGTCCGGCGCCGGCGGGCTCGCCGCCCGTGCCGCCGTTCCCGCGCACAGGTCAAGGTCGCGACCACGCCCATCAACGTCATCGTCATGGCCGACAGCGACATCTTCGACGACCGCTTCTGGGTCCATGTCGACGACCTCTACGGCAAGAGGATTGCAGCACCCTTCGCCGACAACGCTGCCTTCATCCTGAACGCCGTCGGAAACCTGACGGGTTCGGACGACCTCATCAGCCTGCGCACCCGCGCCACCAACGACCGTCCGTTCACCGTCGTGCGCGCGCTGCAGGCGCAAGCCCAGGCCGAGTTCCAGCAGGAGGCCGAAGCGCTGCAGCAGAGACTGACCGACACGCAGCAGCGCCTGCACGACCTGCAACAGGGCGCTGGAGTTGACGGCAAGTCGGCCGACAATGCCCAACTCTCGCCCGCCCAGCAGGCGGCCATCGAGCGCTTCAAGCGCCAGCTGGTCGAAACGCGCTCGGAATTGCGCGACGTGCAGCACAATCTGCGCAAGGACATCGACATGCTGGGCGACGTCCTCGCCTTCATCAACATCGCGCTGGTGCCGATACTGGTCGCAGGCTTCGCGCTTGTCGTGGCGTGGCTGCGCCGCCGGCGCCGCGCACGCGCGCTGGCATTGTGAGGCGGCGATGACGATGAACGAATTCTTCGCCGACCGCCGCCGCCGCGATCTTGCGATCCTGGCCGCCGTCGCGCTCGTTACCACGCTGTTCGCGATCTTCGCCGTGCAGCGCGAGAACGCGCAGATGGCGCAGCGCTATACGCCGGAGACCTACTTCCCCAATCTTGCCTATGAGCTGCGCAACGCCACGCGCATCCATGTCGAGGGCAAGAAAGGCGCGTTCGACGTCGCCTTCACGCCCGGCAAGGGCTGGGTCATGCCGCAGCACTATGGCTATCGCGCGTCCCTCGACCAGGTGCGCCAGACCCTCGTCGGCCTCGCCGCGCTCGAAACCATCGAGCCCAAGACGTCGCGCGCCGACTGGATGCATTATCTCGATCTCGACCCGCCGCCGAGGGGCAACGCCGTGCATCTCAGCGTCTTCGACGACAAGGGCGACGCGCTTGCCTCGTTGCTCATCGGCAAGACTACGGACATCGGCGATCCGGGCGGTGCCATCGGCCTGTTCGTGCGCAAGGATGGCGATCCGCAGAGCTGGCTCGTCGATAGCCCCACCGCGCCGCAATCCGATCCCTCGGCTTGGCTCGACAAGAGCGTGCTTGCTGTCGACCGCGCCCGCATCCAGCAGGTCGACGTGACGCCCGCGAGCGGACCGGCCTTTTCCGTGGCGCGCGTCCATCCGGCCGATCCGGACTTCACGCTGACGCCGGTCCCGCACGGCCGTGAGGTCGCCAACGAAGCGGCGCCCGACGGAGTCGCCTCGTCGGTCGCCAATTTCGCCTTCGACGACGTGGCGCCGGCGAGGAATTTCGACCTGAGCCATGCGACGAAGCTTGTCACCCGGACCTTCGACGGCCTGACGGTGACGGCGCAGGTCGTCCCGCAGGGTACGGACGATTGGGCGGTGATCTCGGCCGCGGCGGCGCCGGGCAACCTCAACACCGCCAAGGAGGCCCGCGACATCAACGCGCGCTCGGCCGGCTGGGCCTATAAATTGCCTCAGGATAAGGGGCAGCAGTTCATGACCACGCTCGAAAGCCTGTTGAAGCCTGTCGGCGCACCTGCCAAAACCGGCCCATGACCGCTGAACCAATCCAGCAACCCGGCACCGAGCAGGTGCCGGCGTTTTTGCGCGACCTCTGGTACATGGCGGCGCTGGCGAGCGACGTTCGCCGAGGGCAGGTTATCCGGCGCATCCTGCTGGGAGAGCCCGTGGTAATCGGGCGCATGCGCGACGGTACGCCGTTCGCGCTGCGCGACATCTGTCCGCATCGCGGGGTGCCGTTGTCGGCTGGGCGCATCAAGGACGATGCGACCGTCGAGTGCCCCTATCATGGCTGGCGCTTCAAGGCCGACGGCGTCTGCGCGGCGATCCCCTCGCTGGTCGAGGGCCAGGACATGGATCCTTCGCGCATCCGCGTGCGCGCCTATCCGCTGCGCGAGCAGGACGGCTTGCTGTGGATCTACATGGCGGCCGCCGGGCGCGACAGTGGTGCCAAAAAGCGCCCCTCCGAAAGTGCCGATGAAGGGCACGCATGTCCCGCGCTACGTCGAGCGCCAGATCTTTCCCTGCGGCATCGATCACGCCGTCATCGGCCTGATGGACCCCGCGCATGGACCCTATGTGCACAGTCACTGGTGGTGGCGGCGTAAGCCGCGCGTGAAGGCCAAGGCCTATGCGCCTTTGCCGAACGGCTTCATCATGACACGGCACGCGCCGACCAAGCCGGTCTACCAGCTGCTCGGCGGCGGAGTGTCGACCGAGATCACCTTCGAGCTTCCCAGCACGCGATTCGAGAACATCCATGGCCGCGTTCTCGGCATGGATATCGACGTCGTGCTCCTGACCTTGTGCACGCCGCTCGACGAAGGCACGACCGAGGTGATCCAGACCGTCTACTGGCCGTCCTGGCTGTGGTTCATAAAGCCCTTCTTTTCCGCGCTCGGCTCGACTTTCCTGGGTGACGACAGGCGGATCGTTGAACTTCAGCAGGAGGGGCTTAAATTCGACCCGCGCCTGATGCTAATTCAGGACGCGGACGTACCGGCCATATGGTACCACCGGCTCAAGAAGGCATGGGCCGAATTGGTGGCGACCGGTGCGCCTTTCGCCAATCCGGTGCAGGAAACGACACTGCGATGGCGCAGTTGAGGAACGCTGAACGAGTGGGCCCTCCCGGCAGACGGCGAGGGCTTTTTTATAAGACGGTTTTGGTGGGTCGATAGGAATGCCGCGTCGCGACGACATACACACGGTTCTGATCATCGGAGCGGGCCCGATCGTCATCGGCCAGGCGTGCGAGTTCGACTATTCGGGCGCACAGGCCTGCAAGACGTTGCGCGCCGAAGGCTATCGCGTCGTCCTGGTCAATTCGAACCCGGCGACGATCATGACGGATCCGGGCCTCGCGGATGCGACCTATATCGAGCCGATCACGCCGGAGTTCGTCGAGAAGATCATCGCCCGCGAGCGTCCCAACGTGCCGCCGGGAAAAGTCTTTGCGCTGCTGCCGACCATGGGCGGGCAGACCGCACTGAACACCGCCCTGTCTTTGCGCAAGCTGGGCGCGCTCGAGCGTCACAAGATCGAGATGATCGGCGCCAGCGCCGATGCGATCGACAAGGCGGAGGACCGCGCCCTTTTCCGCGAGGCGATGGTGAAGATCGGCCTCGACGTGCCGCGCGGCATGACACTGAAAGGTTATCTCCGCCACAAAAAGGATGGCTCGGGAACTTCCTCTATGACGGCCAAAACAATCCGGTGATGGAATTGTCGCCCGAAGCGCTCACCCGCGCGATGCAGGCGCTCGACGAGGTCGGCCTGCCCGCCGTCATCCGGCCCTCATTCACGCTCGGCGGCACCGGCGGCGGCATCGCCTACAACCGCGAGGAGTTTTTCGAGATCGTCGAGCGCGGCCTCGACGCCTCGCCCACTAACGAGGTTCTGATCGAGGAATCCGTCCTCGGCTGGAAGGAGTTCGAGATGGAGGTCGTGCGCGATCGTGCCGACAACGCCATCATCGTCTGCTCCATCGAGAACGTCGATGCCATGGGCGTCCACACCGGCAACTCCATCACCGTCGCGCCAACGCTGACGCTGACCGACAAGGAATACCAGCGCATGCGCTCGGCCTCGATCGCGGTGCTGCGCGAGATCGGTGTCGAGACCGGCGGCTCCAATGTGCAGTTCGCGGTCGATCCCAGGGACGGACGCATGGTCGTCATCGAGATGAACCCGCGCGTGTCTCGCTCCTCGGCGCTCGCCTCCAAGGCGACGGGCTTTCCCATCGCCAAGGTCGCGGCCAAGCTTGCTGTCGGCTACACGCTCGACGAGATCCAGAACGACATCACGAAGGTCACGCCGGCCGCTTTCGAGCCGAGCATCGACTATGTGGTGACGAAGATTCCGCGTTTCGCCTTCGAGAAATTCCCGGGCGCCGATCCCTTGCTCACGACCTCGATGAAATCGGTCGGCGAGGCGATGGCGATCGGCCGCACCTTCGCGGAGTCGCTGCAAAAGGCGTTGCGCTCGCTCGAAACCGGGCTGACCGGTCTCGACGAGATGGAGCTGCGACAACGACAAGAATTCGATCCGCGCCGCGCTTGCCCGTGCGACGCCCGACCGGCTAGGATGGCCGCGCAGGCGATGCGTCACGGCTTCCCGATCGCCGACATCGCGGAGATCACCAAATACGATCCGTGGTTCCTTGGCGAGATCGAGACGATCCTCGCCGTCGAGGCCGACATCCGCGCGGAGGGACTGCCGACCGATCCGGCGCGCCTTCGCCGGCTCAAGTCGTTGGGCTTCTCAGACGCGCGCCTCGCCAAACTGACCGGAAAGACGGAGAAGGAGGTGCGCATGCACCGCGTGGCGCTCGGCGTCACGCCGGTCTTCAAGCGCATCGACACCTGCGCGGCCGAGTTCGCGGCGCTCACCCCTTACATGTATTCGACCTATGAGAGCCCTATCGGCGGCAAGGCCGAATGTGAGGCTGCTCCGACCGACAAGAAGAAGATCATCATACTGGGCGGAGGGCCGAACCGCATTGGCCAGGGCATCGAGTTCGACTATTGCTGCTGCCACGCGGCTTTCTCGCTCTCCGACCGCGGCTTCGAGACCATCATGGTCAACTGCAATCCCGAGACGGTGTCCACCGATTACGACACCTCGGACCGCCTCTATTTCGAGCCGCTGACGGCCGAAGACGTCCTCGAGATCGTGCGCATCGAACAGTCGAAGGGAACGCTGGTCGGCGTCATCGTGCAGTTCGGCGGCCAGACGCCGCTCAAGCTCGCCAACATGCTGGTCGAGGAAGGCGTGCCGATCCTGGGCACCAGCGCCGACGCGATCGACCTGGCCGAGGACAGGAAGCGTTTCCAGGTTCTGCTGAACGAGCTGAACCTGAAGCAGCCGCGCAACGCGACCGCGATGACAGCGGAAGAGACGATCGCCGCCGCGCGCGAGATCGGCTACCCCGTGATCCTGCGTCCGTCCTACGTGCTCGGCGGCCGCGGCATGGTTGTCGCCGCCGACGAGACGCAGCTGAAGGCGACGGTGAAGTCCGGAGAGCTGTTCCGCATCTCGGGCGACAATCCGGTCTTGATCGACGGCTTCCTGCATCACGCGACCGAGATCGACGTCGACGCCATCGGCGACGTCGCCGGCGACGTTTTCATCGCCGGCATCATGGAGCATATCGAGGAAGCCGGCGTGCATTCCGGCGACAGCGCCTGCGCCCTGCCGCCCCATTCGCTGAAGGCCTCGACCATCGCGGAGGTCGAGCGCCAGACCATCGCTCTCGCCCGCGCGCTTAAAGTCCGTGGGCTGATGAATGTGCAATTCGCCGTTCAGGGCGACGACATCTATGTGCTGGAAGTGAATCCGCGGGCGAGCCGCACCGTGCCCTTCGTCGCCAAGGCGATCGGTCTCCCCGTCGCCGCCATCGCCGCGCGCGTGATGGCGGGCGAGACGCTCAAATCCTTCGACCTCAAATCACCCAGATCCCGCACATCTCGGTCAAGGAAGCCGTGCTGCCTTTCGCGCGCTTCCCGGGCGTCGACACGATCCTCGGTCCCGAGATGCGCTCGACCGGCGAAGTGATGGGCGTCGACGAGAATTTCGGCCGCGCTTTCGCCAAGAGCCAGATCGGCGCAGGCCTCAGGCTGCCGCTGAGCGGTGCCGTGTTCATCTCCGTCAAGGACGCCGACAAGGCGTTCGCGGTCCCGCCGGCGCGCCACCTCGTCGAGATGGGCTTCGAGCTCGTCGCCACCGCCGGCACGGCGCGGACGCTGGAAGAGGCCGGCCTGCCTGTGCGTATCGTCAAAAAGGTGCTCGAGGGCCGGCCGCACGTCGTCGACGCGCTCAAGAACGGCGAGATCGACCTCGTCTTCAACACCACCGAGGGCTCCCAAGCGCTTTCCGAACTCGGCCTCGATCCGGCGGACGGCACTCACGATGAAAGTTCCCTATTACACGACGATGGCCGGAGCTGCCGCCGTAACTCAGGCAATTCGGCGCTCAAGGCCGGGTCCCTTGAAGTCGCCCCCCTCCGAGTCCTACAGATTTGTAAGAGTTCGCCATTGGACGGGATGAGTAAAGCCCAGGCGTAACAACGGTTTAGCCAAAAGACATACCGGCGTCCGCACTCGGCCGCGCCTAAGGCAGGCAGGCCGGCGGAACGTCTTTGTCACTATCGGGATTAGAAGTGCCATGGAACGGATTCCCATGACCAACGCGGGCTACAAGGCCCTCGAGGAAGAGGTCAACCATCTCAAGAGCGTTGAGCGGCCGGCGATCATCCGGATGATCGCGGAAGCGCGCGCGCATGGCGATCTCTCCGAAAACGCGGAATATCACGCGGCTAAGGAGCGTCAGTCCTTCATCGAAGGCCGCGTCATCGAGCTTGAGGATCAGATCGGCCGCGCCGAGGTCATCGACGTGTCGAAGCTGTCCGGCGGCAGCGTGAAATTCGGCGCGACCGTCACGCTCGTCAATGAGGACACGACGGAGAAGCGCAAGTTCCAGATCGTCGGCGACTTCGAAGCCGACGCGAAGAAGGGCCGCATCTCGATCTCCTCGCCGATCGCGCGCGCGCTCATCGGCAAGGCCAAGGGCGACACGGTCGAAGTGGCAGCACCCGGCGGCGCGCACTCCTACGAAATCCTCAAGGTCGAGTTCGTCTAGCAGCGCCGTGCGATCAGGGCGCTGATCTCCGCGATCTCGACGAAGCGTCCATCCGCCGAAAGCGCGGCCAGCGCCGCGCGCAGATCGTCCTCGAAGGCCTGCGCCCGCTCGCCGAGGCGCTCGCGCGACGAGGTCGACTGCGAGAACGCAAGGCCGACGATGTCGTCCGCCGTCAGCTCGCGGCGGATGAATTCGCTCGACGCCCCTCAGACGGCAAAAGGCCGAAATCGAAAAGCACCGCGGCATGGCTCCGATAATCGGGACGCTGCGCGGCGACGAGATGCGGGGATTCGTTGCGACCGTATTTGATGGCGACATCGCGCCCCGCTTCGCGCCAGGCGTTCTCCGCGGTGCGGGGATGATCGTCGCCGAAGAGCACGACGGCACCGCCGGGAACGACGAGACGGTCGAGCAACTTCAGCGTCTCGGGCCGGTCCATCCAGTGGAACGAGCGGCCCATGGTGACGAGCTTGAACGGGCCGATGTCTGCGGGAAGCTCAAAAGAACTCCCGCGGCGGACGTCGAGCGCGACGCCTGCCTCGCGCGCCGCCTCGCGTGCGGCCTCGACCATGTCGGGTTCGGGATCGACGGCGGTGACCTTCAGGCCGCGACGGGCGAACGGCACGGCAAGCAAGCCCGGGCCCGAGCCGAGGTCCATGACGGGATCGCCGGGTGAAAGTCCTGTGAGCGCAATTGTGCGCTCTATCGACGAATCGGGGTAGCCGAGGCGGTAGCGTGCATAGAATGGCGCTGTCGTGCGGAAGCGTCGGGGCTCGTAGGCTTCTGGCGGGTTGGTCACAGGCACCTATCCGGCTATGAATTGGGCCTTATCTCTCTATATTAACGCGCGAAACGCGGTTCGGAATGCCATGGCGAATATTGCGCTGGTCGATGACGACAAGAACATCCTGGCCTCCGTGAGCATGTTGCTCGAACAGGAGGGTTATCACGTCCGCACCTTCGCGGACGGCGCGGCCGCCTTGTCCGGCCTCGCCGCAACGCCGCCCGACCTCGCCATCCTCGACATCAAGATGCCGCGCATGGACGGCCTCGAGCTTCTGCGCCGCCTGCGACAGAACGGCGACCTGCCGTGATCTTCCTGACCTCGAAGGACGAAGAGATCGACGAGCTGATGGGGCTGAACGCCGGGGCGGACGACTACATCAGAAAGCCGTTCTCGCAGCGCCTGCTGCTCGAGCGCGTGCGCGCCGTATTGCGGCGCGCGGAGTCGCGCAAGACGCCGGGCGGCACGGCGGAGACAAGAAGGAAGCGCTTGTTCGCGGCAAGCTCGCACTCGATCCACAACGGCACGAATGCACCTGGGACAACAAGCCCGTTCGCCTCACCGTCACCGAATTCCTCATCCTCCAGGCGCTCGCGCAGCGCCCGGGCTCCGTGAAGAGCCGCGACAGCCTGATGGACGCGGCCTATGACGATCAGGTCTATGTCGACGACCGCACGATCGACAGTCACATCAAGCGCCTGCGCAAGAAATTCAAGCTCGTCGACGAAATTTCGATTCGATCGAAACGCTCTATGGCGTCGGCTATCGTTATCGCGAAACCTGATACGGCTAGCGCCGGATGAGCCTGTCCGGTTCCCCGCGCGGTCCGCGTTTCTCGGCGTTGGCGCGGCGCATCATCTTGTTCAACACCATCGCGCTCGTCGTCCTCGTCGCCGGCGTCCTCGCGGTGCAGACGAGCGGCATCGGGCTCGTGGATGAGCGGATGACGGGCATTCAGGAACAGGCCGAGATCGTGGCGAGCACGCTCGCCGAATACACCACCGACGAGGATACGCATGCGCTGAAGGTGAGCGAGGCGGAGCCACTGCTGCGCCAGCTCATCGCGCCGACGCGACTGCGCGCCCGCCTCTACGGCACCGACGGCCATCTCGTGCTCGACACGCGCGACCTCCTCGCGCGCAACATTGTGCAGACCCAGGAGCTGCCGCCGCTCGACTGGTGGAGCGAGACCAAGGGCGTGCTCGAGCCGGCTCTATGACGGCGTCATGGGCGTTCGTCCCTTCAGCCATATCGATCCCTATTTCGAGGGCGGAGACAACGGGCGCGTCTACAAAGAAGTGAATTCCGCCCTCTCGGGCGACGTCGCCTCGGCGGAACGCGTCGACGAGGAGAACAAGCTGGTGCTTTCGGTCGCAGTTCCCATTCAACGGTTCAAGGCGATCTATGGCGTCCTCTTCGTGTCGACCGAGGGCGGCGATATCGACGACATCCTGCGCGAGGAGCGCGCGACGCTGTTGGAGGTGTTCCTGGTCGCATTCCT